>CANQVS010000001.1 GCA_947627345.1 uncultured Clostridia bacterium
AAATATAATCCAAAAGACAATGAGGCGTCAGTAGCTGTTTTCTTTGATATAAAATATCTAGGGAAAAAACAAATAGGAGATAACGTCTATTCCTACACCGTTGATAATGATAGTTTTAATATGATTATATTTAACGGCAACGGAGGAAGTGTGCAGACAAAAGACGCTGATTATCCGGGTGGCGGAAAAATTTATGACAATTCCACAGGTCAATGGTCGGTATATGATACATCTACCATTCAGCCGGTAATTTCCGCTTCAAAAAATTCGGGAAATTACAAAAGCGACACGCTTACAGTAACAATTACAGCGCAGTACGCTGACAGCGCGTCTTATTCTCTTGACGGCGGTTCACCTGTAAGCTTCAGCGGTTCTGCTGACGTTACAATCGGCGCGGGACTTCCAATAGGTTCTAAAACTACCTTAACGGTAACCGCGACCAATTCTAACGGTACCGCAACCGAAACTTATACATACACTAAGGCTGACCCCACACAGTTTAACGACGGCTCCACAAGCCCTGCTCTCGGCGGACGTTACGGAACAAACCCGAACGGCGGAGTAGGCGTTCGTAAAACCATTTCTATTGACGGAAACAAATCCGATTGGGAACAGTCAATGCTCGTTGCGCAAGGCGTAGCTAACGACGACCCCCGCGTTTACTGCCATTGGTCAATGCACGAAGTTCCGATTGATAATTATGCTCTTTACGCTGCATGGGATAATGATAATCTTTATCTTATGTACGAGATGGTTAACGTACAGGATATAGTTGCACCGCAGGATGATTTTCCGCTTAGTCAAGGCGCTTTAAGTATTTATAATTATCCTGTATTTGTTTATTTGAATACAGGTGACGGACAGAGCCACGGAAATACTTCTTATGGTACATTATGGGATACAGGAAACACTATGGATGCTAATATATCGCACGTTGTAGCGTTTTCAACAAACCTCTCAAACGGACCGTTTATCTATGAAAGTGATTCAAATGGGTTGCTCCAGGAAAAATATTCATATCAAGGTACAGGAGTAAACGTTAAATACGGTACGGGAAAAACTCTCTCAGGGCATCTTTACGGAATAAATGCCGCGGGAACTGACCAGGGAAGGGTTGCAGGTGATACATTAGAGGATTCCTCAAAATGGGTTGATTTCTATGAATTAGGTCACAAATCATCTTTAGATATGTTCTATGAGGCTTCAATTCCGCTTAAAAATTTGGGAATTTCCGCTTCCGATATTGAAAGCAGCGGTTTAGGTGTTTTGCAGGTGTCAACTTACGGTACTTCAGGTATGGACTGTCTGCCATACGACCTTTCAATGCAGGATAACGCGGCAAAGCCGTACAGTAAAGATGAATCAACATCAATGGAAAAAGAGGATTCCGACCATATTACAGTGCCTATGGCACGTGTAGGCAGAGGAGCAGGAAGCAATCCTTCCACTAATCCTACAACACCTATACCTACGACACTACCCTCAACTACGGTAACATCACAGCCGACGCAGACGCCTTCAACGACTGTAACATCAGAACCTACAACATCAACTGAAGCGCCGACTCCGCCTGTATCATCAAGCACTGCCGATACACAGGTAACCTGGGATACATCTCCCACATATACAAATCCCGTACCAACTTCACAGGACACTACTTCGGGCATTGAAACAAATCCGACAACAAATCCGACAACAAATCCGATTGAATCGTCAACTGACCCGCAGGAATCATCATCTTCATCAGAAGATGTTTCAACGGGAGCTACTGATACGACAGGCGGAACCGACCCGCAGGAGTCTACTGATTACACAGACCCGTCATCAACTAATACCGAGCCTTCCGAAACAACCACAGCTCCGACAACACCAAAACAAAAAACAATTTCCTCAAGCTTTAAGATGAAGGCAGGCGCAAGCAAGAGTATAAAGGTTTCCGGCAAGGGCGTTAAATACTCAAGCACAAAGAAAAAGGTTGTAAAGGTTTCGTCAAAAGGAAAAGTTACCGCTCTTACAAAAGGTACCTCTACAGTAACCGTTAAGGCAGGAAATACTACCTATAAATATAAAATTACCGTAACGTCTAATCCTAAGCTTTCAAAGTCAAAGGTAAAGGTTAAAAAGGGTAAAACCGTTTCGGTTACAATTAAGGGAAAAGCGTCAGGCGTTAATAACAAATACAAAAATACTAAATACGCTAAAGTAACCTCTAAAAAATCTGCGAAGAAAATTAAAATAATAGGAAAGAAAAAAGGCTCAACCAAGCTTTATGTAACAGTAAACGGTAAAAAGCTGAAACTTAAAGTAACAGTAATTTAAATAACTGACTGCAAGGCTCTCGTCTACGGGAGCCTTGTTTATTTATAATTTTTTATTAAAACGTAAATCAAGCTGACATAATAAAGAGAAATATTATTAATTAAACATTTTATGCAATTGGTTGTATCGGGACAAAAAGTTTTGATACAACCTTTTATTATTTGTCATATTTATTATTTGCCCTGAATAAAATCTAACAGCAATAAAAAGGAGAGATAAATTTATGGAATTTAATCTAAAAAAGACATCCGTAGGCGTGCTTTCGTCAGCTTTGGACGCCGTATCCGAACAGCCTGTCGATATTGATTTCACTCTGCCCGACTACTGTCCGGATATTGAAAAAATACTTCGATGTAAAATTACTCCGAAAATTTATAACCGTAATTTAAGCGGAGGACAACTCCAAATTGACGGTACAACCGTAGTAACTATACTTTACACCGACTCAAAAAACAGCGTGCGCGCGTGCGAGCAGTCTGTACCGTTTAATACTTCGCTAAGTTTGAAAGAAATCCCCGATAACCCCGTTATTGAAACTTATACAAAGTGTGAGTATTTGAACTGCCGACCGCTATCCCAACGGCGCTTGACAGTGCATGGAGCTTTCTCGCTTTACGCTAAAGTTTATAGCAGAGGAACAGTAGAACTTTTCTCTCCCGAAAACGACGAGGAACTTGAGTTTAATACTAAAAATATCACCGTGTCCGCTCTTACGGCTCTCTGCGAGGAGCAATTTTCAGCAGGTGATGAAATTCAAATTGTAAATAAACCGCCTGTTGAGCTTATTCTTGACAGCGATGTTCGGGCGAATATAACTGACTATAAAATAATTCCCGATAAATTAATGTTTAACGGCGAGCTCAGTGTGCGTCTTATTTATTTAAGCAGTGCAGACGCGACAACTCCGCAACAGATTGACTACGTTATTCCGTTCTCAAAAATTGTTGACTGTCACGGTTTAAACGAGAATACAACAGCATCCGTTAAGCTTTCCCTTTTGTCATATGATATAAGGTTAAAATCCGATATTCTTTCGGAAACTCCCGTTGTTAACATAGACAGCAGACTTTCTGCAACCGTTGCAGGATTTACCCCTGAGGAAGTAGAAGTCGTTTTGGACGCGTACAGCACTGAATTTCCCGTTGAACTCGAGAAATCGAGAATTACGGTTCCAATTGATACAAAGGTGATAGAAGATACCTTTATGCTAAAAAACGCTGTTGAGCTTTCAGATTGTGACATTTCCGAAATTATCGACTTTAATGTAAATTATTCCTTGCAGAATTACATAGTTAACGATGAAAACATAACCTTAAATTCTAAGCTTAATGTTTGTATTTTAGCGCTTAACGGTGATAAAGAACCTGTTTATATTGAACGCGCGATAGAATTTGCAAAGGAAATTGAAAATACCAATGGATTTAATAACATAAGCGCCGTATCGGCTGAAATTTTAAGCGTTAGCTACAGAATATCCGATAACAGCACAATAGAGCTTCGATGTGAAATTAAATATTCGATAACTGCCGATATAAACGAAAGCTATACTATTGTTTCGGCAATTACCGCTGATGAAGAAAAAAAGCTTTCAAAAAGGTCCTGCGCTTTAGTTCTCTATTTTGCTGACGCGGGAGAAGAGCTTTGGGATATTGCAAAACGCTATAATACAAGAAAAAAACTTATTTATGAAGAAAACGAGATTGAGGGCGATGTGCTTGAAACCCCCGAAATGCTTTTAATACCGATGGTATAGGAGGATAAAATGGAAGAAAGATCAGTTTACAAGGATATATCACGACGTACAAACGGTGATGTATATGTTGGTGTTGTAGGTCCTGTTCGTACAGGAAAAAGTACATTTATAAAGCGGTTTATGGATACTATAGTACTGCCGAATATCAGCGATGAGGGTGTGTACAGCCGTACGGTTGATGAATTGCCTCAATCCTCAGGCGGCAGGACAATTATGACCACCGAGCCTAAATTTATTCCCGAGGAAAGCGTTGAGATAACTCTCTCCGACAAGGCAAATTTAAACGTTCGTATGGTAGACTGCGTAGGTTACATCGTAGACAGCGCAATCGGATATGTCGAGGACGAGGCGCCCCGAATGGTAAAAACCCCTTGGTTTGATGAGGAAATTCCGTTTGAACAGGCGGCAGAAATCGGCACAAAGAAGGTTATTACAGACCATAGTACTATAGGTCTTGTAATAACAACAGACGGCTCTATAACAGACCTCCCGCGCGAGGAATACGCCGAAGCGGAAAAAAGAGTTATTGACGAGCTGACTGCAATTAACAAGCCGTTTATTGTTCTTCTTAACTGCGTTGACCCTAACTCAAAAAGGTCCGTAGACCTTTCGAATGACCTCTCCGCAAAATATCAGGTTCCTGTTATCCCGGTTAACTGTATGGAACTTGACGAAACAGAGATAAAGCGTATATTGGCTCAGCTTTTGTTTGAATTTCCAATCAGGGAAATTTCGGTTGACATACCGCGCTGGGTAGTAACTTTGCCGAGAGATAACGAAACTAAAGCGTCAATTCTTGAATGTATCAAAAACGCAACCTCAAAAATAGAAAAAATCCGCCAGATACAAAATACCCTCAATGAGATTGCTGATTATGATTTTATTGAATATACTCGTCTTACGGATTTGAATCTCGGTAAAGGAGAGGCGAGCGTTTCGGTAGCAATTCCCAAAGAATTGTTTTACAATGTTCTTTCAGAGCGCACAGGGCTTGAAATTAACGATGAATGTTCGTTGCTTGAATGTATTTCCGAGCTTTCTAAGAAACAGAAAGAATTTGATAAGATTGCTATGGCTTACCGTCAGGTTCAGGATACAGGTTACGGAATTGTGATGCCTACTATGGAAGAGCTTACCCTTGAAGAACCTCAGATTATTAAGCAGTCGGGCAAATACGGTATTCGCCTTAAAGCGTCTGCGCCGTCAATTCATATGATGAAGATAAATACAAAAACCGAGGTAACGCCGATTGTAGGAAGCGAACAGCAAAGTCAGGAACTCGTTTCCTATATGTTGAAAGAGTTTGAGGAGGACCCTGCAAAAATTTGGGAGTCAAATATTTTCGGCAAAAGCGTTCACGAGCTTGTTAACGAGGGACTTCATAATAAGCTTTACCGTATGCCTAATGACGCGAGAGCAAAAATAGGGGAAACTATAGAAAAAATCACCAATAACGGTTGTAACGGTTTGATTTGTATAATCCTCTAAAATTAATAACAAATTATACTAAAGAAATTTTTAAAAACTGTAAAAAATAACAAAATATTGAAAAAATAAATAATTATCGTTGAAACTTACCCCCGTATTAAGTATAATTATATTGTATAATGTGCTTAATATGGGGGTAAATCGTATATGGATATAATGGATAAGCTTAATATATCCGCTTCTATGTTGCTTACAGGTTTTACAATTGTGTTTGCCGTTCTGTTTTTTCTCATTTTTTTAATCTGGCTGTACGGCAAGATTATTACTAATGTGCAGACTAAAGCGGCTAAACGAAAAACCATAAAAATTCAGTCCGAACGTAAAACAGAACCGATTGAAAAGGTTCCTGTAAAGACCGATAGTAAAGCGCCCGTTTCTAAAAAAAGCGGAATTTCAGATGAAGTTGTCGCAGTAATTTCAGCGGCGGTTTACAGTATGTACGGTTCCGCTGAAAAGGTTAAAATAAAAAGCATTAAGAAATCCTCGTCTCGCTCCGCGTGGGCTAATGCAGGTATTCTTAATAATACAAGACCGTTTTAACTTTAGAGAAAGGAACCTGCGTAATGGATATTTTAAATAAATTCATAGATGCCTTAGTCGGCATATTTAACGACTCGGGACTTATGACTCTCGACTGGCGTAACTATATTATGATTGCTGTAGCTTGCGTGCTGTTTTATCTTGCAATTAAAAAGCAGTATGAACCTCTTTTGCTTCTGCCAATAGCTTTCGGTATGCTTCTTGTAAATCTTTATCCGTCTATTATGGCAGCCCCTGAAACCACTTTTATGACCGAACAGCAGTGTATAGCGGCAAAGGGTACGATAGAGGGATATGCCACGACTGTAATTGACGGGCAGACCTTTTACAATGTACCGCACTATGGAGGACTTTTCTATTATCTTTATCAGGGCGTAAAGCTCGGAATATATCCTCCTCTTATATTCTTAGGCGTAGGAGCAATGACCGACTTCGGTCCGCTTATCGCCAATCCTAAGAGTTTCATCCTCGGCGCTGCCGCTCAGATTGGTATTTTCATCACATTTATCGGCGCTATTTTCCTCGGATTTACGGGCGCACAGGCAGGCGCTATCGGAATTATCGGCGGTGCGGACGGCCCTACCGCTATTTATGTTACAACAAAGCTCGCTCCCGAGCTTTTAGGTTCAATCGCTATTGCCGCATACTCGTATATGGCGCTTGTCCCGATTATACAGCCTCCTATTATGCGTGCTCTTACTACCAAGAAGGAGAGAGCTGTTCAGATGGAACAGCTTCGTCCCGTATCAAAGCTTGAGAAAATTATTTTCCCGGTAATTATCGTAATTGTTATTTCAATTCTCTTGCCTGATGCCGCGCCTCTTGTCGGTATGCTTATGTTTGGTAACCTCCTTAAGGAATCGGGAGTTGCCGACAGACTTTCAAAAACCGCTCAAAATGAGCTTATGAATATTATTACAATTTTCCTCGGTACAACAGTAGGCGCTACCGCAACCGGTGCAAACTTCCTCTCGTGGAGTACTATTAAGATTATTGCTTTGGGACTTTTGGCATTTATGATGGGTTCAGCCTGCGGCGTACTTTTCGGTAAAATTATGTATAAGCTTACAGGAGGCAAAGTCAACCCTCTTATCGGCTCGGCAGGCGTATCCGCCGTTCCTATGGCGGCTCGTGTATCCCAAAAAGTCGGACAGGAAGAAAATCCCGGAAACTTCCTTCTTATGCACGCTATGGGTCCAAACGTTGCCGGCGTTATAGGCTCTGCTGTTGCAGCGGGTGTTCTTCTTAATGTTTTAAGATAATTTTGTTTTTTTAAGGCTGTCTTATTTTGACAGCCTTAATTTTTTCATAATTCTAATTTAGAAATATAATTTATTAATTCTATTATATAATAATGCATATGTTAGATTGGGAGGGTATGTAATGCCAAAGGATTTGACTCCTCGAAAAATTTTTTATATGCTTATGCGTCACATAAAACTGATTATACTGACTACAGTTTTAGTAACGCTTATTGCCTACGGATATTCGAGCTTTTTTATAACGCCCGTTTATTCAACTTCATCTCTTATTCTTATTCATAACTATAATGATGAGGTAGCTACTACGCGTTCAACGAATTATTACGATTCTAATAATCAGGGACGAGTTGCTGTAAGCGATATTCAGCAATCTGCGTCTCTTGCGGGAAGTTGTGTAATTCTATTTGAGAATATGCCCGAAATGACATCCTTGATGTCAGGAGCGTCGGTTACGTTTACTCAAGTTGAGGAATCAAGCTTTATCCGCATTGAAACTTCGTCATCCAATCCTCAGGTTGCCGCTAATGTGGCAAATCAGCTTGCAGACCAGGCGCCTAAATGTTTTGCGGATATGTATGGCGAGGGCAACGGTAAGGTTGACAAGATTACAGACGCCTCCGCGCCTTCATCGCCGTCATCTCCTAACGTCAGACAAAATACAATCTTTGGATTTGGTATTGGTTTTGTTATAGGTATTCTCTTAGCCTTTATGCTCGAAATTATAGATACAACTCTCAAACCAGGTGACGACATTGCAAAGATGTATAATATACCTGTTTTTGCTGAGATTATAGATTTTGAGAAAGCGGGGTAAGACAGTATGAAGATAAAATTACCCGGACAAAAAAGACGTGAAGAAAAGGCTCTTAACGGCAATAGATTTAAATCACGCAATAATAAAGACGAGAAAAACGTATTAAGTGAAAAAAGTAAGTTTGCTATAGTTGAGGCATATAAAGCCGCGCGTACAAATATTATGTTCTCACTTTCCGCAAGTGATAAAAAAGCCTTTGCGATTACATCTTATTCAAAAGGAGACGGCAAAAGTACGGTTGCCGCAAACCTTGCCATTTCTTTCTCAAAGATGGGCAAAAAAGTTATTCTTATTGACTGCGACCTGCGCCGCCCTAACCTTCACAATATTTTGAAACTTGAAAATAAAGCGGGTTTCTCGGATATGGTAGGAAAAATGGTAGTATTTGACGATGTTGTTCATCACGATGTACTTCCTTGCCTCGATGTTTTAACTTCGGGTACAATTCCACCGAACCCTTCGGAGCTTATATGTTCTCCTGAGGTTACAAAATTCGTAGAACGCATAAATAAAGAGTACGACTATATAATCTTTGATACGCCTCCTGTTGGAGTTGTTGCCGACTCATTACTTCTTAAAGATTTTATCGCCGGATACCTTCTTGTAACGCGTGAGGGTAAAACAACTCACGGTGATATTGAAAGACTTCTCCAGAATATCAAAATTGCCGACGCTAAACCTCTCGGATTTATTAGAGTGGGTGTTACACGCGAGGGTAAAAGAGGAAAAAGAGGTTATTACTATTACTACTACTATCAGTATTATTAATAACAATACATTGAAAATCGTCGTAAAAAACGGCGGTTTTCTTTTGTATGTAAAAAATAAATCATTTTTTAACAGTGAAAAAATAACAGCGTATTTTATGGTATATAGTTTAAAGTGAATTACGCAAGTTGAATTTAAAAAACTTGCATTTTTTTAAGTTTTGTTGTAGAATATTTAAGGTAATATGAATTTTGTTCTTGAGGAGTAATCATAATGAGTTATTTGAATTTATCAAAGGCAGAGCTTGAAAGAGAAAGAAAAAAATTATTAAATCAGTATGAGAACTACAAGAGTAAAGGTCTTTCTCTTAATATGGCGAGGGGAAAGCCCTCGCCCGAACAACTTGACCTTTCACAGCCAATGTTCGACTCAATTAAAAGCAGTGATCTCTGTATTTCAGAAGACGGAACTGACTGCCGTAACTACGGAGGTTTTGAGGGAATTTCTGAATCAAAAGAGTTGTTTTCAAAGATTTTAGATGCTGACCCTGAAAATGTATTTGTCGGCGGAAATTCAAGCTTAAATATGATGTTTGACACAATTTCCTGTTTTATGACTGCCCCTATATATGATGATACTGTTGCTTGGCACGATGTAAAAGACAGAAAGTTTCTTTGTCCCGTACCCGGATATGACCGCCATTTTGGAATTACGGGCTATTTTGGATTTGAGATGATTCCGATACCGCTTAATGCGGACGGCCCCGATATGGATATGGTTGAAAAATTAGTATCAAGTGACGAAAGCATCAAGGGGATTTGGTGCGTTCCGAAATATTCTAATCCTACAGGAATTACATATTCCGATGAGGTTGTAAAGCGTTTTGCTTCTTTAAAGCCTGCCGCAAAAGATTTTAGGATTATGTGGGATAATGCTTACGCAGTCCATGATATAACTGATACTCCCGATACTTTACTTAGTATTGTCGATGAATGTAAAAAGACAGGAAATGAGGATTTGCCGATTTTATTCTGTTCAACGTCAAAAATTACATTTTCGGGAGCAGGGGTTGCTGCCTTAGCCGCCTCTCCGCTTAATATGAAGGTCCTAAAAAAGCGCCTGCAATTTGCGACTATAGGTTACGATAAAGTCAATATGCTAAGACACTCAAAGTTCTTTAAAAATTACGAAGGGCTTTTAGAGCATATGCAGAAACACAAAAAAATTCTTGCTCCTAAATTTGAAACCGTATTGAGAAAGCTTAATGAAAATTTAGCTGATGCCGAAATTGCCGACTGGACAAATCCAAACGGAGGCTATTTTATAAGCGTTAACGTTTACAAGGGAACGGCAAAGCGTGTCGTAGAGTTATGTAAAGAGGCGGGAGTTGTGCTTACAGGAGCAGGAGCGACATTTCCCGAAGGAAAAGATGTTGACGGAAAAAATATTCGTATTGCGCCTTCATTTCCCTCTGTTGAGGAGCTTTCTCTTGCTATGGATATTTTTTGCGTATGCGTTAAACTGGCTTGTCTTGAAGCCCTTGTCTAAGTGACCGAAAATTGAGTTGGATTTTTGGTTAATTTGTAAAATATATTACTAAATGTCCAATATAATATTGACTTTTATTAAAAAAAACCTTATAATAACTCTGTTACGTCTGTATGTGTGTAAACGTGGCAGAGTTATTTTGCTTTTATATACAGATTTGATAAAATATTTGGAGGTCTTATGGCATGAAAAGAATCCCAAAGCCGGTGTTTTTCATTGTTGCCATTCTTATCCTTCTCTTTTCCTATTCAGCTATTTTCGGCGTATCCTACTATGTAGGAGATAATAAGGAAACAGTGGTTAAGGGTATTACTGACATTCGATGGGGAACAGACATCAGAGGAGGCGTTGAGGCTACCTTTGAACCTGACGATGGCTATAATGCGACAGATTCGCAGTTAGACTCGGCAAAATCCATTATTGAAACTCGTATGGTATCTTCAGGTATTACAGATTATGAGCTTTATGCTGACTACAATACCGACCGTATTATTGTTCGCTTTCCGTGGAAAGAGGACGAGAAAGATTTTGACGTAGAGGCTGCTATCGAGGAAATCAGCTCAACTGCAGAGCTTACGTTCAGACCGGGAAACAGCTACGCAAATACAAAAATCGGTTCTGACGGAGATTATGTATATCAAACCCCTACGGGAGATACGAAAACTGTTTTAATGAACGGTTCGGCTGTTAAAAAGGCTCAGGCAGGTATTGACTCAAGCTCACAGTCATCTTCAAAATCTAATTATGTAGTATCTCTTGAACTTAACGATAAAGGTACAAAAACCTTTGCTGATATTACTAAGAAATACGTAAATCAGGTTGTAAGTATCTGGATGGATGACATTATGCTTTCCGCTCCTACAATTCAGGAGGAAATAACCGCAGGTAAAGCGCAGATTTCGGGTGATTTTACAGCGGAAGAGGCTACGTCCCTTGCTGAAAAAATTAATGCGGGCGCGCTTCCGTTTAAATTAAAGACGGCGTCCTACGGTTCTGTATCCGCAACTCTTGGCGAGAACTCACTCGTTGCTATGGCTTATGCGGGAATTATTGCGATAGTACTTATTTCAATATTTATGATTATTATGTACCGCCTGCCCGGAGTTATCGCTGTAATCGCTCTTTGCGGTCAGATGGGTATCACGGTAGCCGCTATTTCGGGTTACTTCCCTGTATTCAACTCATTTACAATGACGCTTCCCGGTATTGCAGGTCTTATCCTTTCAATCGGTATGGGTGTTGACGCAAACGTTATCACATCAGAGCGTATCATTGAGGAAATGAGAAGCGGACGTACTTTGGACGGCGCGCTTGACCGAGGAACAAAGAGTTCGCTTTCAGCTATTATCGACGGTAATATGACAATTATAATTGTCGCTATCATATTACTTTTGGTATTCGGTCCGTTTAACGTGCTTTCATTTATTTTCGGTCAGTCTACCACAGGTACAATTTACTCATTCGGTTATACACTTCTTATGGGTGTAATTTCCAACTTCATTATGGGCGTCGGCTTGAGCCGAGTTATGCTTAGAGCCGTAGCAGGCTATAAGTTTGCGCGTCATAAGTGGCTTTTTGGAGGTGTTAAAGATGGCGAGTAATTTTAAGAAAAAGACCCTCGAAGAAAAGCTTGTTGTCCGCGGTAAAAAGCCAAAGGATTTTATAGGAAATAAGAAAATATTTTTTGGAATTTCCATTGCCGTTATTTTAATCGGTATTGTATGTAACTTTATTTTCGGTACAACGCTTGATATTCAGTTTACGGGCGGTTCAATGCTTAAATACAGCTACTCGGGCGATTTAAATGATACTAAGCTTAAATCACTTGTACAGGAGGAAACTCCCGATAATATAGTTACTTTCTCTGATTCAAAAGACCTCGTTAATAATAAAAATATGTTGACTGTTCAGTTCTCCGGAACCACAACAATCTCAACAGATTTACAGAAATCCATCACAACTTCTATTCAAAAGGAGTTTCCTAAGAATAACTTTAAGTTAGAGCAGAGTAGCTCCGTTGACGCTACAATGGGCTTTAGTTTCCTTTTGAAATGTATAGTTGCGGTTGCGATTGCCGGATTATTGATGGTTCTCTATGTAACGCTGAGATTTAAGAAAATCGGCGGTCTTTCCGCCGGCGTATTCGGTCTTGTCGCTTTATTCCACGATATAGCAATTATATACTTCTTCTACGTTATCTTCCGAATGCCTATCGACTCGAGTTTTATGGCGGTTGCGCTTATGATTCTCGGTTACTCCCTTAACGATACCGTTGTTGTTTACGACCGTGTCCGTGAGGAGAGAAAGAATTTAGGATACAAGGCTGATATAAAGGACGTATTCAACTTAGCGGCAACCAAGGTTATGCGCCGTACGATTATCACATCCATTACTACCATCGCGGCAGTTGTAACGGTTTATATTGTTGCAATTATCTTTAACCTTGACTCCGTAAAAGCATTCGCGCTTCCGATGATTGTCGGTCTTGTTTCGGGTTGTTATTCTTCTCTCTGTATCGCGGGACCTCTTTGGGTTATGTGGAAAAAGAGAGAGAAAAAGGAAAAAGCATCCGAAAAATAAAAACAGGATATTTAAAGAATATAAATTAAGCGAGCGTACTTTGTACGCTCGCTTTCGTATATTTATAATTTTTGTATTTTTCACGAAATTGTTACTAAAAAACTTTTATAAAACATTTTGTACAGTTATCGGTTCTTTATCTGCTATGGCTTTAAGCCTGCCCTTGGTTATGTCCGAAAGGTGATAATATGAGTCAACATCCTTTCTCCTTATATAACCGTACATACTGTATAGGTTTTCCTCGATTTCAGCAAGGTCTTTGTGTACATAGTAGGAGTACATTATTTTACTGTCGGAATTTTTAAATTCGTCCGCTGTTTTTTTGCATTTTTTGGTTGCTTTGTCAAGTTCCTTTTTTGTAACGTACTTTTCAACTTCCTCGATATTATTTATAATTCTGTCGGTTCTTGTTTGTATATCAATATTTGTAAAACAACCGTATATAACTCCGATTAATACGATTCCAATAGCAATATATATTCTTTTCATCTTAATTTAACAGCCTTTCCGCTTTATTGCGTATTTGCAGAGAATTAAAGTTATAGAATTATTTCTTCTTTATAATGTTATAATCACCGTTTTTGTTAAACGTCATTATAAAAATATCTTCTAACTTAGTATTATTCTTTTTGAGAATTTTATTAAGCTCTTCCACGTTTGTATTACTTAACCTCATAGAGTTATCCAAAAACTCCCCGTCGTTTATAACAACCGTGTCAATCCCTGTATCAGGAATTTTAATATTCATATCCTCGGCTGTCGGGTTGCGTTTTTCGGGTTTTACTAAAACGCTCAGTTTACCGTTCGTTTCGGCAATACAGTATTGCACGTCCTCAAGAGAGAATACGCCGAGTTGTCTGAGCTGAACGCAGAGGTCTTCTGTTGTTATTCTTAAAGTCCTCATTTTATCCCTTAAAATTTCTCCGTCCTCAATGACCATCACGGGACTTCCGCAAACCGCTCTCCTGAACTTGCTGTTTTTCATCATTATTATACTTACAATGATTTCGCACGCTACAAGGATAAGAGTGGGGATAATTCCCGATAACATAGGTTTATCTGTATTTTCCATAGGAATGGAGGCTATATCGGCAATTACCAAGGTTACAACAAGCTCCGAGGGTTGCAAATCGCTAATCTGCCTTTTTCCCATAAGTCTTACGGCTACTACAACAAAAATGTATAATATTACTGTTCTTATAATTGTAATTAACATCCAATCACCATTTATAATATTTGCCTAAATTGCTGAATAATACATAAAATTTAGCCAAAATTATTATTGGTGATATAATGTATAATTCGTTAAAAGAAAATATAAATGAGTTGAAAAAACTTACATCAGGCTCAGCCGATTTTACTGTTCGTAATATTACATTAAATAACGGCACAGAGTGCGCAATATTTACAACGGAGGGTATGTCCGATAAAGAAGGGCTTGCCATTTCTGCGATAAATCCTATAATCCAAACTGAAATGCCCGATAAAAAGGGAAAGGAGCTTTTTGACTATATTTACTACAGCGTTCTTTCGGCAAGTGAAATTGTCCTTGTAAAAACCTTTGATAAAGTTTTGGATTTTTCAATGTCAGGTTTTGCGGTTCTTGCTGTAGACGGTTGCGATTTAATGCTCGCAATCGGGGTTCAAGGCTATAAATTCAGGAGTGTTTCAGAGCCGGAAAGCGAGCTTGTTCAGCGCGGAAGTCGAGAAGGCTTTACCGAATCTATGAGGGTTAATATGACGCTTATCAGAAGACGAATGAAAAATCCCTCATTAGTGTATGAAACTATTACGGTAGGAAAAACTTCAAAAACTCACCTCGCGATGGTTTATATAAAAGGAACCGCGACCGATTCATCAGTTGATGAGGTAAAAAAACGTCTTAAAGCGTGCGATATAGAAACTGTACTCGGAGCGGGCTACCTTGTTCCGTATTTAGAGGACAGCGGAAAAAATGAAATTTTTACGGGAGTCGGTATAACCGAAAGACCTGATACACTTTGCGGAAAGCTTATGGAGGGAAGAATAGGTATTATTGTCGACGGAACTCCCTCTGTGCTTATAATTCCTCATCTTTTTGTTGAAAATTTTCAGTCGATAGACGATTATTCAAACCGCCCGTATTTTGCCTCAATAATAAGAATTTTAAAATATATTGCGTATTTAACCGCGGTTTTTGTACCGGGTCTTTATTTGGCTCTGGTAATTTACCACCCTGAATATTTTCCCGATGTATTATTAAGAAATATTCAGGATTCTCTCGAACACACTCCTTTGCCGTTAATGCTTGAAGTATTTTTAATAGATTTTATGTACGAAATAATGCGGGAGGCAGGACTAAGACTTCCCAAGGTTTTGGGACATGCGGTAAGTATAGTCGGCGCTCTTGTTATAGGCGATTGCGCAATTCAAGCGGGAATAATCGGCGCTCCTACCCTTATGGCGGTTGCGGTAGCAGCTTTATCAAGCTATGTAATCCCCGATTTATACCCTCAAATAACAATTTTAAGGCTTTCTTTTATTGCTGTAGGCGGAGTTTTGGGAGTATGGGGAATAGTTATGCTTTCCTGCGTTGTAATGGTTTATATGGCTTCAAAGTCAACCTTAGGAGTTGTATTTATATCTCCGATAGCACCGTTTTCCAAGGAATATATGCGTGATGTATTTGTACGTTTAGGTTGGAAAAAGCTGTCAAAATATAATATGAATGTCCAGAGTTTAAAGGGTGGCAGTCCTTATGAAAAATAATAAAATATCCTACTATCAATTTCTATCGTCGGTATTTCTATCATCGCTTTCTTTTCCGCTTTTTATGGGAAATAACCCGTCCGTATATCTTCTTGTTGCGGCGGCAGGGGCTTTACTTGTAAATATATTGGTTTTTTCGCTTTATAAAGGTCAGTGTTTAAATTTTGTAAAATCTGTTGTGGCGGTTTTTTTAAGCATATATTGCGTTGTAATAATTTCAAAATTCGTCGACTATATGTATAACGCGTTAAGCTACGGGCCGTTGTGGCTTATGTTGATAATTATACTTGCTTTCTCCTTTTTCTGTACCGTCAAAGGAGTAGAAGCGTTAACGCGGGCGTCAATTATAATTTCATTCTTTGTTGTCGCAGGATTAGTTTATATGTTTGTATGCACATTTTCAAACATAAAGTTTAACTTTTCTCTTGAAATTCCGAACAATTATCTTTCCGTAATAATTCTTTTAATCCCATCAGCTCTTTATGTTTTGTGTTTTGAGAATATAATTCCGAGAAAGAAATATAATGCCTTATTATATTCTGTAATTTTATTTTTGACATATGTTTTCTTTACACTTATTTCCTCGGGAATAATTTCACCATATCCGATTCAGAAGCTTCCGACAATTTCAGAAATAGGTGTTTTTAAGGGCGCCGACTGCATATTGCTTTCAATTTTAACAATTTCATCTTTATACAGCATCGCAATCTCAACAATAGGTCTGTTTAAAAGTTTTAAGCATAGATATATTACGAACGCAATTTATATAGGAATAATATTTATACTTTCTCTGATTACGGTTTACTATCCGATATTGGATTTTGCACAAGGAGTAATATTACCCATAGCAACATTAGCCGTAACACTGCTGATTTTTGCGGTATCGCTTATAAGAAAACGAAATATGTATAAAAATTCATAAATTGAAAAAATTTCCTAAATTCACTTTTCAAAAAACGTATTTTGTAGTATAATAAATTCTGTCTAAATGTTTTTTACGAAGGTGGGGTTATTATGGCTGCAGAATATTCGGTATCGCTTAAAAAAATTATAGACGATTTATCTTTAAAACCAATGTATATGCCGAAAGAGCCGTCTGAAATTTTAATAACAAATAACAACATCAGCCGCCCCGGATTACAGCTTACGGGTTTTTTTGACTTTTTTGATAAAACCCGTATTCTTATTTTCGGTCACACGGAATTTTCTTATCTTTCGCGTTTCGGCGCGGAACAACAACAGCACGTAATTGACTCCATTTTCCGTTTCGGACCGCCTGCCGTTATTTTGTGCAGAAGCTATGAGTTGAATGACGCTATGATGAGCAGCGCAAACGAGCACAACATACCGATTTTGCAGTCGAGTGATTCAACCTCCTCGCTTACCGCGGACCTCGTAACACTTTTGAGCAGAGAGCTTGCTCCGAGAATTACCCGTCACGGAGTTCTGGTGGAGGTCTACGGTGAGGGTTGTCTGATTACGGGCGACAGCGGAATCGGTAAAAGCGAAACCGCTATTGAGCTTATGAAACGCGGACACAGGCTTATTGCCGATGACGCGGTTGAAATAAGAAAAATCGACAGCAGAACTCTCATCGGACGCTCACCGCAGAATATTCGCCATTTCATTGAGCTTAGAGGCGTTGGAATTATCAATGCGAGAAATCTTTTCGGAATGGGTTCGATTAAGCTTTCCGAGAAAATTGATATAGTGATTAATCTTGAAGTTTGGGACAGCAGTAAAGCCTACGACAGAATGGGACTTGAAAACGAATATATGGAAATTCTCGGGATTGACGTTCCGATTATGAGTATTCCGGTTAAGCCGGGCAGAAACTTATCAAATATCATCGAAGTTGCGGCGATGAATAACCGCCAGAAGAAAATGGGCTACAATGCCGCGCAAGATTTATTAACAAATCTTGGAATGGAGATTGACGAGCAGATGACCGAAAAGCGCATTGTCGATAACTGGGAATAAATTACGTTAGGATAGTGTATATGAATAAATATGAAAATCTGCACAATTTTGCCTGCGAGCTTGGTGTAAGTTCAGAATACAGTGTTCCGATGAGCAGGCATACCACCTTTAAAATCGGGGGCAATGCAAGCATATATCTTGAAGTTTATAATACGTCACAGCTTTCTCAAATTATAAAATATTTAAACGAGAATAATATCGAATACATAGTTTTGGGAAAAGGCAGTAACGTTTTGGTAAGCGACAGCGGACTTGATAAGGCGGTAATAAATCTTAAAGGTGATTTCTGCAAGGCGGATACTCTTGACGATTCTACATTATACTGCGGAGCAGGACTTTCTTTAGCAGGACTTTGCCGTGAGGCGGAGGACAAAAGTCTTTCGGGGCTTGAATTTGCGTGGGGAATTCCCGGTTCTGTCGGCGGAGCGGTTTATATGAACGCAGGGGCTTACGGCGGAGAGATGAAAGACGTTATTTTCAGTGTATCTCACATTGATAAAAACGGAAAATTAGGCACGATTAAGGCAGATGACCTTAAATTTGGCTACAGACACAGCGTTTACAAGGAAAATGGTTTTACAATTATAGGCGCGACTGTAAAGCTGAAATATGATAACCAAAATGAAATACGAGCGCGTATGGACGACTTTATGGGACGTCGCAAGGATAAACAGCCCTTGGAGTTCCCGTCGGCAGGCTCGGTTTTCAGAAGACCGCAGGGCAATTTTGCAGGCGCGTTAATTGAAAAATGCGGTCTTAAAGGAGCTTCAGTCGGGGGAGCGCAGGTATCCCCAAAGCACGCAGGATTTATCGTAAACACGGGTTCTGCCACAGCAAAAGATGTTAAAGACTTGATTTTACTCATACAAAATACAGTTAAGGAAAGAACAGGATATGACTTGCAGAGAGAAGTCATATATCTTGATTGATTTTATTATGGAATTTGTTATCATTACCGGACTTTCCGGCGCAGGAAAAACTTGTGCGCTTCACGCGCTTGAGGATATAGGATTTTATTGTGTCGATAATCTTCCTACAACCTTGCTTAAAACTTTTTATAATTTGTGCGAAACCTCTACCGACAGCGCTATGAAACGCGTAGCAGTTGTAATAGACGTCAGGGGAGGAAAAAATCTCACTAATCTTTACAATGACATAATGGGCTTTAAAGAGGAGCATAAGCCGTTCAGCCTTTTGTTCCTTGACGCTAAAGTGGATATTCTCGTAACTCGTTTTAAAGAAACCCGAAGACGTCACCCGTTAGCCGATATAGTTCTTGATAGGAGCATAGAGAGCGCCTTGCTTTTGGAGGTGTCTTATCTTGAACCGTTTAAAAAAATTGCCGATTATACGATAGATACATCTTATGTAAGCGTTAAGCTTTTAAAAGAGCGTATAACCGAAATATTTCTTGACGACAGCGAAAAGGGTATTATTATTTCGTTTATGTCGTTCGGATTTAAACACGGAGTTCCCAATGACTGCGATACAATTTTTGACGCGCGCTGTCTGCCGAATCCTTTTTATATTCCCGAGTTAAAGGATAAAACAGGACTTGATGAAGAAGTCTACGATTATGTTTTCGGCTTTGAGGAAACCGAGAATTTTGTCGGTAAAATTACGGATTTTCTTGATTACTCCGTCCCTCTTTACCGAAAGGAAGGCAAAGCTGAGCTCGTTGTAGGAATCGGTTGCACAGGTGGAAAGCACAGAAGCGTTGCAATCGCCCAGACTCTAAAAAAACATTTTATGGAGCTTGGCTACAGGACGTCGGTTTTTCACCGCGACGCAAACAGAAAATAAATTAAGAGGTTAAAATGTCTTTTTCTGCTGATGTAAAGCGTGAATTAGCGCAATTACAGGGTGAAACAAGGGAGCAGATGCTTTGCGAGTGTTATGGAATGCTCCTTTTTTCAACTCGGTTTAATTCCAGAGAAATAATTTTTAAAACAGAGAATTTTTATTGTGCCGAACGCTATGAATATCTTATCTCAACGCTTTTTAATCCAATTATTGAAAAACAGCGTGATAAAAATTCAAAAAGAATAAAACAACATCTATATAAACTCTCGCTTATAATTCCCGATGAATGTAAAAACATCTTTGAGGATTTTGGGCATACTTCAAAAGATGTAAGGCTTAGGATTAACAGAGCAAATCTTGAAGACGAGAGCTTATACAGCTATTTTTTAAAGGGTGTGTTTTTAAGTTGCGGTTCGGTAACCGACCCGAAAAAAAGCTATCATTTAGAACTTTCGGTATCCCATAAAACTTTAGCTGAAAATATAATGCACTTTATAAAGGAAATTGATGTTTTTGATGTAACCCCCCGTATTGCCGAAAGAAAGGGAGGATACATAGTTTATCTCAAGGGTAACTGCGACATCTGCGATTTTTTGGCATATATTGGGGCGGGAAATGCCGTAATGACAATTATCGAAGCTACAGCTTATAAAGATATGATGAACCGCCTTAACAGAAAACAAAATTCGGAACTTGCGAACATTAAGAAAAAAGCTGACGCTTCGGCAAAGCAAATACTTGCAATTAATAAAATTATTGATGAAAAAGGAATAGATTACTTAAACGATGATTTAAAAGCGCTCGCGATTTTAAGGATTGATAATCCAGATATGTCTTTAAAGGAACTCGGCGAAAACCTTGACCCGAAAATGTCCCGAAGCGGAGTAAATCACCGCATAGAGAGAATCTTTAAAATAGCAAATTCGCTGTAGGAGGAAATATGCAGGAAAATTTAACGTTTGAAAAAGCTAACGAAAAACTTGAAAAGCTTGTCGATAAGATGGAAAACGGCGATTTGTCGTTAGAGGAAAGTATGAAATGCTATGAACAAGCGTTTAATCTTTTAAACTATTGTTACAAAAGGCTTGAAGAATGTAAAGGGCAAATTACCGATATTAACGAAAGAATTGAAAAAACTAAAAGTAAAGAGGATATATTTGATGAATGATATAAATTTAATTGAAAACGCTTTGTATTCATATATTCCGAAAGGTTTAAAATTTGAGAAAAGTTTGATTAAATCTATACAGTATAGTCTGAAAGCAGGCGGAAAGCGTATTCGTCCACGGCTTGTTTTAGAGTTTTCAAGGTTATGCGGAGGTGACGACAGCTCGGCTCTGCCTTTTGCCTGCGCTGTTGAAATGATACACACATATTCTCTTATCCATGATGATTTGCCTTGTATGGATAATGACGATATGCGTCGCGGAAAGCCGTCAAATCATATAATTTTCGGCGAGGATATTGCCCTTTTGGCAGGCGACGCTTTGCAAAGTCTGGCATTTGATATTATGTCGCAAAGCCTTACCGTAAAAAATATCGGAGCCGAGGCGTGCGTTAAATGTATAAATATTCTTTCGTCTTATTGCGGAACGGTAGGAATGGTCGGAGGTCAGGTTATAGACCTTGAAAACGAAAACAAACAGGCGGATTTAGCCTCCGTTACAGAGTGTAACCGAAAAAAGACGGGAGCGTTGATAAAAGCCTCCTGCGAAATGGGTTGCGTTTGCGCGGGAGCCGATGACGAAAAGGTTATCGCGGCAAAAAAATTCGGTGAAAATATCGGTATCGCTTTTCAAATTGTTGATGATATTTTAGATGTTACCTCATCCGACGAGGAATTAGGAAAGCCTGTAGGAAGTGATGTCGGGAACAACAAATCAACTTATGTATCTCTTTTGGGAATTGATGAATGTAAAAAGCGTGTGGACAAGCTTACTAAAGAGGCTATAGAGGCTCTTAACTGCTTTGACGGCGATACATATTCACTGAGAGAACTTGCTCTAAAGCTTTCAAAAAGAAATAAATAATCAGAATAACGGGGTAGGATTATGGAAAACAAGTACAGAATCCTTTCTACAATTAAATCACCAAGAGACTTAAAAAATCTTTCAGATTCTGAAACAAAGGAGCTATGCGGGGAAATTCGCGAAAAGCTTATTGAGGTTGTTTCCGTAAACGGCGGACACCTTGCCTCAAATCTCGGAATAGTCGAGCTGACAGTTGCACTTCACAAAAGCTTTAACTGTCCTAAGGACAGCATTGTATGGGACGTAGGACACCAAAGCTATGTCCATAAAATGCTTACGGGAAGATACGATAAAATTGATACAATCAGGAAAAAGGACGGGCTTGCGGGATTTCCAAAAAGAAGTGAAAGCGAATATGACGATTTTAATGCAGGCCATTCCAGCACTTCAATTTCAGCGGCTTACGGCATAGCCCGCGCAAAACAGCTTAAAGGAGATAATTCCTATACGGTTGCTATTATCGGCGATGGTTCAATGACGGGCGGACTTGCGTACGAGGGCCTTAATAACGCGGGACGTTTTAAAAAGAATTTTATTGTTATATTAAACGACAACAAAATGTCAATTTCAAATAATGTAGGCGCAATTGCGATGAATCTTTCCCATATGAGAGTCAAGCCTACATATTTGAGGGTTAAACGTCATACCGAACGTATTCTTTCTCATATTCCGCTTGTAGGTAATTTTTTTAAAAAGGTTCTTCGCCGAAGTAAATCAAAGCTGAAAAACTTAATTTATAAAAATACTCTTTTCGATTTTCTCGGATACACCTATCTCGGCCCGATTGACGGCCACGACCTTGACGAGCTTTCAAACGCTCTTTTAGTTGCCAAGAAAAACAACGGTCCCGTTTTAGTACACGTTGTCACAAAAAAAGGCAAGGGATATGAGCCCGCCGAAACAAGACCGAAGGAGTTTCACGGTATCGGAAAATTTGATATTGATACGGGAGAACCGCTTTCAAGCAAAAAAGGTTTTTCATATATATTTGGAAAACAGCTTTGCGATATGGCTAAAAGGGATAAAAAAATCTGCGCCATAACTGCCGCAATGACGCTTGGAACGGGTCTTTCGGAGTTTTCAAGAAATTACAAACCCAGATTTTTTGACGTAGGAATTGCGGAAGAACACGCGGTAACATTTGCGAGCGGACTTGCCTCAAAGGGAATAATACCTTTTTTTGCGGTTTACTCAACCTTTTTACAGCGCAGTTTTGACCAGCTTATTCACGACGCGGCTATACAAAAACTCCATATTGTTCTTTGCGTTGACCGCGCGGGAATTGTCGGTGACGACGGGGAAACCCATCAGGGAATTTTTGATGTAAGTATGCTTAATACAATTCCAGATACGACAATTTTTTCACCCTGCTATTTTGACGAGCTTAGACAATCTATGAACGCGGCGGCATATATGTGTGACAGTTTGGTAGCGGTTCGATATCCGAGGGGCGGAGAGCTTTACAGACCAGCTGATTTTGAAAAATCAAGCATAAACTTTGACCTTTTCGGAGAGGAAAAAACAAAAATTTCAATTGTTACTTACGGACGGCTTTTCTCCTACGCCTGTAAGGCTAAGGAAAAACTTGAATCAGAAGGTATAAGCGTTAATATTATTAAGCTTTGCCGAATTAAACCGATTGACTGCAAGGCTGTTAAGCTTGCCTCAGATTGCGAAATGATATTCTTTTTTGAGGAATCGCTTGTTGCGGGAGGAATAGGCGAATCGTTCGGTTATGAGCTTAAAAAGACAGGTAAAAGCTTCTTTTATAAAATTCACGGAATAAAAGATACATTTGTTCGTCACGAAACTGTTGAAGAGGCTTTAAACGAACTTAAACTTGACGACGAAGGAATGATAGAAGTAATTAAGGAATATTTATGAAAAAGCGTTTAGATATATTGGTTTTTGAACGGGGCATTACTCAAAGCCGTGAAAAGGCAAAAGCAGTGATTATGTCGGGCGAAATTTATGTGGATAATCAAAAAGCCGATAAGTGCGGTCAGGCCTACGACGAAAACGTAAAAATAGAATTTAGAGGTAGATCTCCAAAATACGTCAGCCGCGGCGGTTTAAAGCTTGAAAAAGCGATAAAAAATTTCAAGCTTGATTTAAACGGTAAAATCACTATGGACATCGGCGCGTCAACAGGCGGTTTTACCGACTGTATGCTCCAAAACGGCGCGAAAAAAGTTTATTCCATAGATGTCGGCTACGGTCAGCTTGCGTGGAAGTTAAGAAACGACAGCCGTGTTGTTAATTTGGAGCGTACAAATATGCGCAATGTCACCGAAGTTCAAGTTCCTGATAAAGTTGACTTTTTTTCAATTGACGTCAGCTTTATTTCTCTTAAACTTTTGCTTCCTGTAGCGAGAAATCTTCTCTCTGAAAACGCCGAGGCGGTCTGCCTTATCAAACCGCAGTTTGAGGCAGGCAGGGAAAAGGTGGGAAAAAAGGGCGTCGTGCGCGACCCCGAGGTTCATATTGAGGTAGTTGAGAATATATATAATTTTTGTTTGGAAAACGGCTACAGCGTTTTAAACCTTGATTTTTCACCTATCAAGGGACCCGAGGGGAATATAGAATACCTTATTCATTTAAGAAAATCCGATAATCCGAATTCCTATACGAATGTAAATCCAAAGGAACTTGTAAATAAATCTCATCAAGATTTAGATAAATAACAGCTTTATTAAACTTAAAGTTTCAGAGAAAGACCGTGAGTTTTATGAAAATTGCGATAATCGTCAATACCGATAAGGATAAAGCCATATCCTGCGCTCAAAGTATTGTTCGGCTTCTTTCGGGCGAAGGCGCAGAGATAATTACATTACTTGAATTTACAGGTTTTGGAAAAATTGACGGTATAAAAAGTTGCGACTGCTTTAATGACTTCAACGAACTCTTTAAGAATTGCGATGTTGCGGTTACTGTCGGCGGAGACGGAACAATCATCCACAGCGCAAAATTCGCGGCAAAGTATGATAAACCGATGATAGGCGTAAATGTCGGACGTTTAGGTTTCGCCGCTGAAGTAGAGCCCGATAACATAGACGACCTTAAACGAATTATTAAAGGGGAGTTTTCTGTTCAAAACAGAATGTTGCTCGACGTAGAGGTCATTCATTCAGACGGTCAATCCGAAAATTATCTCGCCGTAAACGACGCGACCGTGGCGCGCGGACAGCTTTCGAGAATCATTGACATTTTCGTTTCTCTTGATAATTCTCCTATTTGCGAGTATCACGCTGACGGAATACTTTTTTCAACTCCGACAGGCTCAACCGCCTATTCGCTTTCGGCGGGCGGTCCTGTGATTTACCCCGAAATGCAATGTATTCTTTTAACCCCGATTTGTCCCCATTCTTTAATATCCCGTTCCGTACTTTTTGACAGCGGTTCGACGCTTTTTGCAACCGTAAAAATTGCTGACAACACTTCCGCAATTCTTTCAATTGACGGAGAGAAAAATATTGAGATTAATTCAACCGATATTATATCGGTTAAAAAATCCGAGAAAAATCTTAAATTAATTACCCTTTATGACAGAAATTTTTATCAGCTTTTAAACGAAAAACTCAAGGAGAGAAAATCCTGATGAAAACACGACGCCATGCAATGATACTTGATATAATAAATGAATATCCCGTTGAAACGCAGGAGGAGCTTTTAAGACGATTGCGTGAAAACGGCTTTAATGTAACTCAAGCGACTGTTTCAAGAGATATCAAGGAGTTAAGACTTTTAAAATCTCTTTCCTCTGACGGAAAATATCGCTATACATCAATAACAAAATCCGCCTCTGAACTGCAAAATAACATTCAGGGATTTTTTAATAATTCGGTAATTATGATAAAGTCAGCGCAGAATATAGTCGTTATAAAAACTCTTGCAGGTATGGCAAATGCATTATGTACTTCGATTGACAGTATAGACTTTGAAGGTATTGTCGGCACGCTTGCGGGTGACGATACAATTTTTATAGTTTGCATTGATAATGATTGCGCCTCAAAGCTTGTAATAGATTTAAAAAGATATTTATAAAGGAAAGAACATGCTTAATTCACTCTATATTGAAAATATTGCAGTTATTGAAAAATCGAATATTGAGCTTTACTCGGGACTTAATGTACTGACAGGTGAAACAGGAGCCGGTAAAAGTATTGTTATCGATGCAATTAACGCTGTATTGGGTCATCGTACAAGCCGTGATATTATCAGAAACGGCGCTGAAAGCGCAACCGTGTTTGCAAGCTTTTCTGATGTTAACGATGTAGTTAAAGCAAAGCTTTTTGAAAACGGGTATGCTTTAGAGGAAAACGAGCTTATTATAAGCAGAACGCTTTCTTTATCGGGCAAAAACAGTTGTCGTATTAACGGTAAACCAGCGAATGTTTCTTTTTTGAGAGAGCTTGGACTTAATCTTATTAATATTCACGGACAGCACGAAAGCTATGAGCTTTTCTCACCCGAAACGCATATTAAATATATTGATAATTTAGCTTGTGATGAAAAGCTTATAAAAGAATACAGCCTTGCTTATAAAGAGTATTGCAAGGTAAAAAGGCAACTCAATGATTTTATAAAGAGCGAAACAAACAGGGAACAGAGAATTGACGTTCTTTCATATCAGATTAATGAGCTTGAAAGCGCGGATATTCAAGTCGGCGAAATTGAGCGATTAGTTGAAGAAAGACGCGCATTGATGAACGTAGAGAAAGTTACATCAGCTCTTCACAATGCAAAAGATACGCTTGATGGAAATAATATGTCGGGAGTTATTGACAAACTGGACGACGCGGTAGCTTTAGTTCAGAAGGCGAGCGATTTAAACCCGAAGCTTGAAGAACTTTTTAGCAGAATAAATGACCTTTATTACGAGCTTCAGGATGTGGGTAATGATATATCAAACGCCATTGATGAAATAGAAGATAATCCCTACAGACTTGATGAAATAGAGGAAAGGCTTGATTTACTGAATAAATTATCGAGAAAATACGGCACAACCGAGGAGGAAATGCTTGAATTTCTTGATAACGCGAAAGTTGAACTTAACAAGCTTTTGCAATTCGATGAAAATGTAAACGGTTTAAAAGAAAGTTTAAATGCCTGCGAGCGTAAGGCAAAATGTTTAGCTGATAATCTCTCAAAGGTTAGAAGTAACACAGCAAGGGATTTTGAGAAAAAAGTCAAAGGGGAAATGCTGTTTCTCGATATGCCCAATGTTGAGATAAAAGTAACCCAAAATAAAATAGAGCTTTCTGAAACGGGGCAGGATAATATGGAAATTTTGATTTCCGCAAATCCGGGAGAAATGCCGAAACCTGTTGCAAAAATTGCCTCAGGAGGAGAACTTTCAAGAATGATGCTTGCAATAAAAACAGTTTTGGCATCATCTGATTTAATAGATACGCTGATTTTTGACGAGGTTGATACGGGAGTTTCCGGCTCCGCCGCACAAAAGGTCGGGATGAAACTCAAAGAGGTTTCAAAATCACGGCAGGTTATTTGCGTAACTCATCAGGCTCAAATTGCCGCGCTCGCGGACAGTCATTTCTTGATTTCAAAAAAGGTTAAAGAAAATCGGACATATACAGATATAAAGCTTCTTGATTATGACGGCCGTTTGAGGGAGCTTGCCAGGATACTTGACGGAGTAGAGGTAACTGACACTGCTCTTGCACACGCGGAAAAATTAATGGATTACAATTAATACTAATATTAATTATTTAGTATGAAAGGTTTTGAATTTAACTATGAAAAAATGGTCAATCGCAAAACTTAATAGAGAAAATGCAAAGACCATTTCCGAGCGTTTTAATCTTCCGCCTATTGTTTCGGCTTTGCTCGATATACACGGTATTGTAACCGAACAGGAGATAAATAATTTCCTTTTTAATGAGAGCGACATTGATGATCCCTTTGAGATTATTGACATGGATAAGGCGGCAGAACGAGTAAAAAAAGCCGTTGAAGAGGGAGAGAGGATATGTGTGTACGGCGACTATGACGCCGACGGCGTAACCTCTACGGCGCTTTTATATTCATATCTTGAAACCGTGGGCGCTGACGTTATGTATTATATTCCGAGCCGTGAAACCGAAGGTTATGGTATGAATATGAAAGCTGTAGATTTTCTTAAAGAAAAAGGAGTAGACCTTATTGTTACGGTTGATAACGGCATTTCCGCCGTAGATGAAATTGCCTACGCGAAATCCCTCGGTATTGAAACGGTTATAACCGACCACCATATGCCTTCCGACACTCTGCCCGATGCGGTGGCGGTTGTAGATTTGCACCGAGATGACTGCAAAAGCAGATTTAAAAATATTTCGGGCGTAGGAGTAGCCTTTAAGCTTATTACGGCAATAGAGGGAGAGTACGCCGATGTTGATATGTTGCTTGATAATTATTCGGATTTGCTGTCAATCGGCACAATAGGCGATATAATGCCTCTTGTAGATGAAAACCGAGTATTTGTTAAACGCGGTTTAAGACATATTAATAACAGAGACAGACATGGAATAGCTTCTCTCATAGAATATGCGGGACTTTCAGGCAAAAATATTTCCGCAGGAAATGTTTCTTTTGGAATTGTTCCGAGAATAAATGCGGTCGGACGTTTAGGACGTTCGGACGACTGCGTAACTCTTCTTATCACCGATGATTTTGAAAGAGCGGACGAAATTGCCCAAAATATGGGTGATGATAACGCAGAGCGTCAGAAAATAGAAAAAGAAATTTTAGAAAAAATAAATATACTTATCGCTAAAAATCCGTCTTTAATACAAGACAGAGTTTTGATTATAGACGGAAAAGACTGGCATCAGGGCGTAATCGGAATTGTAAGTTCAAGGCTAAAGGATATTTTCGGAAAGCCTTGTATTGTGCTTTCCGATGTTGACGGAGTATGTAAAGGCTCGGGAAGAAGTGTAGAGGGCTTTGATTTATGGGAGGCAGTCTGCGCTTGTTCTGATGTTCTTGAAAATTTCGGGGGCCACCCGATGGCGGTAGGCCTTGGAATTAAAGTTGAAAACATAGAAAAATTCCGATATAAAATAAACGAGTTTGCCAGGTCTAAAGGCGAAATGCCTTATGACTCTCTTAGTATTGACTGCAAGCTTAATCCCGCGTATTTAGATGTTGAGCTTGCAAAATCTCTTTCTTATTTACAGCCTTTTGGAGCGGGAAATCCCACTCCTGTTTTTCAGCTGTCCAATCTTAGAATTTCAGGTATAATTCCGCTTTCAAACGATAAGCACATAAGAGTAAATTTTACAAACGGAAATACACATATACAAGCGGTAAAGTTTTTCTGTTCAAGTGTTGATTTTCCGTATAGTAACGGAGATGTCGTTGACATAGCCGTTACGTTAGATGTGAACGTTTATAAGAATAATGAATCTCTTTCGGTTATAATAAAAGATATAAAATACGCAGGTGTTGATAATACAGAATATATTCACAGTCTTAGAACTTTTGAATATTTCTGTAAGGGAGAAAGCACGGATAAGGAAGATTTAAGGTCGATTATACCTGATAGAAATGATTTTGCCGTTGTTTACAGATATTTAAAACAACAGAAAAATTTGTCAAACATATCTCTTGACGTTATAGTACATAGACTGCAAAATGAAATTTCTTACGGAAAGCTCAAGGTTATTTTAGAGGCTATGAATGAGCTTTCTTTAATAGCGCTTTATGAGGATATGTACAAAACCGAGATAAAAATGCTTGACGTTAAAAATAAGGTTAATCTTTATGACGCGTCAATAATGATAAAATTAAAGGAGGTGTACCGAAGTGAGTAAATATGACAAAATAGCCCATTATCAGGATTTTAATGAGCTTCTTTCTATTCTAAAAAAGAGTAGTAACAATTATGATATACGCAAGATTCAAAAGGCATATGATTTAGCGGAAAAAGCTCACGGCGACCAGCGCAGAATATCGGGGATACCGTATATTCTCCACCCGACATCCGTGGCTTGTATTGTCGCTCAATTCGGTATGGACTCCGACACCATAATTTCCGCTCTTCTTCACGATGTTGTTGAAGATACCGAGTACAACCTTGATTACATCAGAAAAGAATTTGGAAAGGACGTCTCAAACATTGTTGACGGCGTTACAAAAATTTCAAAAATCAAGCTTTATTCCCGTGAGGAACAGCAGGCGGAAAATGTGAGAAAAATGCTGATTGCTATGTCTAACGACATTAGAGTTATCATTGTGAAGCTTGCCGACAGACTTCATAATATGCGTACAATCGAGTGTATGCCCGAACAGAAACGACGCGACAAATCAAGGGAAAATATGGAGGTTTTCGCTCCCATAGCTCACCGCTTGGGTATGAAAGCCGTTAAAGACGAGCTTGAGGATTTATCCCTGCGCTATCTTGACCCTGTAGGTTACAAGGAAATTGAGGACGCTTTGTTGCTCCAGGAAAATGAACGCGACCGTTTTATAGAAAAGAAAAAGAAAGAAATTTTAAGAGCCTCAAAGCTTCCAAACAGCAAAATTACCGTTTACGGACGCGTAAAAAGCATTAACAGTATCTACAGAAAGACATATCTCCGAGGTAAAACGATAGATGAAATTTATGACGTTTTTGCACTTAGAATTATTCTTGACGACATAAAGGACTGCTATAATCTTTTGGGCGTAATTCACGATTTATATACACCTATTCCGAGAAGATTTAAGGATTATATTTCAACTCCCAAGCCTAATATGTACCAGTCGCTCCATACAACCGTAATAGACCGTGACGGTATTCCGTTTGAGGTTCAAATAAGGACATGGGAAATGCACCAAACAGCGGAAAACGGAATTGCCGCTCATTGGAAATACAAACTCGGATTTACCAGAATTGTAAATAATAAAAAGGCGCGGGAACTTGACGCCAACATAAACAGAATTAAGGATATTTTAGCCGCGCAGATTGATACCGATGACTCAACCGATATTATAAGAAATATCAGAAACGATTTTGACCAAAATGAGGTATATGTTTTTTCTCCAAAGGGAGATGTTTTTAATCTTCCGAAAGGTTCAACCGTAATTGACCTCGCTTATCTCATTCACACGGAAGTAGGAAATCATATGGTAGGAGCCAAGGTTGACCATCGTATTGTTTCTATTGACTATGAATTAAATACGGGTGAAATCTGCGAAATATTAACCCAAAAGGACAGCCACCCGAGACGTGATTGGCTTGAAATCTGCAAAACTTCCTCGGCACGCTCGAAAATCCGCCAGTGGTTCAAGCGTGAAAAGCGTGATGAAAACATAATCGAAGGTAAGATGATGCTTGAACGCGAGCTTAAACGCAGTAATATTTCTCTTAACGATGAAGAACTTGAAGAGCTTTTGCAGTTTATGCTCAGAAAGAACAAGTTTAATACGGTTGAGGATTTATACGCTTCGGTAGGCTACGGAGGAATCCAGCTTTGGAAAGTTATGCCTCGTATTAAAGAGGAGTATAATACAAAGTTTAAACCTGAGGATAAAGAACCCGTTATCGTAAAAACAACCCCTCAAAAACGCAAGCACGCTAACTCGGGGGTTATTGTTGAAGGTATGGAAGACTGCCTTATAAAGTTTTCCCAATGCTGTAATCCGCTCCCCGGTGATGATATTATAGGTTATATCACAAGGGGTTACGGCGTATCTATTCATAAACGTTCCTGCTCTAATATTCCGAAAGACCTATCCGCTGTTGAGGAGCCGGAACGGTATGTAAAGGTTTACTGGGAAAACGAAATTAACGAGAATTTCCGTTCAACTCTCGAAATTATATCCACAGACCGTACGGGACTTTTGGCGGATGTTACAATCGCCCTTTCGTCAATGAGAATTTTTATCCATAATCTTAATTCTCGTCATATAGAAGACGGCAGGGCAATGGTAACGGCGACAATTGACGTTGTAAACAGAGAACACCTTGATACAGTAATAAAAAGATTGCAGTCAATCAGGGATATTATTTCAATAAAAAGGTTTTAATTTATGAGAGTAGTATTACAGCGTGTGAGCGAATGCAGTGTTGAAATTGCTGAAAAAACAGTTGCGTCCATTTCAAACGGATTTCTGCTTTTGCTCGGTGTAAAAAACGGAGACGAAGAAAAAGACGCGGAAAAGCTTGCAAAAAAAATTTCGGGACTCCGTATTTTTACCGATGAAAATGATAAAATGAACCTTTCTCTGTCCGATATTGACGGTTCAGTTATAGTTGTTTCAAATTTTACACTGTACGCGGACTGCTCTCACGGAAGAAGACCGAGTTTTATTAATGCCGCTCGTCCCGAAATCTCAAATCCTTTATATGAGTATTTCTGTTCGGAGCTTAGAAAAAACGGTGTAAAAAATGTGCAGACGGGAGAATTCGGAGCCGATATGAAGGTTAAGCTTTTAAACGACGGGCCTGTCACCCTTGTTATTGACTCACAGGATTTATCGTAAAATTATATTTATATGTTTTGTGCGCGACTTTTTTATAGAGTGCATTTTAATGTATGCTTTTACGGAAGGAAAGGTTTTTTAAAATGATAGATATTAAGCTTGCACAGGTCACAGTAATTATGACTAACTGTTATCTGCTTACCGATAAAGAAACAGGTGATATGGCGGTAGTTGACCCGGGAGGCAGAAGCGAACGTATTATAAATGAAATTAACAACTCAAAAGGTGCTTTAAAGTACGTTATTTTAACTCACGGACACTATGACCATATCGGCTACGCAAAACAGCTCGCGGAGCTTTACAATGCAAAAATTGTATGCGGTAAGGACACAGACCGATTTTTAAGTGATAATGTTCTCAACCATAGTGCATTCCACGATGAAATTAAAGATATTGAGCCGTTTAACGGGGATATTCTTTTATCTGATGGTGATTGTTTCAAGCTTGGAAATACAGAGATAAAGTATATTTACACTCCGGGACATACTAAAGACAGCGGTTGCTATATTTTTGATGATACTATAATTACGGGCGACACTCTTTTTTACGAGTCGTACGGCAGAACAGATTTGCCGACGGGAAATGACGATGATATGATTAACTCTATCCGCCGTCTTAAAAATATTGAGGGCAATTATAAGGTTCTCCCCGGTCACGGAATGATGTCCGATTTAGACCACGAAAGAAAATATAATCCGCTTATGAGCAGAGTGTAATATGAATTTATATATAATTAACCATAATTTTCACTATGAACTTGAAAATCTTGTCCGACTGTTTTATCCGAATGAAAAGATTAATGTTATAAAAGAAAGCTCAAAATTAATTTTACCCTATATTAAAACCGAAAAATCCAATGTTTTAAGAGTGGAAGTAAATATCGGTGATTTTAATAAAATTTCGACTTCTCCCGTATTTGATGATGAAGAAAACGAGAGAATGTTGTGCGAATTAGTGTATAAAATTCTTTGCGAAAAAACCGAGGTTAACGTACCGTGGGGTATGATAACAGGCGTTAGACCCGTAAAGTTGTACCGCGCGTTAAAGGAAAGTGTGGGAGAAGAGAGGGCTGACAGTTATTTTACGGACAAGCTTTTTGTAAGCGGACAGAAGCTCTCCCTTGCTAAGTTGACGGAAAAAACAGAAAAGAAAATTATAGATTTGTCAGATAAAAAATCTTTCAGCCTTTATATCGCAGTTCCGTTTTGCCCGTCAAGATGTAACTATTGTTCTTTTGTTCAAGCTTCTGTTGAGCGAAGTAAACATCTTGTAGAGCCGTATGTTGAGCTTTTGTGCAGGGAAATAAAATATACCGCCGATATTGCTTTAAAGCTTGGATTACGGCTTGAAACGGTCTATATGGGAGGCGGTACGCCGACAACCTTATCAGCAGAGCAAATGGACAAGGTTTTGAAAACGGTTAATAACAGTTTTGATATGAGTTTATGCAGGGAGTTTACCGTAGAGGCAGGCAGACCCGATACCATTACGGAGGAAAAATTAATTTCTTTAAAGGAAAATAATGTAGAAAGAATTTCTATTAATCCCCAAACCTTGAACGATTATGTTCTTTCCGTTATAGGGAGAAAACATTCTGCGAAAAATACGATTGACGCATATAATTTAGCCCGAAAAATTGGGTTTAATTGCGTTAATATGGATTTAATCGCCGGACTTCCGAAAGACAGTTTGAAAAGCTTTAAATATACGCTTGATAAAATATGTGAGCTTAATCCCGAGTGCGTAACAGTACATACTCTTTCAATGAAACGCAGTTCCTCATTAACTCAGGACGGAACTCAAATTAATAAAGACGACGCAGAGAGAACCGCCGAAATGTTAATCTATGCCGAAAATAAGCTTAAAGCGGAGAATTACATTCCTTACTATCTGTACCGACAGAGCCGAATGGTCGGCAATCTCGAAAACACGGGCTGGTCAAAAAAAGGTTTTGAAAGTCTTTACAATATTTATGTTATGGACGAAACTCATACCATTTTAGGCTGTGGAGCGGGTGCGGTCACAAAATTAAAAAATCCTTATACAAGGCACCTTGAACGTATATTTAATTTTAAATATCCATATGAATATATAAGCAGATATGACGAACAGCTTTTTAGAAAGAATAAGATTTATACATTTTATCAAAAATGTATAAAAGATAGTTAAAAGATTGATATTTAATTTTTACAGTGGTATAATATATTAAAATTTTTGAGAGGAAGTGCTAATTATGGCAATTTTTGATGATGTAGTAATAAACGCTAAATCAGCTGCTTCTGTTGTTTCCAAGAAAGCGGGAGAGATTTTTGATTTATCTAAGTTGAGAATATCTTTAGCAAGCCTTAGAGGTGAGCTTAACAAGCAGTATCAGGCTTTAGGCGACGCTGTATATAATAACGCGCCCGAGGAGGAAACTGCCTCTATTAAAGCGGAAATTGATAATGTTAAGCAAAATATAGATGACATTGAACAAATTCTTGCAAGCGCAAAAAATTCCGTTACTTGTCCCGCGTGCGGCGAAAAGCTTAATAAAAACGCGAAATTCTGTTCAAGCTGCGGAACGGCTGTTCCGAAGGATAAGGCAGTATGTTCGTCCTGCGGCGCCGAGCTCCAGGAGGACGCGAAGTTTTGCGCCAACTGCGGAAAACCTATAGAAGAAACTGCCGAATAAACTTTAAAGGTGATACCCGGTGTCAAAAAAGTATAATGCTATTGAAAATGCAAATACTAACGCATCGACAACCTTTTTAAAAGGCGCGGCGGTAATGACGATGAGTATGATTATCGTTAAGGTCTTGGGATTTGTCGATAAGATTATGATAAGCAATCTTTATGCCTATTTCGGCGACAGCTACGCCGCGATAGGCACAGGTTTGTACAGCAACGCATATGAAATTTATATACCGTTGTTTACAATTGCTACCGCAGGATTCCCGATTGCGGTATCGAGGCTTATTTCAGAAAGCATTTCACAAAAACGCTATAATGATGTTCGCAGAATACATAAGGTTTCCATTCCGTTCTTTACAATAACGGGAACGGTTTGTTTCCTTATAATGTTTTGCTCAAGCTTTTTCTATATAAAAATAATCAATTCCCCATATTCGCTTTACGCTATGCTTATGCTCTCTCCGGCAATTTTGTTCGGATGTCTTGTGTCAATTTACCGCGGATATTTTGAGGGCCAGCGTAATATGTTCCCGACTGCTATTTCCGAGGTAATAGAGGCAGGTTCAAAGCTTTTGTTCGGGCTTGGAATAGCTTATGTTATTATGAAAACAGGCAGTGACAGCTATAAAGCGACAGGAACTGTTTTCGGACTTACTTTCTCGGGTAAAAATGCAGAGCTTGACGCTATGTACACGATTATGTCTTTCTCTGTCGCGGGGGCAATTTCGGGTATTGTGCTTGGAAGTCTTGCTTGTTTTATTTTTCTTTTCCTTCGCTATAAAATCGGAGGCGACGGTATTCCCGAGGAATATTACAGAAATTCCGTGGAGGCGCGTTCAAAAAGAGAAACCTTTGTCAGAATGTTTAAAACCGCAATACCGATAGGTCTAACCGCTTTGGTTATGAATATAGGAACCTTGGTGGACGCGGCTGTAATTCAGAATGTTCTTCATAGTCTTGCGATAACTAACGGCGGAGAGATTGTAGAGCAATATAAGAGTATGGGCGTTGATTTATCTGACCAAATACCAAAAAATCCCGACAAAATTACACTTCATACCGCTTTATGGGGTTGTTACGGAGCGGCTTTACCGCTTATGCAGCTTGTAACCGCGGTTACGCAGGCTTTCGGAACGGCGGCTATGCCTAATGTCGCGAGCGCGTGGACAAAGGGTGATAAGGCTGAACTCAAAACATCTATTGAAACCGTTTTAAGACTTACAATGCTCTTTACATTGCCCGCGGGACTCGGACTTACCGCTCTTGCTTTGCCTATTATGGATATTGTTTACGCAAGCTCGACTCAAGTTATTATCGGAGCGCAGGTATTAAAGGTTATGGGCTTTACCGCTATTGTGATTGCGTGCGTCGTTCCTCTTTGTAGTATGCTCCAGGGAATAGGACGGGTTGATTTACCACTCAAAATCTATACTGTAGGTATCTTAATTAAGGTCGCTACTACGTGGCTTTTTGTTCGTGTAGTCCCGATAAATATTCAGGGCGGTTCTGTAGGTTCGCTTATTGCTTACAGCGTAATGCTTGCGGTTTCTATGTATTTACTTGTGAAACATTCGGGTGTAATGCCTGATTTTGTATCCACAGTTGTTAAACCGTTGATTTCAGCCGTTTTTTGCGCGGTAGTTGCGTATTTCTCGTATATTTTGTTTGAAAAGTATCTTCCGCTTATCGTTGCAACAGTACTTTCAATTTTACTTGCGGGAATTATTTATATTACATTTTTGTTATTATTAAAGACTTTCACCAGAAATGAGCTTAAATTCCTGCCAAAAGGTGAAAAAGTTGTAACTTTACTTGAAAAATATCATTTAATAGGGTAAAATACCATTGTTGTCCGATAAATACTGAATTGTTGAGGTGATTAAAGTGGATTTCACAGAGAAAGAAAGCTTTAATTTTAACGACCTCGTTGAGATTATGAAATTTTTAAGGGCTCCGAACGGTTGCCCTTGGGACAGAGTTCAAACTCACGAATCAATTCGCAGTAATTTTATTGAGGAAACCTATGAGGTTATAGAGGCAATTGACAATAAGGACAGCGAGTTGTTAAAGGAAGAGCTTGGAGACGTCCTTTTGCAGGTTGTCTTTCACAGCGAGATGTCAGCTGAAGAAAATGAGTTTGATATAAACGACGTTATTAACGGAATATGTAAAAAGCTTGTTTTAAGACACCCTCACGTTTTCGGCGATGTTAAAGCAGAAAACAGTGAAGAAGCTCTGAAAAGCTGGGATAACGTAAAAATGGCTGTAAAATCCCAGAAAAAGCAGTCGGAAGCTATGGTAAGCGTATCAAAGGCGTTGCCGTCTTTGATGAGGGCAACTAAAATTCAGCAGAAAGCGGCTAAGGTCGGTTTTGATTGGGACAGCGTAAGCGGTGCTTTAGATAAAGTTTCTGAAGAAACGGACGAGCTTAAAGAAGCAATAGATTCGGGCGATTGTAATCTTCAGTCCGAGGAACTTGGAGATTTGTTGTTTTCCGTTGTTAATGTGTCACGATTTCTTAATGTAGATTCCGAAAAGGCTCTTTATGATGCCTGCGATAAGTTTACAGACCGTTTTAAACATCTCGAGGAGTTAGCAGAAAAACGAGGAACAGATATTAAAACGGCTTCAATCGGTGAACTTAATTCCCTTTGGGATGAAGTTAAAAAATAAATTTTGGAGGAATTAAACTATGAACAAAACAGAATTAATTGCTGCAGTTGCAGAGGCAAGCGGTATTTCTAAGAAAGATGCTGAAAAGGCAGTTTCCGCTACAGTAGATACAATCGTAAACGCTATTGCTAACGGCGACAAAGTTCAGCTTGTAGGTTTTGGTACATTTGAGCAGCGTCAGAGAAACGCTCGCACAGGTGTTGACCCGAGAACAGGCAATAAGATTGAGATTGCCGCTTCAAAGGTTCCTGCATTTAAGGCCGGTAAGGCATTTAAGGATGCTGTAAACAAGTAATTAAACTATTTTTTAAAACTGCCTCGTTTGAGGCAGTTTTTTCTACAGGTGGATAATATGCGGCTTGATAAATTTCTAAAGGTTTCAAGAATAATTAAACGGCGTACTGTCGCGAACGAGGCGTGCGATGCGGGAAGAGTTATGGTGAACGGAGCTGTTGCCCGTGCTTCTTATGCAGTAAAAGAAGGAGATGAAATAGAAATTTCTCTCGGAACACGTCAGATAAAAATACGCGTAAAACAGGTAAATGAGCACGCCACAAAAGAAAATGCGCCTATGATGTACGAAAACGCGACATAAATATTTTTTTCCTCCATATAATTATATAGATTTTTATATGGAGGATTTTAATATGCAGGACAAAATGCCAAAGCCTCACAGCCTCGTTTTGGATAACAGAAATAAACTTAGTCTAACAGGTGTTAATGACGTTTTAGGTTTTAATGAGGAAACCGTCAGTGTAAATACGTCTATGGGAGACTTAATTATCCGCGGAACACAGTTACATATAAACAAGTTAAACCTTGACACGGGAGAGGTAGAGATAGACGGTAAAATTAATTCTTTGCAATACACAGAGAGCAAATCGAATAAATCCTTTATGCAGAGGCTTTTAGGATAATGGAGTTTACTCTATCACAGCTTATTACTGCTTTTTTGTTTTCCGCGGTATTGGGGTTATTTCTCGGAGTAATCTACGAGCCGATACGGATTTTTCATAAAATAGGTTTTAACAGTAAGATTCATTATTTTATTACCGACGCTTTGTTTATGGTAATATGCGGACTGATAACATTCTTTTTTTCACTATCTATGTTAGAGGGCAGAATAAGAGCCTTTGTTATAATAGGTGAAATTTCGGGTTTTATTTTATTTTATTATTCTGTAAGACCTATTATGGATAAAATTTACGACCCATTAATAAAATTTTTAAAAAAAATCTTAAAATATCTATTGAAAATCAGTAGAAAAGTAATGTATAATATAGAAAATAAGCTGAAAAATGTTTTAAGATGTTTATTAGATAAATTAAAGAAAATTTTAAATAAGGTTTTTATATATGGAAAAAACAAAAAGAGCAACAGAAAAAACGACAGAAAAAAAGAAAAACGGATTAAAAGAAGTAACTCCCCGAAAAAGAAAAAGAAATAAAAAATTTTTTCTCCTTTATATTGCGGCGGCGGCTTTTGTAGTGTATGCCTCGTTTACCATAATCAATCAGAGTATTGAAATTAATGATAAGAAAGACGAGCTGAAAAGTATTGAGGACCAGCTTGAAATTGTTGAAATACAGAGTGATTATTTAAATCAAATAAAAAATTATAAAGGCGATGATTTAAGCGAGTATATGGAGAATATTGCCCGCGAGGATCTTGATTATATAAAAAACGGCGAGCGTGTTTTTGTAAACGTTGCCGGTAATTAGAAAATGGGGAGCATAATGAGCATAGAAATCGGTAAAATAGTAGAGGGTAAAGTTTCGGGTATATCAAAATTCGGAGCATTTGTGGACTTGCCCGACGGAAGTACGGGTATGGTACATATTTCGGAAGTTTCGCAGTCGTATGTAAGCGAAATTAACGATTTTCTTTCAATAGGAGAAACCGTTAAGGTTAAGGTACTTTCGAGCGAGAATGGGAAGATTGTGCTTTCAATAAAGCAAACTCAACCTAAATCGGAAAAGAAAGGCAGAAACGAAAAAGATGCAAAGCCTTATAAATCAAAGCCACATAAACCCTATAAGCCTGCTCCGCCTGTTACAGGTCCCGGAAGTTATGAGTGGCAGAGCTCACGTCAGGACTCCCCGTCGTCTTTTGAAGATATGATGTCAATGTTTAAGAGAACCAGTGAGGATAAAATGTCTGATTTAAAAAAGTCTTCAGGTGAATCCCGCGGATACAGCCGTAGAGGAAACGGTTCAAGAAAGTAAAAATCGGGTATCGGTTTTCCGATACCCTTTGTTGTGTGATGTTATGGAAAAATTAAGATTTTGCGCGCCTTGTCTTTTCGGGGTAGAGGGAATTTGCGCGAATGATTTAAAATTTAACGGAATAAAGGACGTTAAAGCTGAAAACGGACGTGTTGTTTTCAGCGGAAATTTAAATACTTTAGCCTATGCAAACATTATTTCGCGTTATAGTGAGAGGATACAGATTATTCTCTCGGAATTTAATGCCTATTCATTTGAGGAGCTATTTGAAAATGTTAGGAGTATCTCATGGGAACGCTTTATTGGAAGAGATGATGCATTTCCTGTAAGGGGAAACTGTCTTGACTCAAAGCTTCATTCGGTAACAAATTGCCAAAAAATTATAAAAAAAGCGGTAGCGGACAGGTTAACGTCAAAATACGGGATAAATTGGTTTGATGAAACAGGACCGATTCATCAAATTCAATTTCTTGTAAGAAATGACAGGGTAAGTATTCTATTGGATACTTCGGGACAGGGACTTCATAAACGCGGTTACCGTTCAAATTCAAACGACGCTCCGATAAAAGAAACCCTTGCCGCTGTTATGGTTGACCTTGCGCGAGTAAAAGCAAATCATTTTGTTGTAGACCCGATGTGCGGAAGCGGAACAATTCTTATCGAGGCTGCTCTGAAAGCTTTAAAAATTGCTCCAGGACTTAACCGAACATTTTCAAGTGAAAAATGGGCGCAAATTCCGCCCTTAGTTTGGAAAAATGAGCGGGAAAAAGTTATGTCTATGACAGACAGGGATTGCTCATTTAAGGCGGTTGGATATGACATTGACGAAACCGCCCTTGAAACGGCTCGCCAAAACGCTGAAAAAGCAGGTGTTTCTGACAGAATTGAATTTAAAAAGCGCGATATTCGTGATTTCGAGTTTGACAGTGAGTTCCAGACAACAATAGTAAATCCTCCGTACGGCGAACGCCTGCTTGATATTGACGAGGCCCGCAAAATTTATAAAATAATGGGTGAAAAATTCTTAAAACAAAAGGGAAAGAGCTACGCAATTATAACTCCCGATGATGATTTTGAAAAGATTTTCGGCAGAAAAGCCGATAAACGCCGAAAGCTCTACAATGGAATGTTAAAGTGTCAGCTCTATATGTTTTTTAAGAATTGATTTTTACATAATTACGGTTAAATGACAAAAATTTGACAGTATTCTATTGTATTTAAAGAAGAATTGTATTATAATATATTTCTAAAGTTATTCTCTTTGGAGGTAAAATATGAGTAAGAAGAAAATTGCAGTTTTAACAAGCGGCGGCGATGCTCCGGGTATGAATGCGGCGATAAGAGCCGTTGTGCGTTCCGCTATCGCTAAGGGAATGGATGTTTACGGCGTATACCGCGGTTATAACGGACTTTTAAACGGCGATGTTGAAAAAATGAATCTTCGCTCGGTTTCCGATATTATCGGCAACGGAGGCACAATGCTCTATACCGCGAGAAGCGAGGAGTTTAAAACTTTAGAGGGACAGAAAAAGGCGGCTAAGCATTGTCAGGATTTAGGAATTTCCGGGGTTGTCGTTATCGGAGGCGATGGTTCATTCGCGGGAGCGAGAGCTTTGACAAACGCGGGAGTTAACTGTATAGGGGTTCCGGGTACAATTGATAATGATATTGCCTGTTCGGAATACACAATCGGTTTTGATACCGCAATGAATACAGCAATTGAAATGATAGATAAAATACGCGATACAGCCCAATCACACGACCGTTGCTCCGTTGTTGAGGTTATGGGACGTCGATGCGGAGATATTGCTTTGCAGGTTGGTATTGCCTGTGGCGCGACATCGATTTTGGTTCCCGAAGTTGAACACGAAATTGAAAGGGACGTTATCTCAAGAATTGTTGATACCCAGAAAACAGGTAAAAAGCATTTTGTTATTGTCGTTGCTGAGGGTGTCGGCGGAGTTAACGACCTCGCTAAATATGTGGAAAGCCGTCTCGGAATTGAAACGAGGGCGACAATTCTCGGACATGTTCAGCGTGGCGGTTCCCCGACATTGAGAGACAGAGTTGTTGCCTCTCTTATGGGACATAAGGCAGTTGATTTGCTTTCAGAAGGTAAGGGCAACAGGGTTGTAGCTATGAAAAACGGTTTGATTGTTGATTACGATATAACCGAGGCTCTTGATATGCCCAGAGTATTCAACATCGACCTCTATAATATTGCAAAAACAGTTTCTATTTAATAATAAATTTTCGGGCGCAATATATGTAAATATATTGTGCCTTTTTAGGGTAAGATATGGAAAACAAGGACATATTATATTTTGGAATTACATTTGAAAAATTTGATGTTTTAGATTTTACTGATGATTTTCTTGCGGGAGTCCGCTCAAATTTCTTTAACAGCGGATTTGAAACGCAGTCAAATCGTTGCGTCCAGTATATCGGCGATATTGAATATTCCTTTGTTTATAATATGGAGAAGAGTAAACAGCTTAGATGGAAAGTTAATAAAAACGGTAATTTATTTCAAAGCTCCGAGAAATTTAATTCAAATTCATACAGAGTAAATACTTACGATGAAAACGGCAGGATTTTTAAACGTCATTATTTTGACAATAATCATATTTGGATTAAAAGCGAATTTTTTGCAGATAGTTTAAAAACACCCGAATATATACTTTATCCGTTTGAAGTAGACGGTAATGACGTTATTGTAAAAATTCACAACACGCCCGACTCGTCTGTTCAGTCTTATCTTTATCCTAAAGAATCAATGCCCGAAGACGGAGATTATTCCGTTCTCTCTTATACAGACAGAGGATTTTTGTTTTTTAATTCAGTGCCTAATAATAAGTTTATTTCAAAGACTGTTATCAGAGATAATTCAGTTAATAACCTTGGGGGATTTGAATTTAATTTAGTTGACTTTAATTTAAGCAGAAATTTAAATTCCACATTTGATATAACTAATGCCGAATATTTAGATTATGAAAACGGTGAGCCATATTACGAGGTTACTAATGAGAAATTGAATAATAATTCTTATCAAAATGAAAATGATATTGAAGAATATGACGTTAAGGTTTATGAAAAGGAAACTGACGATTCCGACGCTGTAATTAAAAGTAAGGGTGAGAGTTACAAGTATTACGGAGAGCTTGATGAAAATAAGAGGCGTACCGGCTTTGGAAGAACTGTAACAGATGATGGAACTACAGCGTACGAGGGTGAATATTTTGATGATATGAGAAACGGTTTCGGTGCATTTTATTTCAAAAACGGAAAAATTAATTACGTTGGAAATTGGTATAATAACAGACGCAACGGATTCGGAGTAGGTTTCAGAGGTTCCGACGGCTCATCTCATATAGGTAAATGGAATAATAATTCTCCCGAGGGTTTGTCTGCTCGTTTTGATAGAAACGGTAATTTTGTTTTTCTCGGTTACTTTATTGACGGTAAAAAGCAGGGAAAAGGTATTACTGTTGATGACGACGGTTCATTTGTTGTATCTGTTTTTAAGGATGACGAGGTGGTCTCGTCTTATAGAATTGATGAACTTTTAGAAAATTTATAAAATTTGTATATTTTAAAATTTTGTGTCAATACTATTTACCGTACGAGGTGATTGTATTGAAAAAGTTGATTACAGCTATTATCTTATCAATTATTGCTGTATTCTCATTTGCAAGCTGCGGAATGGCTCAGGACGCGGCTGATGAGGCTACTGAAATGATGAACGACGCTTCCGATGGCGTTTCAGAGGCAGTTTCCGATGTTGATGACAACAATGACAACAATAACAACAACGACAATAATGCCGATATGAACGGTAACGAAAGCAAAGCAGATGAAAATGCAAGCAATGTTGACGACAACAAAAGTAATGCCGATGACAGAGACGGTGATGCCGACGGTGAAGACGGCAGAGTTGATGACAATGACGGTATAATTGATAATGGCGACGACAACAAGAGTAATAACTAAAAAACAGCAAGCATAAAGCTTGCTGTTTTACTTTTATATATTTACATAGTTAGGAAATAAATTTATCAAAGTCCTTTTGAAGAAATATTTAAACTATCTTTTCTAAATCTCGTTTCAATCTTTTAATAATTTTTTTTTCAAGTCTTGAAATATACGATTGTGATATTCCAAGATAATCAGCCACTTCCTTTTGCGTGTGTTCTTCTTTTCCGTTTAGACCGAATCTTAACTCCATAATAAGACATTCTCTGTCGTTTAAATTTGAAACCGCATTTAAAAGCTGATTACATTCAAGTTCTGTTTCAATGTCGCGGTTAATTATATCGGGGTCAGAGCCGAGAACATCGCACAATAAAAGCTCGTTTCCATCCCAATCGGTGTTGAGGGGTTCGTCAATACTTATCTCATTTTTGAGTTGACTGCTTTTTCGTAAAAACATAAGTATTTCATTTTCAATACATCTTGAGGCATAAGTAGCAAGCTTGATATTTTTTTCGGGATTAAATGTGTTAACCGCTTTAATTAGTCCGATTGTGCCGATTGAAATTAAATCTTCAATATTTGCGCCCGCTGTTTCAAACCTTTTTGCAATATATACTACAAGCCTTAAATTATGTACAATAAGCTTTTCTTTGTAGCTTTCGTCGCCGTTTTTAATATGATTGATAACATCTGTTTCTTCTTCCTTTGTTAAAGGAGGCGGAAGAGTGTCACTTCCGCCAATATAAAATACCTGACTATCAGTAACAAATAATCTTAATATTTTTTCTTTTAAATCTTTCAGTCTCATAAAATCAATCCTTTACGATATTCTGCGGGATTAAACCTTTTATTTCATATTTAAAAATACCGTTACAAATCCCGATATATATTTCTTCGTTAACTTTTTTTTCGTCAATAAAAATTTCATCTGCTTTAAATCCGTATATAATTCCGTTTCCGCCCAGACTGTCAAACGGAATAACTCTCATAATTTTTTCATCTAAAACAATATTTTCAAGCTCGCTTTTTTCCGCGATTATTACGCTTGCTCCTGAAAACGGTTCTTTTACGTTGCAACCGCTGTCAGTTTTACATTTTATATTATATTCTTTGTTCTTATATAGAATTTTAACTTTATGTATTAAACTCGAACCCGTATGATTTTTGTAAAGCTTTTTAAAAAGAAAAAGTATAACATAAATGACAAATGTTAAGATAATTAGCAACAATGGGGATATGTTAAAATAAACTGCATTGTTAATTATCATCATACCGCTTGGGGAAAAGGCAAGATAAATAAATATCATTGCGCCCGTATATAACATTGAAATTATGACGAGCGTTGCCGAGGTTTTAAGAAAAAGATTTTTGTTTTTATATCCAAAGCAGATTAATGTCAGCACTAAGGATAATATAATATCGACTATAAAATTTACAGGAAATTGATTAAACGGCAAAAAAGCGGTAAAGCTAAATATAGCTCCTAAAAAGGCGGAAAGCAAAAGTCGGGTATATTTTATATTTGTATGTATAATTCTTTTAACACATAATAACAGTACAAAATTTTCAAACATATTTATAAAGAAAAATACATCCGCATAAACTGTATGCAACTTAATCACCCTTTGCAAATATTATCTCACTGACAAATTGTAAAGTGTGTCACAAAAAGGGAGAGCAAAATGTTTCTTAATGTCATTTTAGGAGTATTTATAGGCGCCTTTATCGGCGCCGGCACGATGTCAATGTATAATTATTTCAGGAGGTAAATTATGAAAGAGAAAAATGATGAAGTAAAGAAAAAGGCAGGAAAAACGGGCAAGAGTGCAGTTGAACTTATTAATGAAATTGTAGACAGAGCCCACGACTTTGCCGAGGATAAGCTTGATAAACTTGAAAGTAAATTTAATGATTTAACTGTTGATTAAAAAAGCGTATGCACAGTTTGTGCATACGCTTTTCTTATCTACGATTTTTGCAGAAAAATTTATAAATTTTTTTACAGACGTTAAAAAAATATAAAGCAGAACCTGTCCTCTCTGTCCAAAATGAAATAGTGGAAGAGATGTGTGGGGGATATAGATATTAGATAGGGACTGAAATGTTTGAATAAATATAAAAGCAGAACCTGTCCTCTCTATCCAAAATGAAATAGTGGAAGAGATGTAAGGGGGATATATATTTCAGATAGGGACTGCAATATTTGCATAAATATAAAAGCAGAACCTGTCCTCTCTGTCCAAAATGAAATAGTAGAAGAGATGTATGGGGGATATATATTTCAGATAGGGACTGAAATGTTTGCATAGATTTAAAAGCAGAATCTGTCCTCTCTGTCCAAAATGAAATAGTGGAAGAGATGTGTGGGGGATATATATTTTAGATAGGGACTGCAATATTTGCATAAATATAAAAGCAGAACATATCCTCTCTATCCAAAATGAAATAGTGGAAGAGATGTGTGGGGGATATATATTTCAGATAGGGACTGCAATATTTGACGTGGATATATAAAAATTCACATTTGGAGATTTCTTTCGCCTGTAAAGGCCAAAGCCAGCATTCCGCAACCTACGTGAGTTCCGATTATAGGTCCAATATCAAAGATTAGAGCGTCTTTAACCAAAGGTTTAACTCTTTTTCTTAATTCTTTTGCGCCTTCAATATTGTCTGCGTGTCCGACAATCACGGTTTGATTTTTGTAGTCAAATCCATCTCTCTGCATTTTTTTAATAAGAGCGTCATAAACATTATTAGCGCCTCTTACTTTACCAACGTTTATAAGTTTACCGTCGTTATCAAGACTGATTATTGGTCTGATTTGTAAAGCCTTTGCAAATGTAGCCGTAAAAGACGAAATTCTTCCGCCTCTTTTAAGGTGTTCAATATCTTCAACAATAAACCAGTGGCATACGTGCATTTTAAGGTCCTCTGTATATTCTGCAAGCTCCTCCAAATCGGGCTTATCGTTTTTGAATTTATTTGCGACATAATACATAAGCAAACCTTGCCCTACAGAAGCGCATTTTGAATCAAGAATAGTTATACTGCGGTCGGGATATTTTTCAAGCAAATCTCTTTTGGCAATCCTGCTTGTATTAAAAGTTCCGCTTAAACCTGAAGTAAAGCAGATGTAAAGAATATCCTTTCCCTCTTTTAAAAACGGTTCAAAAAATTCTAAATAAGAATTATAACTAATCTGAGTTGTTTGTGACATAATGCCGTTTTTTAAATTTGAATAAAATGTTTTCAAACTCATTTCTCTGCAATCCAAATAGTGGTTGTAGACCTTGTCCTGCATAAGAAACGCCAAGGGCATAACCTCTAAGTTGCATTTTTTTGCAAAGTCAGCAGGCAAATCGCAGGTCGAGTCGGTCGTAAGAATATATTCTCCGTATTTACTCATAAGAACCTCCAAAGTAGATATATACATAAATTATAATAAATCGAAAAATAAATGTCAATAAAGAGGTGTTTAATTTGAATTGCAGATTAGTAGAGCTTAGAAATAAAGAAGTCATAAGCTGTGATAACGGATGCAGAATAGGGTGTGTTGACGATTTGGAGGTCGATACGTCAAACGCAAGAGTGAGGGCGATTGTTATTTACGGCAGACTTAAGTGCTTTGGACTTTTAGGCAGAAAGGATGATTGTGTTATCCCGTGGGAAAATATTGAGCTTATCGGAGAGGATACAATTCTTGTAAAATTTAAAATTGACCGTCCTAAAAAACATAGAAAGAAAGGAGGATTTTTAAAATATATCTAAAAAATAACTTTTCTACCTGTTTTAAAAAACTTTTTAATGTGTTTAATTTATTTTGTTAATTTTCTACAACAGTATTTTCATTTAAAAGAAATACAGTTACAAGAATTTTACTAAATGTCAGCATTGTAACCGTATTCAGGGGTATAGGGATTTGCAATTTTTTTAAATTTGTGTTTAAATGTCGTGGAAATGAAATTGTGTGAACAAAAAAATTAAGACGACTAAAGATACACAGCCAATTACGGCGTGTTCGATAGGAGGAATAGTTTTGAGACGTTCAAATTACAAGCATTCAAAAAATACCCCTGAAAGAAAGATGTACAAATACGCAAAGCCGAGAAAGAAAACCAAGAGAATTTCAAAGCTAAGCTCAATTATAGTTTCGGCTTTTATAGTTTTCGGCGTTGTGATTATTCCGAGTGTTACATACATTCAAGATGTTGAGGCTGTTACAGAAATAAGAAATTATATTGTTGATGTTACAGAATGTTTAACAACTCAAAGTGAAAATAATAATGCTGAAAAAGTTGTTGTAGAAAAAAATACCGAAGAAACACAGAAGCCGACAAAAGCTGTAGAACCTGAAACGAATAAGCCTATAAAAAACGAGGATAATGATGCGGATGACAGCGAGTTAAATAAAACAGAGGACGAAAGTCTTGTCGATTCCGAAAAGACGGATATGTCTTATGAACCCAAGCATATTTCTCTCTCATCATACGACAGAGAAAAACTTGAAAGACTTGTTATGGGCGAGGCAGGCGGACTTGGTTATACAGGCGCAGCGCTTGTAGCGCAAACAATTCGAGATACGATGGAACTTGAAAATACAAACTCTATAGATTATATTATAAATTCATATCAGTACGAAGGAAGTACAGAGGGAGAGGCTACAAACGAAGTAAAAAATGCAGTTTCATACATATTTGACGAGGACGGTTACGCTGTCAGGCACAGAATACTTTACTTCTATGCGTCGGATGTAACTAATAGTGAATGGCACGAAACTCAGCAGTTTATCACGTCCTGCGGTAGCGAAAGGTTTTTTGACCGTTGGTAAAATATAATAGAAATCAAATAGAAATAAAAATCAGGTATTATCAAAAAATACTTGATTTTTTTCTATTTTATGGTATAATATATAGGCATTTCGCACGTTTGAGCCTATCGGTGAGGTGTACGGAAAGGATACATTCCGTAAAATATCCGATAAAATCAAGGCTCGGCGGAGGTTTAACCTAAGGAGGAATTTATTATGGCAGCAGTATCCATGAAACAGCTTCTTGAAGCAGGTGTTCATTTTGGACATCAGACAAGACGTTGGAACCCGAAAATGGCGGAGTATATCTTTACAGAGCGTAACGGTATCTACATTATTGACTTGCAGAAAACCGTTAAAAAGCTTGATGAGGCATATAACTTCGTAAAAGAATTATCAATGGAAGGCAAAAGCGTTCTCTTTGTTGGTACAAAAAAGCAGGCTCAAGACTCTATCAAAGAAGAGGCGGAGCGTGCAGGCGCATACTATGTTAACGCAAGATGGCTCGGCGGTATGCTTACTAACTTCTCAACAATCCGCAAAAGGATCGCTCGTTTAAAACAGCTTAGAGCTATGCAGGAGGACGGCACATTCGACCTTCTTCCCAAAAAGGAAGTTATCAAGCTTAATCTTGAAATCGATAAGCTCGAGAAGTTTATGGGCGGTATTAAAGATATGCCCGAAATGCCCGGCGCAATGTTTATTGTAGACCCGAGAAAAGAAAAGATTGCAGTTGCGGAGGCTAAAAAGCTGGATATTCCCGTTATTGCTATTGTTGACACAAACTGTGACCCTGATGAAATTGATTATGTTATCCCCGGAAACGATGACGCTATCCGTGCAGTAAAGCTTATTGCAGGCGCAATGGCTGACGCTATCATTGAGGGCCGTGAAGGTCAGATGGGCGCAGCGGCTGTTGAAGATGAAGATGAAGAAGAGGAAACAGAAGAATAATTATATTTTAATAAATATCGAAAGGATTGATATAAATGAGTTTTACAGCTCAGGACGTTAAGGCGTTAAGAGAAAAGACCGGTTGCGGTATGATGGACTGCAAAAAGGCTCTTGTAGAGGCTGACGGTGATATGGACAAGGCAGTCGACATTCTTCGTGAGCAAGGTCTCGCTAAGGTTGCTAAAAAGGCGTCCAGAATTGCCGCGGAAGGCGTAGCATATGCTACAACCTCAGATGATAATAAAACAGGCGTAGTAGTTGAGGTTAATGCCGAGACAGACTTCGTTGCTAAGAATGCGGATTTTATTGCTTTTGTTGAAACAGTTGCAAAGACAATTTTAAATGAGAATCCCTCAGACATTGACGCTCTGTTAGCTCTTAAAGCTGACGGTATGGATGTAACTGTTGACGAGCTTTTGCGTGAAAAAATTCAGGTTATCGGAGAAAATATTAAAATACGCCGTTTTACCCGCTTTGAGGGCGCTTGTGTATCATATGTACACGCAGGCGGTAAAATAGGTGTTCTTGTTAATTTTGATACAGATGTTTCGGATAAGGCCGAGTTTGTAACCTGCGGTAAGGATGTTGCAATGCAGATTGCCGCTTTAGGCACATTATATCTCAATCGTGACGAAGTACCGTCAGATGTAATCGAACACGAGAAAGAGATTATGAGAGCGGAGGTTATCAACTCCGGAAAGCCTGAAGCTATTGCTGATAAAATTGTTATGGGAAAAATCAATAAATACTACAAGGAAAACTGTCTTGTAGACCAGGAATTTGTAAAGGACAATAAGCAGACAGTTAAGCAGTATGTTGATTCCGTTGCAAAGAGCTTAGGCGGTAAAATCGAAATCAAGCAGTTCGTTCGTTTTGAAAAAGGCGAGGGACTTGAAAAGCGTCAGGACGACTTTGCGGCTGAAGTTGCTTCGATGACAAAATAATTTTTTAAGGTTTAAAAAGGTTATCTCATATGAGATAACCTTTTTTGTTACAAAAATGTATCCAAAATATGGTTTATAATTCCTTTATAGCGTTATAATATTAGCGTGGTAGAGTAAAATTAATATAATTATATTTATATAATGGAGTGTAAAAAATGGGACTTAAATATAAAAGAATTTTATTAAAGCTTTCGGGCGAATCTCTTGCAGGAGATAAAAAACAGGGTATAGATTTCGATACCGTTACAAAAATATGCGAACCTGTTAAAAGACTTGTGGACGAGGGCGCACAAATTGCAATTGTCGTTGGAGGCGGTAACTTCTGGAGAGGAAGAAGCTCGGGTTCAATGGACAGAACAAGAGCCGACCATATCGGAATGCTTGCAACGGCAATAAACGCTTTGGGTGTTGCGGACTCTCTTGAGGCTCTCGGAGTTGACGTGAGAGTTCAGACAGCCATCTCAATGCGTCAGGTTGCGGAGCTTTATATTCGCGGAAAGGCTATCCGCCATCTTGAAAAGGGCAGAGTTGTTGTATTCGGTTGCGGTACGGGAAATCCTTTCTTCAGCACAGATACGGCGGCGGCTTTAAGAGCAGCGGAGATTGACGCTGATATTATTATGAAAGCTACTATGGTAGACGGCGTTTATGACTGTGACCCGAAAACTCATCCCAACGCTGTGAAATATGACCATATTACACATCACGAGGTTCTAAACAAAAGCCTTGCCGTTATGGACAGCACCGCGGCTTCTCTTTGTAAGGATAACGGTATAGCAATTTTAGTTTTCAGTATTGATGATCCCGAAAATATTTATAAAGCTGTTAAAGGAGAGAATATCGGTACTCTCGTCGATTAATCATTAGGAATTATTATGAAATTAATTGAAATGTCTGATAATCAACGTTCTGAAGTTAAAAAAGCAGAATTATTGATATTAAAAGAGTTAAATAGGATATGTCAAAAACACAATATAAAATATATGTTGTGTTACGGAAGTCTAATAGGTGCAATTCGACATGGAGGCTATATTCCTTGGGATGATGACTTGGATGTTTGTATGCTTAGGAAGGATTATATCCGCTTTAAGGAAATATGTAAATCGGAACTTAAAGATGATTTTTTTTATCAATGTCAGGAGACTGATCCCGAGTATTTCCACTTGCTTGATAAAATAAGGTTAAATGGAACTGTATTTCGGGAAAGCTTTTTATCTAAATATAAAATTCATCACGGAATTTATTTAGATATTTTTCCGGTCGATTATATCCCTGATAATAAACTTTTAAGAATTATACAGTATTACAAATTACATTTTTACAGGACCGGTTTAATGGCTAAGTATTTAATGTTGGGTGCCAGAAAAGGAAAAAAGAAAATTTTATTTGCATTTTTAAGAGGTCTATATTTTTTCTTTCCGATAAAATATTTGTATAAAAAAGCTCAGGAAACGGCTATGAAATATGATGATAAACCTCGGAAAAAGGCTACATGTTTCTTTGGTGCGTACCATAAAAAAGATACTTTCGATGCAAATGTCTATGAGGATTTGGAACAACATACATTTGAAAATATAATGATATGGATACCCAAAGAGTATGATGTGTACCTTAGGACTATTTACGGAGACTATACTAAATTGCCACCTAAAGAACAACAGAATACTAACCATACGTTAACTGAACTAAAATTGAAATAACGTGATATAAGTGAATATAGATATCTATATTTGAAGTTTATTGTAACTAAGAATTTAGGAGGAACCTACTATGAAAGAATTATTAAACCACACAGAAGAAAGAATGCAAAGAAGAATTAATCACCTTAACGAGGAATATAAATCAATAAGAGCGGGCAGGGCCAATCCCTCTATTCTTGATAAAGTTAAGGTTAACTATTATGGAACTCCCACTCCTGTAAATCAGGTTGCAAATGTTTCCGTAACCGAGGCGCGCACCATTATAATTCAGCCTTGGGACGCCTCAATTCTCGGAGATATTAATAAAGCTATTTTAACCTCTGATATAGGAATTAATCCGCAAAACGACGGAAAGCTTATCCGCCTTAATTTTCCGCCGCTTACCGAGGACAGACGTAAGGAAATTGTTAAAGATGTAGCCAAAATCGCGGAGGGGACTAAGGTTCAGATTCGTAACGTTCGACGCGATGCGCTTGATGACCTCAAAAAAATGAAGAAAAACGGCGATTTGACAGAGGATGATTTAAAAGACGGCGAGAAAAAAGTACAGGTTCTCACCGATAAATATATTAAAGAGTCTGAATCTCTCTGTTCCGATAAGCAGAAAGAAATTATGGAGCTTTAATATGGCTTTCTTTAAAAAGAAAAAGCAAAACGCTCAACTTCCGAGAATCTTGCCCGAACATATCGGAATAATTATGGACGGTAACGGACGCTGGGCAAAGAAGCGTAAGCTTCCCCGTTCCGCGGGACATAATGCAGGGGGCAAGGTGTTTCGTACTATATCACGCTATTGCAGTGATATAGGAATAAAGTATCTGACAGTATATGCGTTTTCTACCGAAAACTGGAAACGTCCTAAAGATGAAATTGACGCTCTTATGAAGCTTTTTAAGGATTACCTTGAGGAAGCTTTGAGAGATTTCAAGGACGACAGCATAGTAGTAAGATTTATAGGCGACAAATCCCCGTTTTCCGATGAATTAAGAGCCCTTATGATTGAAAATGAAGAGGGTTCCAAGGACAGGGACGGTATGGTTTTGAATATCGCTATGAATTACGGAAGCAGGGACGAAATTGTCAGAGCGGTAAAATTAATTTCACAGGGTGTTAAAAGCGGTGAAATTGACATAAATTCTATTGACGAGGATTTAGTTTCCTCAAATCTTTATACATCAGGACAGCCCGACCCCGACCTTGTTATAAGACCATCGGGAGAATACCGTATTTCAAACTTTATGCTCTGGCAGTCGGCATATACTGAATTTGTAATTATGAATAAACTTTGGCCTGATTTTACAACAGACGACCTTGATGAGGCTATCAATATTTTTAACAGCAGAAACCGTCGTTTTGGCGGAGTTTAAGGTGTATTATGGACTCGATGAAATCCAGATTAATTACTTCAGCGGTGGGAATTCCCCTCGCTATAGTACTTTTAATTCTCGGAGAACGCTTTCATTGGATAATGTATGTCATTATTTCGTTACTGTGTCTTTTAATGATATTTGAACTTTTGTCCGCAAGAAAGCTTCATAAAAATTTTAAAATTTTTATACCATGTATGGTATTCGCTATCGTTCAGCCGTTGCTAATACCGCTAAAAATGGGATTATTACCGATTTATTTGTTTTTACTTGCAATGTTTTTTATTATGATAAACGCGAGTGAAAAAATCTCTTATCCCGATTTATGTTTTGCCTTATTGGGAACAATTATTGTTGTTCTGGGAATGTCAAGTATTCTTTTACTACCTCCAAGATATAACAACTACTTCACATTTTTCTTTGTGTTGTGCATTGGTACCCCTTGGTGCGCCGACGCCGGAGCATATTTTTCCGGAGTTTTTTTAGGAAATCATAAGCTTTGCCCAAAAGTCAGTCCGAATAAAACTGTTGAGGGTTTTGCGGGAGGAGTAGTTGTAGGTACATTAAGCGCTTTAATTATCGGTTTTATTTATATGTTTATTTATCCGAACGCTGAATTTAACTATATTTTACTTTTATTTATAGGACTTTTTTCAAGTGTTATTTCCGTACTCGGGGACCTTACGTTTTCGTTGATAAAACGCTCCTGCAAAATAAAGGATTACGGCGCGATTTTCCCGGGACACGGAGGCTTTCTTGACAGATTTGACAGTGTAATTTTTGCGGCGCCTTTAATTTATTTTATGGGAAAATATTTCGCTATATTTTTATTTTAGGTGAATTATGATTAAAAATATTTCAATTCTCGGTTCAACGGGTTCCATCGGAACTCAGGCGTTGAATGTAGTGGACAATTTAGGTTTAAATGTATCTGCAATTACCGCGGGTACAAATATTAGATTACTTGAAGAGCAGGTTAGAAAATATAAGCCTGCTCTTGCGGTCGTTTTTAACGAAAGTAAATTTTCTGAATTTAGGACAAATATTGCGGATACTAATACTAAGGTTTCCTGCGGTATGGACGGTTTAATTGAGGCGGCAACAGTAAATGAAGCCGATTTAGTTTTAAATTCCGTTGTTGGAATGGTAGGCTTACAGCCAACAATATGCGCGGCAAACGCTAAAAAGAATATCGCGCTCGCTAACAAGGAAACTCTTGTCGCGGGCGGAAGTCTTGTTATGAAAGCCGTAAGGGATAACGGTGTAAATCTTTATCCCGTAGACAGCGAACACTCCGCTATTTTTCAATGCTTGCAGGGCTGTCCCGAGAAAAAGGCGCTCAAAAGACTTATTTTAACCGCTTCGGGCGGACCGTTTTTCGGAAAAAAGACGGAAGATTTAAAATCAGTTACCGTAGAGCAGGCGTTAAATCATCCTAACTGGGATATGGGCGCAAAAATAACCATAGATTCCGCTACAATGATGAACAAAGGACTTGAAATAATAGAGGCGTCTTGGCTTTTTGATATGCCTGCCGATAAAATTGATGTTGTTGTTCACCGGGAAAGCGTTATACATTCGATGATAGAATATGAGGACAACTCTGTTTTAGCCCAGCTTGGAGTGCCGGATATGCGTATTCCAATCCAATACGCTGTCACATATCCCAAACGATTAAAGTCGCCGGTAAAACAGCTTTCTCTCACCGATTATGGTAAACTGACATTTTTTGAACCTGATTATGAAACCTTTAAATGCCTTAATGCGTGTAAGCTCGCAATAGACAGGGGCGGACTTTGCGCGGCGGCGGCTAACGGAGCGAACGAGGTAGCGAACGCCTTATTCAGAGAAAGGAAAATCTCTTTTCTTGATATAGGAGAACTGGTTACAAACGCTATGTTAAATCAGGATAATACGGAAGCTGAAAATGTTGAGGACGTTTTAAAAGCCGATAAAAGGGCAAGAGAATTTGTACTTAACAGCATTTGAATTTGGAGTTGAATTATTTTGGAAGTTTTAACAATAATAGCTTTAATAATTATCGGAATACTTCTTTTTGAGCTTATTATTCTTTTCCATGAGGGCGGTCATTTTTTGACGGCAAAAAAAAGCGGAGTTCAGGTTAACGAGTTTTCAATCGGAATGGGACCTAAGATTTTCGGCTTCAAAAAGGGAGAAACCCAATATTCATTCAGACTTTTTCCGATAGGCGGTTATTGCGCTATGGAGGGAGAGGACGAGGAAAGCGAAAATTCCCGCGCTTTTACAAACGCAAAAATTTGGAAAAGAATGATTATAATAGTCGCAGGGGCTTTTATGAATATTGTCCTCGGGCTTATTATGATGTTCGTGATAGTCGTTCAAGGTTCCTCTTTTTCTTCCACTACAATAGACAGCTTTCCTCAAAACTCTTACTCGGCCAACAGCGGACTGGAAAAGGGCGATACAATAGTTAATATCAACAACTACAGTATATATAACGCACAGGATATGTCGTTCGCCATAGCGACAATGCCCTGCAAAGACGTAGACGGAAACACATTATCCGTTTATAAGCAGGATTGCGCTCTGACGCTTTGCGAGCTGTATGCTGAAATTTATAATGATAAAAAATCCAAATACAGTGAAAAACAGCTTAATGAGATTATAAATATTCTTTCCGAAGGTACAGATAAAATTAATGCCGTAACCTCAAAAACCTCCGCAAAGAAATTTATGGACGAATATTACGCTAAGATAGAAAAATATATCGGAGTAAATGACTATAAAATACCAAAAATAGAAGTTAAAAAAACCCGTCAGCGTTATGAAGCGAATGTTGACGTAATTCGTGATAATAAAAGAGTTTCCCTCAAAAACGTGCAATTCTACACATATCTTGAGTCGAAAGACGCCGAAAAGCCGTCGGTTGCTGTTGACTATTATGTTAAACCTATAGAAAAGAATTTTGCTACAGTTTTACAGCAAACAGGAAGTCAGACGGTTTCCGTAGTGCGAATGGTTTGGTCGTCGCTTGTGGGACTTGTAAGCGGACAATTTTCGTTTAAAGATATTTCAGGACCCGTAGGTGCGGCGTCCGCGATTACGCAGGTTGCTTCAAAAGGACTTGAAAACAGTTTTTTAAGTGCGTTTAACAATATACTTTATATGATGATGGTCATATCCGTTAACCTCGGCGTGTTTAATATGTTGCCGTTTCCCGCGCTCGACGGCGGAAGATTTCTCTTTTTGCTGATTGAGTTTATATTCAGAAAACCGATTCCCCGCAAGGCGGAACAGGTTGTCAACGGAATTGGCCTTGCAATTCTTTTGACATTTATGGCGGTAATTACCGTAAAAGATGTATGGATGCTTTTTCCTTTTGCTAAAGGAGGTTAATTATGGGAAGTAAAATTCAGGTTACGGCAGGTGACGTAAAAATCGGCGGAGGCGCAAAAATCAGCGTTCAGTCTATGCTAAACGTTCCTGCTGACGATATTGACGGCAGTGTTAAACAAGCCGTTGCTCTTGAAAATGCTGGTTGTGAAATTATCAGAGCTGCTATTCCCGATAAAAAATCAGTAAAGCTTATTCCCGCGCTCAAAGAAGCTGTAAGAGTTCCTATTGTTGCGGATATACATTTTGATTATAAACTCGCATTGGAAGCTGTTGAAGCGGGAATTGACAAAATCCGCATTAACCCCGGAAATATAGGTTCCGATGATAGAGTAAAGGCAGTTGCAAATGCCTGTTCAAATAAAAATATTCCGATAAGAATTGGCGTAAACAGCGGTTCCTTGGAAAAAGAAATTCTGAAAAAACACGGCGCTCCAACCGCACAGGCGCTTTGCGACAGCGCATTGTACCACGCCTCTCTTCTTGAAAAGTTTGACTTTAACGATATTGTACTTTCAATGAAAAGTTCAACCGTTTCAACAATGGTACAAGCTTATGAGCTTGCAAGCGAGAGATGCGACTATCCTTTACATCTCGGGGTTACAGAGGCAGGTACGGAAAGAAACGGTATTATAAAATCATCCGCCGGAATCGGTTCGCTTTTACTTCACGGAATAGGCGATACTATCCGTGTTTCTCTTACTGCCGACCCTGTAAGGGAAGTTTATGCCGCAAAGGATATTTTAAAATGTCTTGACATTGAAAAGGGCGGAGTGCAGTTTATTTCCTGTCCTACCTGCGGAAGAACTAAGATTAATCTTATTGCTCTTGCAAATGAGGTTCAGGAACGTCTTCGCGACTGCAAAAGGAACATTAAGGTTGCCGTTATGGGTTGTGTTGTAAACGGTCCCGGCGAGGCTCGTGAGGCTGACTACGGAATCGCAGGCGGTGACAAAATGGGACTTATATTTAAAAAGGGAGAAATTCTCTGTAAGGTCAGCGAGGATAAGCTTGTTGACGCTTTGATTGAAGAAATAAACAAAGATAACTGATATTAAAGGAAGTACAATGAAAGAATTTAAGGAAATATTCGGACAATTTATAGATAAAAACAGAATATCTCCGTCAATTTACAATTCATCAGTAACCAATGTTAAAGTAAATTCATCGCTCAGAACTGTTGAAATTTATCTTGATTTCAATGAACTTGTAAGCAGGGAGGATTTACATAAAACTGAGAATATACTGAAAAATTCGTCGCTATCATTAACAAAGGCTGTTGTTTTTCCTCATTTTAAAAAGGAGCTTTTTTCTACAATCTATTTTGACGAGCTTATATCCGAACTTAAATTAAGGATTCCAAGAATAAACGGCACTTTTAAAAACAGTGAGGCTGTTTTAAACGGAGATACGCTTAATATTACCCTTAATAACGGCGGTAAGGCGCTTCTTGACAGTATTAATTTTGATATGGAGCTTGCAAGGCTCGTTTACAACGAATTTGACAAAGAAATAAAAATAACATATGACGGTGTAACTGCCGTAGACGGTGAAAGTAAGGATTATATAGAATCTCAAATCAATACTGAGAAAAAGCTCCAAAGAGAAAATCTTGAAAAAATTGCGGATATGTTTGACGAGAAAGAAACGTATGCAAAAGAGAGTGCGCAGGAACGTAAAATAAAATCTGCAAAGGAAATTGAAGTCAGAAAGGGAAAATTTTTAACTCCGCAGATTATAAACTCGACAATCAGACCTCTTTACGGAAGAGTTGTAAAGGGTAAAATTATTCCTATTTCAGATGTTGCTTATGATTCGGGAAAGGTTACCGTTTGGGGCGATGTATTTGCAGCGGAAAAGAAAGTAACCCGCTCGGGCGATAAAAATATATTTACAATAGATATTACCGATTACACGGACTCTATTACGGTAAAAGTTTTCGGGCAGATAAAGCAAACACAAATTGTTGAAAATATTAAGACGGGCGACGCTATTGTTGTAAACGGTGATGTCGAGCATGATAAATTCGCGGGCGGACTTGTAATTAACGCACGCAGTATTTCAACAGCTCAAAAAGTTAAAGTAATTGACAATGCTCCCAAAAAGAGGGTGGAGCTTCATCTTCACACAAATATGTCGCAAATGGACGGTATGACCTCCGCAAAGGAGCTTATTAACAGAGCCGTTTTATGGGGACACCCTGCAATAGCAATTACGGACCACGGAGTGGCGCAGGCGTTTCCCGAGGCTATGAACACAGCAAAGAAAATTAACAAAGACGGAGAAAAAATTAAAATCCTGTACGGAACAGAGGCGTATTTTATTGACGACTTGGTTGAATCTGTATCAGGAGAACAAAACGAAAGCTTAGAGGGAACGTTTATATGTTTTGATATAGAAACAACGGGTTTGTCTGCGCGCAAGGATAAGATTACTGAAATCGGCGCGGTTAAGATAGTTAACGGCGAGGTTACAGATACATTCTCAACTTTTGCCAATCCTGAGATACCTATTCCCTCAAAAATTACGGAACTTACGGGAATAACCGACGCTATGGTTAAGGATGCACCGAGCCAATCCGAAGCCGTAAAAGCTTTTCTTGACTTTGCTGACGGAAATATTCTTGTCGCTCACAACGCTCCGTTTGATACAAGCTTTATCCGTAATGCCTGTGAGAATATGGGAGTTGAGTACAACTATACCTCAATTGATACGGTTGTAATTTGCAGGAGTATTTTAAAGAATATTAAGAATTGCAAGCTTGATACTGTCGCAAAATATATGAGGCTCGGTAATTTTAATCACCACAGAGCGACCGACGACGCACAAATGCTTGCGGGTATTTTTGTTGAACTTTGCAAAAGACTTAGAAATGATTACAACATATATGAAGTTAAGGATATTAATACAAAAATTGCAGGCGGAGATTTTAAAAAGCTCCCTGCTTACCACCAAATTATTTTAGTTAAAAATCTTACGGGACTTAAAAATTTATATAAGCTTATTTCTTACAGCCATCTGAATTATTTTTACAAAAAACCGAGAATACCCAAATCGGAGCTGATAAAGCACAGAGAAGGTCTTTTAATCGGTTCGGCCTGCGAAGCAGGTCAGCTTATGCGCGCGATTATCGGCGGAAAACCCAAGGAAGAAATTAAGAAAATCGCAAAATTCCACGACTATCTTGAAATTCAGCCTATCGGAAACAACGCTTTTATGCTAAGAAACGGTCAGGTTAAGTCTGAAACTGATTTACAGGATTTAAATCGTCAGGTAGTAAAGCTCGGAGAAGAACTTAATATTCCTGTTGTAGCTACCTGCGACGTTCATTTTATGGACCCTACGGACGCAGATTTCCGTATGATTTTGCAGGCGGGACAGGGCTATACCGACGCTAAACAGCAAGCGCCCTTATATTATAGAACAACCGCTGAAATGCTTGAAGAATTTTCTTATCTCGGAAAAGAAAAAGCGTATGAAATTGTTGTTGAAAACACTAATGCAATTGCAGACAGCATAGAAAGTATTCAGCCCATACCCGACGGAAATTTTCCTCCGTTTATCGAGGGAGCGGAGCAACAGCTTAACGATATTACGTGGGAGAGAACAAAGAAAAGATACGGAGACCCTCTGCCTGAAATTGTTGAGGCACGCCTAAAAAAAGAACTTAACGCTATTAACACATACGGTTACTCAGTGCTTTATATGACGGCTCAGAAGCTTGTTGCTGACAGTGAGGCGCACGGATATCTTGTCGGCTCAAGAGGAAGCGTCGGTTCTTCGTTTGTTGCTACAATGTCGGGAATTTCCGAGGTGAACCCGCTTTGTCCGCACTATGTATGTCCGAAGTGTTGTCACAGCGAGTTTTTTGAACACGGCGAGTACGGTTCCGGCTTTGATATGCCGCCGAAGGACTGTCCTGAGTGCGGAACGCCTATGGACCGTGACGGACATGAAATTCCATTTGAAACTTTCCTTGGCTTTAAGGGCGACAAAGTCCCCGATATCGACCTTAACTTCAGCGGTGAATATCAGTCAAAGGCACACAGATATACAGAGGAGCTTTTCGGACGCGACCATGTATTTAAGGCGGGTACAATTTCAACAGTCGCTGATAAAACCGCTATCGGATTTGTAAAAAAATATGCGGAAGAAAACAATATCATATACCACAAAGCCGAGGAAAAACGACTTGCGATTGGCTGTACCGATATAAAACGGACAACAGGCCAGCATCCGGGCGGAATGGTTGTTGTTCCGAAAGGGTATGACATTTATGATTTCTGTCCTGTTCAGCACCCTGCCAATGATATGAAAAGCGATAACATTACAACTCATTTTGACTTCCACTCAATTCATGATACCATTACAAAGCTTGACGAGCTCGGACACGATGTGCCGACGATTTATCATTATCTTGAGGAATTTACGGGTATTCCTGTAATGCAGGTAAGTATGAGCGACCCCCAAGTTATGTCGCTGTTTACATCTCCAAAGGCTTTAGGCGTTACAGCTGAGGATATAGACTTTGAAACGGGTACTCTTTCGATTCCCGAGTGCGGAACCGATTTTGTTAAGGGTATGCTCATAGAATCACAGCCGAAAACATTTTCCGACCTTCTCCAAATTTCGGGACTTTCACACGGTACCGATGTCTGGCTCGGAAACGCGCAGGAACTTATAAAGCAGGGAATATGCACAATTTCAGATGTTATCGGAACGCGAGATTCAATTATGACTTATCTTCTCCATAAGGGATTGGAGCCGGGAATGGCTTTTAAGATTATGGAGATTACGAGAAAGGGTAATGCGTCTAAGCTATTCAACGAGGAGCATTACAAGGCTTTTAAGGAACATAATGTACCGCAGTGGTATATTGAATCTTGTCTTAAAATCAAGTATATGTTTCCTAAGGCTCACGCCGCCGCGTATATGATTGCGGCGCTACGCCTCGGCTGGTACAAGGTTCACAGGCCCGTTGAATATTACGCCGCTTATTTTACTGTGCGAAATGACAATTTTGACGGCGCAACCGTAATGCGTGGCAGAAACGCTGTTAGGGAAAAAATGCATAATATTAAGCAAATGGGTTATGAAGCCTCCGCAAAAGATAACGCTGAATATGGAATGTTGCAGATTGTCAATGAAATGATGGCGAGAGGTGTAGAGATTTTACCGATTGATATTTATAAATCAAAGGCAAAAACCTTTGCTGTAGAGGATGGTAAAATTAGAATGCCGTTTTGCGCTTTATCGGGAGTGGGAGAGTCCGCGGCTATTTCCTTGGAGGAAGGCTGTAAAGACGGAGATTATCTTTCCATTGAAGAACTCCAAATAAAAACCAAGGCGTCAAAAACCATTATTGAACAATTAAAGGAATGTGGTGCAACGGGGGATTTACCTGAAAGTGCGCAAATGTCATTTTTTTAAATCAATTTATTATAAATCAGCACAAATATATCAGAGAGGATGATATATAATGAAAAAAAAATTTAATAAAATGGCAGGGATACTTATTTGCATTACCTTTGCAGTATTCTTGCTTTTTATCAAGGATAATGTTGATGTTATATGGGGTGCAATATGCAACTTTGCAACAATTCTTACGCCGTTTGTATATGCTTTCGGTATAGCGTATATCCTTAACTTTCCGTTTAGATTTATCCAAAATAAACTTTTCGGGAAAATTAAATCACGGCATTTTGAAAAAATTAAAAAGCCCTTAGCGCTTTTATTAACTTATCTTTTCTTCTTCGGTTTAATCGGATTTTTCCTCGCGATTCTTATCCCACAGCTATCGGAAAACATAACAAAGCTTGTTACAAGCGTTCCGTCGTATGTGAAATCTTTTAGAGAGATAACAACCGGCATAGTTACTTGGATTAACGAGAGATTCCATTTGAATTTAAGCTTTCTTGATAATATTAACGGAGCGGTTGAAAATTTCATACGTTCTCTCTCGGACATCAATAATATCGGAAGAGTGTATACGGCCGCAATGAATACCGCAGGATTTGTTTATAATTGGGTTATGGCTCTTATTCTTTCGGCATATATGCTCGGCTCAAAGGAATATCTTTGCAAACAGCTCAAAAGGCTCGGCGCCGCTTTTCTTCCGACAAAATGGCTTCCGACAATCTATCAGGTTATAAATGTTTCCGATGATAAATGCGGTAAGTTTTTAGTTGGAAAAATTCTTGATTCCACAATTATAGGTCTTATGGTATTCGTATATATGACTGTCAGGGCGATTCCATACGCGCCTTTAATCAGCGTTATTGTCGCCGTTTGTAATATTATCCCGTTTTTCGGACCGTTCATCGGGGGTATTCCCAGCGCATTGCTCTTGCTATTGGTGAACCCGGCGTACTGCGTCGAATTTGTTATAATGATATTTTTATTCCAGCAGATAGACGGAAACCTTATTGGTCCGAAGATTGTCGGCTCGCAGGTTGGCTTAATCGGATTTTGGTCACTATTTTCCGTTATGGTCGCCGGAGGATTGTTCGGTATTGCGGGTATGATTTTAGGAACACCGATTTTTGCCGCTATTTATACTCTTGTCGGAAGAAAAACAGGGTCAAGAATTGATATGAAAGGTGAAAACGCAACCCGTGTTATTGAAATGAACGTTGTTAAATCATCGGGATTAACAAATATGAAGGCAAAAGTTATTAAAAAGCCTGTTTCTAAAAGACAAAAAGACGCTGATGATGACGACTATAGTAACGAGAATTGACAAATATAATTTTATATGTTAACATATTAGCACACTAAAGTGACGAGGTAATTTTATGAAGAAAAATTTAAAAATAACTCCCGAGGGTACAAAGGATTATCTTTTCAAAGAATGTACCGCGGTTGATTATGTGTGCAAAAAAATTCAAAACGTATTTGATAATCATCAGTTTCACCGTGTTATTACACCCGCTTTAGAGTATTACGATTTGTTTTCAACCGATTCAAGCGGAATATCACCAGAGTCAATGTTTAAAACGACCGACAACAACGGAAGACTTATAGCCGTCCGTCCCGATTCCACGCTTCCGATTGCGAGGCTCGTTTCAACTCGTATGCAGAATGAGGTTCTTCCCGTACGCCTTTACTATAATCAGGCTGTTTACAGGAACAATCCGAGTCTTACGGGCAGAAGTAACGAAATTATGCAGATGGGTATTGAACTTATCGGTTCAAGAGGAAAAAGAGCCGACCTCGAAGTAATTACTACAGCTATTCAGAGTATGCAGGCAGTATCGGACGATTTCAGAATTGAAGTCGGACACTCAATGCTGTTTAATACACTTTTGGATTCTCTTGATGCCGATGAAGAAATAAAAGAACATATCAGAATTTATATAGAAAATAAAAATTATTCTGCTCTTAATGATATTCTCGATAAACTCAATCCGAGCGATACCGTAACGGCAATAAGAACCGTTCCGTCGCTGTTCGGCGGTGAGGAAGTTTTTGAAAGAGCCGAGAAAATTATCAATAATAAAAAAGCGTTAGACGCGATTGAATATCTTAAAAGCCTTTACAAGGACCTCTCAACTCTTGATTTGGGCGATAAAATCATTATAGATTTAGGACTTGTCCAGCACAACGATTACTACAGCGGAATAGTTTTTACAGGCTATGTTTTGGGATACGGCGACGCAATTTTGTCAGGGGGACGTTACGATAAAATTTTTGATGAATTTAACTGTTCTATCGGAGCGTCGGGCTTTGCCATAAATATTAATCACCTTGCCGAGCAGGCCCGCTATTATTCCAAAAGCAATATTCCCGAGGTACTTGTTTTTGCCAAGAATGACTGCGATATTATGAAAGCTATCAAATATACCTCAAAGCTTGTCGAACAAGGAACAAAAGCGCAGTTTTCGGATTTATCCGATGAATCTGAGGCGCGAGAATTTGCGGAAAAACTCGGCATAAAAAAGTTTGAGATAATAGGTGATTAATATGAAACCGATTAGAATAGCGCTTACTAAGGGCAGACTTGAAAAATCCACGGTAGAGCTTTTTGAAAAACTCGGATATAACTGTGATGAGATACATAATAAAGGACGCCGTCTTATTCTTTCCGTAGACGGAGGACAGTTCGAGGTCGTTCTCGCAAAAGCGGCTGACGTTATAACATACGTTGAGCACGGGGTTTGCGACCTCGGTGTTGTCGGCAAGGACACGATTCTTGAAAACGGAACATCCTTTTACGAACTTCTTGATTTAGGTTTTGGCAAATGTAAATTTGCGTTAGCATGTAAAAAAGGTTATGATTTTTACCACGGATACGGCGCTAAGACCATCGCTACAAAATATCCGAAAGTTACGCGAAATTTCTTTGAGGGAAAAAATATGGACGTCCGCGTAATTAAAATCGAGGGTTCCGTAGAGCTTGCTCCCCTTGTAGGACTTGCAGACGGAATTGTAGATATTGTTGAAACAGGTTCAACTCTTAAAGCTAACGACCTTGAGGTTATAGAATATGTGACGGATATTTCCGCAAGATTAATTGCAAATACCGCAAGTTTAAAGCTTAGAAAGTACGAAATAGAGGAACTTGTACGAAAAATGGAGGCAGAAGTAAAATGATTACTACCGTAGTTGCAAACGGTAAAGATGAATACGTTTTTATAAAAAACCTGAAAGAACGCTCAAACAGCGGGGCAAAGGACGTCTCAGGCATTGTCAGTGATATTATTAACAATGTAAAAGAAAACGGAGATAAAGCCGTTTACGATTATACCGTTAAATTTGACGGAAAAGCCCCCAAAAAAGTTGAAATTTACGCTGATGAGATTGACAGTATTATAGCGAAATGTGATAAAGATTACATAGAAACCTTAAAAAAAGCGACGAAAAATATTGAGGATTTTCATAAAAGACAAATTCAGCAATCTTGGCTTACCACAAAAGAAAATGGAGTAATTATGGGACAGCGCGTCAGGGGACTTGCGAGGGTAGGCCTTTATGTACCGGGCGGTACGGCGGCGTATCCTTCTTCAGTTCTTATGAACGCGATTCCGGCTAAGCTTGCAGGCTGTAAAGAAATTGTAATGACAACCCCGCCTTCAAAAGACGGAAAACCTAATCCCGATATAATAGCCGCCGCAAAAATTGCGGGTGTTGACCGAATATTTCTTATGGGCGGAGCGCAGGCGGTTGCGGCTCTTGCATACGGCACAAAACAGGTTCCGAAAGTGGACAAAATTGTCGGCCCCGGGAATATATTTGTCGCAACGGCTAAAAAGCTACTCTACGGAGTTGTCGATATAGATATGATTGCAGGACCGAGCGAAATTCTCATTTTAGCAGATAAAAACGCTAATCCTAAATTTTTAGCGGCGGATCTTATGAGCCAGGCTGAACACGACCGACTTGCAAGCTCGATTCTTCTAACCGATTACGCGCCTTTAGCCGATAAGGTGAAAAAGGAGATTAAAAAACAATGTGAAAAGCTTGAACGCAGGGATATTATTAAAGAGTCGCTTAAAAATTACGGAGCGATTATCGTATGCTCAAATATGGAACAGGCGGTTAAATTTGCGAACGATTTAGCACCCGAACATCTCGAGGTTTGCTGTAAAAATCCTATGGAATATATCGGCAGGCTTGATAATGTGGGTTCGGTATTTTTGGGAAACTTCAGTCCCGAGCCTTTAGGCGATTATTTTGCAGGGCCTAATCACGTTTTACCGACAAGCGGTACGGCGCGTTTCTTCAGTCCGCTTTCGGTTGACAGTTTTGTTAAAAAATCAAGCTTTATATATTATACCGAACAGGCGCTTATAAGCGATGCTGACGATATAGTCCGTTTTGCTCAGGTTGAGGGCTTAACCGCCCACGCAAATTCAATTAAAGTCAGATTTGATAACGACTAAGGTGATTAATTTGTCTTATGAATTAAATGATAAAATTAACAATTTAATACCGTATGAGCCGATAGAGGGAGATTATTCAATCAGGCTTGACGCTAACGAGTGTACGCTCGGCTACAGCGAGGATTTTATGAAAATCGTCGATAAGGCTGTTCATAGCGTTGAGTTCAACCGTTATCCCGACCCCGTGTGCTTAAAGCTAAGAAAATCCTTTGCGGATTACTATGAAATTAATTATAAAAATGTAACGGTCGGCAACGGCTCGGACGAACTTATTTTTCTCATTGAGTCGGCGTTTTTGCAAAAAGGGGATAGGTTGTCGGTTTTATCTCCCGATTTCAGTATGTATGAATTTTACAGCGGTATAACCGAAAATCCTTGTGTTAAATTTCAAAAAAATCCCGATTTATCTATTGACGTTGACAAGCTTATCAGCCACATAAACGATAATAAAATCAGCGCTTTAATTTTTTCAAATCCCTGCAATCCGACGGCGCAGGGAATGTTAAAGAAAGATGTAATTAAACTTATAAATTCCGTTAACGCTCTTGTCGTTTTAGACGAGGCATATATGGATTTTTGGGACGAAGCAAATTCACTTTTAAAAGATGTAGAAAGCTACTCCAATCTTATAGTTTTAAGAACCGCGTCAAAGGCTTTGGGCAGCGCGTCTATAAGGCTTGGATTTGCTGTTTCCTGCGAGAAAATAAGCAAAGCGCTGTCTGCTGTTAAATCGCCTTATAATGTTAACAGTATTTCCCAGGCAATAGGTGCACAGCTGTATAGAAATAAAGATTTTTTAAAAAATCAGACAAAAACTATTGTTGAAAATACAAAAACCCTGTATAATGAGCTTGTAAGACTCAGTAAAATGACAGAAAACTTTTTTGTTTACCCGACAAAGACAAATTTTGTTCTTATTAAAACGGATTTTGCGAAAGAGATTTGGGAGTTTTTAAAAACGGAATCAATTGTTGTAAGATATATGGGAGAATATATCCGCATAAGTACAGGTACAGAAAAGGAAATAAACGCTGTAATTTCAGCGATAGAGCAGTTTATTTCGGAGAGATAAAATGAGATGTTCCAGTTTAAACAGAAAAACTAAAGAAACAGATATTACTTTGAGCCTTAATCTTGACGGCGGAAATATAAATATTAACACGGGAATTGGTTTTTTTGACCATATGCTTAATGCTTTCGCCGTACACGGAGGATTCGGACTTGAGGTTAAGGTATCGGGAGATTTGGATGTCGACGACCACCACACCGTAGAGGATACAGGAATTGTACTTGGAAAAGCTTTTAAAGACGCTCTCGGCGAGAAAAGCTCCATTGAGCGTTTCGGGAGTTTTTATGTTCCTATGGACGAGGCTTTGGCTTTTGTATCCCTTGATATAAGCGGTCGTCCTTTTTTGGTTTTTGATGCGGATTTTCCTCAGGAAAAATGCGGAGATTATACTTCGGCATTGACGGTTGAATTTATGAGAGCGTTCGCGTATAACGCGGGAATTACTTTGCATATAAAATCAGAATACGGATATAATTCCCACCATATTATTGAAGCTATTTTTAAAGCGGTCGCTCATTCGCTTAAAATCGCAGTTAAGGAAAACGATACAGGCGTACCGTTATCAACAAAAGGAGTTCTATAATGATTGTTTTACCCGCCATTGATATTAAAGATGGCAATTGTGTAAGATTAGTTAAAGGAGATTATTCAACAGCCTCTAAGGTTGCCGACGACCCGTATGACGTTGCTGAAAGCTTTGTAAAAGCTGGCGCAGAGTGGATGCATATGGTAGATTTAGACGGCGCAAAGGATGGCAAACGTAAAAACAGCGAGCTTATTGCGGATGTTGCAAAAAGTACGGATGTAAAGGTCGAAGTTGGCGGCGGAATAAGAGATATGGACACTATCGAGTTTTACCTCGAAAACGGCATAGACCGCGTTATCTTAGGCTCTGCGGCGGTAAAAGACCAGCATTTTGTAATTGACGCCGTAAATAATTTCGATGACAAAATTGTTGTCGGAATTGACGCTAAAAACGGCCTTGTTTGCGCCGAGGGCTGGACAGATAAGTCAGAGCTTAACTATATTAATCTTGCAAGGCAAATGGAACAGATAGGCGTTAAGACAATCGTGTTTACCGATATAGAGCAGGACGGTACTTTAGGCGGTCCTAATCTCATTCAGCTAAAAAAGCTTTCCGATAACGTAAGCTGTGATATTATCGCAAGCGGGGGTATATCTTCTTTGCAGGATATTATAAAACTTTCAGAATTAAATCTTTACGGCGCTATTACGGGTAAAGCTGTTTACAGCGGTAATCTTGACCTTGAAAACGCAATTAAAATTGCTTCAAAGGTGAAATAATATGGAATTTGATAAGTATTTTTTAAAATCCGATTTAATTCCCGCAATTGTTCAGGAGAAGTCAACGGGCGAGGTTTTAATGCTCGCTTATATGAATAAGGAATCATTAAAAAAGACTTTTGAAACAGGCTATACCTGGTTTTGGTCGAGGAGCCGTAAGGAGCTTTGGAATAAAGGGGCTACTTCGGGACATTTTCAAAAGGTTGTTGAAATTTACTCCGACTGCGACGACGACACTTTACTTGTTATTGTAGAGCAGACGGGAGAGGCCTGCCACACGGGTCATCACTCCTGCTTTTTTAAGAAAATAAAATGAGGTAATTTATGGATGATAAGGTATTAAAGGCGCTGTATGAAACGGTGCTTAACAGACGTGATAATAAAAAAGAAGGTTCTTATACCTGCTATCTTTTTGAAAAAGGCATTGACAAGATATTAAAAAAAGTGGGGGAAGAGTGCAGTGAAACAATAATCGCTGCCAAAAACTGCGATAACAGTGAAACGGTTTATGAGATTGCCGACCTAATTTATCATCTTATGGTAATGATGGTTCAACAAGGGATTGAGCTTGACGAGGTTTTATCGGAGCTTGACAAACGAAGTGAAAAGACAGGCAACCTGAAAACATTTCATAAGGTTGATAAAAATACATAATAAAAATAAAGGCTGTATCAAGGCAACGCTTTGATACAGCCGTATTAAACAGGAAAGAAAATTATGAACTTTAATATAATTACTCTCGGCTGTAAGGTTAATCAATATGAATCACAGCTTATGAGAGAACTTTTGATAAAAAACGGTTTTACGCCTTCCGAGGATAAGGATAAAGCGGATATAACTGTAATAAATACCTGTACGGTAACTGCGGTAACAGACGCGAAAAACAGAAAAATTATTCATAAAGTCCGTCGTAATAATCCTGACGGAATTGTTGTTTTAACGGGATGTATGCCACAGGCTTTTCCCGATAGGACAGGTGATTTTGAGGATTGTGATATTGTACTCGGCAACAGGCGCAGAGCTGATTTGATTTCTAAAATTAACGAATATTTAACCTGTCGTCATCAGATTATAAGCATTGAGCCTCACGAAAGTAAAAACGCGGAATATGAGGAATTAAGCGTTAAGAATTTTGAGGGACATACAAGAGCGTTCGTTAAAATTGAGGACGGCTGTAACCGTTTCTGCTCCTATTGCATAATTCCGTATTCACGAGGAAGAGTGCGCAGTAAAAGTCCCGAAATTTTAAAAGAGGAGATAGAAAAGCTCGCTTTAAACGGCTATAAAGAAATTGTGCTTGTCGGGATAAATCTTTCCGCTTATGGTCAAGGAGAAGATTTTGATTTAGCTGACGCGGTTGATATAGTATGTCAGTTTGATGAGATAAAACGCGTCCGCTTAGGTTCTTTTGAACCTGAAATGATGTATGAGAGCCTTATAAAACGCTTTTCCGCACAAGAAAAATTTTGTCCGCAATTTCATCTTTCCCTCCAAAGCGGATGTAATGCTACGCTAAAGCGTATGCGCCGTCAGTATGATACGGATGAATATATGAAAATTGTAGAGGCATTGCGCTCAAATTTTGATAATCCGTCTATAACAACAGATGTAATGGTAGGCTTTGCGGGAGAAACAGACGAGGAATTTAATGAGAGTTTAAAATTCGTAAAAAAAGTCGGATTCTCAAAAATTCACGTTTTTCCATATTCTCAACGCAAAGGAACTTTGGCGGATACTATGGAAAATCAGGTTCCGATTAGGGTTAAAGACAAACGAAGTAAAATTATGATTAAAACTGCCGATAAATTGAGGCACGATTTTCTTAAAACGCAAATCGGCAGAACAGAGAGCGTACTGGTTGAACGATTCAGAAAAAATGAATATTATGAAGGGTATACAATGAATTATACTCCTGTTCATATTTACTGCGACAATAATATTACAGGTGAAATTGTTAATGTAAAAATTACAGAATACGGTGATGACTTCTGTATAGGGGAGTTAATCTAATATTTCGACAAGGTTGCTTACCTCTTTTGCGGCCTTTTCACTTTCTAAATTTTCAAAACTGTAGAACATAAAACCTTTCAGTTTCTTTTTCCTGACGAGCTTTACTTCCTCCTGAAGAATTTTATCGGAATACGACCATGTGCCTGCGTCTAAGTCCGTTCCCGTTTTATATCCCGCAATTCCTATATAAAGAGAAACATCTTCGTTATATTCAAGAGATGTCCAGTTTTTGAGCGCTCTTTCAAAGGTTAAAGCAGGATTTTTTAAACTGTAGTAAAGTTGAGGACATATATAATCTATATATCCCGATTTTGAGCACCAGCTTTTAACGTCCGCGTACATTTTATAATCATTCTCGATATTTCCCTGCGGTGATATTCCGAAAACTATATCTTTACCTGTATTATGAATTACCGTGTAACATTCCGCAATCAGTATATTAACATTTGCAATTCTCCAGTCTTTAAGAGAAATCGCCTTATCATATCCGACATTTTTGCAGTATTTTTTGTACTGTTCTTCATCAAAGCTTTTTTTAGACGTAGGGTAAAAATAATCGTCAAACTGTATCCCGTCTACGTCATAATTATTTATTATTTCCTTAATTCCGTTTTCAATAAGCTTGCGTACACCTGAAAGCGCCGGGTTGTAATAAATTCCGTCGTCAACCTTTACACCGAGGTTTTTATTGTTTTTATAGGGATTATTTTCGGAAAGCTTCAAATCGCTTGTACTTCTTACTCGGTACGGGTTAATCCAGGCGTGGATTTTTAGTCCGAGTTTGTGGGAATACGCGCACATATATTTAAGCGGGTCATAACCCGGATTTTTACCCTGCGCACCTGATATTATATGTGAATAAGGATAATATGAGGATTCATACAGCGCGTCTGAAAAGGGCCTTACTTGAACAATTAATGTATTAAATTTTTTATCTTTTGCCTTGTTTGCAATATTTTTAAATTTTCTTTTAAAGCTGTTGTAGCTCCTGTCCGTTCCGTACATATCCAAATCCATATATGTAACCCAGACTCCGCGCATTTCCGTATCTATTTTCAGACTGCTTGTCTTTACCGCTTTTTTGTTGATTGTTATTTTTTTGTCAGATGTTTTGGTATTTGTGCTTGAAATCGCGATAACGCCTATAAGAGCTATTATGCTTAAAAATATCGGAATTTTTTTAATTATTTTCATATTACCATCCCTCGGAGTTTATTTATGTTTCCTGAATTTTGCGTCATTTATTTTGTTTTAATTAATCTTATTTCGGTTATTATAACTGTTTACGATAAATACTGCGCGGTTAATAACAAATGGAGAGTGAAGGAGTTTACCCTTCTTTTGTTTTCCGCTTTGGGCGGAAGTATATCAATGTATATAACTATGCAGATTATCCGTCATAAAACAAAAAAGCTGAAATTTATGCTTGGAATACCAATTATAATCATTTTTCAATTTGTTATTTATCATATGGTGAATTGCTATGTCGTCTAAAAATCTTATATTTATCGTACCGAATGAATGTGACAAAGTTATCGCAAAAACATTTTTACGAAAGCATTGCGGTGTATCTGCCCGTATGATAGCACGTTTAAAGCGTGAAAAAGACGGAATTTTAAGAGATAATAAAATTCTTAAGACAATAGATATTTTAAATGCGGGAGATATTATTGTCCTCAATCTTCCTGAAGATAAAAATGAAATTGCACCCGTAAAAGGGGATTTGAAAATTCTATTTGAAGATGAATACATCATTGTTATTGATAAGCCTGACGGTGTTGCTGTTCACCCGACTAAAATTCATCAAAAAGACACCTTGGCAAATTTTTTAGCCTACAGACAAAAACAGCTCGGCGAGAGTTACACATTCCGCGCCGTTAACAGGCTTGATAAGGATACATCGGGAATAGTAGTTGTTGCAAAGGACAGATATACCGCTTCAAATCTTTTTAAGACAATTAATAAAAAATATATTGCCGTATGTGAGGGGATAATTGAAAATTCCGGAACAATAGATAAACCGATTAAAATTCTTGAGGGTCATACGATTCAACGCGTCTGCGCCGACGACGGAGTAAAATCTGTTACACACTATAAACCCATTTCGGTATATAAAAACCATACTATGCTTGAAATTACTCTTGAGACAGGGCATACTCATCAGATAAGATGTCACTTTTCCTCAATAGGACATCCGCTTGCGGGTGACGATATGTACGGAGGCTCGCCCGAATTTATTAAGCGTCAGGCATTGCACTGCGCCTTTGTAAGCTTTATTCATCCTATTACAAAGGAAAAAATTAATATAAACAGTAAATTACCAAAGGATATAGAAAAGCTGACTTTGAGATAAAGTCAGCTTTTTCTGTAATAATATTTATTTAAATTTTACTTTTTCTTTTTTGTTAACCCCAATTACTGCTCCAAGAGTTGAAAAAACAAGCAAAACCATAATTTTAAATAATATCAGAGGGGAAAAACTGCCCGTAAAAGAGTTTATTCCTGCCAAGAAAACTATAATAAACATTATAAATCCTGTAACAAGACCGATAAAAAGACCCGAACTTTTGTAAATTCTGCCGCCTATATATCCGCCGATATAACCACCCGCGGCGAGAAGCCCCAAAGTAATGTATTCCAAAGCTCCGTCGGGAAGCCTGCCCATAGAAATAATTATAAGCGAGCAAATTATTGTAAGTATAATAGTAATCAGTGTTCCGACCAATGAGCCGAAAATTACGCTCTTAATTGCTTTTTTATTTATAGAATCAAATTTTGAGTTTATCGCTCTCATAAAAATTCCCCCGAATATAATTCCTAAAAAATTATATTCGGAGGAGCGTTTAATTATTCACCTTTTTTAAATTTTGAGAAAAAGCCTTTTTTCTCTGTGGTTTCTTCATTTGTTGGTTCTTTTAAGGTATTGATAGATGAAATTGACCATTTTTTCATTTTCATTTTATTTCTGTCAGAGCCTGTCTCTATAATAATCGAATCCTCATCTTCTTTAATAGCGACTACTCTTCCGATGATACCGCCGATTGTGGTAATTTCATCACCGATTTCAAGGCTGTTTCTAAGCTCTGCTTCTTCTTTCCTTTTTTTTGAGTTAGGTCTTATTAAGAAGAAATACAGAGCCGCAAAAATCGCGGCGTAAATTAAAATCATAAAAATAAAAGAATTTCCTCCGCCCGGCGCCGCAGGCTGTGCTGCGTCTAAAAGGGGTAAACTGTGCATATTGATTTTCCTTTCTTTTTTAATCCATATCGTAGTATAACAGATATTTCCTGTACTTGCAAGATTTTTATTTGTTTTAAAATAAACATTTTGAATATTTTGCAGGATAATCTATATTCTTACACCTAAAATTTCTCTGTATTTACAATAAAAATTCTCGAAATTATTGTTATCAAGTTCCTCACGAATTTTTTCAAGAAGAGTATTATAAAAATAAAGATTATGAGTAACGCATAACCTCATACCCAACATTTCTCCCGCTTTCATTAAATGCCTTATATATGCTCTGCTAAAATTTCTGCATACAGGACAGTCGCATTCCGTGTCAATCGGACTTTCGTCTAACTCGTATTTTGAATTCCAGATGTTTCTTATACCGCTCATTGTAAACAAATGACCGTGGCGGGCGTTTCTGCTCGGCATAACGCAGTCGAACATATCAACCCCCCTGTAAACTGCCTCAAGGATATTAACGGGAGTTCCTACCCCCATAAGGTATCGGGGTTTGTCTTTCGGCATATAGGGAACGACTTCGTCAATTATTTCATACATTACTTCGGTTTCTTCGCCTACTGCAAGTCCGCCGATTGCGTATCCCGATAAATCCATATCGGCAATAGCTTTCATTTGCTCAACTCTCAGGTCTTTATATACACCGCCCTGATTAATTCCGAAAAGCATTTGTTTTCTGTTAATTGTATCATCAAGGTTGTTAAGACGATTTATCTCGTCCTTACAGCGTTTGAGCCAGCGCGTAGTCAGCTGTGCTGATTTTTTTGTGTAATCATACGGCGACGGATTTTCAACGCATTCATCAAACGCCATCGCAATCGTAGAGCCTAAATTTGACTGAATTTGCATACTTACTTCGGGTGACATAAAAATTTTATGTCCGTCTATATGAGAATTAAATGTTACTCCGTCCTCGCTTATGTTTCTGAGTTTAGCGAGTGAAAAAACCTGAAATCCTCCGCTGTCTGTGAGTATCGGTCCGTCCCACCTTGTGAATTTATGAAGCCCTCCGAGTTTTTTTATATTTTTGTCACCCGGTCTAAGGTGCAGATGATATGTATTACTAAGCATAATCTGGCATTTTACGTCTTTAAGGTCAAACGCTGAAAGCGCACCTTTAATTGCTCCGCAGGTGGCGACATTCATAAACGCGGGCGTTTGAACTTCTCCGTGAACTGTTTTAATTATACCTCGGCGGGCGTCTCCCTGTTTTTTTATAATATTAAACATATTTGCTCCTATAAAATTGCCATCGCGTCGCCAAATGAAAAAAATCTGTATTTTTCGTTAACGGCTGTTTTGTAAGCGTTCATAACGTTATCAAATCCTGCAAACGCTGAAACAAGCATAATAAGTGTGCTTTCAGGCAGATGAAAGTTTGTAATAAGTCCGTCGAGAACTTTAAAATCGTATCCCGGATAAATGAAAATATCTGTCCAGCCCTCGCAGGCTTTAATTTCACCATAGCTTGATGCAACGCTCTCTAAGGTTCTGCAGGAGGTTGTTCCCACGGCTATAACTCTTTTTCCGTTTTTCTTCGTTTCGTTAATTATTTTTGCAGTTTCTTCGGAAATTTCGTAATGCTCGCTGTGCATTTTATGCTTTGTTACGTCGTCTGTCTTTACAGGCCTGAATGTACCTAATCCGACATGGAGCGTTACATATGCGATTTTGACTCCCTTTTTTCGGATTTTATCCATTAATTCTTTTGTGAAATGAAGTCCCGCGGTAGGCGCGGCGGCTGAACCAAGCTCTTGCGAATAAACTGTCTGGTATCTCTCTTTATCTTCAAGTTTTTTTGTTATATAAGGGGGAAGAGGCATTTGACCGATTTTATCAAGAACAGTAAAAAAATTTTCATCACAGTCAAAATCTACAATTCTGTTTCCGTCCTCCTTGACCTCTGTTACGGTCGCTGTCATAAGCCCTTCACCAAAGCTGAATTTAGCTCCGACCTTGGCTTTTTTTCCCGGCTTACATAAAGTTTCCCAACTATTACCGCTTATCTGTTTTAAAAGCAGAAATTCTACGCTTGCACCTGTTTCTTCCTTTACTCCGAATATCCTTGCGGGTAAAACTCTTGAATCATTTGCAATAAGACAATCGCCCTCGCTTAGATAATCAATAATATCATAAAAATGTTTGTGCTCGATTTCGCCGTTTTTCTTTCCCAATATCAGAAGTCTTGATGAATCCCTCGGTTCTAACGGAGTCTGCGCTATAAGTTCCTTAGGGAGTTCATAGAAAAAATCGCTTGTTTTCATATTTTTCCTTTCGTATAAATTTTTAATTTATAATTGACATTAAATTCTTATAATGGTATATTATAGGGTAGACAGTTATGGTTTAACTCATATACTTGTATATAATAACTTATTTTATTTAAAGTTACAACCATTTTTAAAAAATTGTAATATTGTGGAGGGCCAAAATGAAAAAATACAAAGTAGGCGTAATCGGCGCTACAGGAATGGTAGGACAGCGCTTTCTTCTCTTGCTCGATAAGCACCCTTGGTTTAATATAACTACATTAGCCGCAAGCTCAAGGAGCGCAGGTAAAAAGTACGGGGAGCTTATGGAAAAACGCTGGCTTCTTTCAGAACCTATGCCCGAGCAAGTTAAGGATATGACAATTCTTGACGCGTCAAATATCGAGGAAGTAGCAAAAACGGTTGATTTTTGCTTTTGCGCGGTAAATATGCCTAAGGAAGATATTAAAGCTTTGGAAGAAGCGTACGCAAGGGCGGAGTGTCCTATTGTTTCAAACAACTCTGCTCATCGTTTTACCCCCGATGTACCTATGGTTATTCCGGAAATTAATGCCGACCACATTGAAATAATTAAGTATCAGAGAAAACGTCTCGGTACAAAAAAAGGCTTTGTTGCGGTTAAATCCAACTGTTCTCTGCAGAGCTATGTGCCTGCTATTCATCCGCTTAAAAAATTTGGAGTTAATAAGGTTCTCGCTTGTACTTATCAGGCTATTTCGGGTGCGGGAAAAACATTTGAAACCTGGCCTGAAATGGTAGATAATCTTATCCCGTATATCGGCGGAGAAGAGGAAAAATCCGAAAAAGAGCCTCTTAAAATTTGGGGTTCAATTGAAGACGGGAAAATTGTTGATAATAACGATATTGCAATTACATCACAATGCCTTAGAGTTCCCGTATCGGACGGACATACGGCGGCGGTATTTATGTCATTTAAGGATAAAGCCCCGTCTGTTGACGAGGTAATTAAAACTTGGGAATCTTATGAGGGCAGAGCGCAGCAGCTCAAACTCCCCAGCGCTCCTAAACATTTTCTGCATTATTATACAGAGCCCGACCAGCCCCAGATTAAAAGTTCAAGAGAAGTAGAGGGCGGTATGGCTGTTTCAGTAGGACGTTTAAGAGAAGATACACAGTATGATATGAAATTTGTTTGTATGTCGCACAATACCCTGCGAGGCGCGGCAGGCGGAGCTGTACTTTTAGCCGAGCTCCTTTGTGCAGAGGGTTATATAGACTGAAATAATTGATTTGGAGGTTATTATGAATAAGCCAATTTTTACAGGTTCGGGTGTTGCTCTTATAACACCGATGAATGATGACTTGACAGTAAACTATGACGCTTTGGAAGAACTTTTGGAGTTCCATATAAAAAACGGTACCGACGCGATTATTGCCTGCGGTACAACAGGAGAAGCGGCAACGCTTTCAGAGGAAGAACACAGCGAGGTTTTGAGATTTGTTGCCGAAAAGGTTAATCACAGAACTGTTGTAATCGGAGGAACGGGCAGCAACGATACAAGAACAGCCGTTAAGCTATCAAAAGAGGCTGAAAAGTCGGGCGTTGACGCTCTGCTTTGCGTAACTCCTTACTATAATAAAACATCTCAACAGGGGCTTGTAAAGCATTTTAACACTATAGCCGATTCGGTAAATATTCCGATTATTCTCTACAATGTTCCCTCACGTACGGGATGTAATATTAAACCCGAAACATACGCGGAGCTTTGCAAACATCCTAATATTAAGGCCTGCAAGGAAGCGAGCGGAGATATTTCGCAGGTTGCGTTAATTCGTTCGCTTTGCGGTGATAATCTTGACGTTTATTCGGGCAACGATGACCAGACAGTTCCGTTTATGTCGCTTGGGGCTCTCGGCGTTATCTCTGTATTTGCAAATATTTGTCCTAAGGAAATGCACGATATTTGCAAGCTTTGTCTTGACAATAATTTTGCAAAGGCAAGAGAGCTTCACTTCCACTATCTTGAGCTTATGAACATTATGTTTAGTGATGTTAATCCTATTCCCGTTAAGACAGCTATGAATCTTTTCGGATATAACGCAGGAGAATGCAGACTTCCTCTTGTTCCTATGAATACTGTCGGCTATCATAACCTGAAAGATTGTATGACAAAGTACGATTTAATTAACAAGTACAGTAAATAATATATAAATAAAGCGTAAGCATAAAGTAAAAAGAGGCAATTGATATTTCGTTGCCTCTTTTCACTAAAGGGGACGTAAAAATGACTAATATAATATTATGCGGATGTAACGGAAAAATGGGACGTGTTGTAGTTAATTCGGTATCAACAAATGAGGAGTGCAAAATAGTTTGCGGAGTTGATGCGTTTGGTGAAAATAATTATAATTTTCCTACCTATAAGGATTTTTCGGATATAAGGGAAAAAGCGGATGTTATAGTAGATTTTTCAAATCCGTCTTTGATTAATTCACTCCTTGATTTTTCATTAAAAAATGAAATGTCTGCTGTAATATGTACAACTGGCTACTCTCCCGAACAGGTTGAAAAGATAAAATCAGCATCAAAGAAAATCCCCGTATTTTATTCGGGAAATATGTCGCTTGGCGTTAATCTTTTGATTGAGCTTGCCAAACAGGCTGCAAAAGTTTTAAAAAATGATTTTGATATTGAGATTATTGAAAAACACCATAATCAAAAGGTCGACGCACCTTCGGGAACAGCGCTTATGATAGCAGACGGAATCAGTGAAGAGCTTGAAAAAGAACCGCAATATGTCTTTGACCGCCATACTTACCGTAGAAAGCGTTCAAAAAATGAAATTGGTATCCACGCTATAAGAGGCGGTACAATAGTAGGCGAGCATGATGTTATTTTTGCGGGTCACGATGAGGTCGTAACAATTTCTCATCAGTCGCAGTCTAAGGAGCTTTTTGCAACAGGGGCAATTAATGCCGCAATTTTCATAAAAGACAAACCATACGGTATGTATAATATGAGCCAGATGCTTGCGGATAAGTTGAAATAGATATATTATTTTTATTCCTGTAGGCTCTATTTGTTACCCAACTTTTATTTTTAGCAGATTTTTACAGCGTGATTTTTCGGTCACGCTGTTTTTCTTTATAAATTGCACCATATAAATTTTTTAGCATATTCTGTTACTAAATGAGGTGAAAGAAATGGACAACTTACTAAGATTGCCCTCGGTAACTCAGGCTATGAGAGCAAGAGATATACTGAGGTCATACGGTATAAATTCAAAATTACAACGAATACCGGCAGGCAGGGGACACACCTCTTGCAGTTACGGTCTTTTAATTAATAACAACATTTCGCGTGCTGTTGAAATATTAAGAAAAAACAATATAAAAGTGTTAGGACGAGCATTATGATATATTTAGATAACGGTGCCACGACTTTCCCTAAGCCTCAATCTGTCATAAATTCAGTAAACCTTGCCCTTAGAAATTACGGCGCTAATCCCGGACGAGGCGGTCACAAGCTTGCAATAAAAGCGTCGGAAAAGGTTTATGAAACAAGAAAATCTCTTGCCGAATTTTTTAAAATTTCCGACCCGTCAAATGTAATATTCACCCATAACTGTACAGAAGCATTAAATTTTGTAATAAAAGGTCTTGTGAAAAGCGGAGATCATATTGTTATTTCCTCACTTGAACACAATGCTGTATCGCGTCCTGTTGAAAAACTTAAATCAAGGAACGTGTCATACACAGTTGCCGAAGTAATTGAAGGAGATAACGAGCAGACGTTAAGCAATTTCAGAAACGCTATACGTGAAAATACAAAGCTTTTAGTATGCACCTATGCTTCCAATGTTTTCGGAATAAAGGTCCCTGTTGAGAGAATATGTGCAATGTGCCATCAATACGGAATTTTGACATGCGTAGACGCCGCGCAGGCATCGGGAATTATTCCGATAGACTTATCCGACTCATCAATAGATTATCTCTGCGTAGCAGGTCACAAGGGACTTTACGCTCCAATGGGAACGGGAGCCCTGATAATAAACTGCGAAACGATTCCCGACAGTCTTGTCGAAGGCGGTACGGGAAGTAATTCGCAGAATTTAGTACAGCCTGAAATTTTGCCGGATAAATTTGAAAGCGGTACTCCTAATTTTTCGGGAATAATCGGACTCAAAAGCGGAATTGATTTTGTAAACAGACGAGGTCTTTTAAATATATATCATCACGAAATTAATCTGATTAAACACGCTTATAACAGCTTAAAATCAATGAAAAATGTAAAATTGTATACTGATGAACCGAATATGAACTATTATGCGCCTGTACTTTCTTTTAATATTGAGGGAAAGGACAGCGAAACTGTTTCGGATATTTTAAGTACAAGATATAATATTGCTACGAGAGCAGGATTGCATTGCGCGCCGTTAGCGCATAAAAGTCTCGGTACCTTTGATATTGGTACCGTTAGGGTAGTCCCGTCTGTATTTACGACAAATAACGATATAAATTCTCTAATTAATGCGGTTTATAGAATAAATACCAATCCCTGAATAACAAAGAATAGTATAAATAATCTCTTGAATAAGCCATACGATTATGATATAATTAATCTGTAAACTTATGTAAGGAGGTTATTATGAATATATTATTAGAGTTATTTAATAATATTCTCGCAGTTTTTCGTACAATTCAGGTTAAAGACGTTGTCGATATTATTGCGATTACATTTATCATATTCAGCCTCTTTAAACTTGTAAGGGAAACAAGAGCGGAACAGCTTTTAAAAGGAGTTGTTGTGCTTTTAGCAGTTTACCTTATTTCTTCGGTTTTCGGTTTAACAATGATGACCGGTTTGATGAGGCTGCTTTTTGAGTTTTCTGTTCTTATAATCGCTATAATTTTCCAGCCGGAAATCAGAAAAGCGCTTGAACGTATAGGACAAAGCAACCTTGGAAAACGCTATTTTTCTTTTATTTTTAATAAAGGTAAGACGGACGAGGAAGTCAAAGCAATTAAAAGGTCTATAATAAATGTTGCAGACGCGGCAACTGTTTTTTCAAGCTCTAAAACAGGTGCTCTCATTGTATTTGAGCGTGATGTCAAGCTTTCTGATATTGCGGATACGGGAACTATTCTTGACAGCGAGCCCTCGGTAGCCTTGCTTGGAAATATTTTTTTTAACAAAGCGCCTCTGCACGATGGAGCAACAATAATCAGAAACGGAAAAATATATGCTTGCGGTTGCATACTTCCCTTAACAGATAATAAAAATGTTGACATTAACCTTGGCACACGCCACCGTGCCGCTTTAGGAATGACTGAAATTTCCGATGCCGCGATTGTTATAGTCAGCGAGGAAACAGGCAATATTTCAATTGCGGTAAACGGTAAACTTACAAGAGATTATAACCGTGAAACTCTTATCGCACAACTTGAAAATCTTCTTATAGATGATACAAAGGTTTATGTTAAAAAATCATCAAGATTTTCCTCGAAAAGAAAGGAGAATGAAGATGAAGAATAAACAACATTTCAGTATTTCCAGACTTTTCAGGAACAACAAATTTGTACTCATAGTGTCTGCTATGATAGCCGTATCTATTTGGGTGCTTATGAGTTTGAGCAATACAAACGAATCCGACAGGGTTATAAGCAATATTCCGATTCAAATTAATTTATCAGATGAGGCGGTAAAAAACGGTCTTGAAATTTTCTCGGGAAATGACCAGACCGCGTCGGTAACCGTTAAGGGTAACCGTGTAACTCTTGGTTCAATTTCAAGCGATGATATTGTTGTATCGGCTCAAACTGCGGGTTCAATTTCAACGTCGGGAACCTATGCGCTTTCTTTAACAACGCGAAAGGCTAACAGCGCAGATAATTTTGAAATTATTTCAACCGCAACACCCTCGGTTATTACTGTTTATGCAGATTATCCGAAAGAGGCACAGTTTGATATTGAAAACAAAATTAAATATTCTGTTGCTGAAAATTATCATGCCGATGTTACCCTTTCTGCAGATGAAATAAAGGTCAACGGACCTCAATCCGAAGTTTCCAAAATTGCGTCTGTCGCTATTGAGGGAACCATCGGAGGGGAAATGCGCGAGGATAAATCCTCTGAATTTGATGTAAAACTTTATGACAGTCTGGGTTCCGAGATTTCCAACGGTATGATAGATTTAAGTGAAAAAACCGTCACAGTTAATTTCTCCGTTCTTCCCGAAAAAGAAGTTCCAATTAAGCTTGCATATAAAAATAAGGCAAAAGGGCTTAATGTTGACAGTTTTGCAAGTGTTTCACCAAATAAAATTCTTGTATCAGGACCTGCGGATGTGCTTGAAAATCTTGAATATGTTTCTACTGAAGCGATAGACTTCACAAAACTATCCAATAAGAGAGAAAAACTTGATTTAGCTTTAGATTTACCTGATAAGGTTGTAAACCTGAGTGAGAATGACAGTATAAGAGTAAATTTGGACCTTCGTTCATACAGAACTAAAACAATAAGGGTTTCTAAGGACCATTTTATTGTAAGAGGACTTGATGCTTCCTATTCTTATACTTTTTCCACAGATGAACTTAATGTTGTTTTAAAAGGGTCGAAAAGCAAGTTGGATGATATTAAAGCGTCAAATATAACTTGTAAAATTAACGCCTCCGATATAGACGGAACGACAGGCTCAATATCTCTTCCTGTTAGTATTACATTTGATGGTGTAGATTCCTGTTGGGCATACGGAGATTATAATGTGAATATTATAGTTACTAAAAACTAAAAATCCACCGGTTGATGATATGCACCCCAAAAGTGTCTAAACTTTGGGGTGCACTTCATATGTCGGTGGTTTTTTTTAAATGTTTCTGTTATGTGATTTTAAATTTTCGCTCTGCTTTGACTTCCAAGCCTTATTTTTGCCTTATCCATATCTTCCTCCTGATTATAAAGCACAGATTGAACAAGTCCTATACTAATCATCATACTCATAACCGAGGTTCCGCCCGAACTGAAAAACGGGAGGGTAATTCCTATAACAGGAATAATTCCAAGCACCATGCCGATATTTATAATCACTTGTGAGGTAATCATCGTAAAAACTCCGTAGCAAATATAAGAGCCTTTTAAATCGTAAGCATTTTTGGCGTTTATAAGCACTCTTATAACTATTACAAAAAGAATAGCCAAAAGCGCCACACAGCCGATAAATCCAAATTCTTCTCCCGCAACGGTAAATATAAAATCGTTTTCCTGCTCGGGAACTATTCCAAACTCAACTCTTCTTCCGTTGTAAAGCCCCGAGCCGAAAGTTTGTCCCGACGCGATTGAAACTTTTCCCTGATATTGTTGCCAACCGTAGTTAGTAAGAGCATTTCCGTCAAGGTCAAACAGAGCAAGTATTCTGTTTCTGTGTTCATCGTTTAGGAAAAAACTCCAAACTATAGGAAGTCCTACTGCAAGACATCCCCCGAGTATAGCAAAATACTTTGTCGGAACTCCTGCGAGAAAAGCCATACCTATTGCCATAATAAGAAATATAAGTACAGCGCCGTCGTCACCCTGCATATGAATTAGTATAATCGGAACGCAAACGTGAATTATAAGGCTTATGATTCCTCCGAGCGATTTAATTTTATCCTTATCATTAAGCACACATAAATGCTTTGTAAATGTAATAATAAAGCATATTTTCATAAATTCCGACGGTTGAATTGTAAATCCGCCCGGTAGTTGAATCCACGCTGTATCATCCGTTCCCGAAACTGTTACGCCGAATAAAAATACAAGTCCCGCAAGTCCGATTCCTATTATAGCAAAGAGCCACCAAATTTTAACGATAAAATTATAATTGAAAAGGGAAATCAGAACCGCGGCAATAATTCCTGCAAATATCGCAATAGTTTGTGTAAAAAGGTAATTATAATTGCCTGCGCGTTGCATATCGCTTATAAGAAGCAGACTGTAAACTGTAGCAAGCGCAGTAAAAATCCAGAGAATATAGTCGGTTTTACTAAAATAAGTTTTTAAATTGTCTAAAATTTTCCCCAAATTTTCACCGCCTTTTTGGTATTTCTTATCTTATTATATAAAATTATCCTCTTAATATCAAGTATATTTTCAAATAAGAATATTTGTTATATATATTTATGATAGAATAAATTCACGACTGTTATATTATGGAGGTGTATTTCAATATGCTTACAGATATTGAAATTGCTCAACAGGCAGAACTTTTGCCTGTAAAAGAAATCGCAAAAAAATTAGACATTAAAGAAAATGAATTGGAGCCTTACGGCCACTATAAGGCTAAACTTTCCGACAGCCTTGCAGAAAGGCTAAAAAATAAGCCTGACGGTAAGCTTATTTTAGTTACCGCAATTAATCCTACTCCGGCAGGAGAGGGTAAAACAACAACGACAGCAGGACTTGGACAGGCTATGGCTAAGATAGGAAAGAACGCTGTTATTGCTCTTAGAGAGCCGTCGCTCGGACCCGTTTTCGGAATTAAGGGCGGAGCCGCGGGAGGCGGATATGCTCAAGTTCTTCCTATGGAGGATATTAATCTTCACTTTACAGGTGATATGCACGCGATTACAGCCGCCAATAATCTTTGCTGCGCTATGCTTGACAATCACATTCAGCAGGGTAACAGTCTTGGAATTGACCCAAGACGTATTCTTATTAAGCGTTGTCTTGATATGAACGACAGAGCGTTAAGAAACGTAATTGTCGGTCTCGGCGGAAAGATTAACGGAGTTCCGCGTGAGGACCATTTCATTATAACTGTTGCTAGCGAGGTTATGGCAATTCTTTGCCTTTCCAATGATATAGATGATTTGAAGAAAAGGCTTGGAAATATCCTTGTGGCTTACAATTACAGCGGAGAACCTGTATACGCTCGTGATTTAAAGGCGGACGGCGCGATGACCGTACTTTTAAAAGACGCCATTAAACCTAATCTTGTTCAGACTCTTGAAGGAACTCCCGCTATTATGCACGGAGGTCCGTTTGCCAATATAGCCCATGGCTGTAACTCCGTAAGAGCTACAAAGCTTGCTTTAAAGCTTGCGGATTATTGTATTACAGAGGCGGGATTCGGTTCTGATTTGGGCGCGGAAAAATTCCTTGATATAAAATGCAGGTTTGCTGGTCTTAAACCAAATGCAATAGTTGTTGTTGCTACTGCGCGCGCATTGAAATACAACGCGGGTATTCCTAAGACTGAGTGCGGAGAAGTTAATCTTGAGGCGCTTAAAAAGGGAATAGTTAATCTGGGTGTTCATATTGAAAATATGAGAAAATATAATGTTCCCGTGGTAGTCGCAATAAACCGTTTCCTTACCGATTCAGATGAAGAATTAGAATATATCAAACAGTATTGTATGGAAAAGGGCGCTGATTTTGCGCTTTCCGATGTATTCGCAAATGGCGGAGATGGTGGTGTCGAGCTTGCTGAAAAGGTTGTCGAGGCAGTAGAAAAACCGTCTGATTTTGCTCCGATTTATTCTCTCGATTTAACATTGGAAGAAAAAATCAAGGCTGTTGCAACAAAGATTTACGGCGCGAAAGATGTTGCGTACACAACGCAGGCGCTTAAGGCGATAAAAGAAGTGAAAGCCCTCGGCGCGGATAACCTTCCCGTTTGTATAGCGAAAACACAGTATTCACTTTCCGATAATCCTGCGCTTTTAGGAGCGCCGAAAGATTTCACGATTACCGTTAGAAATGTTTCTCTTTCCAACGGAGCGGGATTTGTTGTCGTTTATACGGGTGATATTATGACAATGCCGGGACTTCCTAAAGTTCCTGCGGCAGAGAAAGTCGATATTAAAAATGATAAGGTTGTTGGTTTATTTTAATGGATGATTTTTTATCAAAATCAGTTGAAGAAACTGAAAGATTTGCGGAAAATTTCAGCAAACATTTGACAGGCAACGAAATAATCGCGATGTACGGAGGCTTAGGTGCAGGAAAAACTGCCTTTACAAGAGGACTTGCAAAGGGTTTGGAGGTTGAAGACAGCGTTTCAAGCCCGACATTCGCCATTGTAAACGAGTATTCGGGAGTTTATCCTCTTTATCATTTTGATATGTACCGTATTGAAAATTGGAACGATCTTGAATCTATCGGATTTTTCGATTACATTGACAACGGAATTGTTGTAATTGAGTGGAGCGAAAATATCGAGGGAGCGTTGCCGAGCGATGTAATTAAAGTGTATATTGATAAAACTGACAACGAAAACGAGAGAATTATAAAAATAGAGGGAATATAATTGAAAATTCTTGCTGTTGATTCATCTGCAAAATCCTGTTCCACGGCAGTCATTGAGGACAAAAAAATTATCGGAAGCTTTTTTATAAATACTGCGTTAACCCATAGTCAGACACTACTTCCTATGATTGACGCATTATTAAATAATATAGGTGAAGAAATCAACTCAATCGACGCATTCGCAGTTTCCGCAGGACCCGGCTCATTTACAGGAGTCAGAATCGGGGTTGCCGCCGTTAAGGGTTTGGCAGTTCCGCTTGATAAACCTTGCATTGCGGTTTCTACCTTGGAGGCTATGACGTATAATCTCATTTCAGAGGATTGCACGGCCGTTTGTGTTATGGACGCGCGGTGCGGACAGGTATATAACGCTTTGTTTGAAATAAAAAACGAAAATATTAACCGTCTTTGCAAAGACAGAGCCGTTTCAATTGAAAATTTAGCTGATGAACTGCAAAAAATTAAGGGTAAATTAATTCTTGTCGGTGACGGAGCAGAGCTGTGTTATAATTCATATAAAGAATTATTGGACAAGATTTATATTGCTCCTGAAAATAGCAGATATCAAAACGCTGTCGGAGTTGCTTTATCCGCTTTAAATAAGAAAAAGATTACGGCTCAAGAGCTTATGCCGTCTTATCTGCGTTTGCCGCAGGCTGAAAGAGAATTGAATAGGAGAATGGGGAGTAAAAATGATTGCGATAGGTTGTGACCACGGTGGAATAAATTTAAAAACCGCTGTAATGAAATACCTCGATGATAAGAATATCGAATATAAAGATTTCGGTTGTTACAGTGAAGAAAGCGTAGATTATCCGATTTATGCTTATAAGGTTGCAAAAGCGGTTTCAAACGGGGATTTTAAATTCGGAATACTATGTTGTGGTACGGGAATCGGAATTTCCATTGCAGCAAATAAGGTTAAAGGTATCCGCGCCGCTGTTGTAAGCAACGAATTCGGCGCGGAGATGACTCGACGTCATAATGACGCAAATATTATTTGTATGGGCGGCCGTGTGACAAGTGAGAAAGACGCTGTAAAATTTACTGATATTTTCCTTAATACTCCGTTTTCAAACGACGAGGAACGCCACATTCGCAGAGTTAAGATGTTAAGCGACATAGAAAATGGCAATTTTGAGGTGTAAATAAGACAAAATACTTAAATATTTCAAAATATATTACAAATATTAACTTTAATAAAACTTATTTGTAATAAAGAATAACAAAAAATTTCATTTTTTTAAATTTATTTACAAAAAGCACTTGTTTTTTTTCTCTATTAGTATTATAATAATCTCACATTGTTTTAAAAGAATTATTTAAATGAATTAAAATGTTAGGGAGATAGAAAATGAGATTAAGAAAACAAGAATTAGGTGATCGTAATCTGGTAGGACATCGTGTCGAATCCGTTAGAAAGAAAAAGGGTATGAAGCAGAAAGAACTTTTAGCCCAGCTTCAGGTTAACGGAGTAGATATGAACGCATCGGGATTATCAAAGCTTGAGGGACAGATTAGATTTGTAACAGATGTAGAGCTTGTAGCTCTTGCGGATATTTTAGAAGTTTCTGTAGATTATCTCCTTGGCAGAGAAAAATAAAATTTGGCAGTGGATAAACCACTGCCTTTCTTATTTTGTAAGATTGTAAATTTTCTCTATACCTTTTTCGATAAGCCCGCTTTCTATTTGTGAAAAATTAAGTCTTAGTATTTTATCTGTAGATGTGTTCATAAGTTTAATTAAACTTTTTTCGCACTTTTCAATAATATTTTTTTCATCAATAGGAATTTCAACATACATTGCCGTTTCATTAAAAATATATTTATTAAAATATTTTTTTACGGTACTTAAAAAAAGCTCGCTTTTAACTAAATAATATTTTCTTGATTTTCTCAAATGTTTTTCAAGTTTTCCGTCCGAAATATATTTTGAAAGGGCAAGCTGTTCTATTTTTGATGTAGTTTGATTATAATTTTCCTTAATTTTACTGTATTTTTTAATTAAAGCTTTGGGCAAAACCATATAACTTATTCTGACAGACGGTAAAAGTATTTTTGAAAACGAGCCTATATAAATGACCTGCTCGCTTGAATAGCTCTGTATGCAGGCTTTAGCGTGTGTGGTGTATCTTAATTCACCGTTGTAATCGTCCTCAATAATTATGCAGTTGTTATTTTTTGCCCAGTTTAAAATTTCAATTTTTCTTGAAATCGGCATTGTTAATCCGTTTTTACTGTTATAATTCGGATTTAGAATTATAATATCAGGTTTAATTTCATTTAAGGATTTAACTGTAATCCCTTTGTCATCGTTTTCTGTATAAAAAATTCTATAGTTAAAATCTTTAAAAACCTGTTCGGCTTGCGGGAATGAGTTTTTTTCAATCGCAACAGTTTTATTAATTCCGAACATTCCGCATAGAATAAAAATAAGAGTCTGCGAACCTGAACCGATTATAATATTATTATAGTCGGCGTTAACTCCTCTTGTTGTAAAAGCGTATTTTGAAATAGACTTTCTTAATTCTTCTTCGCCTTGATTTTCGCTGTATGTGTTTAAAAGATATTCCTTATTCAGAATATCCTTAACATATTTACGCCATTCTTTAATGTTTGAACAGTTTTTATCTATTCCCTTTCCCGAAAAATCATATTTATATTGCTTTTTTGTGCTATCTTCATCAGCTTTTACAGAAACAGGTTTGTCTATGTAAAGCCCCTTTTCAACGTAATATCCTTTCTGCGGAGCGTTAATAATATATCCGTCCGCCAAAAGCAGTCCGTAAGCGTTTTCAACTGTAGTTTTTGATATATATAAATCGGCGCTGAGTTTTCTGACTGAAGGAATTTTTTCATTTTCTTTAATATTACCGTTTTCTATGGCGTTTTTTATCTCGTTGTAAATCTGAATATATATAGGTTTATTTGATTTTTTATCAATATTTATAAAATCGGAAATCATATAATCACCGTATCTATAATAACATATTTTAAAAATGAATTAAAGGTTGATATTTGCGATATTTTTAAGTATAATAAAGAATTGGAAATAAATGGCTCAAGGAGAAGCAATATGAATAAAATTGATAGTTTTTTTGAAAGTGTAAAAGGGAAAAAGGTTTGCTTTGTTGGAATAGGCACAAGCAACCTTCCTTTAATAGAGCTTTTTTCTAAAAAAGGCGCTTTAGTTTCTGCGTGTGACAAACAGAGCTTTGAGTCCCTCGGTGATAATGCGATTCGTGCAGAAAAAGCGGGCGCGAGGCTCATTTTAGGCGATGATTATCTTAAAAATATTGATACTGATATTCTTTTCAGGAGCCCGGGAACACCTTTTTACAGACCTGAACTTGAGGACGCTAAGAAAAAAGGAGTAATTGTAACCTCTGAAATGGAAGTTTTTTTTGATTTGTGTCCGTGCAAAATAATTGCTGTAACAGGTTCAGACGGAAAAACCACTACCACTACAATTATTTCCGAACTTTTGAAAGCGGAGGGCAAAACTGTTCATCTCGGCGGTAATATCGGAACGCCTCTTTTACCGATTATTGAAGATATAAAAGAAGATGATTACGCTGTTGTTGAGTTATCAAGCTTTCAGCTTATATCAATGAGGAAAAGTCCCGATATTGCTGTTGTCACTAATCTTGCGCCCAATCATCTCGACATACATAAGGATATGGACGAGTATGTAGATTCAAAGCGAAATATAGTTTTACATCAAAACGCATTTTCAAAAGCTGTTTTAAACCTTGACAATAAAATTTCTGATAATTTTTCAAGTGATGTTCGCGGAAAACTCGCTAAATTTTCACGGAGAAATTCAGTAAAAAACGGCGCTTATCTTGATAATGATACAATTTTCTACAACGATTACGGAAAAATAACTGAAATTATGAATATTAAAGATATAAAGATACCTGGAATGCACAATGTTGAAAACTACCTTGCCGCAATTTCTGCCGTATGGGGGATAGTCAGCGTTGAAAATATTGTAAAAGTCGCTGAATCCTTTAACGGTGTGGAGCATAGGGCTGAATTTGTACGTAAGCTTGACGGCGTTGAGTATTATAATGACTCAATCGCCTCCAGTCCCACAAGAACAGCTATGGGTACTTTATCCCTTTATGAAAAAAAGATTATTATAATTGCAGGCGGTTATGATAAACATATACCTTATGAGCCGTTAGGACCTGTAATCTGCGATAAGGTTAAGGTTTTGGTTCTTTTAGGCGACACTGCTCCTAAAATTGAAAAGGCAGTTAAAAATTCGGCAAATTACAGAGAAAATAATCCGATTATTATTAAGGTAAATAATATGGAAGAGGCAGTAAATGCGGCACGAAAAAATGCTGTTGAGGGCGATATAATTTCACTTTCACCCGCAAGCGCCAGCTTTGGACTATACAAGAATTTTGCTCAACGCGGAAATCATTTTAAAGAAATAGTAAACAATTTAAAGTAAGGTTAATATGGAAGAATTAATTTTTGATTTATTAGAACATAGAGGAATATCAGGAGATGAGGGCGGTATAGCAAGGTACTGTGAAAACCGTTTAAAAATTTTTTCTGACAATGTTAAAATTAATTTCAATAATAATGTTGTTGCTGTTTTAGGTAATGAAAACGCAGATTATACCTTTCTTCTTGACGCTCACATCGACAGAATAGGTTTTATTGTAACCGAAATTGACGACAGCGGTTTTATCAAGGTTGATAAGGTCGGCGGTGTTGATTTGCGGACGATTCTTGACGCTCCCGTAACCGTACACGCAAAAGAGGATTTAAACGGAATTGTTTGCTGTATGCCTCCGCATCTTTCAGACGGCAACGAGGACAAAGCCGTTAGTATTGATAATGTTTGGATTGACGTTGGACTGCCTGCAGAAAAAGTTAAAGGAGCTGTAAGCCTTGGCGACAGCGTAACCATCTTTTCTAAACCAAAAGAACTTATAAACAACAGGATTTCTTCCGCGGGACTTGACAATATGGCAGGCGTTTGTTCACTGTTAAAGGTTGCTGAAAAATTATCCCGCAAAAAAATAAATTCAAGGGTAATTATTCTTTTATCCTGTCAGGAGGAAACCTTTGCCACAGGCGCAAAGACCGTGCCTTTTAGCTACAAAATAGATGAATGTATCTGTGTTGACGTGAGTTTTGCCTCTCAACCCGATATTAATGACCAGTATTCAAGAATTAAGCTCGGAGAGGGACCGATACTATGCGTTTCACCTAATTTGAATAAAGATATTTTCAACAAGCTGAAAACTACGGCAGATAAATTAAACCAAGATTGTCAATTTGAAATATGCAATGGAAGAACAGGTACAAATGCCGACCATATTGTTGTAAATAAATCGGGTATAAAAACGGCTGTTATTTCGATACCTGAGAAGAATATGCACACACAGGCTGAAATAATTGATATGAACGATATTGATAAAACAGCCGAATTAATAAGCGAATATATCTTATGCGGAGGTGTAAAATGAATAATTTAGACCTTCTTAAAAAGCTCTGTACCGCAAACGGAATTTCAGGTGACGAAGACTCTGTGAGAGAGATAATTATAAATGAAATAAGAGATTATGTAAACGAATATAAAATTGATAATTTAGGCAATATAATTGCCTTTAAAAAGGGCAGGAATAAAGCGGTAAAAAGGCTTATGGTATCCGCTCATATGGACGAGGTTGGATTTATAGTAACAGATATAACATCTGACGGACTTATTAAGTTTGATACAGTAGGCGGTATTGACAGACGTGTTATACTCGGAAGAAGCGTCCTAATCGGCGGAAAAATAAACGGAGTTGCGGGTGTAAAACCGACACACCTTTGTGATGCGGACGAGGGCAGTAAAATTCCTGAAATAAATTCTATGTATATTGACATAGGCGCCGATACAAAAGAGGACGCTGAAAAGTTTGTCAGCTTAGGGGACAGTATAACCTTTGAGGCTATGTATGAAGACAACGGATATTCAATAAAATCAAAGGCAATTGATGACCGTGCAGGTTGTTTTATGCTCATACAAATGATAAAATCCGAGCTTGAATACGACGCATATTTCACCTTTGTTGTTCAGGAGGAAGTCGGACTTCACGGAGCAAAGGTTGCTTCATATTCAGTTGACCCCGATTTTAGTATTGTTCTTGAATCAACGACCGCGGCTGATATTCCCGAGGTTTCAGACTCAAAACAGGTTTGCAATGTCGAAAACGGCGCTGTAATCGGATATATAGATAAACGAACCTTATACGATAAGGGTATGATTAACCGCGCTGTATCTCTCGCTGAGAAAAATAATATAAAACTGCAGTTTAAGCGTTCGGTTGCAGGCGGTAATGACGCGGGAGTAATTCACGAATCAAGAGAAGGAGTGCGGACAATAGCAATTTCTCTACCTTGCCGTTATCTTCATTCGCAGTTATCATTGATTTATAAATCGGATTTAGACGAAACCTATAATCTCGCCTGTATGCTCGCAAGCGATGTGGCAGGCGGTAAGCTATGATAAAAATTGCTGACAGAGATTTCTCTGTAAAAGAACATATTGACTTATTATCCGTAAATAATCCGTTTGGTTGCAGAATAAAAGCGCTTTATAACACCTATGATTATACTCTTGCTTTTGTGGATTTTTGGGTTCAGCTTGTTAATAATATCCCCGTTTCATTAATAGCGAGACTTGAAACTGCCTTTATTCTTTTATTAACCGATAAATCCGATTTGGAAGAAATGAGCGCGTTCATAAGAGTTTCGGGAGCAGAAAATATAATTTGTGACGGGAAATATGAACTTGACTGCCCGATGAAAAAAGTTACAGGACCGATTCTTGTAAGTGAAAGCATTATGCACAACGAGCGTAATTTCAGCGTTTTTCGCCCTCATATAAAAGATGTTTACAATCTTATTAACAAATGCCGAAGTGAAAATTTTGCTGTTCCGTCTTATGAAAGCTTCGCTCTTGATGTAGCGCATAAAATAAGTCAAAAAACTGTCAGAATTTACGGGATAGGAGATTCAAAGCTTATATCCTGCATTATGACATTAGCCGAAACAGACGACGGAGCAGTGCTCGGCGCATTGGCGACTGACAGTGATTTTCGCCGTCTCGGTCATGGAGCATTTCTGATAAAGTACATAAATAACATATTAGTTAATGAGGGGAAAAGGGTTTTTCTCCACCGCGCCCCGAATGAAAACATTGAATTTTACAATAAACTTGGATTTAAACAGTATGGACTGTGGTCCGAGTATTCTTAAAGGAAAGATAAAATGAATAGATTTTTTGATATTTCCGAGGAAATACATAACGCGTCAAAAAAAGCTATGGAACTTTGCGCGGATAAACTTAAAGAAATCGATGAAATTCAGGAATACAACCAACATAAAATGATAAAAGCCTTTCAAACCGCTAAGATAAGTGAAAGCCATTTTGTCGGCTCAACAGGTTACGGTTACGGCGACAGAGGACGCGACGCTCTTGATGAGGTTTATTCATATGTTTTTGACGCAGAGGACGCTCTTGTTCGTCATAATTTTGTCAGCGGAACTCATGCTTTAACAGTAGCTCTTTTCGGAGTTTTAAGACCGAATGATAAAATGCTTTGCGTTACGGGAACGCCTTATGATACTTTAAGAAGCGCAATCGGAATTGAGGGTAACTACTCAGGCTCTTTGATTGATTTCGGTATTAAATATGAGGAAATTGATTTAAAGGCGGATGGAACTGTTGATGTTGATGAAATTAAGAAAAGGCTTGATAACAGTTATAAAATGGTATATATTCAGCGCTCCCGCGGTTACAGTTTAAGACCAACGCTGACTTGCGACGACATTGAAAATATTGTTAAAGCAGTAAGAGAGAAAAGTAAAGACGTCATAATTATGCTTGATAACTGTTACGGAGAGTTTGTTGAAAAAAAACAGCCTCTTTCTGTCGGCGTTGATTTAATGGCAGGTTCGCTTATTAAAAATCCCGGAGGAGGAATTGCTCCGACAGGCGGATATATCGCGGGAAAAAAGGATTTAGTAGAAATGTGCTCGTACCGTTTGACAACGCCCGGAACAGGTAAGGAGCTCGGAGCCACATTAAACGTGTCACGAGAGCTTTTTTTAGGAGCGTACCACGCTCCGTACGCAACGGGCGAGGCTCTAAAAACAGCGATATTTGCCTCGGCTTTATTTAAAATTTTAGACTATAAAGTTTCCCCTGAATATAATGAAAAAAGGGGAGATATTATTCAGGTTATTGAGCTTAAAAGTCCTCAGGCTCTTGAAAAATTTTGTCTTGGTATTCAGCACGCTTCGGCTGTTGACAGTTTTGTTACTCCGTATCCCGATGATATGCCGGGTTACGAGGATAAGGTTATTATGGCGGCGGGCGCCTTTACTTTGGGTTCATCAATTGAACTTTCAGCTGACGCTCCGTTAAGAGAGCCTTACGCGGTATGGATGCAGGGAAGTCTGAACTTTCATTCGGGAAAGCTTGGAATTATGCTTGCAGCAAACGAAATTTTAAATGATAAATAATAATTTATTATTTAAAAAAGGGAAGATTAGTTAAATCTAATCTTCCCGATATATTTTTTATTGATATTTATTTTCTCGCGACGCCCGTATCTTTAGCGGCTTTTACAACTGCTTTTGCAACAGCCTGTCCTACTCTTTTATCAATTGCGTCGGGAATTATATAATCAGGCGAGAGCTCTTTATCGGAAACCAATTCAGCAATTGCATAGGAAGCCGCGACTTTCATTTCCTCGTTGATTTCAGTTGCCCTGCAATCTAAAGCGCCTCTGAACATTCCGGGAAAACATAAAACATTGTTAATCTGATTTGGAAAGTCCGAACGGCCTGTACCGACAACGACCGCGCCTGCTTTTTTAGCCAAATCGGGCATTATTTCAGGAGTAGGGTTAGCCATTGCGAAAACAATTGGTTTATCGGCCATAGAACGCACCATTTCTTCGGAAACAATACTCGGAGCGGAAACTCCCAAAAATACATCGGCGCCGACCATAGCGTCTGCTAAAGTGCCTTTTTTATGCTCTCTGTTAGTAATAGTAGCCATATAAGCCTGCTCAGAGTTAAGCGTGTCCAATCCCTCGCAAACTATGCCTTTGCTGTTTACAAGGGTAATATTTTTAACACCGATATTCATAATATGCTTGGCGATAGCAATACCCGCTGAGCCGGCACCGCTTATGACAACATTAATTTCGTCAATTTTTTTATCTACGATTTTAAGAGCGTTCATAAGAGCCGCCGCGACAATTACTGCTGTCCCGTGTTGGTCGTCGTGAAAAACAGGAATATCGCATACTTCTTTTAGCTTTCTCTCAATTTCAAAGCATCTCGGAGCGGCAATATCCTCAAGATTAATTCCGCCGAAGCTTCCGCTTATAAGGTATATTGTCTTTGCTATTTCGTCAACGTCTTTACTCCTTACACAAATCGGAAAAGCGTCAACATCAGCAAATTCCTTAAATAAAGAGCATTTACCCTCCATAACAGGCATTCCAGCTTCGGGACCAATATCTCCTAACCCCAAAACAGCCGTTCCGTCCGTTACGACCGCAACAAGATTTTTACGTCTTGTAAGTTCAAAGCTTTTATCGTAGTCGCGGTTAATTTCCATACAGGGCTCCGCAACACCGGGAGTATATGCAAGAGAAAGGTCCTCTTTGTTATTTATCGGTACTCTTGAGACAACTTCAATTTTGCCGTCCCATTCATAATGTTTTTTAAGCGATTCCTGTCTGATATCCATAAAATTACTCCTTAATTAAAATTCGATAATATTATACATTTATTTTTATTTTTGTTCAAGTATTAAGTAAAATTAATTTGTTTGACAATTAAATAAAAAGATATTATAATATTCGGGCGAGTAAATTGAACAGTCGCGGGATTATTTTGAAAAGAATTTTCCCGAGGAAAGTCCGGGCCCCATAGAGCGATAACAACGGCTAACGGCCGCCGAGGGTGACCTTAGGGATAGTGCAACAGAAAATAACCGCCGATTTATCGGTAAGGATGGAAAGGTGAGGTAAGAGCTCACCGCTGATGCGGAGACGCATTTGGCGTGTAAACCCTGTTTGGAGCAACACCGTGGAGGGATATTATGCCTGCTCGGCAATCCCGTGGAGGTGGCGTTGAGCAAGTCGGCAACGGCTTGTCAAGATAGATGACTGTTCACGACAGAACCCGGCTTACAGATTTAGTCGCAATATGAAAAACTCCACCGCGCAGGTGGAGTTTTTCTTCTTATATTTGTATTTTCCCAAATTCTTTAAGATAAAGTAAATTTTTTATTATAAGATTGGATTTCCACCAATTTGCACTTATTTCAAACTCCTTATAATCATTATGCCATTGCCAGGTAATAGGGTAGGAACCGTCTGACAATTGTTGAGTAAGTAACATATTTGCCTCTTTTTCAGCAAGACTACGGTCTATGCTGTTAAAAATATTAGCATTAATTCCGTAAAATACAGACGGTTTACATACATAGTCGGTAAACCATTTTTCGGGTTCGTTGCAGACAATTTTATTAACTTGTGAAATTAATTTATTACTAAATGAGTTTAGGTCAAACAAATCAAAATTAACAATTTCTTTACAATAGCTTAAAAGTTCCGCAAAACATCTTAAGGTGTGAAATTCATCTGTAGGATTAACCATAAAATTATCATACGCTTCTACTGCAATTTCACTTGCTTTATGGTACAGACTACTGCCTTTGTTTGAAAATCTCAGTACAAACCCCGCGAGACTTACGGTGGGATTATCATGGGGAGAACCAACATTATCACTGCATTCCCACCATACTGCATGAGGATAGTTATTATTACTTGCAACGGTGTTAAACCATTTTCCATTGATAAAATCTTTGCCGCTGTTGAGATATTTTAAAATTCCTTTAATAATTGGATGTGATGAATCGGCAAAACCGATTTCTTTAAGTTTTTCGGTAGCCGCCCAAGTAGCAACAGGTGTTGAATTTACATTCCAGAAGTCCGGCTCAATAGCGTGCGCAAATCCGCCGTCCTCATTCTGATATGCAGAAAGTATTTTTAATACATCTTCTGCACCGCCGTTTTCAAAATGAAACTTCCAAATTGCAAGGTCCAAAGGACGGGAATTCCTATAAACAAAATTTTTCGCTTTCTCAAAAATATCTGATGTAATCATATTTGTGTATGCCCCTTTTTACGATGATAATATTTTTTCCGCGCATTTTATTCCGTCTACTGCCGCCGAAACAATTCCTCCTGCATATCCCGCTCCTTCTCCGCAGGGATAAAGTCCGCTTAAGCTTATTGATTGTAATGTTTGGCTGTTTCTTGAAATTCTGACAGGAGAGGAGCTTCTCGTTTCAGCCCCTGTTAAAACCGCGTCAGGACTTGCAAAACCTTTTAACATCTTGTCCATTTCAATTATTGCCTCACGCATACTATCGGTAATATAATCAGGCAGAAAACTATCAAGCTTAGCAAAGTTATATCCTCTTTTATAACTGGGTTTTACTTCACCGATAAATGATGAATTTCTGTTTTTTAGAAAGTCCTCAACTCTTTGAACAGGCGCTGAGTATCCGCCTCCGCCAAATTTAAAGGCGTTTTTTTCAATTTTTCTTTGAAATTCAATTCCTGCCAAGGGATTTTCGCTTTTATAATCGGAAGGGAAAACGCTTACCAAAAGTGCGGAATTTGAATTTACCGCATTTCTTTTAAACTCGCTCATACCGTTAGTGCAGACCATACCGACTTCGCTTGTTGCAGGTACAACCTCGCCTCCGGGACACATACAGAATGTATAAGCTCCGCGTCCGTTTTTTGTTTTAACATTCAGCTTATACGGCGCAGAGCCTAAAATTTTGTCGCCCGCGTATTTTCCATACTGGCTTTTATCGATATTTTCACGCAAATGTTCAATTCTCGCGCCCACGGAAAAGGGTTTTTGCTCCATAACAATATTGCTTTCATAAAGCATTTTTAATGTATCTCTTGAACTGTGACCGATTGCCAAAATTATATTGTCGGTTTCAATAATACTATCTCTGTTATTTTCTTTAACAACCGCGCCCTTTATTTTATGTTCAGACGTTTTGATGGAAATTAATTTTGTATTAAATCTCACTTCACCGCCGAGCTTTATGATATGTTCTCGTATATTTTTAACTACCCGTCTTAAATTATCTGTTCCGATGTGGGGTTTTGCATTGTATAGAATTTCTTCGGGAGCGCCGTGATTTACAAACTCAATAAGAACCTTTCTTGCGCGAGTATCCTTAGTTCCCGTGTTCAGTTTCCCGTCCGAGAATGTTCCCGCTCCGCCCTCGCCGAACTGAATATTTGAAGTTGTATTAAGATTTCCCGTGGCAATAAAATTCTCTATATCCTTAACTCTGCTGTCGCAGTCCTTGCCTTGTTCAATTATAATGGGGTTTGCTCCGCTCATAGCAAGTATCAATCCGGCAAACATTCCCGCAGGACCAAAACCTATTACGAGAGGTCTTGTATTTAACTTTTTAGTTGCGTGCAATTTATATTCGTACGGGTCGGTTATTTTTGCATTGTTCGACTTAGCTTTAGAGAGAACTTTGTTTTCATTAATATTAAGAGAAACGTCAACAGAAATCAAAAAATTTATATAATTCTTGTTTCTTGCGTCAATTGAACGCCTGAATAAAGAAATTTTTTCAATAGAATTTTCGTCAATTCTTAACTCTTTTGCAACTCTTTTTTTAAGCAGTTCGTCGTTGTAATCAATCGGGAATTTTAAATTATTTATTCTTATCATAAATTTTCTCCGGCAATAATTCCGCTTGCAAACGCGAAATAAAGGTTATATCCTCCGCAGTCGCCGACAATGTCAACACATTCTCCGAGAATATAAAGATTTTTTACAATTTTACTCTCCATAGTAAGAGGATTAATTTCCTTTCCGATTACGCCTCCTGCGCAGGCTTGTGATTTACCTAAATCATTATCTTTATAAGCTTGAAATTCCCAATTTCTTATTATACTTGTGAGTTTGTTAATTTCGTTTTCTTCTAAACTTGATACTTTTCTTGATAACGGATAAATTTCAGCCGTTTTAAAAAGAGCGATACCAAGCTTTTTTTGAAAAATTCCCGTAAAATAATCTTCAAGCGTTCTGTCGGAAAATATTTTTTTATTTTTGTTGAGTATTTCTTTTAAAAGGTTTTCGGAAAAATCGGGCATCAAATTTACTTTTAAATACGGATTTTTCACTTTATTAAGATATGTGCTTAAATTAAATACACAAATTCCCGATAAAGCCTTTTCAGCAAACTGTATTTCTCCCTTTTCCTCTCTGATAAGTTTTTTACCGTCAAAGAGAGAAACTTTCCCCTGAACCCTAAGCCCTTTAAGCAAAGTTAAAATATCGCTTTTAACCTTTATAGGGGAGAGAGCGGGATAAAATTTACAGACGTTGTGACCGAGTGTTTTAAGAAAATTAAGGCCGTTTTCTGTACCGCCAAGCTTTGGAGATGCGGGAGAGCCTGTAGCCAAAACCACTTTTTCGGAATGGAATTTCTTGCCGTCAGTGATTATTTCAAAATTATTTTTTATTTTTTTTATGTTTTTGACAGTAGTTTCACATATTATTTCTACGTCTAAAAACTCAAGTCTGTATCTTAAAACGTCTAATACCGACGACGCGTGATTGGATATTGGATAAATTCTGCCTTCTGCCTCTGTTTTTGTCAAAAGTCCTAAAGAAAAAAATTCGTCTATAATTTTTTGGGGAGGAACATTTTCAGCGAATTTATCAAAATATTCGGCAAAAGAACCGTGAAAATCACTTTTACTGCATTGTTCATTACATAGATTACATCTTCCGTTGCCTGTTGAAAGTATCTTTCTTCCTATTCTGCCTTGCTTTTCAATAATGACAACGCTTTTTTTAGGGTTATTTTCTTTTGCCTTAATAGCGCACATCATACCCGACGCTCCGCCGCCGACTATAATAATATCCCTGTAAATCATAATTTCACGTCCTAAAAGTATAGGGCGAACAAGTCGCCCTAAAAAATTTAAAATAATGCTCCGATTGCACCGAAAAGTCCCATACTTGCCAGCGCCATAATTATTCCCGCAAGAACAACTCCGCCCATACAGGCGAGAACGCTTTTCTTAAAGTCCATATCAAGAAAACTCGCGGCTAAGGTTCCTGTCCAAGCGCCTGTACCGGGGAGGGGAATACCTACAAAAAGAAGTAAAGCTATGTAAAGTCCCCTGCCTGCTTTATTTTGGAGTTTTTTTCCGCCCTTTTCGCCTTTCTCATAACAAAAGGTAAAGAATCTTCCGATATATTTTTTATCCTTACCCCATAAAAGAATCTTTCTGGCAAAGAAATAGATAAATGGAACGGGTATCATATTTCCGATACAGCAGACTATATAACATTGCCACGCAGGAATACCCATTCCTATTCCTATAGGCAACGCGCCTCTGAGTTCAACAATAGGTACCATTGAAACTAAAAAAACAATTAAATATTTAAGCATAAAATACTCCGTTTATATGAAATTTTATAATTTATAACTAAAATATTATAAACTATAATGTAAATTTTTTCAACCTATAAATTTGACTTATAAAAAAAATAATTGTAAAATAATATGGATAATGTTATGAGGTATAAAAAATGAGTAAAAATATGTCAAAAAAACATCATATTTATCCTGTTGTTATGCTAATCATTACGGCTTTATACATATGTTTTATATGGTGGCATTCAACACTAAACGCAGACCAGTCGACAATAGAAAGCACAGGTGTTTTGTTAGCTGTTCAGAACTTTTTAAAAGCAGTTGGTTTAAACGCACATTTAACAGATTATATTATTAGAAAATCCGCGCATTTCTGCGAGTTTGCCCTGCTTGGATGTTTAAGTATGTGGACTTCATACTCACATAATAAAAAAATTATAAAAAATCTTATGCCCTGTGGGTTTGTATGTCTTTCCACAGCTGTAGCGGACGAGCTTATCCAAATTGCCTCAAAGGGCCGTTCTGCGGAAGTTTTGGACGTTGCTCTTGATTTTTTTGGCGCTTTATCGGGAGCATTGTTTTTTATTGTTATAATTTCAATAATTAAATTAGTTAAATACAGATGAGGTAATTTTATGAGCGATAATGTAAAATTAAACGAAAACAAAATGGGATATGAAAAAATGTTCCCTCTGATTATGTCAATGGCATTACCCGCGATATTTTCAATGACTGTTATGGCGCTTTATAATATCGTAGACAGTATTTTTGTAGGCCATCTCTCGGACGGTGATATAGCTTTGGAGGCTACATCTTACGCTTATCCTCTTCAAATGCTGATGGTAAGTTTTGCTGTGGGTACTGCTGTCGGTACTAATTCACTGATTTCACGCAGACTCGGAGCGGGCAATCAAAAAGAAGCTGACCTTGCCGCCACGCACGGCATCATTCTTGCAATATTTACTTGGATTCTTTTTATCATAATCGGAATATTCGCAGTCAAGCCGTTTCTGTTAGTTTTTGGCTGTAAAGGAGCCACACTTACATACGGAATACAGTATCTTTCTATCGTTCTGACGCTTTCGGGATTTAGTATGATACAGGTCAGTATCGAGAAGTCCTTACAGGCGACAGGCGATATGATTTATCCTATGCTTTTCCAACTTGTCGGAGCGCTTACAAATATTATTTTTGACCCACTGCTTATTTTCGGAATAGGACCTTTCCCCGAAATGAAAGTTATGGGAGCGGCTATTGCGACCGTTTTCGGGCAGTTTGTCGGAATGGTATTCTCTTTGATTGTTATTTTTAAGAAAAAGAATAAAATACACGTTTCCTTTAAAAACTTTAGACTAAACGGTAAAACAGTCAAAGATATTTACGCCGTAGGCTTTCCCTCAATAATTATGCAGAGTATAGCGTCATTTATGATATTCGGTATGAACGCTATTTTGTCTGCGTATAAATCCGCCGTAACCGTACTCGGTATTTACTTTAAACTTCAAAGCTTTGTATTTATGCCTTGCTTTGGACTTAACCAAGGTATTCTCCCCGTTATGGGTTTTAACTATGGGGCTAAGAATAAAAAAAGGCTTTATTCCGCTATGAAATGCGGTATATTAATAGCTTTGGTAATTATGGCTATCGGAACAGCGCTATTTTTAACTATTCCCGATAAGCTGATTGCTCTGTTTAACGATAAAGAATATCTTATAGCGACAGGAGTTCCCGCATTCAGAACAATCTGCCTTTGCTTTATGCCTGCCGCGGTCGGTATAATATTTATTTCTCTGTTTCAGGCAACGGGCAAGGGAATAAGAGCGCTTATAATTTCATTTACTCGTCAGCTTATATTTATATTGCCTGTAGCGTTTATACTTTCTCGTTTCTTTGAGTTAGATACCGTATGGCTGTCATTTCCGATTGCCGAAATCAGCTCGTTAATTTTAGCTGTAATTCTCTTTCTTCAGCTTGCTAAGACTGATTTTAAAAAACTTGACAATAACGGTTAAATAATTAAATCATCTCGCATACAATTTGTTGAGGTGATATTATGGACAATCCCGAAACATTAATTTTCAAGGATGATTGGAAACCCGTTTATAATCCCGTACATTATGAAAAACCTGTTTACGAGGAAGAAAACACGCCTAAAAAGACAGAAAAGAAAGAAAAGAAAAAATCGGAAAGCAAACCGCTTTTGATTATTATTCAGCTTATACTCTGTATAATCGCGCTTTTTTCTCTCTATCTTTTAAAAATATTCGGCGGAGATTTTTATGCTCAAATTTACAGTTGGTATGATAAAAATCTTAATAATGAAATTATAATGTCTGAAACTTTTGAGAATTTCAATATAGATAATCTTATAAATGCGGTTCAGAATAAATAATTTTTTATTAACTATTTCTTTTCCCGCGCTTGCTATTGCCGCTTTTGTCGTTATAAACAGTAATTTTTCAAAATATTTTCTATGTTTTATTGCGATAATAATTCACGAAATCGGACATTTCTTTGTAATGAAACTTCTCGGCCTTGCTCCGAAAGGAATTGAAATAAAAGTGTTTAATATTAAAATTATTGAAAGTTCAAGATATAATACAAGCTTTTCTAAAGATATTGCCGTAATTTTAGCAGGCCCTTTGCTAAATATAATATTTTATTTAATATTTATTAATATTTATGCTGAATTTGCATATATAAATTTATTCATCGGTCTTTTTAATTTGCTCCCCGCGACATCTTTAGACGGGGGACAGTTTATATATCTTATTTTACTTAATTTCTTTTCCTCGGAAAAATCGGCAAAAATAACGGATATTATAACAATCATAACTTCATTACCGCTTTTTTTCTTTGGGATTTTAATTTTACTTAATTCTAAATATAATTTTTCAATGCTTTTTATAGGAATATATCTTGTCTTAACTTTATTCATCAGAGAGGAGAAGTATCTCTGACGGAGGAATTATGATTAATAAGGAAGTTGAAAAAATACTGCTTAAGGTTCAAAAACCCGGCCGTTATGTCGGAGGAGAGCTAAACTCAGTCATAAAAGATAAAAAGGACGTGGACGTAAGATTTGCATTCTGTTTTCCCGATACATACGAAATAGGAATGTCGCATCTCGGAATGAAAATTCTCTACAGTATTTTTAATAAAGTTCCCTATATCTGGTGCGAAAGAGTATTTGCTCCGTGGCTTGATATGGAAGAATTAATGATTAAAAAAAATATTCCCCTGTTTGCGCTTGAAAGCGGAGAAGCTATAACTGATTTTGATTTTATAGGATTTACTCTTCAATACGAGTTAAGCTTTACAAACGTTTTAAATATGTTAAAACTTGCAAATATTCCCGTTAAATCAAGGGACAGAAAAGAGCTGAAACAGGTTGTTGTGGCAGGAGGTCCCTGTACCTGCAATCCCGAGCCTTTAGCCGATTTTATTGATATTTTCTTTATCGGCGAGGGCGAGGAAGTTGACCTTGAGGTTATTGAGTTATACAGAAAATGTAAAAAAGAAAATAAAACAAAAGCTGAATTTTTAAAGCTTGCGTCAAAGATTAAAGGCGTGTATGTTCCCGCGCTTTATGATGTTGAGTATAACGATGACGGAACAATAAAAAGCTTTACTCCTAAGGATAATGCCCCGAAAATTGTTGAAAAACGCATTATAACGGATATGGATAATAGCTATTATCCCGATAGTTTTGTAGTACCGAATATTGAAATTGTTCACGATAGAGCCGTTTCCGAAATATTCAGAGGTTGTATACGGGGCTGTCGTTTCTGCCAGGCAGGATTTTTATACAGACCTGTCCGTGAAAAATCTATTGACGTTATAAATGAGCAATGTCACACCCTATGTAATAATACAGGCTATGACGAAGTTTCTTTATCGTCTTTGAGCTCTAGTGATTACACGCAGATTACAGACTTGCTTGAAAAATTAAACGGCTGGGCAAAAGAAGAAAAGGTAAGCCTGTCTCTGCCGTCGCTTCGCGTCGACGGGTTTTCTGATGAAATTCTCGATAAAATAAAGACCGTAAGAAAAAGCGGTTTAACCTTTGCGCCCGAGGCTGGTACGCAGAGATTAAGAGATGTTATCAATAAAAATGTATTCGAGGACGAGCTTATAAAAACCTGTTCAAAAGCCTTTAATGCAGGTTGGAATAAGGTTAAGCTTTATTTTATGATTGGACTACCGACAGAAACTTACGAGGATGTTGAGGGAATAGCAAATCTTGCTCAAAAGGTTGTTGATACTTATTATAGATGTGAAAACAGAGCGAAAGGCAAGGGCGTTACCGTTACAATCTCAACCGCCTCTTTTGTTCCAAAGCCTTTTACTCCCTTTCAATGGTACGCGCAAAATTCGGGCAAAACCCTTCAAGACAAGCAACAACATTTAAAGGAAACAATTTCTACAAAAAAGATTAATTATAATTATCACGACGCTGACACAAGCTATATTGAGGCTGTCTTTGCACGAGGCGACAGAAAGCTCTGCAAGGTTTTGGAAAAAGCGTACGAAAAGGGTTTTCACTTTGACGGGTGGGGAGATTGTTTTTCGCTTGAAAATTGGCTTAATCTTTTTGATGAATGTGGAATCGACCCCGATTTTTACGCGTGCAGAGAAAGAGGTTTTGATGAAATTCTGCCGTGGGATTTTCTTGATTACGGCGTCAGTAAAAAATTTCTTATAAAAGAATGTGAAAAGGCGTATCAGAACACTACAACACCGCATTGCCGTTTAAAATGCAGTAATTGCGGAGCGGTAAAATATGGGGGAGGCGTGTGTTTTGAAAGACGTTAGAGTTTGGTTCACAAAGGACTTTGAATGTAAATATATTTCACACTTAGATTTAAACCGTTGTATGCTGAGAGCCTTGCATAAAAGTAAAATTCCTATCTGGCATACAGAGGGGTTTAACGTTCACCCGTACGCAACGTTTCCGCTACCGCTTTCCTTAGGTTTTAAGGGCGAAAGAGAATGTATGGATATACGTCTTGTTGAAGATTACAGCTACGATTTAATCAAAGACAAGCTTAACGAGAGCCTGCCGAGAGGAATAAAAATTTTTGATGTAACCGAGCCGAAAATGAAGGCGAAAGAGATTGCGTACGCTGTTTTTAAAATAAGAATATCATCTGATAAAATTACGGCGGACAAGCTTTATAAAACTGTTTATGAACTTTTTAACAAAGAAGAAATTTCAGTTGAGAAGAAAACTAAAAAAAAGGGCGTTAAAGAAATTAATATAAAACCTTATCTCGATAATTATAAGCTTGAGAAAAATATAGAAGACGTAATTTTATACATTACACTTCCTGCAGGAAGCGTTACAAATATTAATCCGCTCCTTATACAAAAGACGATTGAAAAGTATTATATTATTGATGCGTATTTTGATGTCACTAAAACGGACACGCTTGATAAAAATTTAAAAAGTTTTAAATAAAACTTGATTTTTTACGTCTCTTGCTATATAATATTCAAGGTCGTTATGCAGAGATGTCCGAGCTGGCCGAAGGAGCATGATTGGAAATCATGTATACGGTGAACGCCGTATCTGGGGTTCGAATCCCCATCTCTGCGCCAAAAAAAGACACCGAAAGGTGTCTTTATATTTTTGGAGATGGGGATTCGAAACCGAGGGTTAAGAAAATGTCCCTGCGGGACATTTTTACCGAGGAGCGTTGATGAAACATTTCCCCAAAACGTGAACACAAGGTGCGAGATGAAGTTTTCTTTAAAAACAAGGTACCCTCTCTGCGCCAAAAAAGACACCGAAAGGTGTCTTTTTATTTTTAGATTCGAGTAAATTTAATATTTCCTTATTAATTATGCTTGCATTATACAACGTTATTGTCTATATGCTCCATATACGGATTGCCATTATAAATGCTGTAAAGATTATTTTTGTACCACTCAAAATCTTCTTTAAAACACATTAGTTTCTTTGTTGCTGTTCCAAATATATTCTATATCATTTGCAATTTGATTAGCTTTATCTTTTCCAAATAAGTCGCTGATAAATCCAAGGGCCATATCCATTCCTGCCGATACTCCCGAAGAAGTATAATATTTTCCGTCAGCTACCCAACGAGCGTTCCTAATCCATTTTACATCATTAGAGATGGATCTAACCCATTCAAAAGCTTTTTTATTAGATGTAGCGTTATGGTTATCAAGCAACCCCGTTTTTGCTAATAAGCTGATCCTGTACAGATAGATAGTACAAATTCCGCATCTTGACAAAGTGTTTTTATCACAGAAATAAATCTGTCATTATTGATTAAAGAACGTGTTCCTAAACCACCGGGTATTACTAAAACACATTTTCTATTAATGGTCGAGATAGAGGTTGTCTGTACTTCATAGCCTTGAACGCTTTTAATAAATCCGCCTTGTAATGAGATAAAATTAAGTTGAGCGTTATCAATTTTTGACAGAATTTCAATCGGTCCGAAAATATCAAGTGTTTCAAAATCCTCAAAGAAAAGAAAATTAATATACATATAAAAATCACCTATAAATTGACATCTAAATTGTATCATAAAACCGTCATTATGGCAACTATTTTGTAGGTTCTATGGAGTTTCTAATAATCTTGTTTTTGCTCGGAAAAAGTAAAAACAGACGTTATATCTAAAGTAATATCATATAAGGAGTTTTTTATTTTAGAGACTGAAATTTCAAAAAGTTTAAAATAAATAATTGGAATACCTTGAAACTTTTTTCTGATTTTTTTACACTATAATAATAGATATATCAATAGATAGGAGATTATTGCGATGAAAAAAATAATAAATATTTTATCTATTTTAATGTTATCCATATTTATTTTAATAGTTCTTTTCGGATGCAATAATTATAATAAACCACAACAAACAGATAATTTGTAAATAAAATCTACACCTTTTTATTCCAATGGAGAGGAAAGCGTTTTTAATACATTCAGTAGTTATAAATTAAAAAAATTGGAGGTTTATAAAAATAATAAAAAATAAAGTTCAAAAGACGGTGTTTTATACAATAGCAAAAAAACACAACTTATTATATATCCTTGTAGGAAGAAAACAAAGGTTTTTATTGTTCCCAATAGTGTGAAAATTGTAGATTATTTTAATGGAAATAATATAAAATTTCTCAAAAAAATGATATTTGGGAAAATATCAAAGAAATAAATATGTATGGCGATAAATACAATGCAATAAGTTTGAATACAATTGAGGGTTATAAAGGAACTGTTGCCGAAAAGTATGCTAAAAAGAATGCATTTAAATTCATAGCAAAGGAATGAATCTTTAAAGCTAAAAAACCTCCGACAAAGATGTCGGAGGCTAATGATTTTTTATTAATAATTTTCTTCGTGAATTTCAAAGAAACTCTGCGGATGAGCGCATACGGGGCATACTTCGGGAGCCTTTGTTCCTACAACAATATGTCCGCAGTTACGGCATTCCCAGACCTTAACTTCGCTCTTTTCAAATACCTGAGCGGTTTCTACATTCTTTAACAGCGCTCTGTAACGCTCCTCGTGTTGTTTTTCAATTTCCGCAACGGCTCTGAACTTGAACGCAAGCTCGGGAAAACCTTCTTCCTCGGCGGTTTTGGCAAATTCGGCATACATATCTGTCCATTCGTAGTTTTCACCGTCTGCCGCTGATGAAAGGTTTTCGGTAGTTGTTCCGATACCCTGAAGCTCCTTAAACCATATTTTAGCGTGCTCTTTTTCATTATTGGCTGTTTTCAGAAAGAGAGCGGAAATTTGCTCATAGCCCTCTTTTTTAGCGACAGAGGCAAAATATGTGTATTTGTTTCTCGCCTCTGATTCACCTGAAAAAGCGGCCATAAGGTTTCTTTCTGTCTTTGTACCTGAGTACTTATTTTTCTTTACATCCGGCATTTTAAAAATCCTCCTTAAATTTATTTATTGACTATTGTCAAAATTTATTCCTTGAATTATACATCTCTTGTCAAGCTCTTTGTTAATGAAGTTCAGCACGCGTTTTTTGTCCGCGCTCCACATAGGAGCTATAAGTGCGCGTTTATCTCCGTCGCCCGTAATGCGATGTATTACAACATTTTCAGGCAAAAGTTCAATAGCCCTGCAAATGATGTCCGTATATTTTTCAAGCGTTAAAACATCAAATTTTTTGTTTATAAATTCAGTTTCCAAATCTGTATCTTTTATGATATGCAAAAGCTGTAATTTTATTCCATCTGTACGTTTTCCAACATATTTAACTGTATCAAGAATCATTTCTTCGCTTTCAAACGGAAGTCCGATTATAACGTGGGTAACGACATCAATATTCTCTTTATGTAAGTTTTCAACGGCTTTATCATATATATCCAAGCTATAGCCCCTGCGGATATATTCTGCCGATTTATTGTGGATTGTCTGAAGTCCGAGTTCAACACTAACGGGTTTTATTTTATTTATTTCGGAAAGAAGTTTTAAAATCTTTTTATCTAAGCAGTCGGGCCTTGTAGCAATGGACAGACCGACAATATAATCAGGCTTAATCGCTTTATAATAAATATCGCGTAGATATTCACATTCTTCGTAAGTATTTGAATACGGCTGGAAATAGGCGATATATAAATTGTCATTAGTTTTTTTCTCTACACGTTTCTTTGCGTTTTCAAGCTGTTTTTCTATATCAAAGCTAAATTCTGTTGAGAATTCACCCGAACCGCCTTTACTGCAAAATATACAGCCTCTTGTATCAATTTTGCCGTCACGGTTCGGACAAGTCATTCCGCCGTTTATTGAAAGTTTATAAATTTTTTTGCCGTATTTATTAACATAATATTCGTTTAATGAATTATAATGCTTCATAGCTTATTTGACATTAATAGTTATTTTTTTTATAATAAAATTGGTGATTATATATGCAGGAATTACTGCTCTATAACATTGAAATTAAAAAATCAATTAAAATTAAAAACATCTGTCGCTCGCTGAATATAAGCTATAATGACGTAAAAAAAGAGAATTACGGATATAAGCTTGAATATCTTTTAAATTTAAGCAAAGACGAAACGAAGAGTGAGGGAGAGGATTTTAACAGCGAAATGCTGTTTATAGCAGGTTTAAATGAAAATACGCTCGAACGTTTTCTATCAATGCTTAATAAAAAGAAATGCAAGGTTGAGCTTAAAGCTGTTTTAACAGATACAAACCGTTTTTATAATTCCTATGAACTTTATAAAGAAATATCAGCCGAGCATACCGCTATGAAAAAAGGTGAAAAACTGCATCAAGCGTAAGTTCTTACATATTCCATAAATTTTCTGTAAATTCTACCCTCGGTTTCTTCGGCGTCTTCATCTATTCCGCCGTTAAAGAAAAGTTGGTTGTGAGCGCTTAACGCTCTGTACATTGAAATTATATATCCTCTTATTTTATCCTGTAACTTATCGCTTAGCTCATTTCCGTTAGAAAGTCCCATATAAAGATTTCCGTTATGTATTTGTAGAGGCATAATAGCCTTTATATCAGCAAATCTGTTCGTATTTTTTACTTCCTTATAAAAATCCCTGACAGAAAATTCGTTTCTTTTCTCAATGTCGGTATTTTTATCTATAATTTCCTCGCACTTTTTGAGGTCGAAATACTCGTCAGTCATATATTTATAAAGATTGTTTTTATTGATTTTAAGGACATTGAACAGTCTTATGTTATATAGAGCGTTTTCAAGACAAGAAAGAGAGGAAAAAAACATATTGTTGTCAAGCTGAGCCATCATATTAAAAATATTCTGATAAATACTTTTGTTTAAAAGAATCAAAGTTAGTTTTTCCTGTTCCTTATATTCCTCCATAAGCGTGGGATTTATAAGAAATTTTGCGGTAAATCCGTAAAGACTGCGTACATAATTCTTCAACTCCTGATAGAAATCGTTTAAAAGCTCGGAGTTTTCAATTGTAAACGTAAACATAAATATCACCGATTAAGTAAACAAAAATATACTTGTCCATATTATATAATAAATACCTTTAAATTGCAAATTTATACTGAAAATTTTTGGTAATTTTTTATTCATATTGTTAAGAAATGTAATTTAATGTATAATTAAAATTGAGTTTTGGAAGAAGGGAATGAAAAATGAAAAATTTTAGAAAAATTTCAGTAACATTATTGCTGATTATTATGTTGATTTTTAGCGCAATCCCCGCAAATTCAGTAGCGCTATCCTCAATAAAAAAGAATTATGATTTTCACTACGGATTGGACGTTTCAACATGGAACAACAGTCTTAATATGACTAAAATTAAAAATGCCGGTGTTGAATTCGCGTTTATACGCGTCGGCTGGTTCGACAGCGAAGGCGGTCATCTGGATGTTCGTTTTAAAGAAAATGTAAAAAAATGTGCTGAAAACGGAATTGAATTTGGAATTTATGTATATTCTTATGTTTACAAAGCGGATGATACCAAAAAATGCGCCAAATGGGTACATAAACAGTTAAGTTCTATGGGCAACTACTGTAAAAACAAAAAGATAATTCCAGTTGCGTACGATATTGAGGACTCCGTACAATCAAAGGCGGTTTCAAAGAAAAAAATATCTAAAAACAATCTCTTAAAAAACGTATGCAAATTCTGCGATAAAATAAAGGGATACGGATATGTTCCCGTAGTTTATTCTTTTCAAAGCTTTTTTGAAAAATATCTTGATATTTCAAAACTTCAGGATAAGGATTATAAAATCTGGTACGCTCAATGGCCTTATTACAATCACCTCGATACTACCGTAGAAAAGGAAATGTATAACGGTGAAACTGCCGATGTTTGGCAGTTTTCCGATTATTTGACCGTTGGCGGAAAACGCTTTGATACAAATGTATGCTATGATAATTTTTACGATTACAGTAAAGAAAACTCAAATATCAAGGTAGAAGAACTAAAAGAAGTTTATTCTCTTAATAAGGAAACAGTAAAACCGTCGGCATTTAAAGTATATAACGGTTCAACTCTTCTCAAAAAGGGGAAAGATTATAAACTCGCTTATTTTAGAAATGACAGAGCGGGAACAGCAAAGCTGAAAGTTATAAGATATAAAAATTCAAAGTACCTTGAAACAAAAACGTTTTTCTTTGATGTTAAGCCGAGAACTCCGCAAAATATTGAAACCGAAAGCTACCTCAATAAGGTAGGTATAAGCTGGGATAAGTCAAAGGGAGCAAGCTATTATGAAATATATCAGCTTGATGAAAACGACGGAAAATATAATTTAATTGACACGGTAAAAACCAACTCATATACAAATTCAGACGTACAGTCAGGCACAATGTATGATATGAAAATACGCGCTGTTTACGATAAAAATGGCAAGAAATATTACAGTAAGTACACCGCGTTTTTAGGTCATACAAAATATCCAAAATTAACAATTGATTACGTCACATCGAACGCAAAAAAATCAGTTACTGTAAAATGGGTGTCTAAAAAAGAAAACTGTACAGGATATGAAATACAATATGCCACAAACAGCAGTTTCAAAAAGGCTAAAAAAAGAATAATTAACGGAATAACCAGAAAGCGCTCGACATTCAGTAAATTAAAATCAGGCAAGAAGTATTATTTTAGAGTACGCGCATTTAACGAGATGGACGAAGATATTAATTTAGATAAAGTTTACAGCACGTACAGTAAAGTTTTAAACGTAAAGGTAAAGTAAGAGGATAAATTATGAAAAAAGGAAAAAAATTACTTTCAATCGTTTCGGTCGTTTTGGTAACGCTGATTTTAGTTTCTTCAATAACGGTTGGGGCTACAACATTCAAGTCAATAAAGAAAAATAATGATTTTCACTACGGAGTAGATGTTTCTACATTTAACGGCGAGCTCAATTTTGATAAAATCAAAAAAGAGGGCGTTGAGTTTATGTTCATAAGGCTCGGTTACTACAAGGAAGACGGAGGCCATCTTGACGTAAGATTTATAGAGAATATAAAAGGCTGTGTTGAAAACGGTATTGAGTTCGGCGTTTACGTTTATTCTTATGTATATGATACAGAAGACGTTAAAGATTGCGCTGAATGGACAAATTCAGAGCTTGAAGCCTTGGGCAATTATTGTAAAGATAAAAATACAATCCAAGTTGCTTATGATATTGAGGACCAGTCGCAAAAAGACGCAATAGCAAAAGGATATATTACAAAATCGGACCTTAATAAAAGCGTTAAGAAATTCTGCTCAAAAATAAAAGACTATGGATATATTCCCGTTGTTTATTCGTCCTTAAACTATTTTAAAAACCATCTTAATCTTACCGATTTACAAAATAACGGAATAAAAATCTGGTATGCGCAGTGGCCCTATACGAGCTCGCTTAATACTACAGTAAAAAAGCGTATGTTCAATAATACATATGCTGATATATGGCAGTTTTCATCTTCATTAACTTTAAACGGTAATGTCTTTGATACGAATGTATGCTATAATAATTTTTATGATTATAAAAAAGAAGATTCAAAGCTTACTGCAAAGGGCCTAAAAAAATCTTATGAATATACCGGCTCTGCAATAAAACCCGATTTTAAAATTTATGACGGTAAAACCCTGATGAAAGAAAATACTGATTATAAAACCTTTTATTATAAAAATAAAAAGCAGGGAAGAGCAACCATTAAAATAGTTCGTTTTGATGAAAACTCAAATTATCTTGAAACAAAAACATTCCAATTTATCATAAAACCCGCTAAAGTTACTTCTCTTAAAGTTTCCAAAGGTTATAATTACGCAAAACTAAGCTGGAATAAATCGAAGGGAGCAACAAAATATATTATTTACAAAAAAACGGGCGACAATTATAAAAAGGTGTCAAGCACAATTTCAACCAACTACAAAATAAATTCACTTAAACAGGGAAAAAAGTACACCTATGCGGTAAGAGCATATGGAATTGTAAAGAATAAAGGCTACTACAGTGGATACGATGATACAACTTTCTATACAAAATATAAAAAAGTGGAAATAAAAAAAGCCGTATCAAATTCAAAGGCAAGTGCGACTGTAAAATGGACAGCAAAAAAATCTAAAACCAAGGGATATGAGGTTCAGTATTCAAGAAAGAAATCCTTTGCTAACCCGAAAACTGTAACCGTTAACTTTAAAGGAAAGAGCAAAGTAAAAATTAAAGATTTAAAATCGGGCAAAAAATATTATTTCAGAGTTCGTTCATTTAATACGGTTGATAAAAAAACAATTTACAGTGTTTACAGCAACAGTGTTTACACAAAAGTGAAATGATTAAAAAAATAGGGAAGACAGAATTAATGCAAATTAACTGTCTTCCCATTTTTTACTGTTTGCCTGAATAATTATGAGCCTTGTCCAAAAGCATATCTTTAACTTTCATAAGCCTTGTTCGACTGCTCCTGTCATTTTCTTCAAGCTTCATAGCAATGTATTTAATTGTGTCCTGATATCGTGGTATCATAACGTGTTCAAGAGAATTAACCCTTCGTCTTGTTTTTTCAATTTCTGCCGACATAAGCTCACAGCTTTTTTCAAACTGAGCAAGCTTTATCATATCGGGTAAAACATTGTTAAGAGATGTAACAGCGTCATCAAGCTCAAATGAGGTGAAAGCAAATCCGTACGGAAACATATCGCCCTCATCGCTTGTCCGTGCGCTGTACTCATACTCGGGTATCTCAACGCTCATAACATTTTTTGTTTTAACCTCAATATTAATGCGCTGTTTGGGCGACATAAGCGAGGCGTCTAAGGCTTCCTTGGACATAACGGCGCTTGCGTTTACAAAATGGGAGTTGCAATTTTTAAGCTCTCTTTCAACCTTGTTTCGTAAATCCCGTGTTTCTCTCACGAGGTCAAGAAACTGTCGCATAAGCTCATCACGCTTATCTTTTAACATTTTGTGTCCGCGCACAGCAGTGGTAAGTTGTTTTTTTAGCTTGGTAAGCTGCATTCGCGTTGGATTAACATTCATTACTGCCATAATAGCACCTTCAACTTATTGTTTGCCGTAAAATTCATCGAGCATATCGTCCTTAATACGTTTAAGCTCACTTCTCGGTAAAATTTCAAGTAATTTCCAGCCTATATCAAGAGTTTCTTCGATAGTGCGGTTAACGTCATATCCCTGCGACACGTACTCTTTCTCAAACGCTTCGGCAAATTCAGCGTATTTTTTATCCATTTCAGTAAGCGCCGCCTCACCGAGAATTACCATAAGTTCTCTTGCGTCTTTACCTCTTGCGTAAGCGGCGAAAAGCTGGTTCATTGTTGCAGCGTGGTCTTTACGCGTACGCTCGGGACCTATACCCTTATCTTTAAGTCTTGAAAGCGACGGCAGAACATCGATAGGCGGTATAACGCCTTTTCTGTAAAGCTCACGAGATAAAATAATCTGTCCCTCTGTTATATATCCTGTGAGGTCGGGAATGGGGTGAGTTTTATCGTCCTCAGGCATAGTAAGGATAGGAATAAGTGTAATTGAACCGTCTTTTCCTCTTAATCGTCCCGCACGTTCATATAGGGTCGCAAGGTCTGTATACATATATCCCGGGTATCCTCTGCGTCCGGGAACCTCCTTGCGCGCCGCGGAAACCTCACGAAGAGCGTCGGCGTAGTTAGTAATATCAGTCATAATTACCAGAACATGCATACCCAAATCAAAAGCTAAATATTCAGCCGCGGTAAGCGCCATTCTCGGAGTTGCAATACGTTCAATAGCAGGGTCGTTGGCGAGGTTTACGAACATAACTGTTCTGTCAATTGCCCCCGTTTCTTTAAACGACTCTATAAAATAATTAGATTCCTCAAAGGTTATACCCATAGCTGCGAAAACAACAGCGAACTGCTCATTCTTTCCTCTAACGGTAGCCTGACGCGCAATCTGTGCGGCGAGTTGCGCGTGGGGAAGACCAGACGCGGAGAAAATTGGCAGTTTTTGGCCTCTTACAAGCGTATTAAGTCCGTCAATTGCCGAAACACCCGTTTGTATAAATTCCTGCGGATAATTTCTTGCCGCGGGGTTCATAGGCGTTCCGTTAATATCAAGTCTTTTTTCGGGGATAAGCGAGGGACCGTCGTCTATAGGATTACCAAGTCCGTCAAAAACTCTCGAAAGCATATCGGGCGATACGGGAAGCTGCATAGAACGTCCCAGAAATCTAACCTTAGAATCTGCGAGATTAATTCCCGAGGCTGACTCAAAAAGCTGAACAAGCGCGTTATTGCCGTCAACCTCAAGCACCTTACATCTTCTCGTTTCTCCGCTCGGAAGTTCAATTTCACCGAGTTCGTCATATTTGATGTTCTCAACATCACTAACCATCATAAGAGGACCTGCTACCTCTTGTATTGTACGGTATTCTTTAGGCATCAGTCATCACTCCTTTTCAGAACATCATCAATATCACTGTTAAGCTGTGATTGAATTGACTCATACTCATTATCAACATTATTTTCTTCCTCATACTTAAAACGACCGATTCGTTCACGCACGGGAATATTTACAAGCAGTTCAATATCTGCGCCCTTATTAAGCGCGTCTAACGCTTTGTCATAGTAGCTTAAAATGGTTCTCATCATAAGAACCTGCTTTTTAAGCGAAGTATATGTATCTGTAGCGTCAAAAGCATTTTGATGCAGGTAGTCCTCACGAATAGAGCGTGCGGATTCAAGCTTTAATCGGTCGGGAGCGGAAAGAGCGTCCATTCCGACAAGGTTTACAATCTCCTCTAATTCCGCCTCGTCCTGCAATAACGCGAGCATTCTTCCTCTGAGTTCCATAAAATCGGGAGCCGCGTTTTCCTTGTACCAATTTTCAAGCTGGTCGGTATATAATGAATAGCTTGTCAGCCAGTTAATAGCGGGGAAGTGGCGTTTATACGCGAGATTAGCGTCAAGTCCCCAGAACACCTTTACTATTCTTAAAGTTGCCTGCGATACAGGCTCTGAAATATCTCCTCCGGGAGGCGAAACAGCGCCGATAACGGAAAGCGCTCCCTCGGTATCTTCCGTACCGTTTACAATTACACGTCCCGCTCTTTCGTAAAATTGCGCAAGACGGCTTCCTAAATATGCAGGATAGCCCTCCTCGCCAGGCATTTCTTCAAGTCTGCCCGACATTTCTCTAAGTGCTTCCGCCCAACGTGATGTGGAATCCGCCATCAACGCTACAGTATATCCCATATCTCTGAAATATTCAGCAATTGTAATTCCTGTATATATGGACGCCTCTCTGGCGGCAACAGGCATATCGGAGGTGTTTGCAATTAAAACCGTACGCTCCATAAGGGAATTTCCTGTTCTTGGGTCCTTTAATTCGGGAAATTCATTCAGAACATCTGTCATTTCGTTACCGCGTTCACCACAGCCGATATAAACGATAATATCCGCTGCCGCCCATTTAGCGAGCTGATGCTGAACTACGGTTTTACCCGAACCGAACGGTCCCGGAACAGCGGCTACACCGCCTTTAGCAAGCGGAAACAGAGTGTCTATCGGCCGCTGACCTGTCGTCAAAAGAATATCGGGGGATAATTTCTTTTTATACGGTCTGCCGTTTCTTACAGGCCAGGTAACGAACATTTTTATATCCTCTGCACCGTTATCTGTTTTAACTGTAGCAACAACCTCGTCAATTGTAAATTCTCCCTCTTTTATGCTTTCGATTGTTCCGCTTATCTTGTTAGGCACGAGTATTTTATGGAGTACAGCGCTTGTTTCCTGAACCGTGCCGATAACGTCACCCGAATTAACCTTGTCTCCGATGCTGGCAGAAGGGGTAAATTTCCATTTTTTATTATGGTCAAGCGAGGGAACATCTACGCCCCTTTTCAGGTTAGTTCCCGCAACCTTCATTATTTCATTAAGAGGACGTTGGATTCCGTCATAAATTGAGCCTATAAGTCCCGGTCCTAACTCAACAGAGAGAGGCATACCTGTGGACTCAACCTTTTCTCCCGGGCCAAGGCCCGAGGTTTCTTCATAAACCTGAACAGAAGCTCTGTCGCCGTGCATTTCTATAATTTCACCGATAAGACGTTGCTCGCTGACGCGTACAACGTCAAACATATTTGCGTCGCGCATACCCTCAGCTATAACGAGAGGACCCGCAACCTTTGTAATAGTACCTGATTTCAAAGCATACACCTCAATTATTGAAGATTTAAATTGGAGCGCAACACTCTTCTTTGCCTGCAAAGAGCAGAGCTTGCGAACGATTGCAACCTGCGCAATGGAGCGTTAGCTCCTCAGACTTTCAGCAGGGATAATATCCTCCGCTGAAAGTCTGATATGGAACCCACCTAAGAGGCGGGGACATCTGCGCTTAAATTATATCTGAACCGACTGCCTTTTCCACAAATGATGACAGTCGCTTTGTACCTGTGTTTTTATTTCCTTTTACACCCGGAATAGGAATTATAGCAGGAGAAATTCTTTCCTCGTATCTTTCGCGTTCCTTCTCCGTGTGATTAAAAACTTCTTCCGTAAGATAAATAACGGAATAATTATCGCTGTCGGCAATATTTCTCAATTGATGAGAAGCCTCCTCAAAGCTGTCGCAGGGGAAAATATCAAGTCCGATTGCGGAAAATCCCTTTATGCTCTCGCTATCGCCGATAACGGCAATATTTTTAGCCATAAATCTCACGCAACCTTTCTCTGATAATTTCTTTATCCGTTTCGGTTCTTATACCGCTTTCGATAATATGAATAACTTTCTTTTCGGCCTCGAAACCTAAATAATAGCCGATAAGCGGTTCAGGACCTTCGCTGGCTCTTTTACAGCTTTCAACTGCAGATTTAATAAGCTTATCATCTACAAATTTCTCAAATGAAGAAGGGGAAAGCCTGTAATTTTCTATTGCAGTTTTACAGTCGTACTCGCTGAATTTTGAAAGCTCGTCCAAAAGATACTCGCTTCCCTTTAAAACGGCTGAAATTACACGGTCCTTTTTAAAATCATTTACATTGCAAAGAGCTTTGTTTAAAAAATCCGAGTCAACCTTAGTCTTTGAGCTTCTTATAGCAATTTTAATATTGTTATAAAATACAACTGTATTAAAATACTCTCTTAAAAATTCAGAGCCGAACTCTTTTGACAACTCCAGCATATGCTCCATAGCGGACCTATCAATAACAGCGTCACTTTCACGAGCGTCGGTTTTATGAGTTATAATCTCATATGCCTGTTCAGCAGACTTACTAATCCAGTCGGGGAGAAGAGTGAATTTTTTATGTTCTACCGCGTTTTTCATTATGTCGGTATCAATTGTACAGGGCTTTAGAAAAAGTTCCTCGCGTTTTCTTCCCGACATAATACCTTTAAGAACAACCTTAAAATTATGCGCGTCGTTTTCTATAAAAAACGGATTGAATATACTGAGATCTGGGGTTATGCTTTCTAAATATTTCCAGACCTCATTTGTATGGCTTTTTAAAATTTCGTCAACTGTTTCACCGTCGCCATAGCCCTTATCGCTTAAATAACGCGCTAAATCACCTGTATTGTTATATGATAACATCTGTTCAATATCAGATGAGTTGAGCATATTTTTTTCTTTTGCTCTTACGGAACCAACGGAAAATTCATATGATAAACCCATAGAACCCTCCTATTTAAAAAGCTCGCGGTTTATCATATCTTCAAGTATATCGCGTTTAGACATTATAAGGGCGTCAAACGCCATATTTTCCTCTATATCACCGCTTTTTAATATAAAACCGCCAACAATATCCGCAGAATTTTTACTTACAGTTGCATTAAGTCCTGACTTTTTGATTTGCGTATCAAAATCTGACGGAAGTCTTTTTAAATCATTACTGTTTAAAAAGATAACTCCTTCTTTTCCTTTTAAGGTTTCAGCAAGCTTATATATAAATGAAAAATAATTTTTATCATCTAATTCCAATAAGTAATTTTTTATTTCATCTATAGTTTTGTCAATCTCATTTCGACGCTGTTTTAAAATTGCATTTCTGATTTCAAGCTGTGAACGGCTTTTTGACGTGTTCTTAATCTGCGTTAGTTTAACACTTGTTTTCTCAGAAACAGCTTTTGAGGATTTTTCCGCCTGTATTTCAGCTTGCGAAAGAATTTTTGAGCATTCTTCATCTGACTTTGAAAGTATCTCATTAATTTTTTTATCGCAGTCTGCCTTAATTCGGTTTAAAATTTTTTCGCCACCGTTCATACAGACACCGCCTTTCATTTATAAAGATTAAATGCTTAAAGCAGGAACAGAAATAACTACAAGCAGAGATACGATAAATGAGAGCAGAGCATAAATCTCAACCAGTGTTACCGATACCATAGCTTTAGAGAAATTCCGGTCGTCTTTAGCGCTCATCGCGATACCGGAAACTGCCGCTTTTCCCTGAGCAAATCCGGAGACCATACCGCCTATACCGATAGCAAGAGAAGCTCCTAAAAAAGCAAGTCCCTGAGCAACTGTCGGAACGGCTCCGCCTAATACACCGCAGTTAACAAGAATAAGAAATCCTACGATAAAGCCGTAAAGTCCCTGCGTACCCGGAAGAAGTGTTAAAACAAGCATTTTACCGAATTTTGAAGAATCCTCCGACAAAACACCCATAGACGCCTGAGCGGCGCCGCCAACGCCTTTTGCCGAGCCAAATCCCGCGAGCGCGGTTGCGATAGAAGCACCTACAAGCGCGAAAAACATACCATTTTCAAACATTTTATTTGTCCTCCTTAATTTTTATATATTTACTTTTAAGCGAAAACGGCTCAAATTCTTCTCCGCCGCCCTCGTAAAACTTACTGAACATTTCAACATATTGAAGTCTCATTGTGTGTACATATGAGCCTAAAGCGTTAAGTCCTATATTTATTGCGTGACCTATAATAAGAATAATAACCATTATTACACTGCCTGCAATGTTTGTTCCGAACATTGTGGCGAGCATATTGAACACCTGCGCCATAACGCCGGTAGTAAGTCCTAAAGCCAAAAGTCTTGAATAGCTTAAAAGGTCGCTTATATAGCTTGTTATATCATAAAGAGATGCCAAACCTCCGATAACCTTTCCAAAACCTTTTTTACTTCTGCCTTGAGTAAGAACAAGTCCTACAGCGCAAGCGATAGCAATTCCTGCGCCGATGTAGAGAAACAGCGGTCCGACAGCAATTCCTACTGCCAGAACAGCAAGGCCCAAAAGCAAAAGCATCCATAATCCCGTATCCAAAAACGCTCCGCCGTAATCTTTCTGTTTTAAACATATGTAGAATTTACATCCCATTCCGACAAGTATATGCACAAGTCCGAACGCAATTGAAATAACCATCAGCATAAGAGCGTCTTTCTGCGGGTCAAGCGTAGGCCACGGCAAAATATCCGTCATTGTAATATTTGCGCCTGTAAAGTGATTATAAAGCACCGCGGGAGCGTCTCCGAATATACTGCCGAATATAAGCCCCCATACAAATGTGGAAATTCCGCAGTATTGGAATAGCTTTAAATTCCTGCGCATATTATCGTCGGGTTTAAAAATTTTAAGAACAAACCCGATTGCTATAACCATCAACAATCCGTAACCCGCGTCCGAAAACATCATACCAAAGAAAAAATAGAAAAAGAACGCAAGCAGCGGGGTAGGGTCAACGTCTGCGTGAGAGGGCGCGGCGTACATCGTAAGAATACCTTGTGCGGGAGCAGAAAATCGATTGTTTTTAAGCTTGACAGGCGCCTCCTCGTTGGCGTCCTCCGATTCAATATAACAGGTGGATACTCTGTTACAGAGAGCCTCAAGCTTATCTAAATCCTCCTCTGGAATGTATCCGTTAATAACAAAAACGTGTCTTGTATGTTCAAGCTCGTTTATGACGTTGTACTTATCCGCCCTGATTCTGAAATAATCCTGCGTTACCTTTATTTCATCACGCCTTGAAGCAAAAGAAATTATGTTTTCCTTTGCTTTTTCACTTTCCTCAAAAAGCTTTTTACTTTTAGCTTTTAAACGCTCCGTTTTTACTTTTGGAGTATGAGCGGTTAAAGTCATCGGCTTTGAAAATCCGAGATTTCTAAGAACGTCTTCAGCCATGGTCTTTTGAGAAACAGGCGCAAAAAGCACAATACAAGTCATTGTATCTTCCGTATGCTGTATTTCAAACTCAAATTCAAGCTTTGGATTTTCAGCGGTTATTTTTTGTGAAAGTTCATTTTCACTATATTTCATCGGTAAAGAACCGATGAAAACAGCCGTTGACTTAGTATCACTTGTATTGATAGGAATATCCAGGTTTTTCCATACCTCAAGCTGAGAAAGCGAGGTGCTTATCCTAACCTGTTCCGAAGAATTTTCTATTATAGTTTTATTTAAGTCGTTTATTTTACGGCAAATTTCAATAATCTCACCTGATTTTGAGGCGATAACTCCTATATCGTCAGGGTCAATTTCTTTTCTGCCGTAAAAAGAAGAGAGCATACTTTTCTTTTCTCTCGAATAGTCGTCTAAAATTTTCAAAGCCTGCTCTGTAAGCGCAACGTTTCTTTCAAAAACCTGCATTTGAGAGGTGACGTCAACATTTGAAAAGCCCTTTTCATTTTTTTTAACTTTTTTAATCTGAATGAGCGCGCTGTCCTGAAGATGTTCAAGAAGTCTTTTTCTGTCCTCTCTCAGGGCGACAATGCGTACTCTTTTCATTTTTAATTTTGCCAATCAGTATCACCACACTTTTTAACAAAAGTTTAATTCAACAGCATATTAACAGCAAGATTAATTACATTTTCTCTGTTTTTACTTGCGGTTTCAGAAATCAACAAGCACTTTTCGGAAGCCTCTTTCTTTGCGTTTTCAAGTTCTTTATCAGAATCCAAACGTGCCTTATCAAGCAATTCATCAGCTTCATTTAAAGCGTTATTTTCGGCTTTTTTAATAAGCTCGTCCGCGTCTTTCTTTGCTTTATCGATTTGTTCCTGCGCTTTTAAATTAGCATCATTTTCACGGGCTTTACATTCTTCTTCCGCATTATAAATAGCGTTTAAAATTTCCTTCGCCATAAGTTATCCCTCTTAAAATGAATTTTTATAACTCATAAATTGCAAAATATAATTACAATATAAATAAATATACCATATTTTTACTAAATAATCAATGAAATTTAATAAAAACTTATTGAACAAATAATTAAAATTGAACACATTTTTCTAATAAATTTTATACTATATTTTTATAAATGAAATCTTATGACAAAAAATTTTCAAAAATGACAAATTACATATCAATAATATTATTGCCGGTTTCGAATCTCGCCTATATAAAAACAGAACGCTAATGCGTTCTGTTTTTTTGGCGGAGACGGCGAGACATCATATAATAAAAAACCTCAATCTCGAACCTTGTGTTCACGTTTTGTGGAAATGTTTCATCAACGCTCCTCCCTAAAAATCGTCCGCAGGACGATTTTCTTAACGGTCGGCTTCGAATCTCGCCTATATAAAAAACAGAACGCTAAGGCGTTCTGTTTTTTTGGCGGAGACGGCGAGATTCGAACTCGCGGGGGATTGCTCCCTAACTGATTTCGAGTCAGCCCCGTTATGACCACTTCGATACGTCTCCGTATTCATATTACCAAATAGATTTTACTTGTAAAATTTAGTTTTGTCAAGTGTTACTTTTTTGCATATTATAAATTGAACATAGGCGGTGATAAAATTGGCATTTACAGATAGAGAATTGTTTGCCCGTTTAATAATGTGTGAAGCGGGAGGCGAAGGAGAAGAGGGAATGCGGGCTGTTGCTTCCGTTATTATGAACAGAGTTAATGCGGAAAACGGCGAGTTTGCCCGTGTTTCAAACGGCGGAAATGTCCGTGCTATTATTTTACAGCCGGACCAATTTACCTGTACAGAAACTGAAAACAACACTCAAAACATATATAATATGAACCCTACGGATATTCATTATGAAATAGCTGACTGGGCCTTATCAGGAAACCGTTCTGCTTCTGTCGGTAATTCCCTGTTTTTCTTTAATCCTTATTCTTCCCAATGTCCAAACTTTTTTCCGTCTAACATTGGAATTATATACAACAGGATAGGGAAGCATTGTTTCTATGCCCCTACCGAAGCCTACAAAGATACTTAACGGAGGTAATTATGGCAGAAGAAAACAGACATACTGTAGCAAACAGAAATAACAGTATAGACCTTAATGATATTTACAACTTAAACAGATGTCTTGGAGGACAATGTGTGAGTAATGTAATTCCCGCACCATTTCCCGCTCTGACTTATGAGGAATTTATTAACAGCCGTCCGCCTTATACAGACCCTCAGCGAAATCAGGCATTACAGACAGCTACGAATGAGACTCCGTTCTCAAATTCAAGTCCTATAATGGGTGATATAGATGAAATGTATAAGCCGATTACGAGAGAAGAAAGTGAAGAATATCCGACTCCGGCGGTAGTTAATCAAGAAATAGAAGAAGATGAAAGAAGAAATAATGCGATAACAGACAGAAGTGGAATCACTTCGGATTTATTAATTCCTACAGAGGTTACAAGAGAAAGTATTCAATATCTAAACGGTTTTATTAAAACACAAATCGGAAGAAGAGTTACGATTGACTTTCTTATCGGAAGCGATAATCTTCAGTCAAAAACAGGCTATCTCTTAGCCGTTGCCCAAAACTATCTGCTTTTAAATGAAATGGACACCAACGATGTGACAGCCTGCGATTTATATACGATGAAATTTATAAGATTTTATTATTAAATTAATTCAGCTAAAATTGCGTTTGATACCAGAAATCCTTTAGGAGTAAAGGTAACTTTATTATCTGTATAATTTATAAAACCCGATTCTTTATATAGATTAACTTTATTGAAGAAGCTTTTTGACAGCTTATGCCCGAAAGCTTCTTCAAATTTTTTAATATCAAGACCGCTTTTAAGCCTTAACTGAAGCATAATATATTCTTCTTCATTTCCTCCGTTTCCGTCATTTATGATAATATCGTTTTTAAAATCATTAATACTTCTTTCATAGTAAAATCTTTTTTTATCAATAAATGAATGTGCGGAAGGTCCGATTCCGAGATAATCTTCTAAGTTCCAATATTTTAAATTGTGTTTACTTTCAAATCCTTCTTTTGAAAAATTTGAAATTTCATATTGATTATATCCATTTTCATTCAGATATTTTACAGAGAACAAATATAAATCCGAAGTTAAATCATCATCGGGAAAATTGTAATTTTCTCTTTTTTTATAATAAACCGTGTTTTTTTCTATCTTTAAAATATAGGAGGAAATATGCTGTACGTCTGAATTTATACAAAAATCAAGTGTATTTTTAAGGCTCTCAATAGTTTGCGTCGGTATTCCAAGCATAACATCAAGCGAAATGTTATTTATACCCGATTTTCTAATCAACTCTATTGTATTTTCAACGTCTTTCAAAGAATGCAACCTTCCGAGTAATTTAAGCTCATCAGAATTTGCCGATTGAAGTCCTAAAGATATACGATTGACCCCGTATTTTTTAGCGTTATTAAAATCAAAAAATTTCCCCGAGGCCGGGTTTGCCTCCATAGTAATTTCAGAATTTTTATTCAACTTAAAGTTTTCGTTTATACATTGCAATATTTCACAAATCAAATCAGAACCTATAACGCTTGGAGTTCCCCCGCCAAAATAAACTGTATCAACGGTTTTATTTATTTTTTTGCTCCAATATTTGATTTTTTCTTTTAAAATTTTTACATAATTATTATAGTCGTCTGATTTTTTGCGCATACTGAAAAAATCGCAATATGGGCATTTGCTTTGACAAAAAGGAATATGTATATATATGCCGATAGAATTACTCATATAATCACTCTTAACAACAAAAAATGCATATAAAATGGGGTGAGGCAGAAACATCTGTCTCTGCCCCAAATTTGGAAGGTATATGAAAAAATAGGAAAAATCATTTTGTTACAGATATATTACAATATATTTACAATTTTGTCAAGTGTAAAATTAGAATTATTTTATCTTCTTAAAATTTAGTTGTAATTATTGACATATATAAGGCAAAAATAGTAAAATACTATGGTGTTTATTCGATATTGGAGGAATATATGAGTACATTAAGAGAAGAAATAGATAAACGAAGAACATTTGCAATAATATCTCACCCCGACGCGGGTAAAACAACTCTCACGGAAAAACTTCTTCTTTACGGAGGCGCTATAAATCTTGCCGGTTCTGTAAAAGGTAAAAGAACCGCAAAACACGCCGTTTCTGACTGGATGGAAATAGAAAAACAAAGAGGAATATCCGTTACCTCTTCTGTTTTACAGTTTAAATATAACGGATATTGTATTAATATTCTCGATACTCCGGGACATCAGGATTTCTCCGAGGATACCTACAGAACCTTAATGGCAGCCGACTCTGCCGTAATGGTAATTGACGCGTCAAAAGGCGTCGAAAACCAAACTAAAAAGCTCTTTAAAGTATGTGTAATGCGACATATTCCGATTATTACATTTATTAACAAAATGGACAGAGACGCTCAAAGTCCGTTTGACTTGCTCGAAGATATAGAAAATGTTTTGGGAATTAATACTTGCCCGATGAACTGGCCGATTGGCTCGGGAAAAGAATTTAAAGGAGTTTATGACAGAGAGTCTGAATCCGTACTTGCGTTTACGGCTAACAACGGTCAAAAAGAGGTAGAAGAAGAAATTATCCCTATCGGGGATAAACGTCTTGACGATTTGCTTGAGGATAAAAAACAGAATTTACTCGATGAAATTGAGTTACTTGACGGCGCAGGGGATGAATTTAACATTGATTTAGTGAGAAACGGTACTCTAACTCCTGTTTTTTTTGGCTCTGCTCTGACAAACTTTGGTGTTGAGCCTTTTCTCGAACAATTTTTAAAGCTGACTATGCCTCCGACTCCCCGTGAAACCGAAGATGGTATAGTCGAAACTGACTCCGATTTTTCAGCCTTTGTTTTTAAAATCCAGGCGAATATGAATAAAGCACACAGAGACAGGATTGCTTTTATGCGGATTTGTTCAGGTAAATTTGAAAAGGATATGGAAGTTTACCATCTTCAGGGAGAAAAGAAAATGCGCCTTTCTCAACCTCAACAAATTATGGCGCAGGAAAGAGAAGTAATAGATGAGGCATACGCGGGTGATATTATCGGTGTATTTGACCCGGGAATTTTTATGATAGGAGATACTGTTTGTACCGCCAAACGCAAAGTAAAATATAAGGGTATTCCCACATTTGCGCCCGAACATTTCTGTCTTGTACGTCAAAAAGATACAATGAAACGCAAGCAGTTTATTAAGGGAATAAATCAGATAGCTCAGGAGGGAGCTATTCAGATTTTCAGAGAGCTTGACGCGGGAATGGAAGAGGTTATCGTAGGCGTTGTAGGGGTACTCCAGTTTGATGTTCTTAAATACCGCCTTGAAAATGAATATAATGTTGAGATAATTATGGAAAATCTTCCGTTTGAGTTTATCCGTTGGATTTTAAATGACGATATAGACCCAAAGGCTTTAGATTTAGCCTCCGATACCAAGCGTATTCAGGATTTAAAAGGAAATAAGCTTTTGCTTTTTACAAGCTATTGGAGTATAGACTGGGCGCTTGACCATAACAAAGAACTCAAACTTCAGGAATTTGGTAACGCGTAATGTTGTTCGATAAGCTTAAAGAAAATTCAAAAATTCCTTTTCATATGCCCGGGCATAAACGAAATACAAAACTTCTGGGAAACGAATTTCCATATAACATTGATATAACGGAAATTGACGGCTTTGATAATCTTCATAATCCTGTCGATATGATTAAAGATATTGAGGATAAAGCGAAAAAAATATACTGCTCTGACAATTCCTTTATTCTCGTAAACGGTTCAACAGTCGGAATACTTGCGGGAATAAATTGCATTGTTAAAGAAAATGATACTGTACTTCTTACAAGAAACTGTCATAAATCTGTATATAATGCTATTGAACTTTCTAAGGGAAAGACGGAATATCTTGAATTGCCGGTTGACGAATATGGAATTTACGGAAAAATTGAAATTTCACTGTTTAAAGAAAAAATTTGCAAATTAAAACCAAAGCTTATTGTTATTACATCCCCGACATATGAAGGAGTTATTTACGATATAGATGTAATTTGTGAAATTGCTCATTCATATAAAATACCCGTTTTACTTGACGCAGCTCACGGAGCGCACATTTTTGATTTACCGTATAAAAGTAAGGCTGACATTGTTATAATGAGCCTGCATAAAACTTTGCCTGCTCTTACACAATGCGCCGTTGCGCACGTAAACGGAGATTTAGTCAATTCGGAATTATTCAGAATAAAGCTTTCTGTTTTTGAAACATCAAGCCCCTCGTATGTACTTATGGCGTCTATAGATAATTGTTTTGATTTTATTAACGGAGAATATCAAAACCGTTTTATTGAATACAAAGAATCTCGTGACAAGCTTATAAATGAATGTGAAAATCTTAATAATCTTAAACTTGTTGTATATGATGACATTACAAAGCTTAATATTTTTACAGGTTACTGTAATATAAGCGGGATTGAGCTTGCCGACATTCTACGAAATGAGTTTAATATCGAAGTTGAAATGGCTTGTGAAAACTATGTTGTACTCATAACCACTGTGTGCGATGATTTTAACAATTACAAAAAACTTTCAAATGCCTTTTTTAAAATTGATAAAAGGATTAAAAAAAGTTTTTTCAATAAAATAGATACAATTAATATGCCGAAAAAACATTGTGAAATATGGGAAGTCGGTAAGTGCGATTATTTTGATTTAGACAATTCTATCGGTTTAACCTGTGCGGAATACATATGGGTATATCCGCCCGGAAGTCCCATAATTGTTCCGGGTGAGGTCATAAATGAAGAAATTATCGCATTTATCAAGAACGGCTTTAATAAAAACCTTTGTATTCAAAGCTCCCGCAAAAAAATAAAAGAAAAAATATACTGCGAAATTGTTTAAATATTGATACCATCATTGACAATAATCGACTGTTATGTTAAAATTTATTTATATTTAAGGAGGTATTTCAATATGAAAAGAATTATGACTATTGAAACTCGTGATTTAGAGAAAAGCGCTGTTAACGGCGGATGCGGTGAATGTCAGACATCTTGTCAGTCTGCCTGCAAAACTTCATGCGGAGTTGCTAATCAGCAGTGCGAAAAGTGCTTGAACGAAGAGTAATATTTACTGGGGATTTCTGCCGTTTTTCGCTTATGCGTTAAACGGCTTTTCCTTTGTTTGGAGATTTTTATGATACATCAATTTAAACTTAACGGATATAATATCGTTCTTGATGTTTTCAGCGGGTCGGTTCACGTTGTAGACGATGTTGCTTATGATATTATTGCTATGTATAAAAATTCAAGTAAAAACAAAATCACAAAAGAAATACTTGATAAATACCCAAATCTAAAAAAACTGGATATTGACGAGTGCCTTAGCGATATAAAGGAGCTTGAAGATAAAGGAAAGCTTTTTAGTGAAGATGTCTATGCCGACTTAGCTTTTGATTTTAAAAAGAAGAATACATATATCAAGGCGTTGTGCCTGCATATTGCTCACACCTGCAATCTTAACTGCGAATACTGTTTTGCAAGTCAGGGCAAGTACCACGGTGAGAGGGCTTTAATGAGCATTGAGGTTGGGAAAAGAGCTATAGATTTTCTTATAGAAAACAGCGGAAAAAGACATAATCTTGAGGTCGATTTCTTCGGCGGTGAGCCTCTGATGAATTTTGACGTTGTAAAGGGTATAGTTGAGTATGCGCGTTCAATTGAAAAAGAGCATAATAAAAATTTCAGATTTACCCTTACTACTAACGGCGTTCTGCTTGACGATGATGTCATTGATTTTGCAAATAAAGAGTGTCATAATGTCGTCCTTAGCCTTGACGGCAGAAAAGAAGTACACGACCGATTACGCAAAACCTCAAACGGAAAAGGCAGTTATGATACTATAGTTCCGAAATTCAAGCACTTTGTAGAACGCAGAGGAAATAAAGGCTATTATGTAAGGGGAACATTTACCCATAACAACACGGATTTTATCAATGATATTTTTCATATGGCGGATTTAGGCTTTACTGAGCTTTCTATGGAACCTGTAGTTTGTTCTCCCAATGACCCGTACGCGCTTACATATGATGACTTGCCGATTATCTATGAGCAGTATGAAATTCTTGCTAAGGAAATGCTCAAACGTGAAAAAGAGGGCAACCCCATTACATTTTATCACTATATGATTGATTTGACGGGAGGTCCCTGCATTTATAAAAGAATTTCGGGATGCGGTTCGGGAAGCGAATACTTTGCCGTAACGCCTTGGGGTGATTTATATCCTTGCCACCAGTTTGTAGGAGATGAAAATTATCTTATGGGCGATATATGGAAAGGCGTTACCAATATTGAAAAACAAAACGAGTTTAAACTCTGTAACGCTTACGCAAGGCAGGAATGTAAGGATTGCTGGGCAAAGCTTTATTGCAGCGGCGGATGCGCCGCGAACGCATATCATGCAACGGGTTCAATTAACGGCGTCTATGAATATGGTTGCAAACTATTTAAAAAACGAATGGAATGTGCAATTATGATGCAGGTGGCTAAAAGTTTAAATTAATGGACTTGCAAAATTAAAATTACTCCCACATAAAATTTATTATTCTATGTTTGGGAGTGTTGATTTTGTTTGAATTATTAAGCTTTTTAGGTCAATATATATGTTTTTTCCTGCTCCACGTCTGCGGTAACGGTTCGTTTCCAAAGCCGTTGAGCGCTAAGGAAGAACGGGAGTATCTCATTAAAGCCTCCGAGGGCGATATAGAAGCGAGAAACAAGCTTGTGGAGCACAATTTACGACTTGTTGCTCATATTATAAAAAAATACTATTCGTCTCAAAACGATCAGGACGACTTGGTTTCGATAGGTACAATCGGACTTATAAAGGCTATAAATACATTTGATATCAATAAGAAAATTAAACTTTCAAGCTATGCGTCGAGATGTATTGAAAATGAAATTTTAATGCACTTCAGAAATATAAAAAAGACCTCGCAGGATATATCATTAAACGAAGCCATTGACACTGATAAGGACGGAAATCCGTTAAGTCTTATTGATGTTCTGTCAACAGACGATAATATACTTGAAAGTTTAAACACCAAGCTCAATGTAAATAAAATTTATGAATATTTGGACTCCGAGCTTGATGACAGAGAAAAAAAGGTTATAATACTCCGCTACGGATTAAACGGCGAAGAACCGATTACACAGCGCGAAGTAGCAAAAATACTCGGTGTGAGCCGTTCGTATATAAGCAGAATTGAAACGAAAGCGTTAAAAACTTTACGGAGAAAATATGAAAGAAGCAGTAATTTATAAATGACAAAGGAAGTTGAATATAAAGGAAAAGTAATTAAATATAACCTTGAGCGTAAAAAAGTTAAAAATATCAATCTGCGCGTTAAGCCCGATATGAGTGTGTATGTATCAGCAAATAATCGTATCAGCTTAAAATATATAGACGAATTTGTCGTAAAAAAAGCAGATTTTATACTGAACGCCAATGAAAACTTTCAAAAAAGAACCTGTACTCTGCCACAGCCGAAGTACAGTAAACAGGAATTTACAGAATATATAAACGAAAGCTTTGATGATATTTATGAAAAATTTAAGATTTGTAATATCATAAAACCTGAACTAAAGCTTAGAAAAATGAAGTCGCGGTGGGGGAGTTGCAACTATGTTAAGGGTATAATCACCTTAAATACTCAACTGATTTATTGCACGAAAGAACAGATTGATTATGTTATTATACACGAATTTTCTCATTTGATTGTTCATAATCACAGCGATGAATTTTATAAAGTTGTTGAAAAGTTGTGTAAGGATTATAAAAGAATAAGAAAAGAAATGAATGAAATTTATTTGAGGTAAACAATGAAATTAATATCGTGGAACGTAAACGGACTTCGAGCCTGTCTTAACAAAAATTTTGCTGATTTTTTCAGTGACGTAAACGCTGATATTTTCTGTATTCAAGAAACAAAAATGCAACCCGAGCAGGCAGATTTTTCTCCGAGCGGATATGAAAAATATTTTTTCAGCGCGGAGAAAAAGGGATATTCGGGAACAGCGGTTTATACAAAAAATAAACCGCTTAATGTCACATTCGGAATTAATGAAAAGCATATGAATGAAGGCAGAGTAATAACCTGCGAATTTGAGAAATTTTTCTTGTTATGCTGTTATACGCCTAACTCCCAAAATGAATTAAAACGCATTGATTATCGTATGGAATTTGAAGATGATTTAAGAGAATATATGATAAGTTTGAACAACATTAAGCCCGTTATTCTCTGCGGTGATTTAAATGTAGCCCATACGGAAATTGACCTTAAAAATCCTAATACTAATCGCGAAAACGCGGGATTTTCCGACCAGGAAAGGGGTAAATTTACAGAACTGTTAAATGCAGGCTTTACTGACAGCTGGCGTTATATGCACCCTGATGTAACAGGAGTTTACTCCTGGTGGTCATACCGCTTTAACGCCCGAAAAAATAACGCAGGCTGGCGTATAGATTACTTTGTGGTATCAAACAGTATAAAAAACAAGATAACAAATACGGATATTCTTACTGATGTTTTGGGCTCTGACCATTGTCCTGTTGCTTTAGAAATTGATATATGAGAATTTATGTTGACGCAGATGCGTGTCCTGTTGTAAAAATTGTTGAAAATGTGGCGTCGGAATATAAAATTCCTGTTACTTTACTTTGTGATACAAGTCACATTTTAAAAAGTGAATACAGCGATATTTGCGTTATAGGCACGGACAGTGACGCTGTAGATATTGCGCTTATCAATAAATGCAAAAAGGGTGATATAATTGTTACCCAAGACTACGGTGTAGCCGCTTTAGCTTTAGGTAAAAAGGCTTTTGCAATTCATCAAAGCGGAAAAATCTTTACTAATGATAACATAGACGGCCTTTTAATGGACAGGCATTTTGCAAAAAAATCACGTCTTTCAAAATCGAAACATCACCTCAAAGGTCCAAAAAAAAGAACGAAAACCGATGATATAAACTTTGAAGCTTCTTTTAGAAAACTGGTTTCAAATGTAATATAATTTAATCTTTCTCATACAATTTATTGGTGAGAAGTATGTCATTTAAAAGAAAAGTTTTTATTGTTTACATAGCGATTTTAATTATATACATATTTTTTGTTATTAAAGCATTTATAAGCATTGACAGCTACAGCACAGTGAACACAAACGCAGACAGTATTCAAACTATTATAATTGACGCAGGCCACGGCGGTGATGACGGAGGAGCCGTCGCTAACGGAATTGTTGAAAAGGATATTAACTTATCTATATCAAAAAAACTATATAATATTTTCAAAGCGTCGGGTTTCAATGTTAAAATGACGAGAAATTCAGACGAAATGATAAACGATTACGGCGACAGTTTGAGAGAACGAAAAATTTCCGATATGAAAAAACGCTTGGGTATATTTAACAGCAGTGAAAATAATGTTGTAATCAGCATACATCAAAATAAATTCACGCAGGAGCAATACTTCGGAACTCAAATTTTTTACAGTACAAATAATCAAAAAAGCCTTGCGCTTGCAAATTCTGTTAAATCCAACTTTCAAGCGCTTTTACAGCCCGATAACGAAAGAGAAATAAAACCCGCGACAAGAGATATTTATCTTTTATACAACAGCAAAGTTCCGTCAATAATTGTAGAATGCGGATTTATTTCAAATCTTAACGAAGCAAATAAACTTAAACAAGACAGCTATCAAAATGAAATTGCTTTTACAATTTATTCAGGATTTCTTGAGTATTATAACAGCGAATGAGGTTTAAAATTATGGCAAAAATAAAAAGCGTATTTATCTGCAGTGAATGCGGATATGAAAGCCCCAAATGGTACGGTAAATGTCCCGGGTGTGAGAATTGGAATACAATGACCGAGGAAATTAAGGAAACCTCTAAAGGTCCTGCTACAGTCAAAAAGAGAATCTCTTCATATTCAAAGCCTGTTTCAATAGGTGAAATTTCCACAGAGGACGAGCAAAGATTTGATACGGGGTTTACTGAACTCAACAGAGTTTTGGGCGGAGGAATTGTAAAAGGAAGTCTTGTACTATTAGGGGGTGACCCCGGAATCGGAAAATCTACAATATTAATGCAGATTTGTAAAAATTTAAGCAATTTAAGTATTCTTTACGTATCAGGAGAGGAATCAAAACGGCAGTTAAAATTACGCGCGGACAGGCTTAATACCGTAAATAATAACCTGCATATTATGACTGAAACTGATGTAGAGCTTGTATGTGAGGAAATTAAAAATCAAAAACCCGATATTGTTATGATAGATTCAATTCAAACAATGATGATAAAAGAATTAACATCTTCAGCGGGTAGTGTAACACAGGTAAGAGAAAGTACTAATCTTATAATGCACACGGCAAAAGATTTTGACACACCCGTAATCATTGTTGGTCATGTAAATAAGGAAGGCTCAATTGCAGGTCCAAAAGTGCTTGAACATATAGTCGATACTGTCCTTTATTTTGAAGGGGACAAGCAGATGTCCTGCCGAATTTTAAGGGCTGTTAAAAACCGTTTCGGTTCAACAAATGAAATCGGCGTCTTTGAAATGACGGATAAAGGTTTAAAAGAGGTTGAAAACCCATCGCAGATGATGCTTTCGGGCAGACCGAAAGGCGTATCGGGAACCTGCGTAACCTGTTCTCTTGAAGGTACGAGGCCGATTTTAACCGAAATTCAGGGCTTAGCAACCAATTCTTCCTACGGAAATCCAAGAAGAATGTCCACGGGCTTTGACTATAATCGACTTTCAATGTTGCTTGCCGTACTTGAAAAACGGGCAGGATATTATTTCAATAATATGGACGCGTATGTTAACATCGTAGGCGGTCTGAGAATTGATGAGCCCGCTGTAGATTTAGCAATTTGTATGGCACTTATAAGTAGTTTAAAAGATACTCCCGTCAGAGAGGACGCAGTTGCGTTTGGGGAAATAGGTTTAGCAGGCGAGATACGCTCCGTATCCCAATCACATCAACGTGTAAATGAATCTGTAAGGCTGGGATTTAACAGGATAGTTTTACCGTATCATAACGCTAAAAATATTGTATGCGACAACGCTGAAATAATCGGAGTGAGAAATTTAAGGCAGGCATTTGAGGCACTTAGTGAATAGGATTATAGTATCGGATGAAAATAAAAAGGTAATTGATTCACTTAGAAAAGAAGGTTTTAAGCCTATTTTTTCAGAGAAAATTAAAAATCTTCTTTCGTTTGAGAGAAAACACGCAGATATGCAATGCCTTAAAATCAGAGACGTTTTTTTTGTCCTTAAAAGCTGTAAAACAATTATAAATAAATTAATTTTACTTGGTAAAAATGTTATAACTACTGACAGCGATATAATAGGTAAATATCCCAAAAATGTTCTTTTAAACGCTGTTTATTTGAAGGGAAAGCTTTACTGCAAAGAAAATTCCTTGGATACGACAGTTAAAAAGTATTGCAAATATAACGGCATTGAAATTGTAAACGTTAATCAGGGATATGCAAAATGTTCAACCGCTTTAATAGACGATAGTTTTATAACATCTGACAGAGGAATTTTTAAAAAAATAAGCGAGAACGGGGTAGAGGGACTCTTTATAGAAAGCGGAGATATTGCATTGCCCGGCACAAATTATGGTTTTATCGGCGGATGTTGTTTTGAATATAACGATACGGTTTATTTTTCGGGAGATATTACAAAGCATAAAGATTATAAAAAAATTTCAGATTTTATAACAAAACATAATAAAAAAATAGTTAACCTATCTGATGAAGAATTATATGATGTAGGCGGATTTATTGTTGTATAACATTAAATCCGTTTTCTTTTTTATAAAAAAATATTACAAATAGTATAATCTCAATTATACAAAAGATGTTGAAACAACGTGGAAAACAGCAAGGTGAATTATACAAAATTTTTCTACTTTCAACAATTGACAATGTATGAGGGGAATGATATAATTCATACATTAAAAAGGAGAAAAAACAATGGAGAAAACGCTTTCGAATATTATACAAGACCAAACAAACAGAGCCTTATGGGAGTTAAAAAATATAATTGACTGTATACCAAAGGAGCTATGGCAAAAAAATTACTGCGGTATGCCTTTATACAAACATATCTATCACACATTACATTCGCTTGATTTATGGTTTATAAATCCTAATGATAAAAATTATACTGAACCATTTTTGCATATACCGAATTTAAACAACCTTGATATTGTAACGGATAGAAAAATTTCCAATGAGGAGATACTCGTTTATTATTTTTCTATTAAAAAGAAAATTACAAAATATACAAGTAATTTAACTGATAGTAAACTTTATGAAATTCCGCAAAATTGTAAATATAATAAATTCAATTTAATAATTGCACAGTTTAGACATCTTCACACACATATGGGAATGATTATGGGTTGGATAATTGAATCTACAGGAAACTGGCCTGCTGTACTTGGACTGGAAAAACCGATACCTGCTGATGATAATTATGAAAAATTTTGTTAAGCAAAAATATTCTAACTGCGTTTGTCACTGTGCTGTTGCAGTCAATGTTTATAAAAGCTTATATCTGTTATCTCGATTATCTATTTATATCAATAAGTACTTCTTCAGGAATTTTCAGAATATATCAACAAAAGCTTAGCAAACATCTTCTTTTTTAGCAATTCTCTTCCTTGTATATAATAATGTTGTCCCCTCAATTATACAAAATATTCATTTTGTATAATATTCTGCATAAGAATAAAGACCACTCCCCGATATGATATAATAAAATTAATTAATAAATTAGGAGGTAGATTATGGCAGTAAATTTTATGGACGAGGCGCCTGATGTTATTAAGCAATTTCTTCTTTATATGCAGAATATTAAAGGCCGTTCACTTAAAACCATTGATGAGTATTACATCGACCTCAGAACTTTTTTTAGATTTATAAACTACAATCGCAAGCTTTGCGATTCTCCTCTTAACTTTGATGAAATTAAAATTGATAATATTGATATAAACATTGTAAAGTCCGTAACTCTCAGAGAAGCTTACGAGTTTATGTATTTTTTGCAACGTGAACGCAACAATAATCAAGCTTCGCGTTCACGCAAAACCTCTTCCCTTCGGCAGTTTTATAAATACCTTGAGAGAGGTCATATTATTGAGAACAATCCCTTAAAAGACTTGGAAACTCCAAAACAAAAAAAGTCACTTCCTAAATATCTTACTTTGGAGCAGTCCATTGAGCTTTTAAACGCTGTTGAGGGCGATAATTATCAGCGTGATTACTGTATTTTAACATTATTTTTAAACTGCGGACTACGGCTTTCCGAGCTTGTCGGTCTTAATTTCAGCGATATCAGAACTGATAATACAATGAGAGTCCTCGGAAAAGGAAACAAAGAACGTATTATTTATCTTAATAAAGCCTGCATAGATGCTATAAACGCCTATAAAGAGGTAAGACCCGTAGACGGAGTTAAGGATAAAAACGCACTTTTTATAAGCCGTAACCATAATCGAATGTCTCCCAAAACAGTCCAGGCTATGGTATATAAATACTTAGAAAAAATAGGATTGAACGCTCAAGGCTATTCCTGTCACAAGCTTAGACATACTGCGGCAACCTTAATGTATCAGACGGGTGATGTTGATATAAGAGTTTTAAAGGATATTTTAGGACACGAAAACCTCGGAACAACAGAAATTTATACACATCTTTCTAATCAGCAGTTAAAACAGGCTTCCGAAAGCAATCCCTTATCTAAAGTAAAACCGAAGAATTAAAAAAAGCACCTATAAACTTAGCAGAAAACTAAGCTTACAGGTGTTATATTTTAAAAATTATTCAAATTTAAAATCCGTAAAATCAAATGTGGAAAAATAATCCTTGGGAGTTTCCGCGCGCCTTATAAGCTTATAGGTTCCGTCCTCCTTAAGTAGAACTTCCGCGCTCCTGAGCTTTCCGTTATAATTGTAACCCATCGAAAATCCGTGCGCTCCTGAGTCGTGTATATAAATTATATCCCCCATATTTATCTTTGGCAACATTCTGTCGATAGCGAATTTATCATTATTTTCGCAAAGTCCGCCCGTTACATCATATTTATGGTCGCAGGGTTCATTTTCTTTTCCAAGAACAGTAATATGATGATATGAACCGTACATAGCAGGTCTCATAAGGTTAGCAGCGCAGGCGTCAAGTCCGATATAATTTTTGTAAATATTCTTTTCGTGGATTGCCGTTGCAACCAAAGCGCCGTACGGAGCGAGCATATATCTTCCGAGTTCTGTGTAAATTTCAACATCACCCATTCCCTCGGGTACCAATATTTCCTCAAATTTTTTACGGACACCGTCACCGATGATTTTAATATCGTTCTTTGGTTCTTCGGGCTTATAGTCAACGCCGACACCTCCCGAAAGATTAACAAATTTAATATGAACGCCTGTTTTCTTGTGCAGTCTGACTGCAAGATTAAATAAAATTCCCGCAAGCTCTGGATAATAACCGTTTGAAACAGTGTTTGAGGCTAAAAATGCGTGAATACCGAATTCCTTAGCCCCTGCCTTTTTTAATTCAATAAACGCCTTTTCCATTTGCTCCTCGGTCATTCCGTATTTAGAATCTCCCGGAGTATCCATAACCTGAATTTTATCTTCACTGTCAGCCATTTCAAAAACTCCGCCCGGATTATATCTACAGCAGATTGTTTTCGGAACACCACAAACTTTCTTTATAAACTCAACGTGGGTATAATCGTCGAGATTAATATTCGCACCTAAATCATATGCCTTTTTCATATCTTCTACAGGTGTAACATTAGAGCTGAACATTATATCGGTTCCCGTAATATTGCATGCCTCGCAAAGCATAAGCTCTGTATATGACGAACAATCCATACCGCAGCCTTCCTCGTGTAATATCTTCATAATGTACGGATTGGGCGTTGCTTTTACAGCGAAATACTCCTTATACCCTTTATTCCAGCTAAACGCCTTATTAAGTGCTCTGGCATTTTCCCTTATACTTTTTTCATCATAAATATGAAAAGGAGTGGGAATTTCTTTTATAATTTCTTGCGCCTTATCTAAACTGATAAACGGCTTCTTTTCCATTTTAATTCCTCCATAACCTTTAAATTACCCTTTTATATATTCTCTTCAATAACTTCTTTAACATCACTAAGTCCGCTTCCGTCAACAGCGGAAAACGGAATCAACTCAATCCCCTCAAATTCTTCAAGCTCGTCCATAATTTCATTAATTCTTTTTTCATATGCTGATTTTTTGAGCTTGTCCTTTTTTGTAAGAACAATTACAAACGGAGCGTTGCTATCGTAAAGAAATTTCAGCATATTGTAATCGTCCTTCGTGGGTTTATGCCTAATGTCAATAATTTGAATTATGAGAGAAATATTTCTTTTAGACGATAAATAACCTTCAACCAAATCCGCCCAACGCGCTTTTTCTGCCTTTGAAACCTTTGCAAAACCGTAACCGGGCAAGTCTACTAATCTGAAATCTTCAGTACCGAAAAAATTAATTGTGGCGGTCTTTCCGGGTTGCGAGCTTACTCTGGCTAAATTTTTTCTCTGAACAAGCTTATTTATAAGAGAACTCTTACCTACATTTGAATGTCCCGAAAAGACAATTTCAGGTTTATTGCTTTCAGGAAGTTGTTCTGCGGTACCGGCGGAAAGCTCAAAATCGACCATATTAAAATTCATTGTACCACCTACTGACGTACTGTTGTTGAATTATGCGGTTTATTATCCGACAAAACAACATTTTCTCTGTCTTTAACAACAACCGGCTCAACCGTAGCGTCAGAAACTACCTCCGTAAAATATTCGCAGGGAACAAACTCAACTGCCTCTTTTACAACGTTGTCAATTTCTTCGAGGTCGGGAATATTAGCTTTAGGAATATATACTTTTTTTATTCCTGATTTATAAGCCGCCATAGCTTTCTCTTTCAAACCGCCTATAGCAAGAATTCTTCCTCTTAGAGTAATTTCCCCTGTCATCGCCACGTCACACTTAACGGCACGCATAGATAAAGCGGAATAGATAGCTGTTGTCATAGTTATACCGGCAGACGGTCCGTCCTTTGGAACAGCGCCCTCGGGAGCGTGGATATGTATGTCCTTTGTTTTATAAAAATTACTGTTTATCCCGAGAAAACTGCTATGAGAACGAATACAGGTTATAGCTGTTTTTGCACTTTCCTGCATTACTTCTCCGAGCGAGCCTGTAAGAATAATTTTACCGTCGCCGGGCATAACAGCTACTTCAATCGGAAGCAAAGTTCCACCTACCGAGGTCCAGGCAAGTCCGTTAACAATACCAATTTCGTCATTTTTAAGCAATTTTTCATCGGTAAATTTTTTTACTCCGAGGTAATCACCGATGTTTTTTTCGGTGAATTTAATGTTTATTTCTTCCCCGTTTACATATTTAACGGCAAATTTTCTGATGGATTTTTTAATTTCCTGTTCAAGTCTGCGGACTCCCGCCTCGCGGGTATAGTAATCAATAATTGAATATATTCCTTTTGAGGTAAACTTAACATTGTCGGTTTTTAACCCGTTTTCTTTAATCTGCTTAGGTATGAGGTGTTTTTTAGCAATATTAAATTTCTCTTCTCTCGTATAGCTGTCGAGATTAATAACTTCCATCCTGTCGTAAAGCGGAGCGGGAATTTCAGAGGCATTGTTTGCGGTTGTAATAAAAATAACCTTTGATAAATCAAAAGGAACATCAATATAATGGTCCACAAATTTGTTGTTCTGCTCAGCGTCCAAAACCTCTAAAAGCGCCGATGTCGGGTCGCCTTTATAATCCGCTCCAAGCTTATCTATTTCGTCAAGAATTATAATAGGATTGTTTGTGCCTGCCGTTTTTAAAGCATTAATAATCCTTCCGGGCATTGCTCCGATGTACGTTCTCCTGTGTCCTCTGATTTCTGCCTCATCTCTCACACCGCCAAGGGCTATTCGAGCTGATTTACGTCCAATGGCGGAGGCAATTGATTGAGCAATTGAGGTTTTACCTACACCCGGAGGTCCGACAAGACATATTATCTGACCTTTAATTTCGGGATTAAGTTTTCTTACGGCAAACTGCTCAATAATTCTTTCTTTTACATTCGTCAGTCCGTAATGATTCTTATTTAGTTTTGTTGATATTTGTTTTAGATTAAGCTTGTCTTTTGTAGATGTATTCCATGGAAGATCTAAAACTGTATCAAGATATGTCCTGATAACAGGAATATCATGACTTCCGAGCGGTGTCTTTGAAAGCTTGGTACATTCTTTAAGAAGTATTTTTTCAGTTTCTTTGGGAAGTTTTAACTCCAAAATTCTTTTCTTATATTCATCAGCGTCATCGGAAGGGCTGTCGGTTTCTCCCAGCTCCTCCTCAATAATACTTTTCTGTTCTCTTAAAAAATATTCGCGCTGGCTTTTATCAATTTTTTCTTTTGCTTTCTCCCCTATTTGCTCCTCGATTCTTAAAATATAAACCTCCTGATTAAGAATGTCGAGAAGTGTTTCCAGTCTTTCCGAAACATCAAATGTTTCTAAAATAAGCTGTTTATCGTTGTAATCGGGCAGAATATTGCCGGCAATAAAATCAGCGAGTTCACCGCCATCCTCGCACATTGCCACCTTAAAAAGAACGTCTGACGAAAGTTTCGGAATAAGGCGCGCGTATTTATCAAATACGGATTTAATCTGTCTCATCAGCGCTACTTCGCGTGTTGTTGTTTGTTCATAATTATTATATTGAGCAACAACCTGCGCAAACAGACATTCGCTGTTACTTATAAATTCACTTGCATACGCTCGGTTTAATCCCTCGACAATTACTCTTGTAGCATTATCGGGTTGTTTTAATACCTGAACAATTTTTGCGATAACACCTGTTGAGAACAAATCGTCGCAATCAGGCTGTTTAACAGAAGGATTTTTTTGCGAAACAAGAAAAATCAGCTGGTCGTTTTTCATCGCGAAATTAACAGCATTTTTTGATTGCTCCCTCGCAACGTCAAAATGAAGCATTATTTTCGGAAAAACAACCAAACCTCTAAGTGGCAGTACGGGGATATTGTATGTATCATTATGTAATTCCATAATCTCTCCTTAAAATCCAAAAGCTGTAGTGTAATTATCGATTACGAAATCACATTACAGCAAATAGATTAAATTATGAAACCTCCTCGGCTTCAATAACTTTTGAATTATTAAAATTAACTTTTACAGGTCTTTTGCCTTGTGTGCGTTCAACAATCGGTTCTGCTTTTTTATTTACAACATCTGAGTTTATTGTAATTTTAGAAATACTTTCATCAGACGGAGTTTCAAACATAAGGTCGTTTAAAATATTCTCCATAATTCCTCGAAGTCCTCTTGCACCTGTCTTTTGCTCTTTAGCAAGCTTCGCTATTGAAACAAGCGCGTCATCAGTAATGTTGAGTTCTACACAATCGAAGTCAAAAAGTTTTTTATACTGCTTTACAAGCGAGTTTTTCGGCTCGGATAATATTCTTACCAAAGCGTCGACATCAAGACCGTTAAGAGCCGTAATTACAGGGATACGTCCTACAAGTTCGGGAATAATTCCGAATTTAACAAGGTCGTGAGCAACTACGTCTTTCATCCAACCTGTTTCGTCTAAAACAGCTTTTTCCTGAACATTAGCGCCGAATCCAACAAGAGAAGCTCCCTTGCGTTTTTCAACTATCTTTTCAAGTCCGTCAAAAGCTCCTCCGCAGATAAAGAGAATATTTTTAGTATTTATCTGCAAAAATTCCTGTTGCGGGTGTTTTCTTCCGCCTGTCGGAGGAACATTGGAAACAGTACCTTCAAGGATTTTCAAAAGAGCCTGTTGAACTCCCTCTCCGCTTACATCACGCGTAATTGAAGGATTTTCGGATTTTCTTGAAATTTTATCAATTTCATCAATATAGATTATTCCTCTTTCGGCTTTTTCAATATTAAAGTCAGCCGCCTGAATAAGCTTTAAAAGAATATTTTCAACATCTTCACCGACATATCCCGCTTCTGTTAAAGTAGTAGCGTCCGCAATAGCAAACGGAACGTCTAAAGCCTTGGCTAATGTTTGAGCAAGCAAAGTCTTTCCTACACCTGTAGGACCTAAGAGGAGAACGTTGCTTTTTGCAAATTCTACGTCGTCATCGTTATTAAACACTCTTTTGTAGTGATTATAGACAGCAACACTTAAAGCTTTTTTGGCCTCATCTTGACCAATAACATACTCGTCAAGTATTGCTTTAATCTCGACGGGCTTTAAAAGCTGCGGAATTTCTATACTGTTGTCAACTTTCTTATCTTCTTCCGTATTAAAGTCAAAATCGGACTCCTCAAGAATATTAACACATAAATCCACGCATTGATCGCAGATATAGGAGCCGTTACCTTTAATTAACCTGCCGACAAATTCCTGCGGTTTACCGCAAAACGAACAATAGATATTATCATCAACATTAGGCATACGCTTTCCTCACTAACTGTTTTAAGTTATCTCTTTTCAAAAACTTTATCAATTAAGCCATATTCAAGCGCCTGTTGAGCAGTCATAAAATTATCGCGATTTGTGTCTTTAGCAATAACATCAACAGGCTGACCTGTGTTTTTAGCTAAAATTTCATTAAGTCTTTTCTTAATGTCAAGAATATGTTGAGTATGAATTTCCATATCGGTAGCCTGACCTTTAGCTCCGCCTGACGGCTGATGAATCATAATATCAGAATTAGGCAGGGCGTATCTCTTTCCCTTGGTTCCTGCTGCTAAAAGGAACGCTCCCATACTTGCCGCCATACCCATACAAATTGTACTTACATCACATTTAATGTAATTCATCGTATCATAAATTGCGAAACCGTCCGTAACGGAACCGCCGGGGCTGTTTATATAAAGGCTGATGTCCTTTGTCGGGTCCTGAGCTTCAAGATAAAGAAGCTGTGCAACAACAACGCTCGCGCTCGCGCTGTTTACCTCCTCGGTAAGCATAACAATTCTGTCGTTTAATAAACGTGAATAAATATCATATGAACGCTCTCCGCGATTTGTCTGTTCGACTACATAAGGTATCAATGCCATATAAATCATCCTTTCCTGTATATAATTGACTGTTAGTTAAAATTTATTCAAAATTTATTTTACCGATGCGTTATCTCTGACAAGCTGCATAGCTTTTTCAACCTTAATATCCTCGGATAAAGCTTCCTTTGTAATATAGGTTTTAACCTCATCTACCTTAGCATTGTATGCATCAGCAAGCTTTTTATATTCGTTTTCAACATCTTCATCGCTAATTTCAATCTTTTCCTGACGTGCAATCGCCTCTAAAACTAAGCGGATTTTAACTCTCTTTTCAGCTTGTGGCTTATATGTAGCCTCAACAGCGCTTTTCTCCATACCTGTGTACTTGAGATAAGTCGCAAGATCCATACCCTGTGAACGAAGCCGCATATCAAACTCGTTAAGCATATCGCGTACCTCGTTATCATACATTGCTTCAGGAATTTCTTCCTTAACGAGTTCAACCAATGCCTCTGTCAGCTTATCGTCAAAATCCTTTTCAGACTGCTCCTCTAAACGTTTAGCAACCTTTTCTTTAAGCTCTTCCTTATATTCCTCAAGTGTATCCTTTTCGGAAACGTCCTTTACAAACTCATCGTCAACCTCAGGAAGTTCCTTTGTCTTAATTTCGTGGAGTTTAATTTTAAACTGCGCCTCTTTGCCCGCAAGATTTTCCGCATTATAATCTTCGGGGAAAGTTACGTCAATTGTAAATTCCTCGCCGGTTTTATGGCCCACAATTGCTTCCTCAAATCCGGGAATAAAATTGCCGTCGCCAAGTCTTAAATTATAATTTTCGCTCTTTCCGCCCTCAAAAGCTTCTCCGTCAACAAAGCCCTCAAAGTCAATTACGGTTGTATCTCCGTTTTCCGCGGCTCTGTCCTCAACCGTAACCATACGTCCGTTTCTCTCTCGTACAGACTGGAGTTCCTCGTCAACAAGCTCGTCTGTTACTTCTGTAGACAACTTTTCAACTTCGATACCCTTGTATCCGTCTACGGTAAGTTCGGGAGCTACCGTGATTTTAGCCTTAAAGCTGTACCCGTCTTCACTTACCTCATCAACAGAAAGGTCGTCAACGCTTACCGCCTTTAATTTTGCTTCTTCAGTTGCATCTGCTAAAGCGGAGGGATATGTATCTTGTATAGCATCATCGTAAAATACTTCCTTGCCATACATTCTTTCAATAATATGCTTTGGAGCCTTACCCTTTCTGAATCCCGGAATATTAATATTTTTAACCTGTTTTTTGTATACTTTAGTCGTAGCAGTATTAAAGGTTTCCTTATCAACTTTTACCTCTAATTCATATTTGTTTGCATCGTCAAGCTTTGTTGAATTAATCAAACTCATTTTAATTCCTCCATAAATTTAAATATCAGTTTATTATACCATTATTGCTTAATTTTAGCAATATATATTTTACCATTAATTGTCTACCTGATTAGTACAGGAGTAAATGAAACAGCATCGCAGGAAATCAGCTTAAATTTTATTCCCTCATATTCCCCGTTAAATGCTCCTTTTATCATTTTAGTTCCGTGTATATGTCCGTAATAGCATTTTTTTACTTCGTACTTTTTTAATATTTCAATTATATCCGAGCAAATATTATTACCGTATATCGGAGGAAAGTGAAGAAACACTACAGGCTCTTTACCGCTTGTCTTTGCGCTTTCAAGAGAAAGTTTAAGTCTTCCGCACTCACGGTTAAGAATACGTATATCTTCATAAGTTTCACTTTCAAGACTCCAGCCCCTCGTACCGCAGATAACATAATCTTCGGCTATATAACTGTTGTTAAATAAAATTTTAATTTTATCAAAGTCGTTTTTGATAAGATAACGGTTAATTTTACTGAAAGTATCCCACCAATAATCGTGATTTCCTTTTAAAAAAATTTTTTTACCCGGTAAGGAATTTATGTATTCAAAATCCTTTTCACATTCATTAAGCTTCATTGCCCAGGAAATATCTCCGGCTACCACAACTGTGTCTTTATCTGTTACAAGCTTATTCCAATTTTCAGTCAGCCTGTCTAAATAATTATTCCAACCGTGAAAAATATCCATCGGTTTGTTACTTCCGAGTGATAAGTGCAAATCAGCTATCGCAAACAGCGACATTTATTCAATACCTAATGCCTTTAAAACATATTTAGGCATATCGTCAACCTCTATAATATCTGAAAATCTGGATTTTTTGTTTTTCAAACTTAAAAGCGGTTTTGGAACAGGAGCATTGGTTATTTCATAGAGCTTATCTACCATATCAAACTCGCTCATTAAAAGCTCTCCTCCGTCATTAACAGCAGTTAAAACTGACTTTGAGAATTTATATGGGCTTGCAGTAGAAGCGATTACCGTAGGAGTTTTGTCCCCTGTTTCACCTACATATTTATCATAAACAGAAACAGCCACGGCCGTATGTGTGTCGCAAAGATAGCCTTCGTCTTTAAACATTTTTGATATTGTTAGTTTTGTTTCATTATCGTCGCAGAAACCGCCGTAAAATAAGGTGGTAATTACTTTTTTTACATCAGGTGTAACCTCATATCTGCCTTCGGCTTTAAGCTTTGTCATCCAGTCTTTTGTAATTTCATCATTATCACCCGAAAGCTTATAAAGGAGTCTTTCAAGGTTGGAGGATACAAGAATATCCATTGACGGCGAAATCGTTGTATAAAATTGACGGTTTTTATCATACACACCTGTATTAATAAAATCAGTCAAAACATTATTTGAATTTGAGGCGCAAATGAATTTATTAATAGGAAGTCCCATACAGTAAGCATAATAGGAGGCTAAAATATTTCCAAAATTACCTGTCGGAACAACAACATTGATTTTGTCTCCAAGCTTAATTTTTCCGTTGTTAACAAGCTCGCAGTAAGAGGATATATAATAAACTATCTGCGGTAAAAGTCTGCCCCAGTTGATTGAATTTGCAGAGCTGAACATCATTTTATTCTCACTAAGGCATTTTGATATTTCATCAGTTGTAAATATTTTTTTCACACCTGTTTGCGCGTCGTCAAAATTGCCCTCTATAGCGCAAACTTTAACATTATTGCCCTCCTGAGTATTCATCTGATGCTTTTGCATCGGGCTGACGCCGTCCATAGGATAAAAAACAATAATTTTAGTATGGTCAACATCTTTAAAGCCCTCAAGAGCCGCTTTCCCCGTATCGCCCGATGTAGCCACAAGTATAACGGCGTCTTTATTCAAATTGGTTTTCTTTAATGATTTTGTAAGAAAATGAGGTAAAATCTGAAGAGCCATATCCTTAAACGCGCAGGTAGGACCGTGCCACAACTCAATAATATTAACGTCATTTCCGTTAAACTTTTTACTGACTAACGGAGCAGGATTTTCACTTCCGAATTTTTCTTCGGTATAAGCCTTTTCAACACACTCGTCAATTTCTTCACTTGAAAAATCAGAAAGAAAATCCCCAAAAACTTTTTTAGCAATTCCTTTATAATCCAAAGAAAGCAGACTTTTAATTGTGTCTAAACCATACTTTGGAAATTCCTGCGGTACAAAAAGACCACCGTCCTTAGAAATACCTTGGGCAATTGCCTGGGATGCCGATACAATTTCATCTTTGTTTTGTGTACTGTTATACAACATAAAATCACCTTTTACACTTAATACTTACAAAATTAATATGTAAATATCCTATTTTAACAAGTTTATATTATAACTTAAAATGTGTTCTTTGTCAAAGATTTCACAAAATTAAAAATAATTGCAAAAATAATTTTAATCTTCTCCGCTAAAGGCATTCTCAATATAATTTATGCTCATTTTACCTTTTATGTCTGAAGTAACTTCTGCAATATCAAACCTCGGCTGAAGATTTGTTTTATACTTTCTTAAAAAGAAATTAGCGGTGTTTCTTATTTTTTTCCGTTTTTTATAATCAACAGAAAGTCTCGCATCGAGCATTTGACCTTTACTTCGCGTTTTGACTTCAACAAACACAATATATTTTTTATTGTATGCTATAATATCAATTTCGCCGTAATTACAACTCATATTTCTAAGCAAAATTTTATATTTATTCTTTTTTAGATACTTAGCAGTGAATTTCTCGCCCTTTATTCCAAGTTTTTTTATATCATCCATTTTTTAAAATTTTAGTTAGAAAACTCATCCTGTGTATTTCACACGGTCCGTATTCTTTTATTGCCTGCGTATGTAACTTTGTCCCGTATCCTTTATGCTTATCGAAACCGTATTGCGGATATTTTTTCGCGTATTCATAGCAAAGTCTGTCTCTGCTAACCTTTGCAAGAATTGACGCGGAAGCGATTGACATTGATTTTGCGTCGCCTTTAATTATACATTCACTCATAATATCAAGGTTTGGAAGTGTGTTTCCGTCAATTAAAGCATAATCAGCTTTAACATTTAATCCTTCTACGGCGCGTTTCATCGCAAGCATTGTAGCATTTAAAATATTTATTTCTTCAATTTCCTCAACAGATGCATAAGCAATTGAGTAAGACAAAGCTTCTTTTTTTATAACCTCAAAAAGTTCCTCACGTTTTTTCTCGCTGAGTTTTTTTGAATCGTTAACGCCACTAATAATCTGATTAGGGTGCAAAATTACCGCAGCGGCGCAAACAGGTCCTGCAAGCGGTCCTCTGCCCGCCTCATCAACACCGCAAATTTTTAGAAAACCTTTATCAGCGCATTGTCTTTCGTAAAAAAGCCAATCTACATTGTCCACTTTAATCCTCCGGGTATTCAAGCGTAATATTTCCGAATTTTCCGTTTCTGTATTCGTCAATAACAAGATTAGCGGCCCTTTCTACATCTATTTCCCCGCCGGAAATTAGCATACCTCTTTTTCTTCCGATAAGCTCTAAAAGCTCATACGGCTTTTTACCGTCTACATCTTCCTTGCTTATTTTAAATCTTGATAAAAATTCAGGAGTAACATTTTTCTTTATAGCCTCTATAAAATCTATGGCAAGAAGTTCTATGTCTAAAATTTGGTCTTTTACAGCGCCTGTAAAAGCAAGATGCAGTGCTACCTTTTCATCGTTAAATTTTGGCCATAGCACTCCGGGTGTATCAAGCAATTCTAAATCATTCGATATGGTATACCACTGATTGCCTCGTGTAACTCCCGGTCTGTCTTCAACCTTCGCTCTCGATTGTTTGCAGACTTTGTTTATAAACGAGGACTTTCCCACGTTCGGAATACCCACAATCATAACTCTTAAAATAGGATTTTTTATGCCTTTTTTCTTTTGTATTTGAAATTTTTCAGAAAGTATATTTCTTAGTGACGGAACAAATTTATTAAGTCCCCGTCCGCTTTTGCAGTCAACAGGTAAAGCTGTAATGCCTTTTTCCAAATAATAGTCAACCCATCTTTTTGTCGCAGTTCTGTCGGCTTTATCGCATTTGTTAAGCAAAACAAGTCTTGGCTTATTCTCTATAATTTCTGCTAAATCGGGATTATGACTGCTCACGGGTATCCTTGCATCTAAAATTTCAACCACAACATCAATTAACTTTAAACTTGACTGTATTTTACGTTTTGTTTTTGTCATATGACCGGGAAACCATTGTATATTTTGTTTTTTACCCACCTATATCACTTCCCTAAAGCAAATTTAAAGAAAACTCACATCTATATAATAACAGATGTGAGTTTGATAAACAATTATTAACCGAGAAATTTCATACTGTTAAACGGAAAAACGACAAATTGGGCTTTTCCTATTATATCCTTAACATCAATAAGACCAATCGCTTTTGAACGGCTGTCCATAGACACACCGCGGTTATCTCCCATAACAAAAACCTTTCCTTCGGGAATAACCTTTGGAATTTCTCCGTCTTCTTGATGAGTGTGACCTTGAATATAATTTTCATCAAGCTCTTTTCCGTCTACAATTACGCTTTCAGTTTTAAAATCAATATCTAAAGATTGTCCCTCGGTCGCTATTACACGCTTAATAATAGGCTCGGAATATTCGGCTCCGTGGCTTATTACAACTATATCACCCTGTTTAGGCGTATAAAAGAAATTAGTTACAATAACCTTATCCTTGTTCTGTAAAGTTTGTTTCATAGAAGTTCCGCTTACATCGACGAGTCTCACAAAAAAGGTAAGCAAAATCACAACTACCGCAACAGCAAAAACAAGCGAATGTACCCATTCATAAAGACTTGCGGTACCTTCGGATTTCTTTAGATGAATAGTTTTCGCATCTATATTTTTTTTAGTCTTATCTTCATTTTTAACTTGTTCTTCATTTTTAATTTCAGAATCCATATTAAACACCTTGCATATATAAAAGTAAAAAAGGGACCTGAACAGTCCCCTTGCTTACTATTAGACCTGTTCCTTAACTTTTGCAGCTTTACCAACACGGTCACGGAGATAATAGAGCTTAGCTCTTCTAACTTTACCGTGGCGAACGACCTCAACACCTCTAACGTTAGGTGAATGTAAAGGGAAGACTCTCTCTACTCCAACGCCGTAGGCTACGCGTCTTACAGTAAAGGTTTCGGCAACTCCTGAACCTCTCTTGGCAATAACAGTGCCTTCAAACATCTGGATTCTTTCTCTCTGTCCCTCACGGATATTAACGGAAACTTTTACAGTATCACCAATACCGAATTGGGGAACGTCTGATTTCACAGAATCAGCAACAATTGTTTTTAATGCGTCCATATTGAACCTCCTAAAAATTTCAGACGTTCGTACATTAAACAATGCAGAGGACCATCCGCTTCAAACTGCGGCTTACGCCGTTTATTGAACCCCATTACATAAGTAACGGTATCCAAATGCCATAATATAATACCATAATAGGAATATAATTGCAAGTGTTTTTAATAAAAAATAGGTTATTTAGTTATCTTATCAAGTTTTTCAAGATAATTTTTAAAATACTCGGGCAGTTCAGATGTAAACTCAAGATATTTTTCGCTTGTCGGGTGGACAAATCCGATTTTACGAGCGTGAAGACATTGACCTGTAAAATCTACCTTTTCTTTTTTACTTCCATAAACATCATCACCCGATACAGGATGACCTATATATGCCATATGAACCCTTATCTGATGAGTTCTTCCCGTTTCAAGAATACATTTTATGTGGGTATAACCTTTATATCTTGCTATAACCTCATAATGAGTAACAGCATTTTTTGAATTACGTTCGGTTACTGCCATACGTTTTCTGTCAATATGATGTCTGCCTATAGGAGCGCTTACAGTACCCTTATCATCTTTAACATTACCTAAAACAATTGCCTCATATTCACGCGTAAAACTATGCTTTTTAATCTGCTGTGCCAAATGTTTATGCGCTTTATCGTTTTTAGCAACGATAAGAAGTCCGCTTGTGTTTTTATCAATTCGATGAACAATACCCGGGCGTAAAACACCGTTTATTCCCGAAAGGTTGTCTTTACAATGATATAACAAAGCGTTTACAAGCGTTCCCTCGAAGTTTCCCGATGCAGGGTGAACTACCATTCCCTTAGGTTTATTAACGACAATTAAATCATTATCCTCGTAAATAATATCAAGCGGTATATTTTCGGCTTTAGCTTCATATTTAACAGGGTCGGGAATTTCTATTTCAACTTTATCTCCGTATTTTAACCTATAGTTTTTATTTACGCATTTAGAATTAACTTTGACGTTGCCCTTTTCTATAAGCAGGGCAACTGCCGAACGTGTAATATCTTCAATTATATCTGCAAGATATTTGTCAATTCTGACCCCTGAAAACTCCTCGCTTATAAGAAAATTATATTTTTTCATCTTTTAACTCTTTATCTTTTCTTTTATAATCCGAGAAAAATAATAAATAAATTACCAAAATAAAAGCGCCGACCGTTACGCAGTAATCCGCAAAATTACATACAGGCGGAAAGAAACTTATGCTTAGATAGTCAACAACATATCCGTAGAAAATTCTGTCAATTAGGTTACCTGCTCCGCCGCCGATTATAAGTATTAAAGCAACATTAAGTAATTTACTCTCAGGTCTTTTACGAAACATAAAAATAATTAAAAAAACGATTACCGCTATGGTAAAAAGTATAAAAATCCAGCGGGCATTTGAGAGAATACCAAATGCCGCGCCTTTATTCTCAACATAGGTAAGCGAAAATAAACCCGGAATTATTGTTATAGCAGAAATATTTTTCAAATTATTTATAACAAGTAATTTCAGTACATAGTCAATTAACACAATTAAAGCCGAAAAACCAAGTACAATATAAGGCATTATATAACTCCTAAAATAAAGTCGGTGCAGAATTTCTACACCGACTTTTTACTTATATAAGAAACGCGTACATTACGAAAGAGTTTTATTCAAAAAATTTACAGCATTTATCACACAATGTCGGATGAGTTTGATTTTGTCCGACAGTTCTGCTGATACTCCAACATCTTTCGCACTTACCGCCCTGCGCTTTTTCAACGGATATTTCAAGGTCGCCTGTTCCCTCATTAATTTCTACTTCAGAAACAATCAAAGCGGGTTTAATTTCATCGTAAACCTTATTTAAGAATTCAAGGTAATCTTTTGAAGCAGTCAGTGTAACTTTGGCTTCAAGAGAGCTTTTAATCTCCTTATTCTTAACAAGAACCTCAATTTCCTTTTTAACCATATCTCTTAATTCGTGAATTTTGCTCCACATATCCATAAAATCATCGTCGACATCTATATCAACAACAATCGGCATATCGTTAAAGAGTACATTTTCGGTATTATCAGAGGATTTATGAGGCATAAAACTCCAAATTTCGTCCGAAGTATAAGCTAAAATCGGTGCCAACATTCTTGTCATAGCGTCAAGAATGATATAAATAGCGCTTTGAGCCGACCTTCTTGACAGACTGTCTTTCTTTTCTGTATATAATCTGTCTTTAAGTACGTCTAAATAGAAATTTGACATATCAACAACGCAGAAATTATGAATACTGTGATAAACCTGATGAAATTCAAATTTCTCATATGCGTTATTTACCTTTTCGATAAGAGCGTTAAGAGTTTTTACCGCCCATTTATCAATGGCAAGCATATCTTTTGTATCTACCATATCCTTATCAGGATTAAAATCACTTATATTTCCGAGAATATATCTTGCAGTATTTCTGATTTTTCTGTATGATTCCGAAGTCTGTTTCAGGATTTCTCTCGAAATATTGACGTCTGTCTGATAGTCGCAGGATGCAACCCAAAGTCTTAATACATCAGCGCCGTACTGTTCGATAACTTCCTGCGGACTAATACCGTTTCCGAGCGACTTACTCATTTTACGTCTTTCCATATCAAGAATCATACCGTGAGTCAGTACAGTCTTATACGGTGCAACACCCTCGGTGGCAACAGAAGTCAGCAGAGATGACTGAAACCAGCCTCTGTACTGGTCGTTACCTTCAAGATATAAATCAGCAGGGAATTTCAGATAATCACGGCGTTTAACGACAGATGTATGTGAAGAACCGCTGTCAAACCAAACGTCCATAATATCTTTTTCTTTTTCAAATTCAGTACAACCGCACTCGGGGCATTTGGTACCTGCGGGAAGAATTTCTTCCGCGCTTTTTTCAAACCAAGCGTTAGAGCCTTCCCTTTCAAACAAATCGGCAACAGCAAGCATAGCCTCTTTATTAACATAAGGCTTGTTACAATCCGAGCAATAGAAAATAGGAATTGGAACACCCCATTTACGCTGACGGGAAATACACCAGTCTTTACGGTCTTTTACCATTGATGTAATTCTGTCTTTTCCCCACGCGGGTATCCATTCAACCGTATTAATAGCGTCAACAGCCTTGTCCTTAAAGTCATCTACGGAACAGAACCACTGGTCTGTCGCTCTGAAAAGTATCGGGGATTTACATCTCCAGCAATGAGGATACTGGTGAATAATCTTTTTAAGGGCAAACAAAGAACCTGTTTCGTCTAAATAAATTGCAATCTTTTTGTTTGCCTCATCTGTGGTTAGTCCCGAAAACTGTCCTGCTTCTTCGGTGAGAACACCGTCAGCATCCACAGGACAGATAACGGGAATTTCCGGATAATTACGGCATACATTATAGTCGTCAACACCGTGTCCGGGAGCAGTATGAACGCAGCCTGTTCCACTCTCCAAAGTAACGTGATCGCCGACAATCACAAGCGATTCTCTATCAAGGAAAGGATGAGCAGTTTTCATATATTCAAGCTCGGAGCCTTTAATTGTAGCGACAACCTCATAGTCGTCAATCTCCGTAACCTCTAAAGCGGTTTTATAAAGGTCGGTTGCCATAACATAAAATTCATCATTATGTTTTATAATTGAATACTCATAACGCGGTCCTACACATATCGCAACGTTTGCAGGTAATGTCCATGTGGTAGTCGTCCATATTACAAAGCTAACTTTGGACGGGTCTATGCCTAAAGCTTTAAACTTTCCTAAATCATCGGTAACTTTAAACTTCACATAGATAGAATGGCAAGGGTCCTCTGCGTACTCTATTTCAGCCTCGGCAAGAGCGGTTTTACACTCAGGACACCAATAAACAGGCTTGAGTCCCTTATAAATGTAACCCTTTGTTGCCATCTCGGCAAAAACTTTTATTTGTTCCGCCTCAAATTCGTGTTTTAAAGTAATATACGGATTATCCCATTCACCTATTACGCCTAAACGTTTAAACTGTGTGCGCTGGTCATTGATATAACCTGTAACAAACTCCTCGCATAGTTTTCTAAGCTCTATAACCGAAATATCAGCAGAACTTCCTATGCCCGCCTTCTGTCTCGCTTTAAGCTCGGTTGGAAGTCCGTGTGTATCCCAACCGGGAACAAAAGGGGATTTGTATCCCGACATATTTTTATAACGTACAATAAAATCTTTAAGAATTTTATTTAGCGCGTGGCCGAGATGAATATCTCCGTTTGCATACGGAGGACCATCGTGTAAAACATAGAGAGGTTTACCCTCATTATGCTCCATTAATTTGTTATAAACACCGTTATCTTCCCATTTTTTCAAGGTAACAGGCTCACTCTTAGGTAAGCCTGCACGCATAGGAAATTCTGTTTTAGGAAGATTTAATGTCTTATTATAATCCTGAGACATTTTATCTACTCTCCAAAAATCAATTATTCAGCGTCAACGTCGTAATTTTCGCCGAACTTTAAATCGTCAAATTTATCCTCTTTTACCTTGTTAACAAATTCAACGTCTTGATTTTGAACAGGCGCAGAGTTATTTTTTGCAACGTTTTCTGTTTCATTTACTTCTTCTGTTTCAAAAGTTTCCTCTGATTCAACTTCAGTTTCCGAAATTTCTTTTTCAACGGGAGCGGTAGGATATTTTTTATCAAGCTCCTCTTGCTTTCTTAAAACTACAGCATCGGTCGGGAGATCGCTGATAGCTTTTAAATGATTGTTATAAATATTTTCAAGCTCTTTTCTGAGTTCGGCGGAATCACTTTTAAGCTTTAAGTAAACTTCCTTTTGCTTAGCTGAAACTGCATTGGCTTCCTTTAAAGTAGATTGAGCTTTAGCCTCCGCGTCAGAAATAATCTGCGATGCCTTAGCCTGAGCCTCTCTGATAGAAGTATCAGCAACTCTCTGAGATGAAAGCAAAGCGTTTCTAACGGTTTCCTCATCAGCTCTGTACTGTTCAACTCTTGTAGCCAGGATATCCATTTTTCTTATTAAATCTGATTTCTCTTTCTTTAACTGTTCAAAAGAAACAATTACCTCATCAATAAACGCGTCAACATCCTCTACTCGGTAACCTCTGCCTCTTCTGAATGAAATGCTTTTAATTTCATCAATAGTTAACATAATTTACACTCCTATCTATAATGTTCAATATTAATTTTAATTCTATTCTTTTTGGTAAAACCTAAAATATCTTTTATAATAAATTTTCCGTAGCCTCTTACTGAAAGTATATCGTCAGATTTTAAAATATAACTTACGTTTTTATTTTCAAAGTAATTTGTAAAAACTCTTCCCGATAATACTAAACCCGCGGCTTTTTCTCTTGAAAGCTTTGTAATCGCCGCAACAACCGCGTCAAGTCGCATTGAGCTGATTATTAATGATAACGTTTCAATATCATCTTTAAAATTAATGTCATTGTCAGACTTGTTTGAAATTGAAACTCCGACACGTCCGATTTTTGAAATTTGCGATTCTATATAACTTTTAATTTCTTCTTTGACAAAACAGACTGCAATTCCTTCATTGACAACAATATCGCCCACGCAGTTTCTTTCAATTCCGAGATTCATAAGCGCTCCGAGAAAATCCCTATGGGTCAGCTTGTCGGATTTTCTGAACTGAAAATAAATTTTAGAAATCGGAAAATCGGATTTTTTTACGTCAAATTGCGAAAAACACAAAAACTTTCTTTTTGCGTTCTCATATCCCCCATAAAAAGAAATTTCAGAGCCATAATATGAAAAATTTTTATCTATTATGTATTGTTCTCTTTCATTTAAGAATCCTAAAAATGATGGCTTGTTTCTATTTAAGGAAATATCGGCTAAATCCTCAACTCTTGCAATTAAATCCTTGTCCTCTTTATCAGAAGTAAACGCCACTGCTCTCTAATTCATCAAGAAGATCGTCTCCCGTAAGGTCAACGTTATTCGGTATAATTATGAAAGTGCTTGATGCAACTCTCTTAATTTTTCCTCTGTTAGCATAAGCTACACCGCTAAGGAAATCTATAATTCTTCTGGACATATCCTTATTTGTTTCTTCAAGATTAAGAACTACTGTGTGAGTTTTAATAAGCTCGTCCGCGATTGTTCTTGTTTCTTCACCAAATCTTTCAGGCTTAAAAAGGGCAACCTGGAGTTTTGCCGTAGCACTTATATTTACCACCTTGTTTCTGTGTGGTTCTCCATAGGCAGGAACATCCTCATAATCATCTTCTTCATTCTCTGCGTAACCGTATTCATCGTATCCGTTATCGTACTCCTCTTCGGGAGCGTCCCACATACGCTTAAACTTATCTACAAAACCAGCCATTTCTTTAAATCCTCCTAAGTTTTAATAATTACGGGCGCCGAACAAAGATGAACCTATTCTTACCATATTAGCGCCGGATAAAATTGCTTCATAATAATCTGAAGACATTCCCATTGAAAGAATATCCATAGATATATTATCTATGTTTTTACTTGATATGTCAATAAATATATTGTTCATTTTATTAAAAAAATTCAAATTTTTTTGTGGAGTATCACAAATCGGCGGTATACACATTAATCCTTTTACCGAAATGTTATCAAAATCCTTAATTTCATCAAGTAATTCATACACTTGTTCTGTGTTAACTCCGCTTTTGCTTTCTTCATCTCCGATATTAATTTCTATTAAAACGTCAGAAGTTAAATTATTTTTTACTGATTGCTTTGAGATTTCTCTGCATAATTTTACGGAGTCAACCGACTGAATAAGATCCACCTTTCCTACAATCTGCCTTACCTTATTAGATTGAAGGTGACCGATAAACTGGAGTGAGGTATTTTCAAGGTTATATTTTTCGTATTTTGAGAGAAGTTCTTGTACCTTGTTTTCCCCGATATATCTTAATCCAAGAGAAATTGCGTAATTAATAACCTCAACGTCAACTGTTTTTGTAGCGGCTAAAAAAGTAATATCCTTTCTCTGTCTGCCCGATTTTAAAGCAGCCTCATTTATGCGTTCTTCAATTAATTTGTAATTATATTCAACATTACTCAATAACTTTTCCATCATAAAGATTATCTCCTTTTATAACAACTTGGTCATATAGCTGAAGCGTTTCGTCGCTAAACAGTATGTCTTCTTTAGGTTCGGTATCACACAGCACATATTCGCTCGAAGAATATACAATTGAAATCTCTTTAAATATAAGCTCGGAACCGTGAAGGACATAGACGCCCTGAACCTTTTTCTTTTTTGATACGGTTTTTCCGTTTTTATCTTTAACAATTTTCTTAACGTAATCCTCATGAATAGCACGTTTTGAAACTTTTAAGCCTGTATAAGAAACTGTTGTTATATCTGTATTTTCGATTCTTGCATTGGCTATGTTCTTATCCATATAGTCACAGCTCAAAACCAAAATTCCATCGTCCTTTTTGCTCTTTTGATTAATAGAATAAATAGAACTTGGTATTTTTTTTGTCATAATTGCAGGCATTGATACAAAAAGTGAAACCCCCTCGTTTTGGAGTTTGGAAAGCATAACTGCATCATCGGCAGATATTTTACAAGCAAGATACCACAACGGATTTGTAACTACTTTTCCTACTGCATTACTGCTGTATTTTTTCTTCTTAATATTTTTAAACTTACGTATATCTAAGTCTTTCATTTTGCTGTAATTCACTGATTTCTCATATCCGTCGCACGTGGAAATAAAATATCCCGCCTTATCGGATGAAAGTGTACCGATTTTTGAGTGGCAGTTATTTTTTATTTTTTCTCTCTCTTTTCTTAACTCATTGATTTTTGCGGAAAAACTCCTTACGCTTCCCGTAGTGATTTGTCTTTCACAAATTGATAAAAGAAGATTCTCACATGACGAATTAGCGTCAATAAGCTTACCATTGTTCACATTTTCAGCAATCAAAAAGATATTATTATTAATCTGCGTGTTAATTGTATCAAACCCAACGCTGTCTTTATAATAAGATTGTGACAGAGATTTAAGACTTCTTATTTTTTTATTTATACTTTTAATTTGGTTTCGCGATACCGCGTCAGTTTCGTTGCGGTAAATATCAGCAATTGTCTGGTTTTTGCTGACATTATCTCCATCTTCAACATTATAAGAAAGCACACCCTTTTCGTTGTTCCTTACATAAGACTCCTCGCGGACGATAAATGCCTTTGCGTGAATAACATCGGAAACGGTACTTGATACCGCTTCTTCTGTTTCAACAGAATTTGTAAAATTTGCTGAAACAAATAAAAATACAACATATGTAACTATACAAACAGACAAAAGTCCAATTATAATTCTTTTAAATAATAACTTATCCATTTAAAAATCCTCGATTTTCAACTACATCTTTTATAAACTTTATTTGTTCCACTGTAGTTTTTAACTCGTCAATATTAATCCAATTTATATTTTCGTTACGTCGAAACCACGTCAGCTGTCGCTTTGCATAATGACGTGTTTCTGTTTTTAACTTTTCTATACATTCCTCAAGCGACATCTCGTTTTTGAAATACGATTCAAGCTGTTTATACCCGATTGCCTTTGAGGAGGTTTCGCTTAAATTGCTGTTAAGGATAGTTTTTGCCTCTTCTAAAAGTCCGTTTTCAAACATATTATCCACTCTTTTATTGATACGGTTATAAATATACCCTCTGTCTTTAGCTGTAAGTCCGAAAATAAGGCTGTCATATTCGGAGGCTTTTAATCTGCTTTTTTCATTTTGTTCGGTAATTGTAATTCCCGTTGTTTTATAGAACTCAATTGCTCTTATAATTCGTTTTAAATTTTTTTGTTCCTTTAAACGCTTTGCAGAATCCAAATCAAATTCAGAAAGAATATCCAAAAGATAATCTATTCCCTTTTCATCTGCCAATTTGTTGAGCTCTGCTCGGATTTTACGGTCCGCGCTATTCTCTGTGAAATTAATTCCATTTAAAAGAGAGTCCACATAAAGTCCTGTACCGCCGCAAATAATCGGGAGTTTTCCCCTTTTTAAAACAACCTCTATAGCGCATTTAGCGTCCTCGACATACCTCCCTACAGAATAAGACTCATTCAAATCAAGAAAATCTATCAAATAGTGCCTTATACCGTCCATTTCTTCATATGTGGGCTTAGCGGTTGCGATTTGCATATCACGGTAAATCTGCATACTGTCGGCTGAAATAACTTCTCCGTTATAGTGCTTTGCAAGTTCAACGGAAAGACTTGTCTTTCCTGACGCTGTGGGTCCGACAATAACAAGTAATTTTTTTTTCATATTAAAATCCATATTAACCAGTATAATTTTATATTATACCCTTCCAAACTGCTTTTCAAGTTCATATTTGCTCATTACTATACAGACAGGTCTGCCGTGAGGACAATATCTTAATGTCGGGTCATTATCCAGCTTGTTTGCAATATCCATAAGTTCCTCGCGTGTACTTATATTTCCGCCTTTTATCGCGGCTCTGCACGCTACATTATGATAAATCCAGTCCATTTTTTCGCTTCTGATGTCATTTTTACTTTGAGAAATATACCCTGCCATTTCAATTACAGAGGATTCAATATCATCAAGCTCGAGATATTGAGGTGCAGACCTTATAATAAGCGTTCCATTGCCGAAATCCTCAACATCAAAAGCACATTCCTTAAACATATCAAGATTGCTTATAGCAGATTCGTAGTCATTTTTATTTAAAGTAACCGTTATCGGTTGGAGAAGAACCTGCGAAAATCCTGCCCTTCGCTCTTTTTTCAGCCTTTCATATATCATACGTTCGTGGGCGGCGTGTTTATCTATAATAACAATTTCTTTATCGTTTTTTTCAACAATAATATACGTCTTAAAAGCCTCGCCGATAAACACAAGTTTATTTTCAGGTTGTTTAAACAGAGTTTCGGGCTTTTCGTTTTCAATTTGTCCGCTTTTTTTATCATCAATTGTTTCTAAACCTGAATTTGAAATGCTTTTTTCATTTTCTTCAGGATTTACGGAAGATACTATTTCAGTATCTTCAACTATTTTGCTATTAAGAATATCGTTGATTTTACTTTCCTTATTTTCACTATTTCTAATTGCGCTTTTTGAATAAACATCTAAAGGATTCTTAAAATTATTGACGGAAGTTTTAAGGCTTCCAATATGTCCTGTATTTTTCACAATTTGATCAAGTTGAGAAATCGGGTCAGATTTTTTGCTTTTATCTTCTAATGAGGGATTAAAAGCGGATTTTGCTGAAATAAAAGGATTTGTTTTTTTTATTTCAAAAAATGCGTCATCTCGTTTTGTTCCGTTAAATGTTAAGTTTTTTCTATCATCATTATTGTTAAGAGAGGTTTTAACGGCGTGATAAACAGCGTCAAATACAGGTCGTTCATTTATAAAACGAACCTCGATTTTTGACGGGTGAACATTAACGTCAATGGCATCAAATGGTAAAGAAATATGCAAAACGCAAGCCGGAAACTTTCCAACCATTACACTGCCCTTGCACGCTTCCTCTAAAGCCGCCGTTGCGGTAAAAGATTTAACATATCTTCCGTTAATAAAAAAGTTTTGCATACCGCGGTTTGGTCTTGCATTGACAGGCTTTGAAATATATCCCTGAATTTTAATGCCGTTAAGTTCGTAATTAACAGGAATTAATCCCGCCGCGAAATCACGTCCGTAAACAGAATAAATTGCCGATTTTATTTTTCCGTCACCCGAGGTATTGAGTACTCTTTTTCCGTCACGAATGAAAGTAAAAGCAATTTCGGGGTGGGACAGGGCAACCCTGTCTATTACATTCGCGACAGCGTTACCCTCTGCCCTGTCTTTTTTTAAAAATTTCATTCTCGCGGGTATATTATAGAATAAATCCCTTACAATTATTGTCGTTCCGACAGGGCAACCCGCGTCATCAATGGAATTTTCCTCTCCGCCGTCAATTTCATATGATGTGCCTATTTCTTCGGATTTGGAACGCGTAAGCAGTTGGAGCTTGGAAACTGATGAAATTGAAGAAAGAGCCTCTCCCCTGAATCCCAAAGTTGAAATGCTGTCAAGGTCGTTTTGATACCTTATTTTACTCGTCGCGTGCGGTAAAAAAGCAAGCTTTACATCATCGCGCATAATACCGCATCCGTTGTCGGTTACTCTCATAAATGTAATGCCGCCGTTCTGAATTTCAACAGTAATATCCGAAGCTTCGGCGTCTATTGAATTTTCAATCATCTCTTTAATCGCAGATGCGGGTCTTTCAACAACCTCGCCCGCAGCTATAAGTTCTGATATATGCTTATCAAGAACATTGATGACACCCATTTATTTCACCGCCTGTATCTCTATACCATATTTTTTAATTCATAAAGCAAATTCATCGCCTCAATTGGCGTTAAAGTATTTATGTCTGCATTTTTAAGCTTTTCGGCTATTGCAGAGTCAACGCTTTGAAGTAAAGAAAGCTGTTCTATATCCTGTGCCGACTTTTTAGGTTTCTTGATAATATCTTCCTTGCTTTTTCCGTTTTCAAGTTCAAAAAGAATTTCTTTAGCGCGGTTTATAATACAATCGGGAACTCCCGCAAGCTTTGCAACTTCAATTCCATAGCTGTCGTCAGCGCCGCCGGGAACAATTCTTCTTAAAAATGTTATATCGTCGCCCTTCTTTTTAACAGCAATATTATAGTTATTAACTCCGTCTATTATTTGTTCCATAACGCTGAGTTCGTGATAATGAGTTGCAAATAAAGTTTTTGCTCCGAGTTTCTTTTTATCAGCAGCATATTCCAAAACTGCTCTCGCAATACTCATTCCGTCAAAGGTAGAAGTTCCTCTGCCGATTTCATCAAGTATAAGCAACGATTTAGAAGTAGCGTTGGTAACAATATTCGCTACCTCGCTCATCTCCACCATAAATGTTGACTGACCCGAAGCCAAATCGTCAGATGCACCGACCCGTGTAAAAATGCTGTCAACAATTCCTATTTCGGCATAAGATGCGGGAACGAAGCTTCCTATTTGCGCCATTAATACAATCAATGCAGTCTGTCGCATATATGTAGATTTGCCCGCCATATTGGGACCTGTTATAATTGCAACTCTGTTTGCAGTACAATTAAGGTAAACGTCATTCGGTACAAAAGGAGCGTCATTTAATAACTGTTCAACAACGGGATGACGGCTGTCCTTTAAAATAATATTATCGCTTAAATTAACCTCTGGACGGACATAACGGTTATCCGATGAAACATTTGCAAGAGAGTTTAAGACATCTAAAGTTGAAATTGCAGTCGCCGTATTTTGAATACGCTCAAGCTGTGACGCAACTTTTTTGCGGATTTCATCAAAAATCTGATATTCAAGCAAAAACGCTCTGTCTTTCGCTCCCAAAATTCTGCCTTCAAGAGATTTAAGTTCCTCTGTTATGTATCTCTCGCAGTTTGTTAAAGTCTGCTTGCGGATATAGGTTTCGGGAACCATATCTTTATATGAATTTGTAACCTCAATATAATATCCGAAAACCCTGTTATAACCAATTCTAAGCTTTGGTATTCCCGTAAGTTTGCGCTGTTCCTGCTCAATTTGCGAGAGAATACCTGTTGAGTTATTCATATCTTCGCTTACCAAGTCAAGTTCCTCACTGTAACCGCGTTTAATTATTCCGCCTTCTTTAACGGAAAAAGGAGGTTCCTCGACAATTGCATCGTCAATAAGCTTGTAAACATCTTCAAGAGTATCAAGCTGGTTATAAAGCTGTTTTATAAGACTTGATTTACAGTCTTTAAGCAAATTTTTAATTTCAGGAAGATTTTTTATTGCGCTTGCAAGAGAGCGGAGTTCTCTTCCTTTTGCCGAACCGTAAACTATATTTGTAATTAAACGCTCAATATCGAATATTCCTACCAAAGCAGAAGTTAAATCAAGCCTGAGAACGGTATCGTTTACAAGCTCCTCGACCGCGCTTTGACGGTTAATAATTTTTGTTACATTTAAAAGCGGTTTTTCAATCCAACTTCTGAGAAGTCTTTTTCCCATTGAGGTCTTTGTTTTATCGAGCACCCATAAAAGCGAACCTTTTTTATCCTTGTTAATCATAGTTTTGGTAAGCTCAAGGTTGCGTTGAGTATTGAAATCAAGCTTCATAAACTGATTTTCTGTAAATAAATTTATATGAGCTATTCTTTCAAGACCGTTTTTCTGTGTATCTCTTAAATAAGCTACTAAAGCGCCTAATGCGCTGACCGCAATCTGCTTGTCCTTTATAAGATTATAATCTTCTTTAAACTGTTTTTTTACAATATCCTGACATGTCATAACAGCAAAGTTTTCATCGGGAAGCATTTCAACGGTGGTTGAAAGCTTATCTCTGATAAAATGAGACAGTCCCTTAAACTCTACCGTGTCACCGCCTAAAAGTATTTCACGGGGGTTGTAGCTTGAAAGCTGGCTTTTTATCTTTTCAAGGCAGTCTTTCCCGCTGAAATCTGTTACATATAATTCTCCTGTGGAAATATCGCAAAAACACATAGCAACATTATTTCTTTCAGAATACATACAGCAGATGTAATTGTTAACGCTCTCATCAAGAATACTTGTTTCAATTACTGTTCCGGGAGTTATAACGCGTACTATATCTCGCTGTACAATAGATTCCGCCTTTGACGGGTCTTCAAGCTGTTCGCAGATTGCGACCTTATATCCTTTTTGCACAAGGCGCGCTATATAGGCGTCACAGCTATGATACGGCACTCCACACATTGGAGCGCGTTCCTCAAGCCCGCAATCTCTGCCTGTAAGAGTGAGTTCAAGTTCCTTGGACGCCAATTTTGCGTCATCGAAGAACATTTCATAAAAATCTCCGAGCCTGAAAAAAAGGATACAATCTTTATTCTCTTCTTTAATTTTAAAATACTGTTGCATCATCGGCGATAATTTTCCCATAAACCCACTCCTTTCTAAAATTATTTAATTATCAGTTGCAACCCGAACACGTTGAACAACTGCCTGTGCAGGAACTTGAAAAATCAGTGGTTTCCGGATCCTCTCCTGCAATACAGTTTTGTAAAATTGTCATAACTCTGCCAGACAGCTGGTCAAAGTCCTGTTTAGCGTCATTATAAGCTTTCATATTTTCATTAGCCATAATATCGGCATAAACTTTTTGCATTTCCTTGTTTAACTGCGCGATTTTCTCGCCGTCTTTTTCTACCTTTTGGGTTTCAACATTAATTGAAAGTCTTTTTAAATTAAACTCCTTGATTAAAGCCTGAAGTTCTGCGTCCTCATCCGCTTTTCTCTCTGCCTCATGCTTTTTTATATATGACTCCTCCTGCTGGAGAAGTTTTCCGAGTTCCCTCGTTTTTTCAATAATATCCATAGTTTTCTCCTTATTGTTTTTTTAAGTTGCCTTTTAAAATCCAATTGCCTGCTTCGGTTATTTCAACATTCTGAAAAGTACCGATAAGTTCCTTCGGCGCTTTGATTTCAACTATAATATTCCCAGAAGTACGAGCATTTAAAATACTGTCCTTACCCTTTTCTCCCTCTATAAGGACTTTTTGAGTAGAGCCTACCATAGATTTACAACGCTTTGAGGCAATTTCTTCCTGTACGTCAAGAAGTTCCTTGAACCATTTTGACTTTTCCTTATCGGAAATCGGGTCTTCCATAGACGCCGCGGGAGTTCCAACCCTGGGCGAATAAATAAACGTAAAAAGCGAAGTAAACTCAACCTCTTTTATCAGCGAAAGGGTTTGCTTAAAATCTTCATAAGTTTCGCCCGGAAAACCTACAATAACATCGCTTGTAAGAGAAATATTCGGTATTTTACTTTTAGCGTAATTAACAATGTCAAGATACTTTTCCCTGTCATAGCGTCGGTTCATAAGCTTTAAAATACGGCTTGAACCTGATTGGAAAGGAAGATGTAAATGCGTGCTGATATGTTTTGAATCAGCTATCGTATCAATAAGTTCTCTTGTGCAGTCTTTCGGGTGCGAAGTCATAAATCTAAGCCAATAATCGCCGTCAATGTTGTCAATTTCCGAAATAAGCTGTGAAAAGCTTACTCCGTCTTTTAGATTTTTACCGTAAGAATTAACATTTTGTCCGAGTAAGGTAATATCCTTATAACCGCTTTTTATCATTTCCTCGGCTTCATTTATGATAATATCTTTTTTTCGGCTTCTCTCACGTCCCCTTACATATGGTACGATACAGTATGTACAAAAATTATTACAGCCGTACATAATAGGGAGCCAACCTTTAAATGTACCGTCACGTTTTATCGGGATGCCCTCGTGGATAAGTTCATCGTCGTTATCTCTTAAATATACTCTTTTTCCGCTTGAAAGAGCCATATATAAAAGCTTTGGAAACATATGAAGCGCGTGGGTTCCAAATACAAGACCGACATACGGGAAGCTTTTATACATTCTTTTGGCGATATGTTCCTGCTCCATCATACAT
>CANQVS010000002.1 GCA_947627345.1 uncultured Clostridia bacterium
CTCGCGCTTCCATGCCGGGTATGATGGATACAATCCTTAACCTCGGTCTTAACGAGGACGTTGTTGAAGTAATGGCTAAAAAGTCAGGCAACCCACGTTGGGCTTGGGACTGCTACAGAAGATTTATTCAGATGTTCTCTGACGTTGTAATGGAAGTCGGTAAGAAATATTTTGAAGAGCTTATTGATAAGATGAAGGCTGAAAAGGGCGTTACACAGGACGTTGAACTTTCTGCGGACGACCTTAAAGAGCTTGCTAATCAGTTTAAGGCTGAATATAAAGAGAAAATCGGAGCAGACTTCCCGACTGACCCCAAGGAACAGCTCATAGAGGCTATCAAGGCTGTATTCCGTTCATGGGACAACCCCCGTGCAAACGTATATCGCCGTGATAACGATATTCCTTATTCATGGGGTACAGCTGTTAACGTACAGATGATGGCGTTCGGTAATATGGGCAATACATCGGGTACAGGCGTTGCATTTACACGTAACCCTGCTACAGGTGAAAAGAAGCTTATGGGTGAGTTCCTTATGAACGCTCAGGGTGAGGACGTTGTTGCAGGCGTTCGTACACCTCAGCCGATTGCACAGCTCAAGGAAGTAATGCCCGAAGTTTACAATCAGTTTGTTGATATTTGTAATACACTTGAAAATCATTACAGAGATATGCAGGATATGGAGTTTACTATTGAAGATAAAAAGCTCTATATGCTCCAGACCCGTAACGGTAAGAGAACAGCTAAGGCTGCTCTTAAAATTGCCTGCGACCTCGTTGACGAGGGTATGATTTCCGAGCAGGAAGCGGTTGCAATGATTGACCCGCGTAACCTTGACTCGCTTCTCCACCCGCAGTTCGACGCTGACGCGCTTAAAAAGGCGGAGCCTGTCGCTAAGGCTTTAGCCGCCGCTCCCGGCGCCGCTTGCGGTAAAATCGTGTTTACTGCCGATGACGCTAAAGAGTGGGCTGAAAGAGGCGAGAAGGTAGTTTTGGTTCGTCTTGAAACTTCTCCCGAGGATATCGAGGGTATGAAGGCTTCACAGGGTATCTTAACAGTCCGCGGAGGTATGACCTCTCACGCAGCGGTTGTTGCGCGCGGTATGGGTACTTGTTGTGTATCGGGATGCTCCGCAATTGTTATGGACGAGGAAAACAAGAAATTCACACTCGCCGGAAAAGAGTATCACGAGGGTGACGTAATCTCTTTCGACGGTACAACAGGTAACATCTACGACGGCGCTATTCCGACTGTTGACGCTACAATCGCAGGCGAGTTCGGACGTATTATGGACTGGGCTGACAAGTACAGAGTTCTCAAGGTTAGAACTAACGCTGATACTCCTGCCGACGCTAAGAAAGCAAGAGAGCTCGGCGCGGAGGGCATCGGTCTTTGCCGTACAGAGCATATGTTCTTTGAGGGCGACAGAATTGACGCTTTCCGTGAAATGATTTGCTCTGATACAGTAGAGGAGAGAGAAGCGGCTCTCGCTAAGATTCTCCCCGTACAGCAGGGTGACTTTGAGGCGCTTTACGAGGCTTTAGAGGGTAACCCCGTTACAATTCGTTTCTTAGACCCGCCTCTCCACGAGTTTGTTCCTACAACAGAGGAGGATATAGAGAAGTTAGCTAAGGCACAGGGCAAGACAGTTGAGCAGATTAAGGCTATCATCGACAGCCTCCACGAGTTTAACCCGATGATGGGACACCGTGGCTGTCGTCTTGCGGTAACATATCCTGAAATTGCAAAGATGCAGACATCTGCGGTAATCCGTGCCGCAATAAACGTAGCAAAGGCTCATCCTGATTGGACAGTAGAGCCCGAGATTATGATTCCGCTCGTAGGCGACATCAAAGAGCTTAAATATGTTAAGAAAGTAGTTGTTGAAACTGCTGACGCTGAAATTGCTGCCGCTGGCGCAAGCCTCAAATATGAGGTTGGTACAATGATTGAGATTCCGAGAGCTGCGCTTACAGCTGATGAAATCGCACAAGAGGCTGAATTCTTCTGCTTCGGTACAAACGACCTCACCCAGATGACATTCGGCTTCAGCCGTGACGATGCAGGAAAATTCCTCGACGCTTACTACGACGCTAAGATTTTCGAGAACGACCCGTTCGCTAAGCTCGACCAGAGCGGTGTAGGACAGCTTATGGAAATGGCAATTACAAAGGGTAAGGCTACACGTCCCGAGCTTCACTGCGGTATCTGCGGTGAGCACGGTGGTGACCCTTCATCTGTAGAGTTCTGCCATAAGATTGGTCTTGATTATGTATCTTGCTCGCCGTTCAGAGTGCCAATCGCGCGTCTTGCTGCTGCGCAGGCTGCAATTGCTGACAATAAGTAATCGTTCAGTCATATAAAGACTTACAAAGGCTCGGATTTTTCCGAGCCTTTTTTATATCCACGTCAGGTATTGCTGTTCCTCTCTGATAATTCATATTCCAAACAGGTACGCCTCTGTTTTGTTTGAAATAAAAAATTTTAACTTACAAAAATAAAAAAATTAAAAATTTTGTCCTAAATTCATCAAAAAAAGGATTGTAGTATATGAGATTGCAAAAAAGCGATTTTGTATACTACTTTTTTATTTTTTAGTAGGAAATAAGTATGATAAATTTATTGAAATATATGAAACTTTTCAGCTTAATTTTGACACTAATATAGTGAAACTGAATTATTTTAAATCGGAGGTTTTTATTATGAAAAAATTACTGTCAATTTTACTTGCAGGTACAATTCTTATATCTGCTGTTCCTATGATAAGCGTATCGGCGCAGACTGATTCTACGCAAACTAATGAAACCGTATCAACTCAACAGACGACAACGGAAAGTACGACCGCAGAAAAAAAGGAAAAAACTTATAAGGATTTTGCCTGCAAAGCAGATGGCAAAGCGGTAACAATTACCAAGTACAGTGGTAGCGCAAAGTCTGTTTCCATTCCCACAACTATCAATGGAAAGGCTGTAACTGTAATCGGTAAAGAAGCGTTTATGGGTAATAAAAAGCTGAAAAAGATTACTATCAGTAAAAATGTTACTACTATCGAAAGAGATGCTTTTACAAATTGTTCTAAACTCAACAAGGTGACATTTGGTGCGAGCGTAAAAAAGATTGGTGCTTATGCTTTTGCGAATTGTAATAAGCTGACAAGTGTAACGCTTCCGTCAAAGCTTACTAAGTTGAACGAGGGTGTGTTCTATAATACAGGTCTGATTACAATTAAGATAACAAAGAAAGTAAAATCGATTAATCCGATTGCGCTCGAAATTAATTCTTTGAAAAAAATAACCGTTGCAAAAGGTAATACAAATTTCTCCGCCAAGGCAGGCGTGCTCTACAATAAAAAGCAGACGAAACTCTTAATCTGCCCGAGAAAAATTACAAAAACCAGTCTTGTTATCCCTAAGACAGTAAAAACAATAGCTGATTCTGCATTTTCACAAAACAAAACATTAAAGAATGTTATTCTGCCTAAAAAGCTAAAGAAAATCGGTATGAGTGCATTTGCAAACTGCAAGAAACTCAAGAGTATTACCGTCCCTAAGAGCGTATCTGATATTGGGAAAGAGGCATTTGTGAAACCTATGAAGCTAAGGGGTTACAAGAACTCTGTGGCTAAAAGATATGCGAAAGAATACGGCTTGAAATTTATAAAAATTGCTTAGTAATTATTTGATGAGATAGTTTTTCTATAGTTTTATTTCCTTTTATTTTTTAGGAGGAAATAAGTATGATAAATTTATTGAAATATATGAAACTTTTTAGCTTAATTTTGACACTAATATTGTGAAGACTGAATTATTTTAAATCGGAGGTTTTAATTATGAAAAAATTACTGTCAATTTTACTCGCAGGTACAATGCTTATATCTGCTGTTCCTATGATAAGCGTATCGGCACAGACTGATTCTACGCAAACTTATGAAAGCGTATCAACACAACAGGCGTCAACGGAAAGTACAACTGTAGCTACGGAAATTACAGAGCCGACTGCCGAAACTACCGTTCCAGATACAGAGTCTGATAAACCCATAGCTAAAGAAAAAAAGGAAAAGACATATAAAAAATTTACTTATTCTGTACAGGGAAAGGCTGTTACAATAAAAAAGTACAACGGCAGTGCGAAATCCGTTAAAATTCCATCGGAAATAGAGGGTAAAAAGGTTCGCGTAATCGGCAAGAAATCATTTTATAAAAATAAAACACTCAAAAAGGTCACAATTCCCGACAGTGTTTATGAAATAAGAGCTTATACTTTTTATAATTGCGTAAAACTAAATAAAGTTTCTATAGGAAAAAACGTTGATAAAATTGGAGAAAGTGCTTTTAATGGCTGTAAAAGCTTGAAGAAGTTTAAAATACCGTCTCAAGTAACTAAACTTAATTACGATGTATTTGCACGCACGGGAATTAAGTCTCTCCATATTGGTAAGAATATCAAAAACATTTTACCCTCAAGCTTTTATAATATGACGAATAAACCTTTGGAGAAAATCACCGTATCCAAAAAGAATAAGCATTATTCTTCCGAAAATGGAGTCTTATATAATAAGAAAAAAACAAGGCTGATTTTATGTCCGCCAAGCTTAAACAGGAAGAGTCTTACACTTCCCTCTTCCGTAAGGATAATAGGCGACGACGCATTTGAGTTTAATAAGAATTTAAGGACTGTAAAACTTCCGAACAAATTAAAGTTAATTTATCCGGGTGCATTTTGTGATTGCAAGAACCTGAATGAAATAACAATCCCCAAAAGTGTTTATGAGATTTACGAGTACGCTTTTTCCGGTTGTTCAAAACTTACTAAAGTTACAATTTTGAACAAAGATGCTAATATTGAAGAGTTTGCCTTTGAAAATTCCGGTTTTAAAAGCGTTGAGGTAGCTCATAGTATTTCAGAAGGCTTTTGGGGTTGTAAGAAACTAAAGAAAATAACTATACTTCCCAATGTAACAGACATAGCCCCAAAACAGTTTTTTAACTGTCCAAAGCTAAAGACCGTTACAATTCCTCCGACAGTAAAAAGAATATGGAATAAGGCTTTCGGTTACAGATACAAAAGAATTAACGGGATTTGGAAGATTGTAAAAGTAAAAGGATTTACTATAAAAGGAAAGAAAAATTCCCCCGCTCATAAGTACGCTAAGAAAAATAATTTCAAATTCGTAGTGCTAAAGAAGTAGTAACTATTGCCATTGATATAATTAACTGTATAATAAATGTTATAAAAGATAAATTTTTTATTATTTAAACTGTGTAAAAATTACATTGCGATTTGGATGTTTTATTTATGAATTAGTTGCGAAAAACTCGATAATTTAACTATCCCGGGTTCTATTAAGGTTATACCAACGATGGCATTTTACGGATGCAAATTAAAACATATTAATATTGAACAGGGTGTAGAATACCTGTATAAGCAATCTTTTAGTAATTGCGAATTTACTGACATCAATTTGCCGTCATCTGTAAAAGGTGTATACGGTTCTTTTAGCGGAAGCGAATTAAAAAATATTGTTGTCCCCCAAAAAGTGGTTAAAATTCCTAAGGGTACATACTCTTTTTGCGATAACCTTACGAACATTGAAATTCCTAACCAAATTACAGATGTTGGGGAAGAGTCGTTTTCATACTGCGATAATTTAGAAACTATAATATTTCCAAAAAATTTAAAAAAATTAGAAAGGGGAGTATGTTGCAAAGATAAAAAACTTAGAAATATTAAAGTTTTTGAGGGTGTATTGTCAATTGAAGACTACGCTTTTGAATTTTGTGAAAGTATAACAAATTTTAATATTCCAAGTACAGTTAAAACTATAGGAGACTCAGCATTTTTTGCTTGTAAAAAACTTAATAGTATTACAATACCCCAAAATTTAAAGTCAATCGGCAATCATGCTTTTGGTTTTATAAGATATTATGAAGAAATGAACAAAGGTCACTACGAAAAGAAGAAGGGGTTCACTATAAAGGGTTATAAAGGTACAGCCGCCAGCAAGTATGCTAAAAAGTATGGCTTTAAGTTTGTTGCGCTGAATTAAAAAGAAAGATGGGGGACTGAAAAACAACTGAATACAAATTAAACGTTATTGTATGGTAAAGAGGGAGTATTATGAAAAATTTTTCATTAATAATATTTTGTTTTCTAATAATATTATTTTTTTCTGTTTTATCACTTTTTGAAAATTCGATTACAGAATCTAAAACTAATACGGTCAATAAAACTGTTGAATCCTATTTGCAGAAAGAGGCTGTAATAAATAATAAAAAAGTTCCTTATTACGGATTTAATGACCCAATAGAGTATTATTATGATGATGAGGAAAAAATCTTAGAACTTGAAAATAGAGAAAAAAGTTTTTCATATAACGGAGAAAACGAAAATGTCACTTATAGGGATTATAACAATGGAATAGAAATTGTGTATGACGGTTATTATGAATCAATAATTAATGTTCCGACAAGCATAAAGGGTAAGCCAACTATAAAATTGGGCGGATTTATGGAAGACCCTGAACCGATTGCAAATGATATGGGCAAGACTTATTATACATTTGTAAACTGTTTTTATATGTCATATGCTAAAGAAATACATATCCCTTCTACTGTAAAAGAAATAGTAAAAGGAACCTTTAATATTGAAACATTGGAAAAAATAGTAGTCGATAAGAACAACCCTTATTATTCTTCAAAGAACGGTATTCTCTATAACAAAGACGGGACTGTAAAATTATGCGTTCCAAAAAGTCATCATAGTAAAATTAAATCAGAAAATTAAGTTAAGACCATATAAAATACGCCAAGAAAAACGGCTTTAAATTTGTTGCGCTTAATTAATAATAGTTTTAATTAAAATACGGAAATACATTATTGTAAATCGTACATTTAAAAGACCGCAAAGTGATTTGCGGTCTTTTTCTACTATTTTGCAAGGTTTCTGTTCATTTTTTTAATTTTCTTTCTTGTTGTTAAATAAATTATCAGCCAGATTAACGCAAAACCTAAGGCGAATATTGACGTGAATATAATTATAACCTCAAGGCTGTTTACAATCCAACCGTTAAAAAGATAGATAAGTATATAATCGAGATATAAAACAGCAAAATGTATTAAAGCGGCGGGTGCAGTTTGAAGCCGTTCGATATTGTATACAAAATTTATTCCGCCCGCGATAAAGGCAAGAATTGCAGAAGTTATTATTCCCTTAACCACTTCAATTGTACTTAACACATCGACAATACCGTTAGCATATAAAACAGCATAAATTATCGCTAAAATAATTGGGCCTCCGACTGACGCTATGATTCCTCTATGCAGAAAGTCTAAAATATAATTTTTCATTTTATTTCAACTCCTTTTTAATTTGCGCGAAACATCTTCTTGATACATAATCCGTATATCCGCTTTTAAATATTACATTTACTGAGCCGGAAAATGCCGCCGAAAACTTTTTGATGCTGTTTCTGTTTGCGACAGACGACTTGTTAATTTTAATGAATGACGACGGTAAAAGCTTTTCTATCTCATAAAGCCTTTTCTTGAGCCTAAAGCTTTCTCCGTTTTTGTCAATCGCAAATGTTTTTGAATCTATAACGGTAACACATTCAATATCCGAAAATTTTAAGACGGCTATATCGTCCTCCGTGTATGCCGTCAGGGTGTCGGAGCCGTTATATTTCATTACCATTTCCTCCAGTCTGTCCGCAAATTCACAATATTTGTGCAATACCGCGCTCACGCTTTCCTCTGATTTTGAGTTAACCTGTAAATTAAATTTCAAGTAACTCACCTCCTTTGACTGTCATTATATCACCTGAAAATAAAAAATGTTGTAAATTATACTTATCGGTATTTTTTTAAAGCTAAACGGTATTTTCAAATAAAAAACGGTCAGCGGACAAATGTAAAAGTAATCATTACCGCATAACCGTTTTATAATTAAGTAAATTTTTTAAAATTAATTCTCTAAAAGAATATAAATTAACCGCAAGCTTTTTTTAAATATTAATTAAATTAATTAAAAATAATATTTCCGCACCAATTTAATTTTCAGATTGAAAAATCCCAAAAATCCTGCTCATATTTTTTATCAACGCTGTATTCAAGCTGTGGATTTCTAATATTAACCTTCATTCCCTCCGGAATGGATTGTATAATAAATGCGTTACCGCCGACAACTACATTGTTTCCGATAACCGTTTCTCCGCCTAAAATGCTTGTGTTTGAATAAATCGTTACATTGTCTCCGATAGTGGGGTGGCGTTTAACTCCTTTAAGCTGTTGCCCCTTGCGTGTTGACAGACCGCCGAGCGTTACGCCCTGATATATTTTTACATTGTTTCCGATGACAGTAGTTTCACCGATAACAATACCCGTGCCGTGGTCAATAAAAAAGTATTTTCCTATTGTAGCACCCGGGTGAATGTCAATACCTGTAAGGTTGTGGGCATATTCGGAAATAATTCTCGGTATCATTGGAACTTTTAAAAGCCAAAGCTCGTGCGCAATTCTGTAAACGCTTATGGCAAATACCCCCGGATAGCAGAAAATAATCTCCTCCGTGCTGTAAGCCGCGGGGTCGCCGTCGTACGCGGCTTTAATATCCGTGTATAGATATTCGCGTATAACGGGAATCCTCTTAATGAATTTATCTACAATTTCCTTTGCTTTATCTTTGTTATTTTTTTTATCGGAGTTTGCGTTGTTTAAAGCGCGCTCGATTTGTTTCCTTAAAGTATATTCGATGTACTCCAACTTTTCGCCGATAAAATATCTCACATAATCTTTTTTTACTTTTTTGTTGTCAAAATATCCCGGGAAGAGAAGTTTTCTAAGCTCCTTAACAAGCAGGATAAGCGTATCTCTGCTGACTATATGGTCCTCGTCAATTCGGCTTGTGAGGTCATATTTGTTGTAGCTTTCCAGTATCATATCGACTTTCTTATCTGTAGCTTCCATAAATATCATCTCCATAGTGATATGTTAATATTATACAGGACTTTTTTTGATAACGCAACAAAAATCTTTTGAACAGATAATTTAAAATTAATCGAAATGTTTGTAATACAAATAAAAATAATGTATAATAATTACGGTGATTAAATTGAAGCTTTTAAAATTTTTGATTTCTGTTTTGCTGATTACGACTATAACCGTTATGGGCTTTCCCATGTCCGCTACGGCAAAAACTTCTCAGGGCGTAATTTATCCTTATTTGCCTGATGTTGAAAATTATTACAGCGAGGCAGAGGAGTATATTGCAAACGCGCTAAGAGAACGCGAGTCTGTAATAAATCTTGAGATTTTTCAAATACCTCAAGACGATATAATTTATATTCTACGCTCTGTTATGTTTGATAATCCCGATATTTTCTATGTCAACGCATCGTATATTCCGTATCAGTACAATAAAGCAACAGGAATCATATCAACGGTTACTCCGCAATATATTTTTAATAAAAGTAAAATTCCCTCATATATAAAAAAATTCAACAGTTCCTCGAAGAAACTTATTGAGGGCATAGATTTGTCGTGGTCGGATTATAAAAAAGCTCTCATAATCCACGATAGAATTATCGCTCATTGTAAATATAAAAAGGAGAGCCTTAAATCTTACACGGCGTATAATGTTATTGTTTCGGGAAAGGGCATATGCGAGGGATACTCAAGAGCTTATTGTTATCTTTTATCTCTTGTCGGCGTAGACAGTAAATGTATCAATAACGAAAGTAAGGCTCATTGTTGGAATATGGTTAAAATAAGCGGAAAATGGTATCATGTTGACGTGACATCAGATGACCCCGTTCCCGATTTAACGGGATATGTCAGCCACAAGTATTTTTTAATAAATGATACAAAGCTTAAATCCTATAAATCAAAGGAACACACGGGATATAAATCTGATTTATCATACAGTTCATCATATAAAAGCACTTCGTCAACTCACAACAAAGCGTTTTTCAGAAAAATATTAACGCAAATTATATACAGCAACGGTTATTATTACTATCTTGATAACAATTACAAAAATAAGCATTATTCAGCTTTAATCAGAAAAAAGGACAGCTCCAAAAAAGTTATTAAAGTTATAAAGGACGTTTGGCGTGCGGGTGACGGTGTAAGATTTGTAAGGTCTTATTGCAATCTTTGCGAGAAAGACGGATATATTTATTTTAATTCAAAGCGTTCAATATACCGTTACAGCCTTTCAGGCTCAAAGCTTAAAAAGCTTTATAAAATGCCGAGCTTTTTATCGAAAAATTTTGTAGGAATTAAATTCAGCGGTTCGTCAATTTACGCTACAAAAAGAAACGCAGATATGACAAAATCAACCGTTAGCCGTATTATTTCAATTTCCTCAAAAAATAAAGCGACTGTTTTACCGTTTGTACGCTACAGTTCAAAAAAATTGAAAGCTAAAAAATCCTTTAAATTAAAGGTTTACTACGGCAGCGGAAAGACAGTTTATAAAACTTCCAATTTAAAAGTCGCAACGGTGAGTTCAAAAGGTAAAGTAAAGGCTCTGAAAAAAGGAAGCTGTACAATTACAGCGATTAGAAATAACAGGGAAATGAAATGTAAAGTTAAAGTTACAAAAAAATGAATTTATCTTAAAGTGTGCATTATGTGATTATTACATAATGCACATTTTTGATTTGTCTACAATACTTGATAGGTTTCTGTTTTATCGTTTTCACTCTGTCCGAAGTGAAATAATGTAAGGAATTTATGTAGGATTTTTGAATTAATTTAAGAATGAAAAATTTAAAGGTAAATTTTAATTTTTTTAAATATGACTTAAAGGAAAAGTTTCTAAAAAGTCTATAGCAGAACCTGTCCTCTGTATCAAAAGTGAGACAGAGGCAGGAACGTATGGGGGATATGAACAACAGAGAGGGACTGTAATGTTTGACGTGGAGATAAAAAAACCTCCGCCGAAACGACGGAGGTTGAAATTAAAGATTATCCGGATTGTAAGAATAATTATTTAACCTTAACTTTAACGGTCTTGGTTATTGACTTGGACTTATATGTCTTAGTACCCTTGGCGGTAACCTTAACCTTAATCTTTAAGGTAGTCTTCTTATACTTACCCTTCTTAACAGTAATCTTACCGTTCTTCTTGCTTATAGTAAGCTTCTTAGAACCTGAAACTTTCTTGTAAGAAACTGTACCTTTAGCTTTCTTGACTGTAATAGCCTTAACAGTCTGCTTAGCTTTCTTAAGCTTAGACTTCTTAACTGTCTTTGTCTTTACTGTAACCTTAATCGGGTTACTTTTTTTCTTTGTTACCTTAGAGGGCTTAGGAGTAGTCGGCTTAGGATCGGGCTTAGGCTGAACGGTTGTCGGCTGAGTAACGTCTGAAGAACTCGGTTCAGTGGAAGTTGAGTCTTCAATCTTAGTTACGTTTCCGAGAATTTCCTCGAAAGTAACTGAGTTTGTAATATTAACGTCATTCAGATTGCATATAAACAAATTGGAGGCAGAGCGGTCAAGAGAAATCTCTCCGTTGCCTGCGCTTTTAACGCTGAATGAAACTTCAATAAGAAGGCGCTTTGCTGTGAAGTCATAACCATCATATTTAGAGAAGTTAAAGTCAATTTCATCCGTAACATTTTCAGTATAGTTAACAAGCGGTGTACCCAAAATGGAGTCAAATTTAATGTCGCTTATAGAAAGTAAAGAGCTTGGATAGTAAATAATAAACTGACCGTTCTCAATCACTTCGGGGGTTGTCATATTAATAGTATAAGTAATTGTGTCACCCTCACCGCATTCATATGTTGTACCGTTAAGTACAATCTTTGTGCCTGAGGCCGCGCTGACTGCAGCAATCGAAATAGTTCCGATTATCAGTAAAGCCGAAAGAATAATTGCAATAGTTTTTTTCATTTAAGAAAACCTCCTTTAATCTTTTATATTGTAACATAATTACTTATAAAAATCTATAGTGAAAAATGTATATTTTTTAATTCAAATTTTGTACTATTTGAATATATTGTTTTTGTAGACTTTATTTTATAAATATGGTATTATTTGTAAAAAGATAAATTCGGAGGTAATTATGTTTAAAAGAGTACTTTCAATTTTTATTTGTGTCTTATTAATTTTATGTACTGCTTTAAATCTGTCGTCATGCTCAACTTCTTCCCAAAGCGCAGACAGTACAAACACGAATTATAATCTCACAAAAAATATAAAAGACGGAGCAATTCTTCATTGTTTCTGCTGGGATTTTAAAACAATTGAAAATTCCCTAGAGGACATTGCGTCAGCAGGTTACAGTGCAATTCAGACTTCTCCCGTAAACGAATGCCTTAAAGGAGAAAACGGCGGAATGAGCCTGTATAGCTTAGGCGACGGTAAGTGGTATTACCATTTTCAACCGACCGATTACACTATCGGTAACTATCAGCTCGGAACACGCGATGAGTTTAAATCTATGTGTAAAAAAGCAGACGAACTTGGAATTAAAGTTATTGTAGACGTAGTTGCTAACCATACAACTCCTAATACAAGCTCAATTAATAAAAATCTCCTTGATGCCGTAGGCGGTTTAAAAAAGCTTTATCATAAAAATAACAATAAGGATATTGCTGATTACGGCGACCGACTCCAATGCACAACCTATAAAATGGGTGGTTTGCCCGACATTAATACCGAAAACAAGGCTTATCAGGATTATTTTATTAAGTATCTTAACGACTGTATAAGCTGTGGCGCAGACGGTTTCCGTTACGACGCGGCAAAGCATATCGGACTTCCCGATGACCCAAAAGAAGCTAAAGGTATAAAAAATAATTTCTGGGACAGAGTTACCACCGAAATAAAAAATGCTGATAAAATCTTTAACTACGGAGAAGTGTTACAGGGCGATAACGACCGTATCGGCGATTATATAGATAAAATCGGCGCTTGTACCGCAAGTTCTTACGGTGAGGCGCTTAGAAATGCTGTAATAAGCTGTAATATTGATACAGCGTTCGTTGAGGATTTAAAGGTCGGCTCAAACGAAAACTGCGTGACGTGGGTCGAATCTCACGATAATTATATCAACGACGGCAACTGGCAGGCTATGAATAAGAAGCAGGTTATTACCGCATGGGCTGTTATTGCGGCAAGAGCCAAAGGTACACCGTTATTCTTTGACCGTCCCATAGGCTCATCTACCGACAATCAGTGGGGAACGATGAATCGTATCGGCGCAAGCGGAGATATGTTTTATAAGGATAAAAAAGTTAAAGCCGTAAACTTTTTCAGAAACGCTATGGCGGGTGAGGACGAATATCTTATGAATCCCGATAAAAATTCAACATCTTTGCAAATCTGCCGAGGCAACAAGGGCGCTGTAATTATAAATACAGAGGGAAAATTAAAGGTTGATTTCGAAACAAATCTTGCCGACGGCACCTATGTTGACCGCGTTGACGGTGAAACTGTATACACCGTAAAGGACGGCAAAATTACCTGCGATAAAGAAGTTCCCGAATACGGCGTTGTTGTTCTTTACAATGAAAACTACACTCAGTATGCCTCTCCAGTAACCGTAAAAGTTTCCGATAATACAAAATTCACCTATGATACAGATACCGTTAAGGTTAAGCTTCAGGCTGAAAACGCTGAAAAATCAACCTACAGCATTAACGACGGTAAGGAAAAAACATATAAAAACGGTGATAAAGTTACAATTAAATCAAAGGACGCTCTTGACGGCATAGTTACCTTAACATTAAAAGGTATGGGAAATGCGGGTCAGAAATCCTATATGAAATATTACTTTACAAACGATTCTGTTACAGGAACAAGCACAGCGCGTGTAGTAAACGCGGGAGATAAAATATCTCTGAAAAAGCCTCAAAAATGGGGTAACAGTATTTACGCATACGTTTACGACGACGAGGTTCAGGAAACTCCGTGGCCGGGCAATAAAATGAAAAAGAAAAAGAGCGGAATTTACGAGTATACCCTTAAATTCGATTGGGAAAATGCCTATGTAATTTTTAATGACGGCGAAAATCAATATCCGGGTCAAAATGAACAGGGACTTGACCTTGAAGCAGATAAAGAATATTCTATTGAAGAATAATAAAAATACGGCGCCTTTGTTTAAAGACGCCGTATTTTGTAATTAAATAGGAGGTAGGATATTCAATTATTATCCGTTTAAGAGGTAGATGAAAAGATTAAGATAGCTTGCAAACAAGGTCCATAAAATATAGGGAATTTGTAAAAGACCTGCTGTTTTATTTTTGTTATAAAATCTGATCGCCATAATTATAACAAGTATATCCAGAACAACAATCCAGATGAAAGCAAATAATCTCCATTTAAAAACGAAGAAAGCTATCGGCCATAATAAATTTACGAATAATTGAATGTAGTAGATTCCTGAAATACTTGAGTCAACAAGCATTTTATCTTTAAGTATTCCATAAGATATACCCATAAGTATATACAGTATTGTCCATACGATAGGGAACACAAATGACGGCGGTGACAAAACGGGCTGTATCAGCTCTTCATAGTCCATTGACCCGGAAATTATGAACCCGACTATTCCTCCCAGTACAACAGGTACAAGTATGGAAACAATATATGTTTTTATTCTATCCCAGTTTAAACTGACTGTCATAAATTCAACTCCTTTAAAAGCTTTTTTACAATAATTTATGCGTTTAGTATCTTTAATATACTTTTAACAGGAGGTTATTTTGACTAATTAATATTTTAAAAGGAGAAAGAAGAGTGAAACTTGATTCCATTGATAGGGGAAAGGAATTTGATTTTGGAAGAACTTCCAAAGATTATGCTGAATATCGCGATATTTATCCGAAAAATATGTATAAAAAACTTATTTCTTTTGGTATTGGTAAAAAGGGGCAAAAGATACTTGATTTAGGTAGTGGTACAGCTGTTTTGCCGATAAATCTCTATGAAACAGGTGCCAAATTTACTGCAACAGATATTTCTGAAAATCAAATTTATTATGCAAAGCTTAATGCTGAGAAAAAAGGGTGTAAAAAAATAAATTTTAAAGTTTGTCCTGCCGAGAATACCGGTTTTCCCGATAGTAACTTTGACGTTGTTACCGCAGTACAATGTTTTCACTATTTTAACCCTGAAGATGCAGCAACAGAAATAAGAAGAATATTAAAACCCAACGGTCTTTTTTGTAAAATTTTTATGGACTGGCTCCCATATGAAGATAAAGTAATTAAACAAATGGAGGAACTCGTCTTAAAATACAATCCTGATTGGACCGGTAACGGTTTTAAAGATTTTAAATATAGCTATCCGAAATGGGCAGATAACAAATTTAAAATAAATACTGTTCATTCTTACAATACAATTATTGATTTTACAAAAGAGGAATGGATAAAACGAATAAAAACTTGCCGTGGTGTAGGAGCAAGCTTATCAGATTTTGAAATTCAAAAATTTGAAAAAGAGTACCGCAAACTACTTGATGAATACGGTACAAATTATTTGCATTTAAAACATCAAATTCATATTGAAATTTATAGTTCGACAAAGGAATATTAATTATGCTGATAAGAGAGATTAAAAAAAGTGAATTGGAAGAACTTTTGAATTTATATACGCATCTTCACGAAACGAAATTACCTCAAAATAATGAAAAACTTATAGAAACGTGGAATTATATTTTAGATGATGAAAATTACCATATAATTGTTTGTGAAGAAAACGGGAAGATTGTATCTTCTTGTGTTTGTGTAATTATTCCTAATCTGACAAGAAACGTTCGCCCGTACGCTCTTGTCGAGAATGTTGTAACTCATTCATCATACAGGGGAAAGGGCTATGCAACTAATTGTCTTGATTTCGCTGAAAATTTAGCTCGAAAAGCTAATTGTTATAAAATTATGCTGTATACGGGGTCTAAGGAAACAGCAATTCTTAATTTTTACAAAAAAGCAGGATACAGCTCGACGGATAAAACTGCGTTTATCAAGCAGTTGAAAGGATAAATGAATATAATTATGAAAGTAAATAAAGTAGAATACGAAGTTAAAAAATTTCTCGGGCACGGAAAAGGCGGATACTCTTATCTTGTAGTAAGAGGAAAAGAAAAATATGTATTAAAGCAAATTCACCACGGGCCTTGTCCATATTACAATTTTGGAAACAAGATTGAGGCTGAAAAGAACGATTATCAAAGACTTCTTGATGCCGAAATCAGAGTACCGAAAATGATTGATATTGATTTACATTTTGAGCGTATTTTAAAAGAGTAAATTAAGGGAGAAACTATATTTGAACTTGTAAAAAATGATGTTTCAATTGAGCCGTATATGGAGCAAATATATAAAATGTCCGAAAAGGCGAAATCCGCAGGAATTAACATAGACTATTTTCCGACCAATTTTATTGTCCAAAACGGATTGATTTATTATATTGATTATGAGTGCAATGATTATATGGACGAGTGGAATTTTGAAAACTGGGGTATTAATTATTGCTCCAAAACTTCACAGTTTATTGAATATTTACAACAACATATGGTTTGAAAAACAGTATAAAAAGCCTTTAAATAATACATAAAATTTTTTAAAGAAAATATTAAACAAATATTCACAGTAAAAGTTGTGCAATTATACTATATTTAAAAAAATTTTTTAATAAAAAAATTCAATATTCTTTACTATTTTAAAAAAATGGAGTAAAATTAAATGTAATAAATCTTGTATATACGAGAGGATAGATGTTTATGAAATTAACCAGGAACTTCACAAAAATTATTTTATCATTATTAGTATTTACAATCATTGCTTCAATGCTTATTTCTTCAGGAGTGTATGCAACAGCGGTGGAAGGAACAAAAATTAATTATACCTTCAGCGGAGATAATTCGGAAACTGCCGGTTACGCAGAGGGTACAATCACTTTTTCATCGGATACAGCCGGTACTTATTATCTTTATTGGGCGGATGATACATCCGCGCTTAAAGGATATTATCCAATAGATGAAATAACAATTAAGGCGGGCGAAATAGGTACATACAAATTCGGCTACCACACAGCTATACCTGCAAATGCAACAAAAATTATCGCTTGTCTTTCAAAGAGCGATGTATCCGTAAAAAATGCTGTCGCAATTTTTGATATCCCAAAGAATAAACAGCTTTTATCGGGTTCGGGTGATTTGCTTTACAGTTTTAACTCCTACTCCGATGTTCATATTGATTTAGAGGGATATTATAAAAATGCGAGTAAAAACTGGGCTCAGGCACTTAAATTCGGAGTTAATAAGGGTACTGATTTTATTGTGTCGTCAGGTGATATGGTGACAAATGCAGGCGGTCCTGACTCGGAGTGGGACGAATATGAACGTATTCTCTCGGAGTCTGATTATGTTAATCCTGTTTGGGAGTCTGACGGAAACCACGATATGAGAAGCGGAGTTGCGTCGGGTCTTAAATCATTTGTTAAAGCGAGCGGAACAGACAGCACTATTGCAAATTATGACGCAAATAAACCTTACTATTATGTAAAAGAGCAAAAAACAGGGGATATATTTATTTTTATGGCTCTTGAAACTAACCATAATCCCAGTGCCTCAAACGAGTTTTCTGACGCGCAGATGACGTGGCTTATTAATCTGTTAAATAAATATTACGGAACAGGGGTAAACATTTATATTGTTGAACATTCTCCAATCAACGGTTTCGGTGCAGGCGACAGGATGTCATACCCGTATTATAAAGCGCATTTAAGTCAGACGCATATTTCAACGGTTCAGTTTAGGTCTTTGTTGCAAAAATATCCAAAGCTTATTTGGATGTCGGGACATACTCACGAAGATTATTCTATGGGATATAATTATTCCAATGAAAGCAATAAAGCCTGCCATATGATACACAATCCTGCGGTTGCGGGATCGACGCTTGCAGATGAATCAAACACAGGTCTTGATTATAATGACGGATACGGTTATAACTCGCAGGGTTATTATGTTGAAACGTATCGTAATCAAGTTGTATATTACGGCGCGAATTTGACAGATGAACTTATTTATCCCGAATATTGTTACATTATGGACGGTTCAAGAGGCTCTAAGCAGGAAGAAACCAACGCAACCGAAAAGGTTTCCACCGCTGACCCAAACGATACCACAGGCGTAACAGGCTCTACATTGCCTGCAGGAGCAGAAACAAAAACAGTTTACTTTGCAAATACTCTAAAATGGGGAACTGTAGATTGCTACAGCTGGTCGGATGAAGATAAAACTTCCTGTACTTGGCCGGGATACGGAGCTGTATATTACGGTACAAATGAGCAGGGAGTGGATCTTTATTACTGCAAAATACCTAAATCTCATACAAAAATAATTTGGAATAACGGTAATAATGGTTATCAGACAGTTGATATTGAGCTTGACGGCGTAAACGATTTCTTCACTCCGTCAACTACTGTAAACAGTGATGCTGTCACCGTATCTAAATCTGTTTGGGATTATAACCTGCCTACAGAATCAAAGGAAACTACCGAACCTCCCGTAAGCAGTAAAGATACGGAAACATCAAAAAGCAGTGAAGATACAACAGCCTCCGAAAGCAAGGAAGATACTACTGCGTCTGAAAGCAGAGAGGATACTACTTCTTCCGAGAGCAAAGAGGAAACTACAGCATCTCAAAGCAGTAAGAATACGGAGTCCGCTGAAACCGATAAACCGACAGAATCAACCTCAACCGATGCAAGTAAATATAAGCTTGGCGATGTTAACTTGAGCGGAGAAGTTAATATCAGCGACGTAACCGCTATACAGAAATATATAGCAAAGCTTGTTACATTCAGCAACGAACAGATTAAACTTGCGGATATTGACGGCGATGAACGTGTTTCAATTAAAGACGCCACATTGATTCAAAAACTTCTTGCTAAAATTATTAAAGATTTTAATTTAACACAGCAGAATGAAAATAATACACAAGGTAATGTTTCACAGAAGATTAAGAATAAAATTGTCAAAACAGGTGCGTCAAATCTTGTAGGAAAGCTTACAGAAGTTAAGACGATGCTTGACGGTTACTATACATTTGCTTCCTATGATCAGTACCAGTCACTAAAGAAAATGTACTATAAGTACAAGAACAATTCGTTTGTTGATAACGAAAGTGAGGTTGTTGCCGAATTTGATAAATTAATATCAGCGCTTGACGTTATTGCTCAACACATAGGTATTCAAAAGATTTATCCCTTATCAGATACTTATTTCTTTGAGAATACTTACAACTGGTCTACGGTTAAATGTTACGCTTGGAAGGGTTCGAGCGAAATCGGCGAATGGCCCGGTGTAAGCGTGCAAAAGGTTGGTACAAATCAAGGTCATGATGTTTACGGTATAAAATTTGAATATGTAGGGCAGTATAATAAAGTTATATTTAACGACGGCAAAAAAGACGGCGCAACTCAAACGATAAATATTGATTTGAGTCAATATGAATTTAATTGTTTCTACCTCAACGGCAAAAAGGATTCAGACGGAAAACTTGATGTAGGAAACTTTAACTATAATAGTCCGATTCAGCCGACAACTCCTCCTATTACTACAAAAAATGTTTCTGATAATAAGCGTTATGCTATGTGTTATTATAACTCAAGTGCTCATTCTTGGTCTGATATAGATACATTCCTAATGCCTCAAAGCGACGGAACCTATGCTATTGATTTTGTTACAAAAAACAACAGCGATATTAATATGTGTATTTATGATAACTCTTCTGCAAGATATAATTGCGTTTCCGACAGCACAAGTTTTACCTATTCAAACGGAGAGGAGCATAACTACGGATTAGTCGGTTCTTCCTCAAGAGGCAAGAGTATTACTGTTAACGGCTTATCAAGCGGATTGATTTTAAGACTTGAATATAATCCAAAAAATAACTCTGTTAAAATCATATGTAAAGGTTCTTCGGGTGTCGACCCGACTGAAAGCCAGACTGATTCCCAAAATGAAACCTATACGCTTTATATGGCTCCGACTGTGTCTGACATAAATGCGGGAAATATTTTTAAAGTAAACATTAAGGACAGCTCGTCAAGTTACCATACATATGACTTCAGCAGAACAAATATGAAGTTTAACGGCAGAGATGTTTATAGCGCCCAGATAACAAATCCAAGCTATAACAATGTTATTAAAGTTCAATATCAGGTTCTTGATTCTAATTCAAAATGGATTGCGCAAGTAGCAGATGAAAGAAACACAACCTTATCATATTACAGCGGTAAAATTATGGTTTGTTCCGCTTCAGATAAAGGAACGCTTCAAATCTTTGTTGCTGACTAAAACTATTCGATTTTATTAATGTATCATCAATAGTTTTTGGTAACCGAAAAAGTTAAAAAATAAGACTATATGTTATTAGTTGGACTAAACCCGAAAAAGGAAATTAAATAATAAACAAGCGACAGCAAATTAAGCTGTCGCTTGTTTTGTTCAACAAATTAAAAATAAAAGCAGTCCGTTCGGACTGCTTTAATGGTGACCCATCGGAGGAAAAGATAAATCAGAGAACATAAATCTCGAACCTTGCGTCCGCATAAGGGAGAAAAGTTTCATCAACGCTCCTCGATAAAAATGTCTCGCAGGGACATTTTTTAACCCTCGGCTTCAAATCTCCTCAGGGCAAGAAAAAAGCAGTCCGTTCAGACTGCTTTAATGGTGACCCATCGGAGGAAAAGATAAATCAGAGAACAACAATCTCGAACCTTGTGTCCACGTTGGGGAGAAAAGTTTCATCAACGCTCCTCGGTAAAAATGTCCCGCAGGGACATTTTTTAACCCTCGGCTTCAAATCTCCTCAGGGCAAGAAAAAAGCAGTCCGTTCGGACTGCTTTAATGGTGACCCATCGGAGATTCGAACTCCGGACACCTTGATTAAAAGTCAAGTGCTCTGCCAACTGAGCTAATGAGTCATATGGGGTGGAATGACGGATTCGAACCGTCGGTCTCCAGTGCCACAAACTGGCGCGTTAACCAACTACGCTAATCCCACCATATGGCGCGCCAAAAGGGACTCGAACCCCTGACCTACTGCTTAGAAGGCAGTTGCTCTATCCAGCTGAGCTATTGGCGCATTAATCAGCCTTACTATTATATCTAAACTTGTCCCATTTGTCAAGAGATTTAACATTTTTTTCTATTATTTATTTTCATCGGGAATATTGGTACATAAAGATATATTTTTATACCTTGAATCGTAGGTCACTTCTTTTATAACTTTTATAAAATCAGGAATTATAATTTTTTCGTTCTCATTCGACAACTCAATTTCCAGGTAAGCCTGCTTTTCCCAGAAAGGAAAAATATCAATTTCATAATATACACCGTCAAACATAAGACAATATCTGTCTTTGCTAATTGTCCCGATAATTTCATTTTCTTTCATAAGTTTATCATATTCGTCTTTTGTAAGTCGAATTTCGATTTCTTCCCTTACCGTTTCGCTGATTTTATGTTTCTCCGTTTTAATGTAAATCCAATTTCCGTTTTCTCCGCGTTTCCTAAGCCTGAATCTGCCGTTTTCTCCTATTAGATAAGTTTGCTCAATTTCTGATTTTGAGCAGGGCAGAGAAAGCAGAAACTCCTTATTTGGATATTTAATTAAAAATTTTCTTTCAATTTCGAGATGTTTCGGTATTCCCAGAAAACTTTTAATTTCTTTGAAAAGTATTTCAAATTTTTCATCAAAGCTTTTGCATACGGGAATAAAGCGGTAATGAGGATTTCCGCACCAAGCCCTGAGCGACCTCTCGTTAATTATTTGAGCCTCATCTCTTGATTCTGTACGAACTTCACCCGTTTTGTACTTTTGTTTAATATCAGTCGAAATGCTGTCAAGGTGAAAAACCGCGTCGTATCTGTCGCGTAAGTCAACGTCACTCATATTAAGCTCGCTTTTTATTTTTATAAAATCGTCATCATTCAAATAAACCCTGCAATCCATAAGCCCTCGGTCGCAAATTATAACGGCTTTTTCGTTTGCGTTGATACTGTTTTCTATTATTGTTTCGTTTTTAATTTGATTTAAAGCTATCTCCTTTTGAAATTCATAAACAGGTTTATTTCTGTCAAATCCGCCGTTTAGTATTTCTGTAGCTGATTCAAAGATTGTATATACGTTATATCCAAAGACCTCAAGCTTTATTTTAAGCATTTTTAGAGCCTTGCTCTTTCCGCCGCAGGGTCCGCCCGACAATACAATTTTTGGAATGTTTTTCATTTCTTTACCTCTTATTTTTATGTTTATTATATTTATTATAATTAAAAATAGCATTTGGATATTTACTAATTGGAATTATATCTTTTCATTAGTTAATAGTATTTCAGTTTTTAATGTTATTTTCTTGACAGCATTATTAAAGAATGATAAAATCTAATAGGAAATGAAATGAAAGGAAGTCAGAAAATGGCAACAAAAAACATTGATTGGTCTAATCTCGGCTTTGGTTATATTCAAACCGAGAAGAGATATGTTTCAAATTTTAAAGACGGGAAATGGGACGAAGGCGCTATTACTGACGACGCTACAGTATGTCTTAACGAATGTGCAGGAGTATTCCAATATGCTCAGACAGTTTTTGAGGGATTAAAGGCATATACAACCGAGGACGGAAGTGTAGTAACTTTCAGACCCGATTTAAATGCCGAAAGACTTATTGGATCTTGTAAAAGACTTCAAATGCCGACTTTCCCAAAGGAAAGATTTTTAGAAGCGATAAAGGAAGTTGTTAAGGCTAATATTGATTATGTACCGCCTTACGGTTCGGGCGCGACTTTATATATACGCCCATATATTTTTGGCACAAACCCGGTTATAGGAGTTAAGCCTGCCGACGAGTATCAGTTCAGAGTATTTGTAACGCCTGTCGGACCGTATTTTAAGGGAGGAGCAAAGCCTATAACACTCCGTGTATGTGATTACGACAGAGCCGCTCCTCACGGTACGGGTCATATTAAGGCTGGACTTAATTATGCAATGAGCCTTTATCAGATTGTTGATGCCCACGAAAAAGGTTTTGACGAAAATATGTATCTTGATGCTGCCACCCGTACTTATGTTGAAGAAACAGGAGGCGCAAACTTCCTGTTTGTAACAAAGGATAATAAAATTGTAACTCCCAAGTCACCTTCAATTCTCCCGTCAATCACAAGAAGAAGTCTGATGATTGTCGCCGAAAAATACCTCGGACTTGAAGTTGAGCATCGTCCCGTAGCCTTTGAGGAGGTAAAGGACTTTGCGGAATGCGGACTCTGCGGAACGGCGGCTGTTATATCGCCTGTAGGAAAGATAAACGACCACGGAAAGGAAATTTGCTTTCCGAGCGGTATGGACGATATGGGACCGATTACAAAGAAGCTTTACGATACATTAACAGGTATTCAAATGGGCAGAATCGAGGCTCCCGAGGGCTGGATTTACAAAATTAAATGATTAAAAACATATTAAAACATTAAAAAAGCACCCTTTTGGGTGCTTTTTGTTTTTGGTGGAGATGGGGGGAGTCGAACCCCCGTCCGAGAACCTTTTGCCAAGGCTTTCTACGAGTGTAGTTATTGATTTTTATTCCCTGAGCGTGCCGCCCAATAACAGGCTTCACGCTTCGGTAGTTTCTGATGTGTGACCGGGGCCGAAACATTCCCCGATTCACATTTACCACTAATCGATGCCCTCGCTTCGGCCGTGGTATTCCAAAGCAGGACAAGCAGCCTTAGGCTGCTAATGCAACTTTATTGTTGTCAGTTATTTTAAAGATTGTGGATTTTATAGCGGTTCCACACCGCTACTCGCTTACCGAGGTTTAAAATCCCCGTCGAAACCTTTACATCCCCGTATTAGTACTGACGGTTTTTAAGCGCTCTTTCAATATCGCGTTTGGCGGATTTTCTCGCCATATCCTCGCGCTTATCGTAAAGTTTTTTACCTTTGCAAAGTCCTATCTGAAGTTTAATGTTACTTCCCTTAAAATACATACTAAGAGGAATAATGGAGTATCCCTGTTGCTGTTCCTGCCCGAAAAGCTTCATAATTTCTTTTTTGTGCATAAGCAGTTTTCTGACTCTTAACGGATCTTTACACCATATTGCGCCCTGTTCGTAAACGGAAACGTGAAGTCCGTTGACAAATATTTCGCCGTTGACAATAGAACACCAACTGTCTTTAAGGTTAACCCTGCCTGCTCTTATTGATTTAACCTCACTGCCTTTAAGTTCGATTCCCGCCTCATAGCTTTCGATAATAAAATAATCGTGGTAGGCTTTTTTATTTTTTGCAACAGTTTTTAAAGACTCGTTACTCAAAGTTCATTCCTGCCTTCCAATGCTCTTGCAAGCGTTACCTGATCCGCATATTCAAGGTCGCCGCCCACGGGTATTCCGTAGGCAAGGCGTGTAACGCGTATTCCCATAGGCTTTAAAAGTCTTGTAATATACATCGCTGTCGCATCGCCCTCAACCGTCGGATTCGTTGCCATAATAACCTCTTGGACATCGCTGTTTAGCCTTGAAATAAGTTCCTTGATTTTTAAATCGTCTGGGCCTATGTCGTTAAGAGGGGAGATAGCTCCGTGAAGAATATGATATGTTCCCTTGTATTCGTTGGTGGACTCCATAGCCATAGCGTCACGCGGAGTTTCCACAACGCATATAACGCTTTTGTCACGGCGCTCGTTCCTGCAAACGGGACAAAGCTCTTGGTCCGTTAAATTACAGCAAATTTTGCAGTAATGAATTTTTTCGTGCGCTTCGCGTATTGCATCAGAAAAATCCTCTGCGTCTGTTTTTGACATATTCAATACATAATATGCAAGTCTTTGGGCGGTTTTATAACCAATACCGGGCATTTTTTCGAACTGCTCCACTAATTTATCAAGCGGAGCGACATTATAGCTTGACATCTTTAAAATATTCCCGGAAGATTGATACCGCCGGAAAGCGCGCCCATAGTATCTTCCTTATCCTGATTAGCGGCTCTTAAAGCCTCGTTTACAGCAGCGATAATAAGGTCTGACAGCATCTCCGAATCATCAGGGTCAATAACTTCGGGGTCTATGTCGATAGATTTTATCTCCATTTTTCCTGTTGCAACAACCTTAACAGCGTTTCCTCCTGAGGTTGCGCTGTATTCTTTTGCCTCTAATTCTTCGGTTGCAGTTTCCATAGCCTCCTGCATTTTTTGAGCCTGACGCGCAAGTTGCTGCATATTGCCTGCGCCGCCGCCACCGTATCCTTTGGGTAATCTTGCTTTCATAATTTCAATTGCCTTTCCGCCCACAAAATAAAAGTTTAAATTTTCTGCATCCTTACCGTGGGCGGATAAGGCGCAGTGAAAATTAAATAATCAACTGTTGTTTGTTATGACAACGGTAAAATACTTTTCATTTTTTATTCTTCGGTAAAATTCACGGAGTTTTCTTTTAAACTGTTAATTAAATCATCAAGCGGGTCTTTTTTTTCTTCCTTTTTTTCGGGCTTTCTGTAGGGAGCCAATTTGTAGACTTTTCCTGTAATTTCCTGAATAGCCGTTTGTATATTGGCTCTTTTAGAGCTTTCCTTTAAAAGTCTGAAAGGTATCTCGCTTTCAGCATCAATAAGCAGATGATTTCCGATTTCATAAGCGTTTGTATTTCTGAAAGCCGAGGCGATTGACTTTGAGTATTTTTTAATATTGTCAACGACCTCAGGCCATTGTCTGAACGGCTTTGCGTTGTTATAAATTTCTTCCAAATCAATTTTTTGAACCGTTTGAACAGTTTTTTCTTCCTCAACAGCGGTCTTTTGAGGCGGAGATTGCTCCTCAATTTTAGGAATATTCGGTACAGATGGGGGAGTGCTTTCCTTTTTATCATCTATTAATTCTGGTTCCGTTTGTTCAGTTGTTTTTTTATCGGACTTTTCCTGTTTAGATTCAATAGTTTTTTCTTGAATTTCAGCCGCATTTATTGTACTTTTAGATTTTAACGCTTTTTCAAGCGCGGAAATTCTCGCCGTAAGAGCCTCGTTTGTACCCTCAAGTTCGGGAGAGGAAAGCTTTACAAGCGCCATTTCAAGCTCTGTTTTGTTGCTGTTTCCCTTACCCATACGCTGATAAGTGTTTTGCAGTATATCCATAATATATACAATTTCTCCGAGTGTTAAATAGTCGGCCTGCGTTTGCGCCTGTTCAAATTCGTCCTCGGACATAATTATATAATTTTTAGGTTTGCGCGTGCATTTTATCATCATCAGACTTCTGAAATGGTCTAAAAGTTCATCGCACAATCTCGCCATATCTTTGCTTTCTTTGTGAAGTTCGCTTAAAACTTCAAGTGCTTTTGAGGTGTTTTTATTTATGCAAGCCGTTGAAAGCTCAAACAGGTAATCCTTTTTAGCAAGACCCGCGCAATTTCTGACAATTTCTGTCGTAATATTTGTGCTTATTCCGAGACATCTGTCCATAAGTGAAAGCGCGTCACGCATTGCACCGTCAGAAATTGCTGAAATCATCATAGACGCGTCATCGTCAATAGACGCGTTCTCATTTTCAGCAACATATTTCAGTCTTTTGCAAATATCCTCAGGAGAAATTCTGTTAAAGTCAAAACGCTGACAGCGTGATAAAATAGTTGACGGGAGTTTGTGAACCTCGGTAGTAGCGAGAATAAAGATAACGTGTTCGGGCGGTTCTTCAAGAGTTTTTAAAAGGGCGTTAAACGCCTGGTCGGTTAGCATATGAACCTCGTCAATAATATAAACGCGGTATTTGGCTCTTGCGGGTGTAAATTGAGCCTCGTCAATCACGCCCCTGATATCGTCAATTCCGCGGTTTGACGCCGCGTCCATTTCAACAACATCAAGAATACTTCCGTCGTCAATGCCCCTGCAAATTTCACATTCACAGCATGGATCGCCGTTTTGAGGATTAAGGCAGTTTACAGCCTTAGAGAGTATTTTTGCGCAGGTAGTTTTACCCGTGCCTCTGGAGCCTGTGAAAAGGTATGCGTGGTTAATTCTCCCGTTTTTCACTTCATTTTTAAGCGTTTGTGTTACCTGGAGTTGTCCCGATACGTCGTCAAATTTTTGCGGACGCCATTTTCGGTAAAGAACCTGATACAAAATACTCACATCTTTTCATAAGAAAAATTGCAAACCGTAACCGTAAAGTTTACGTTTACGGTATTCGTTTAAATAAGTGAACGACAGACTTACTGCATCGCATCTAAATCATGCTTAATGCTGCTCGGTTCCCCGCCTGACATGGTTCACAGACCTCAATCGTGCAGGGCCTGTCGCTCGCTTATTTAAACGATAGTCCACAGGTTTGCAACTACAGAGTATTTTAACACATATTTTATTTAAAATCAATAGCTAAAAGCAGCGCGGTAATATGTTTTTATAAAAAATTCAGGTTACTCTGTTAATAAAAGGAGGTACTGACAAATTCAGTCAGTACCTCTATTTTAAATGTGTAAAGTTATGTATGATAAATCAGTTATTTATAAGCTTATCCTCGTCGGACCAGCTGTAAAGCTTTCTGATTTCTTTACCGATAACTTCAGCAGGGTGCTCGCTCGCGAGCTTTCTCATAGCGCGGAAGTGAACCTGACCGCCTGCCTCGCTCATATCGAGGAGGAATTCCTTAGCAAAAGTACCGTCCTGAATGTCGGCAAGAACTTTCTTCATAGCTTTTTTAGTGTCCTCTGTAATAATTTTAGGACCTGTAACATAGTCGCCGTACTCGGCGGTATTTGAAATTGAATATCTCATACCTGCAAATCCCGATTGATAAATAAGGTCGACAATAAGTTTCATCTCGTGGATACACTCGAAATATGCGTTTCTCGGGTCATAGCCTGCCTCAACTAATGTTTCAAAGCCTGCCTGCATAAGAGCGCAAACACCGCCGCAAAGTACAGCCTGCTCACCGAAAAGGTCTGTTTCAGTTTCTGTACGGAATGTTGTTTCGAGTATACCCGCTCTTGCTCCGCCGATACCCGCGCCGTACGCGAGAGCCATATCAAGAGCCTTTCCTGTAGCGTCCTGATGAACGGCAACAAGACAGGGAGTACCCTTGCCTGCTTGATATTCACTGCGAACCGTATGTCCCGGAGCCTTAGGCGCAATCATTGTAACGTCAACGTCTGCAGGCGGTACAATCTGACCAAAATGAATGTTAAAGCCGTGAGCAAACATAAGCATATTTCCTGCCTCAAGGTTAGGAGCAATGTCTTTTTTGTACATAGAAGCCTGTTTCTCATCATTGATAAGTATCATAATGATGTCGGCTTTTTTAGCGGCCTCTGCGGTAGTATATACCTTAAAGCCCTGTTCCTCGGCTTTTTTCCAGGATTTTGAACCTTCATAAAGACCGATAATTACATTAGCGCCACTCTCTTTAAGGTTAAGAGCGTGAGCGTGTCCCTGACTGCCGTAACCGATAACAGCGATTGTTTTTCCCTCTAAAAGCGAGAGGTTGCAGTCTGACTGATAGTAAATTTTTGCGTTTGACATTTTGATTTCCTCCTTGCCGCATATGCGGTATTTAAAATTAATTTAATACAATATATGTAACTGTGAGTTAAGCCTGAACCGAGTTTTTGCCTTTGTCTATGGCAACTGTACCTGTTCTGACTATTTCACGGATACCATACGGTTTTAAAAGGTCGATAAGCGTAGCGGATTTTTCTACGGTTTCGCAGTATTCAAGCGTAATTGTATTTACCGCTACATCAACAATCTTTGCGCCCATAAGCTCGGAAATTTTGATAACCTCAAATCTCTTTGCCGCGGGACAGTGGATTTTTATAAGACTAAGTTCTCGGCTGATAAATTCTCCCTCTATAAGTCTTTTAACCTTTATAACGGGTATGAGCTTGTTAAGCTGTTTTTCAAGTTGTTCAACGACATATTCATCGCCGTTCGCTACAATCGTAATTCTCGATACCGTAGGGTCGGCCGTAACGCCGACCGCGAGAGAGTCTATGTTAAAACCGCGTCTTGAAAAAAGACCCGAAATTTTTGACAGAACACCCGCCTGATTTTCAACTAAAATTGATAAAGTATATTTCATAGCTTACCTCACAAAATCGACGGCGTATCGGGATGAACATTACAAACAAGCACAAACGGTTTTTCGCTTTCAACAATATTATGAATATATTTTTCGGCGTCCTCGTTTGAGCTGACGCACGCGCTGTCTATTCCGTAAGCCTTAGCTAAGGCTACAATATCGGGAGAATCATTTAATATAGTAGCCGAATGTCTGCCGTTGTAAAGATTATCCTGTAATTCCCTGACCATACCGAGACGGTAGTTGCGCATTACAATAATTTTTATATTAAGGTTGTTCTGAACAATTGTCGAAAGCTCGTTTAAACTCATCTGAAAGCTTCCGTCACCGCATACAACAACGACGTCGCGCTTTTTAAGTCCGAGCTTAGCGCCTATAGCGCAGGGGATAGAGTAACCCATTGTACCCATACCGCCCGTTGTAAAGAATCTGCCCTCGCGAATACGGAAGTTGTTTGCGCACCAAATTTGATTTTGTCCGACATCGGCGCAAAGAATGGCTTTGCTTTTAAGCATAGAGCTCAATTTTCCGATTAAAGTTCTCGGCTCCACATAACCGTCAAAAGTTGAAATTTTGCTTTGATAGTGGGCTTTGAGGTCCTTAACCTGTGCGTCCCATTCATCGTTTATTTTAAAGTCGCCGATATTCTCAACAAGCTTTTTCATAACGTGGTTCATATCGCCGACAATCGGAATATCAACCTTTACGTTTTTGCCGATTTCAGCAGGGTCTATATCAATGTGTATAATTTTAGTGCGTTCGCTCATCTGGTCGGGTGAGGCAATCGCCCTGTCGCCGAGCCTTGCTCCGCAAACTATCGCAAGGTCAGTAATATGGAGCGCCTTATTGGCACATCTTCTGCCGTGAGTTCCGAGCATTCCGAGATAAAGCGGGTGGTCGCTCGGCATAACGCCGATACCCATCATTGTTGAAAGTACGGGGATTTGCGTCATTTCCGCAAATTTTTGCAATTTTAATTTTGCCCCTGAGCTTAAAACTCCGCCTCCCGATACAATAATAGGACGTTTAGAGGATTTTATCAGCTCAATTGCTCTTTTAACCTGAACAGCATGTCCCTTTGTGTTAGGTTTATAGCTTTTAATATTAACGGTTTCGGGATACTCAAAGCTCTCAACGGTATTTTGCTGAATATCCATAGGAATATCAATAAGCACAGGTCCCGGACGACCGGTTGAGGCAATATGAAACGCTTCCTTAAAAATTCTCGGAAGGTCTTCGGTTCTTGAAACAAGGTAGCTGTGCTTTGTAAAAGGTTCGCAGGCTCCCGTTATGTCGGCCTCCTGGAAAACATCACGTCCGAGCAAATCGGAACGAACCTGACCCGTAATCGCAATCATAGGAATTGAATCCATATACGCGGTAGCTATACCCGTAATAAGGTTAGTAGCCCCCGGGCCCGAGGTCGCAACGCAAACGCCCGGTTTCATTTTAGCGCGCGCGTAACCGCTTGCGGCGTGCGCGGCGTTTTGCTCCTGACGTACAAGGACATTTTTTATATCGGAATCGTATAATGAATCGTAAAACGGACAAATGGTAGCGCCGGGATAGCCAAATACGGTGTCAACGCCCTCTGCCTGCAAGCACTTAACCATTATATCTGCTCCGGTTATCATAAAACTTTTCTCCCTTAAACCATACTTTCGGATAATAATCCAATATTAAATTTTATTATAGTACAAATTGCAAAGAATGTAAAGTGTTTTTTAAACAGAGAAAGCCTTCTCCGAAAGGGGAGAAGGCTGATTAATCGGATTTATAATTTCATTTTTAAAAGTCTTGTTGCATAGAAAACACAAAGCATGCATACTCCTGTGTCGGCTATAACGCTCATCCATATTGCCGCTAAGCCGAAGAATGCGAGTATAATAACAACTGCCTTTATTAAAAGTGCGAAAGCAATGTTTGTTTTTACGGTCGTAATAGTTTTCTTTGCTATTTTAACCGCTTTTGGAAGAGATGAAAGGTTGCCCGAGGTTAGTACGGCGTCAGCCGAGGCAATCGCCGCGTCTGAACCCAGCCCCATAGCAAATCCGCAGTCAGCCGCCGCTATAACGGGCGCGTCGTTAATTCCGTCTCCGACAAAGCAAATGCCTTTCTTTTCATCTCTTATGTCGTTTACTATATTAAGCTTATCTTCGGGAACGAGGTCAGAATAACATTTGTGTATTTCTTTTATTTCATTTAAAATCTTATCCGCATTTTCCTTGTTATCGCCTGTAAGTAAAATAATTTTTCTGAATCCCTGTTTTTTTAAGCTGTGTAAAACTGATTTAACTTCGTTTCGCACCTTATCTTTCAGCTTGAATGCGCCGATTAATTTTCCGTCATAAATCAAATATGCGTCTGCCTTAACTTTAGGCTTGCCGTCAAAGAATCTCTTGTTTACACACCTTACTGATTTACCGTCATAAACAGCGCTTACTCCTAAGCCCGACTGTTCATTATAGTTGTCCATATCGAGAAATTCCCCATTATAGCTTTCAACTATTGCCCGGGCAATAGGATGCGTTGAATGTTTTTCAACGCTTGCGGCAATTTTTAATAAATCGTTTTCACTATAATTCTTAAAAGGAATTATTCTCTCAATAGTTAATTTACCCTCTGTAAGTGTTCCCGTCTTATCAAAAACCATTGTTTCAGACCGCGCAAGCGCCTCAAGATAACGTCCGCCCTTAAAAAGCACGCCGTGCTTAGACGCGCAACCGATACCCGAGTAGTAGGAGAGAGGTACGGAAATTACAATTGCGCATGGGCAGGACGCCACAAGACATACAAGTCCTCTGTAAATCCACTCGGTTATATTTCCGAGGAAAATCGGAGGAATAAAAGCTATCGCAAGCGATATTAAAATAACAATAGGGGTATAGACTCCCGCGAATCTTGTAATAAGCTTTTCATTTTTACTCTTAGTTATTGAGGCCTCCTCGACAAGCTTTATAATCCTGCTCGCTGTGCTGTCTTCGTAAGCTTTAACTGTTTTAGCCTTTAACAGATTCGAGCCGTTTACCATTCCGCTCAAAAGCTTCGTTTCGCTTTTTGCCAAAACAGGCATACTTTCGCCCGTTACAGCCGATGTATCAACATTGCTTTCTCCGTCTGTGACAACGCAGTCGAGCGGGATTTTCGCAAAAGGCTCAATTATAATTTCCGTTCCGATTTCAACATCGTCAGCGTCAACGGTTTTTAACAATCCGTTTTCAATAATAACAGCTTCGTCCGATTGAATGTTAGCGAGCTTTTCAATACTTCTGCGTGAGTTTTCAACCGCCTTGTCTTCTAAAAGCTCACCTATTCCGAAAAGAATAGTAACCATTGCTCCCTCAACAAATTGTCCTAAACAAAATGCGGATATTACCGCAACAGTCATTAAAGTTGTTTCGTCAATATGAAACTTAAACAAGGACTTAACTCCCGAAATACATACATTATAACCCGAAAGCACAATCGCGGCGGCGCTGAATACCGCGACAAGAATCTCGTTTATTTTTATAACGTCAAGAATAATCGCAATTATCGCAAAAGCAACAGCAATAAAAAGAAACGTGTTTTGCAGTTTTGATTTATTTTCATTATTATGTTCGTGAGAATGTCCGTGATTAGCTTTACAATCATCGCGCCCGCAGTCGTGACATCTGTTTTTTTCTTTAGAACAGCTTTTATGTTTTTCTTCCGCTTTGCTCACGGTCACTCCGTCCTCAATTCGGTCGGTGATTTTTTGGACTTTTTCAATTATATTGTCGTCCTGCGCGTGACTGAAATAAAGTGATTTAGTTGTAAATACCAGGCTTACGTCCTCGAATCCGTCCGTTTCGGAAATTGCTTTTTCAACTTTGCTTGCGCAGTGGGCGCAGTCAAGACCGTTTAAAATAAGTTTATATTTCATATTCTACTCCAATACGTGGTCTAATCCCATTTCAATAACCTTTTTAACGTGGTCATCGTCAAGGCTGTAATAAATCTGTTTACCTTCTCTTCGGATTTTAACGAGCTTATTTGTGCGGAGTACTCTGAGCTGGTGGGAAATTGTACTGTGCTCCATATTAAGCAGTTGGGCAATTTCGCCGACTGAATGTTCGTCCTCAAAAAGCGTATACATAATTCTAAGCCTTGTGGAATCGCCGAATACTTTAAATAAGTCCGCTAACTCAAAAAGTATTTCTAATTCGGGAATACTGTTTTCTTTTTCCATAATAACCTCCCAAAATAAAATAATTGAACATATGAATAACTGTTCATATGTTAAACATATTGTATCATCATATTATATGAATGTCAATAGAAAAGTTGTAAATAATTAAAATAAATGTAAAAAATAAGAATTGATTAGAAAAAATAAGTATTATTGAGAATGAGGGAGTATTTATTATAAAAAAGAGTTAAATTTGACTTTTTTTGACTTTGACTTTTTCTGACTTTAGCTCTATAATCAAATCAACAAAGGTCAAATAAAGTCAAACAAAAATTAGATTTGACCTCAAGGAGATGAGAAAAATGCGTATGAGTGATTTAGTCGCCCAGCATATTTTGGCTATGCTTGAAGAACAAAACGGAAACGCCGAGATAAAAAGAAATGAACTTGCTAACGCTCTCGGCTGTGTACCCAGCCAAATCAACTATGTAATAACATCGCGGTTTACTCCCGAACAGGGCTATATTGTTGAAAGCCGGCGCGGAGGCGGAGGCTATATACGCATAACCCGGGTGAAAATGGATAAAAGCACGGCTGTTATGCATATAGTTAATTCAATAGGGGAAACGCTTGATAAAGCTACTGCCGAAATAATGATTAAAAATATGTATAATCAGTCAATAATAGATTTACAGACTGCCCGTCTTTTAGCCTCGGCGCTGTCGGAGCGTGTATTTAAAGAGATACCGCAAAACATTCGTGATATTCTCAGAGCGAGAATTTTTAAAAATATGTTGCTTAGTATTATAAGGAGCTGATATTATGAAATGTCAAAAATGTAAAAAGAATACTGCCGATACTCATATAAAGCGCGTTATTAACGGTGAATTTGAGGAGTATCATCTTTGCAGTGAGTGCGCAAAAGAAATGGGATACACAAATGTATTCTCAAATTTTGCAGAAAGCTTTGCAAGCGATTTTAATTCGCTTTTTGGAAGCTTTTTTGAAAACGCGCTTCCGGCAAGAACCCAGGCTACGCGCTGTGAAACCTGCGGTACGACCTATAATGATATAGCCAGAACAGGTATGATGGGCTGTGCCGATTGCTACGATGTTTTTGCCGACAGAATACTTCCGACAATCAGACGAGTCCACGGTAACACAACCCATTGCGGAAAGAACAGCGCAAGCTGTAAACCTAAAAAATTTGAAGAAAAGGCTGAAGATGTTAAAACATCCGAGCTTGAGAATTTAAAAGCCGAGCTTGAAGAAGCCATTAAAAATCAAGAGTTTGAAAAAGCCGCGGTGCTTCGTGATAAGATAAAGGAAAAGGAGGACAATAATGAGTAACGTAATAATGCAGACAAGAATACGACTTGCAAGAAATCTGAAAAAATACCCTTTCCCTTGCAGGCTGAATACAGCTTTAAAAAATGAGGTGGCAGAGGAAATTATCAAGGCTGTGAAAAACAGCAACTCCCCCTTAGCAAATGAGCTTGATGTGCTTTATGTAAAAGACCTAACGGAACCGCAGCGCGTTTCACTCGTTGAACAACATCTTGCGAGTCCTGAATTTGTCAGCGATTCCGCCGGCAGAGCGTTGATTATCTCAAAAGACCGAACAATGAGCATTATGATAAACGAGGAGGACCATATAAGACTTCAGATTTTAAAAAAGGGATTCGACCTTGATAACGCCTATGATATAGCGGATAAACTCGATACTCTTCTTGACGAAAACCTCGACTTTGCCTTTGACGAAAAGCTGGGTTACCTTACTCAATGCCCGACTAATCTCGGCACGGGAATGAGGGCGTCTGTAATGCTCCATCTTCCCGCTTTGAAAAGCAGTAAGGCTATAGGACGTATCGCGGGCAATCTCTCAAAATTAGGACTTACAATAAGAGGAGCCTACGGTGAGGGCAGTGAACCGCAGGGAGCAATGTATCAGCTTTCAAATCAGGTAACTCTCGGAATTTCCGAAAAATCCGCGATAGAAAATCTGAAAAATATTGCCGAACAGCTTGTAAATCAGGAACTTCAGGCTCAAAAGCGTATGTGCGAAAGCTTAGAAACTCAGGACAGCATTTTAAGAAGTCTCGGTATACTCAAAACAGCAAAGCTTATAACCTGTAAAGAAAGCCTGGAACTTCTTTCAAACGTGCGCTTCGGTATAACCGGCGGCGTAATAAAAGACTTGGGAATTGAAACCGTAGACGAGCTTATAAACGATGTTCAGCCTGCAACTATGATTGTAAATAAAAAAGAAAAAATATCACCGCATGATCGTGATATATTAAGAGCAGAAATTTTAAACAGCAGACTTAACTGACTGTTGACCGTAAAATGACAAAGGAGGAATTCGTATGTATGAATTTAAAAACTTTACCCAAAAGGCTAACAAAGCTTTAAACCTCGCTATGACTTGCGCGGGCGAAATGGGACATACCTATATCGGTACCGAGCATCTCCTTCTCGGTCTTATCAAAGAGGGGAGCGGAGTTGCCGCGACCACTCTTTCTCAAGCGGGTTTGGATGCCGACGAGCTTGAAAACAGAATAAAAGAAACCACGGGTACGGGCGACCCGATAACTCTTTCTCCGAACGATTTTACACCTCGAAGCAAGCGTGTTATGCAAAACGCCGTTATAATAGCGTCACGTCTCGGCAGTAATTATGTGGGAACGGAGCATCTGCTTTTCAGCATTATGCAGGAAACCGACAGCTACGCGTACAATTTCCTGACAGAACTTGGAGTAAATCTCAATACTGTTATGGATACCGCGGAGGATTATGTCGGTGATGAAAACCGCTCCGAGGGTAACCCAAAAAGCAATACAAAGGGTCTTGATAAATTTGGAAGAGATTTAACCTCCGCCGCGAAAAAGGGTGAAATCGACCCCGTAATCGGACGTGAAAAAGAAATTGAAAGAGTAATTCAGATTCTTTCACGCCGTACAAAAAACAATCCCGTCCTTATCGGTGAGCCGGGCGTAGGTAAAACCGCCGTTGCAGAGGGACTGGCGCTTAAAATTGTCGAGGGACAGGTTCCCGAAATTCTCCGCGATAAGCGAATAGTAAGCCTTGACCTCACGGGAATGGTAGCAGGAGCTAAGTACCGCGGAGATTTTGAGGAAAGAATTAAAGAGGCTATTGACGAGGTTAAAAAATCAAAGAACGTTATTCTCTTTATAGACGAACTCCATACAATTGTAGGCGCGGGATCTGCCGAGGGCAGTACCGACGCGGCAAATATTTTAAAGCCTTCGCTTGCAAGGGGAGATTTTCAGGTAATAGGCGCGACGACTATATCTGAATACAGAAAATATATCGAAAAGGACGCGGCTTTGGAAAGACGTTTCCAGCCTGTTAATGTCGGAGAGCCGAGCGAGGAAGAAACCGTTCAGATTTTAGAGGGACTGCGCGACCGTTATGAGGCTCACCACAAGGTAAAAATTACCGATGAGGCTATTAAAGCCGCGGTAAGTCTTTCGGCAAGATATATTTCCGACAGATTTCTTCCTGATAAAGCAATTGACCTTATTGACGAGAGCGCCTCAAAGGTAAGGCTTAAAAGTCTTACAACTCCCGAAAGCTTAAAAGAGCTTGAAGAAAAGGTTAAAAATCTTGAGGCTGAAAAGGCGAGCGCTGTAAATGAACAGGAATTTGAACGCGCCGCAAAAATCCGTGACGAGCAGAAATCTGTCAGCAAACAGCTTGAAGAAGAAAAACAAAAGTGGCAGGAAAACCAGAACAGCGCGACAGGCGAGGTGACCGCCGAGAATATCGCACAGGTTGTTTCCCAATGGACGGGAATACCTGTTGTCAGACTGACCGAGGAGGAGAGCGACAGACTTCTAAAAATGGAAGACGTTCTCCATGACAGGGTAGTAGGCCAGGACGAGGCTGTTAAAGCCGTTGCGAGGGCTATCCGCCGAGGCAGAGTGGGGCTTAAAGACCCCAACCGTCCGATAGGCTCGTTTATCTTCTTAGGACCTACGGGCGTAGGAAAAACCGAGCTGTGCAAGGCTCTCGCTCAGGCAATGTTCGGCGATGAAAACGCTATGATTCGTCTTGATATGTCGGAGTTTATGGAAAAGCACACGGTTTCAAAGCTTATCGGCTCGCCTCCTGGATATGTAGGATTTGACGAGGGAAGTCATTTTACCGAAAAGGTAAGAAGAAAACCGTATTCCGTAATTCTCTTTGATGAAATTGAAAAGGCGCACCCCGACGTTTTCAACACTCTCCTCCAGATTCTTGACGACGGCAGATTAACGGATTCGCAGGGAAGAACGGTTGACTTTAAAAATACCGTAATAATTATGACGAGTAATGTCGGCGCGCGTCTGATTACCGAAAAACAGAACAGCCTCGGATTTGCCGATAACAAGGACGAGGAAAACGAGAATATTAAGGAAATTGTAATGGGAGAGCTGAAAAAAACATTCCGTCCCGAGTTTTTAAACCGAATCGACGATATAATTGTGTTTAATAAGCTTTCTCAAAGCGAGATTAAAGAAATTGCAGGAAAAATGCTTGAAAATCTTAAAAAACGTCTTAAAGCGATAGAGGTTGACGTTGACTTCACCGACAACGCGATAACCGAAATAGCAAACGCAGGCTATGATGAAAGCTACGGAGCGCGTCCGTTAAGAAGGGCGATAACAAGTAAAATTGAGGACGAACTCTCCGAGCGTATATTAGACGGTACGGTTAATAAAAATACAAAAATCACCTGCGATTATAAAGACGGGAAGTTTGTTTTTGAGTAATCTCATATATCCGCGTCAGACAATGCGGTTCCTCTCTAAAGTTTAATATCCCCCATAAGTTCGTGCCTCTATTTTACTTTGGATAGGGAGGATAGGTTTTGCTATATGCTATTGAAAAAGGAAACGTATGATAGAAAACTATTAATTCTATCAAACGTTTCCTTTATATTTAATTAAAAAAATGCATTGTTTTAGGCTTTAACTATTATTCCGCAGGCAATTTTTTCTCCAGCATCGCCCGACGGCTGAGTTTTAAAATCATCGGGATTGTCGTGAATAATAAGCGCGTTTCCGATTATATCGCTTATCTTAAACCGGTCAGTAACAAAAGCTAAATACGCGTTTCCTCCTGCCGAAATCAACGGCGGAAAATCTCCCGAATGTTCGGGGTGCGGAGAATTTTCCGGGTTATAATGTTCCCCGGCGTTTAGGAATTCGTCCTCGCTGTTTCCCGTACAGCTTTTTCCGTTATGAAGATGAAACGCAAAAAAACCTGTTTCGGTTTGAGGCAGATTTTCAGCGCTTATCACTACAAGTACGCCGTTTGGAAGCTGATAGAAAAGCGCCTCGGCGAAAAGGTTTGGATTTTTCTCTCCGCCTCTTATATATGCTTTTGCGCTTTCTTCGTGATACATCTGTATTTTTGCAAGCTCGTTTTCCTTATAAGTAAATATCATAATACCACCCAATGTATATTATGACGTAATTATTTTACCGTGCGATTATTTTTTAAAATATATTGTCTAAAATTTAATAATATGGTAAAATTTATAACATATTATATTTTCAGGGGTAATTATGTTAAAGAATTTTAAGGGAAATTTGATACTTCTTTTTACGGCTGTGATTTGGGGAAGCAGTTTTGTCGCTCAAAGCGAGGGTATGGATTATGTACAGCCGTTTACATATAACGCAATAAGAATGATTATCGGCGGTATGACGCTTGTACCTGTAATTTTATGTTTTAAATTTTTCTCAAGAAAATCAGAACACAAAAAATCGGTTAATATAAAAACAACCCTAATCGGGGGAACTTTATGCGGACTTGCTCTTTGCGCCGCAAGCGCCTTTCAGCAGGTCGGTCTTGTTTCCACAACCGCAGGAAAATCGGGATTCGTTACCGCTTTGTACGTTATTATTGTTCCGATATTACAGCTTATACTCGGAAAAAATCAGCCGAAAAAAATCTGGATATGTGTAATTTTTGCAATAATCGGTTTCTATCTTTTGTGTATAAACGGAGATTTTACAGTATCAATCGGCGACCTGTTAACTCTTGCCTGTGCGTTCATATTTGCTCTCCATATTATTATAATTGACCGCTTTCTTGAAAAGGGCGCGGACGCAATGATAATGTCGTGTATTCAATTTTGGGTAACGGGAATTATTATGCTCGTATGTATGTTTATGTTTGAAACTCCAAACATAAATGATATTTTTAGAGCGAGATATACAATTTTATATACGGGCGTTTTATCCTGCGGTGTTGCGTATACACTGCAAATTGTCGGCCAGCGTTATACCGCCCCGACTGTAGCAACTCTGATTATGAGTTTAGAGTCGGTATTTGCCGCATTATCAGGCTGGCTGATTCTCGGAGAACAGCTTGCGCTTAAAGAATTTTTCGGCTGTGTTTTAGTGTTTACGGCTGTAATAATTGCGCAGATTGATATTCCTAAAAAACATCTAAAATCCGATTAAATATTTTTTGAGTAAAAAATAAAGCGGGCACTTTTAATGTGCTCGCTTAAATTATAACAATCTTTTAGATTTTGTGCGCTAATGCTCTCGAAAGCCACGCGTCGCCTACGTCCATCGCAACGAATAATCCCTGCTTTTCGCTTGACTTTACAAGCTGACGTCTCGGAGAAAGACCCGGGTCAGTCGCCATAAGCTGAACGGCGACTTTATCGGCAACCTCAACTCCGTTAACTTCACGTTTGCTTTTAATTACGAGGTGTATTACATATTCATCATCCATATTACCGTAGTATAATTCATCTCCGCAACGCACGAGCGGTTTTCCCTTATATGTCGGGAATTTCTGCTTTTCAGACACAAAGCGTCAATCCTTTCGTTATTCTAAGTTTAAGTATGATTTCACAAGTGCTTCCAACAAATCATCTCTATCAATTCGACTTATAAGATTTCTCGCATTGTTGTAAGTTGTGATATAAGTAGGGTCCTCTGAGAGAATATATCCGACAATCTGATTAATAGGGTTATAGCCTTTTTCTTCAAGCGCGCGGTAAACCGTATTAAGCGTAAGCTTAATCTGGTCGTCCTTATTGTCGTCTAACGAGAAAACCATTGTCTTATCCAACATATGGAAACACCTCCATTTCAAAACTCTAATTCATTATCATTTTAACACACTTGTTTGTTTTAGTCAAGAATTTTATATATGTTCGGTAAAAGCGAGGTCGGACAAATGTTATTTAACATCTGTCCGACCTTAGTTTTATGTTCTTAAATTAACTCCGATATTTTTAAGATTCTCAATTACCTTATCCATAATATTCTGAACCTCATCAGATGATAGAGTTCTTTCATTTGAGGAAAATTCAAATCTTATTGTAATACTGTGGATAGTGTCTGTGTCGTAGGTGTCTACAATTTTTGTATCTTTAAGAATATCTTCGCCTAAGTTCTCCCAGCATTTTGAAAGCTTGCTGAAAAACGTACCCGATTTTAATTCAAGACTTAAATCATAGGTCATTGGCGGAAATTTTGACGGTTCGCTGTAGCTTATGCCCGCGTTTTCGGATTTTGCGAATTTTTCAATATCAATTTCGGCAAAAACAACATTTCCTTTTTTGTCAATCTTTTTAGAAACAACGGGATGAACGATACCGATTTTACCGATGACTCCACCGTCAAGAATAATTTCGTTTAAGTTAACAGGGTGTTCATAGCTGTGCTCTGCTTTAGCCGTATTAAATGTAAGCGTCTTGTGTTTAATATCATCTGTAACAGAGGCCAAAATATCTCTCAGCTTAAAGTAGAGCGTTTTTATATTTTCGTTCTTGCTGTAGAGAGTAACCGCAAGTTTTTTCTTTTCTATACAAAGATTATTTTCGTCAACGCCCTCTACAACTCTGCCGATTTCAAATATACCAAAGCTTTGAGCGTAGCCGATATTTGACTTAACTTGGCAAAGCTGTGTCGGAATGATTGAGCGCCTTATAGTTTCAATATTCGGATTAGTCGCGTTTGCAAGTTTTATGTTTTCCTCTACGGGTATTCCAAGCGCTTTCTGTTCGTCATTATAAGCCCATACATACGAGTGTAGCTCGTGGAGATTGTATTTTTTAACCAAAATATCTTTAATTTTCTCCTCGTCACTCTTTACACTGTCCATTCTGACAGGATACAGGGGTGAGCGGGTAGTATTGACTTCAAAGTTATCGTAGCCGTAAATTCTTGTGATTTCCTCGATAATATCCGCTTTAATTGTAACGTCCTTTGTAGCTCTCCAGCTCGGAACATCAACTGTAAACTGTGTGCCGTCAAGCTTTGCCTTAAATCCTAAAGAAGTAAGGGTTTTTATAATCTCATCGTCAGAAATTTCAATACCCGTATATTTGTCGACAAAAGCCTTGTCAAAGGAAAGCGTAACATCGTCGTACTTGTATGCGTATTCGTCAGTCAAAGAGCTAACAACCTTAATACCGCCGTCATATTCTTTTAAAAGCTTAACAAAACGCGCGATTGCGACGTCGGTCATTTCGGGGTCGAGTGATTTTTCATAACGCATAGAAGCGTCTGTCCTATGGGCAAGTCTGACTGTTGATTTGCGGATCGAAGCCGCGTCAAAGGTTGCTGACTCCAGCGTGAGAGTTGTAGTATCATCAACGATTTCCGAGTCAAGTCCGCCCATAATACCTGCGATTGCGACAGGGGTATTATCGTTGCAAATCATAAGCGTATTCTCGTCAATATTCCTTTCAACGCCGTCGAGTGTTTTAAATGTGAAAGGCTTTTTAAACCGTTTAATTCTGATTTTTCCGACTTTTCTTGAGTCAAATGCGTGCATCGGCTGGCCCATTTCAAGCATAAGATAGTTTGTCAGGTCGGCAAGGAAGTTAATCGCTCTCATACCGCAGTAGTAAAGCCTTATCCTCATATTAACGGGGCTTACGTTTCTTGTGATGTTCTCAACCTGTAAGCAGGAGTATCTGTAGCAAAGCGGGTCCTCGATTTTCATATCAATCTTTTTAAGCCCGTCATACTCTTTCAAATTATCTGTATCAAGCGCCTTCAAAGGTCTTCCCGCGAGAGAGGCGAACTCGCGCGCAATTCCGTAATGTCCCCAAAGGTCGGGACGGTTTGTGAGAGATTTGTTGTCAACCTCAAATACAATATCGTCAATCTCGTAAATATCCTTTAAATCTGTGCCGTTTTTAACGTCGTCGGTAATTTCCATAATACCCGAGTTGTCGTCGCTTATTCCTATTTCCGCCTCGGAACAGCACATTCCGTTTGAGTCGTATCCCGCAAGTTTTCTCGAAGAAATTGTAATATCGCCGATTTTTGCTCCGACTTTAGCAAAAGCTGTTTTTAAACCGACCTTAACATTCGGCGCTCCGCATACAACGTCAACCAAATCATCTTCGCCTATGTCGACTTTTAAAAGGTGAAGCTTTTTGCTTTCGGGGTGGTCAAGTACAGACTTAATTTCCGCCACAACAACTCCGCTTAAATTACTTCCTTTATAAAAAATTTCATTTTCAACCTCGGCGGTGGATAAGGAGAATTTTTGAATAAGCTCTACCTTGTCAAGACCGTCTAAGTCAACAAAATCCGAAATCCAATTCATTGATAAAAACATAGCTTTTCCTCCTTATTCATCATCTGTAAACTGCGATAAAGCTTTCAGGTTTCCGCTGTTTAAATCCCTTATGTCTTTAACGCCGTACTTCATCATAACAAGTCTTGTAAGGCCGAGTCCGAACGCAAAGCCCGTATATTTCTCGGGGTCAACTCCGCCTTCTTTTAATACCTCGGGGTGAATCATACCGCAGGGGCAAAGCTCCAGCCAACCGCTCCTGTTACAGCTCGGACAGCCAGAACCTCCGCAGATAAGACAGTTAATGTCAAGCTCGAATCCGGGTTCGACAAAGGGGAAAAAGCCGGGACGAAGTCGTACCTTTATATCCTTTCTGAATACCTCGGAAAGCATAGTTTTCATAAAGTAAATGAGGTTTGAGATGCTTATATCCTTATCAACCATAACACCCTCCATCTGGAAGAACGTGTTTTCGTGAGTAGCGTCGGTCGCCTCGTTTCTGAAACAGCGTCCGGGGAAAATTGCCTTAATCGGAGTGCCGTTTTCAATAAGTCTTTTTCCGTATTTTTTTATTATGGCGTTTTGAGCGGCGGAGGTTTGAGATTTTAAAAGCTGACCGTTTTCAAGGTAGTAGGTATCCTGCATATCTCTTGCGGGATGATGCTTTGGAATATTTAGCGATTCAAAACATTCATAGTCGGTTACAACCTCGGAATAATCCTCAACCGTAAAACCCATTGACTTGAATATTGTTTCACATTGTCTTTGAACTAAAGTAATCGGATGATATGAGCCTCTTGTAAGGTCTGACGGGGTAGTAATGTCAAACTGAGGCATAGCATCAATTTCAGCTTGAATTTCTTTTTCTTTAAGCTCCTTTGTTTTTGCCTCAATCGCTTGAGCAACCGAGCCTTTAAGTTCGTTTACCTTTTTACCGAATTCCTTTTTTTCTTCGTTTGAAAGGTCCTTCATACCCTTTAAAAGACCCGTAACACTGCCTTTTTTTCCGAGATAAGAAACTCTAATCTTATCAAGGTCAATCAGATTCTGAATTTTTGAAAGCTCTGTTTCAAGATTTTGTTTTAGGCTTATAATCTTATCGTCCATAATTACCTCCATAATTATAAAAATAAAAGTCCCTTTGAAAATCTCAAAGGGACGAATAAAATCCGCGGTACCACCCTGTTTTTTGCGCCGTAAAGAGCAAACACTCCGTTGACCTGTAACGGTGTCAGCCGTTGAAGCCTACTGTAAAAATTCAGCCTCACCACTCAAAAGGGAACTTCATATTTTCAGCTAAGATACGCGTTTTCAGCCCGGACGCACATTCTCTTTACATAGCGTTTGAAAATACTACTTTCTTTGTCATCGTGTTATCTTTGTGTATTTTACCATTTTAATTTAAAATATGCAAGGGTTTATTGAAAAAATTTGGCTGTTATGATATTATATTGAGTAGTTTACTGTTAAGGAGTTTAAAATGAACGATATATTTATAGAACAGCTTGTTAAGAAAAAGAGAACAGTCAAGGACCGCGTAGTTTTTATTGCTGTAATATTGGCGGTAATTCTAATTCCGCTTACTTTTATTATTTTAGCGACACGAAAACTAATTTTAGCATACTTTATCTATATCGCAGTCTTTCTTTTATTTTTCGGAATTTGGTTTATATGGTACGTCCGCTCTCACCAGAACATTGAGTTTGAATATCAGGTTGTCCAGGACACATTGGTAGTAAGTAAAATTATCGCAAAGCGCAAGCGCAAGGAAATAATGAAACTTGATGTTCGTACAATAGACCGGCTTTTAAAAGGCGATGACCCCGAACTTAAAAAACTGAATTTTGTTAAGGTTTATGACGCGGCAGAACAGTCGTTTAAAGACTCCGACACAACCTACGCCGTTTATCAGCACGCTGTTCACGGACGGTGTGCGCTGATGTTTACCCCTAACGAGAAAGTTTTAAATTCTATGAAACCTTATCTGAAAAAGGATATTGTACTGAAAGTTTTTTATAACAGAGGCTGATTTATGTATTGTCAGATTGATAAAAACCTTGTACGCTCCGCAATAAAAAAACGCAAGCCCGACTCTGACAAAACAACTGTCGGAAGTCTGCTCTCGATTTGTGGTAGTTATTCTATGGCGGGTGCGGCGATAATGTCTGCAAAATCCGCTCTTAGAAGCGGAATCGGACTTTTAAAGCTTGCTGTTCCGAAGTCTGTTTATCCGATAGTTGCGCCTGTTGTTCCCGAGGCGGTTTTTTATCCTGTTGAAGATAATTTTCTTTCTGATTTTGACTTCATTGAAAAGTCAAAGTATTGCCGTGCAATACTTATCGGGTGCGGTCTTTCGGTAAATAACGCGACGAGGGAATTGGTCGAAAATGTAATACTTAAAAGTGAAATTCCGCTCGTGCTCGACGCCGATGCACTTAATATAGTTTCCGAAAACACTTCGGTTTTGTCAAAAGCAAATGTTCAGATTATAATTACTCCACACGACAGGGAATTTGCGAGAATGCTCGGATGCTATCCCGAAATGCTAAACGGGAAAAGGGAGGAGCTTTCGCTCAAATTTGCCGAACGTTACGGAGTTATTGTCGTTTTGAAAGGTCATAAAACCGTTGTTGCAAATCCAAGCGGAGATGTTTTGTATAACGAACAGCTCGGAAACGCGGGAATGGCAACGGGTGGCAGCGGAGATGTTTTGGCAGGAATTATCGCGTCCCTTATTGCGCAGGGCTTTGACTGCTTTAAATCTGCCTGCAGCGGTGTGTATATTCACGCTTTGGCAGGCGATATTGCAAAAGAAAAATTCGGTGAAATTTCAATGCTTCCGACTGATATTATCGATTGCCTTCCAAATGCTTTTAAAATGATTGATAATTATTAGAAATATAACATATAATTCAGCAGAGGTGATTTTATGAAAAAAATACCCCTGCTGTTTTTTTGCGTAATTTTTCTTTTTTGCGGGTGTTCAAGGGAGCCTAAACCTCCTGTGGAAGGCTTTTCAAGCAAAATTTCGGCGTCATTAAACGGCATTAAAATTAAAGCGGATATTACTTCAAATTCGGGCGATTTTATAACTGTAAAATTAAAATCTCCTAAGTGTCTTAACGGCTATACTTATTCATATAAGGACGGTAATTTTAAAATTTCCTATAAAAATTTCAGGATAAAAGCTAACGGAAATTATATTCCTAATACTTCATTTCCACAGATAATTTACAATGTAATCCGAAGTATAAAAATAGAGGATAACTGCGTTTATCAGGGCAAATACAATTCCCTCGCAAAATTCAGGGGAAGATGTGACAGCGGAAAATATACTCTCACAACCGATTTTTCAACAGGACTTATAAAAGAAATTTCTATAAAAGAAAATAAATTTGACGCAAAATTCATAAATACAAAACCGATAAATTAATTTCACCATACTCGCGTAAAAAAATAATATATTAGCGGTACTAAGTATAAAAATTTCCAAAACGGTAAAAATACTGATAGAATAAATTTTGGAGGTAAAACCGTGAGTATAAAACGTGGAGATATTTTTTACGCGGATCTTTCACCCGTAGTCGGTTCGGAACAGGGCGGAATAAGACCTGTTTTAATAGTACAAAATAATATCGGAAACCGCTACAGCCCGACAGTAATCGCCGCCGCTATAACAAGCCAGCAGTCAAAAGCAAATCTTCCGACTCATATTCCGATTGTAGCCGATAACTGCGGACTTTCAAAGGACAGCGTCGTTTTGCTTGAACAGATAAGAACTATAGATAAACAACGTCTGAAAGAGCGTATGGGTTCTGTGGACGAAAACTCGATGAATCGAGTTAACGACGCAATTTCAATCTCATTCGGACTGCAATAGTTTACATACCCGAGTTTTCTCGGGTATTTTTAATTTACAAAAACTACAAAAAACGTTTCATAAATAAAAAATAAATATTTTTCTCTTAGTTGTCCCTTAGGGTACACTCTTTTTAATTTGACAGTAAATATATTATTAAATATAATAAAACATATTAAAAAATTGTAGAAATTTAAAATATTATGAAACTTTTTCGATTGTTTCTGACACTAAATAGATAAAGTAAAAATTTTCAAGGATTATTATGAGTAAAATAAAGATACCAAGTATTATTAATAAAATATTTTCAGTAATATTCTTTTTGGTGTTCGCGGGACTTTTATATCTTATTATATATAAAGGTTACGAAAATCAAAGCGACAGAAATCTGATAAACTGTACATTTTTACAGCATATAAATATAATTTTATCGTTTATTGTTTTTACGGCGGTATTTATCGTAATATATTTAATTTATAACCGTTTACGTAACCGTTCGCGGGTTGTCAAAATTATCCGTAAAAGAGATTATACGCCTCTTATAATTATAATCGTATGCGCATTTATGTTTATTTTTCAGCTTATATCCGCTTATCTTCTTGTCTGCAATCCTGTCACCGATTTGCAAATTTTAAACGGATTTTCGGCTGATTTTGCTTACAACGGAAATTTCGACTTAATTCATTCAGGTTATATGGACCATTATATGGTTAAGTACCAGAACAATTTTGCCATTCTTTTCATTCTCTCATTCCTATACCGTATGAGCTATCTGCTGACAGGCTCAATTTCCGTATATCTCCCTGTCATAATAAATACACTCGCTATTAATCTGTCCGTAATTCTAACTGTATTTTTGTCAAGAAAGCTGTTGGGAGACCGCAAAGCATTTTTTGTACTCTTTCTTTGTGTAATTTTTGCGCCGTTTTACACCTATACCGTTTATTATTACACAGATTCCCTTTCAATCCCGTTAGTTGTCGGCTCGATTTACCTTTTCGTATACGCTGTCGGGTGTGATAAAAGATGGAAAAAATATATTATGACAGCCCTGTGCGGAGGAATGATATTTTTAGGTTTTGAGATAAAGGGAAGCATTTTTATTATTCTTGTAGCTATACTTATATATACTGTTCTGAAACTTAGTTTAAAGCGTGCCGCTGTACTCGCTTTGACATTTTTGTTCGGTTTTTTTGTGTTTGCCGGAATATATACCACAGCTTTTAATCAATCTAAAATTGTTACAAAAGAGATGTCCGAAAAATATCAATATCCTTATACTCACTGGATTATGATGGGGCTTAACGGATACGGTCAATATAAAAGCGAAGACAGCAGATATACTCATTCATTTTCTAATAAAGAATTAAAAAAAGAAGCTAATATAGAAAAAATAAAACACCGCTTAGAAAAATTCGGAGTAAACGGAACGATAAAACACCTTGCCAAAAAGTCTGTTTGGACGTGGCAGGACGGAACGTATTATATCTCACACCATATAGAAAAACCTCTTCATAAAAATATTCTGCACGACTTTGTGCTTAAAAACGGCCCTAATCATTTCATTTTCTATGCGTACAGCTGTGCGTTTCAGTTGTATTTAATATTAATGATGATTATATCGTCTTTTAAAGCGATTAGAAACCCAAAGCCTGATTTTATGACGCTTCTAAGACTGATAGTATTCGGAGCATTTCTGTTTTTCCTGATATGGGAAACACGCTCGCGTTATCTTTATAATTTTACGCCTTTGTTTATAATTTTGTCCGTAGACGGACTTAGCTATATTTGCAAAGGAATAAGTAAAAAAATAAGTCGTTCAGAAATTAAAATCTGAACGGCTTAATTATATAATTTTAAATGTCAGTTATTTGCTTTAAAAGCTGTTCGGTTTTGTCGGTGTTTTCCCATTTAACATCAACATCTTCTCTTCCCATATGACCGTAAGAGGCAACGGGAAGATATGAAGTATTCCTTAAATCAAGCTCTCGGATAATTGACTGCGGACGGCAGTCAAAAACCTTTTTTACAGCTTTTGAAAGCTTTTCATCGCTGTACTTTCCCGTACCGAAAGTATCCACCATAATTGAAACGGGTTTAGCAACGCCGATTGCATACGCAAGCTGAACTTCGCATTTTTTTGCAAGCTTAGCCGCAACAATATTTTTAGCGATATATCTCGCGTAGTATGCCGCGCTCCTGTCAACCTTTGTCGGGTCTTTACCGCTGAAAGCTCCTCCGCCGTGACGTGAAAATCCGCCATAGGTATCAACTATAATTTTTCTTCCCGTAAGTCCCGCGTCGCCGACAGGACCTCCGATTACGAATCTTCCCGTTGGGTTGACAAATATTTTAGTATTTATAAAAAGATTTTTCGGTATAATAGGCTCGATTACATACTTAACAATATCATCTCTTATTTGTTTTAGAGTAATATCCTCGTTATGCTGTGAGGAAACAACGACTGTATCAACTCTGACGGGAATATCGTCATCATACTCGATTGTAACCTGAGTTTTTCCGTCAGGGCGGAGATAGGGGAGGGTGCCGTCTTTTCTTACTTTAGCAAGCTGTTTTGCAAGCTTATGAGCCAGTGAAATCGGAAGAGGCATAAGCTCCTTAGTTTCATCGCAGGCATATCCGAACATCATACCCTGGTCTCCTGCGCCGATTTGATTATCGCGGTCTTTTTCACCGTCTTTAACCTCAAAGCTTTCATTTACTCCCATAGCTATATCCGCGCTTTGTGAGTCAATTGAAGTAAGCACGGCGCAGGTGTTTCCGTCAAATCCACATTCGGGATTATCGTATCCTATATTATTGATAACTTCTCTTGCTATGGCGGGAATATCAACGTAGCACTCGGTAGAAATTTCTCCCATAACGTGAACCATACCCGTAGTAGCCGTAGTTTCACAAGCGACGTGGGCGTTTTTATCCTGTTTTAAAATCGCGTCGAGTACAGCGTCGGAAATCTGGTCGCACATTTTATCGGGATGACCTTCCGTAACCGACTCGGAGGTAAATAAAAACTTAGCCATATAAACTTCCTTTCAAAAAAATCACCGTTCAGCCGAACGGTGATAAAAATACTCATCTTTCGGTAATACCGCAGGAATTAGCACCTTGCAACAGCAGGTTGCCGGACGTCACAGGGCCTGACCCTCAGTCACTCTTGATAAGTCTGTTAAATTCTGTATGTAATTATATATCAGATGTATTATTTTGTCAATAATTATACTGTAATACTTTGCTTGGTATTATCGGTAATTAAATTTGTGAAAAATAATCTCATTATATAGATAGTGTCAAGAGAATTAAAAATTTTATAAATTTTTTATGCAAATTTTTTATTCATAATTTTTTTATCCTATTTTTTGCATATTTCATAAGAAAAATTTTGTTTAACATTTAGTCAAAAAATCAATTGAAAAATATAAAATCAAGTGGTAATATTTGAATGTAAAAATTACCGAAAGGGCGGAAAAGTAATGAAAAAATTTTTATCAATCTTAGTTGTACTGACAATTCTTTTATCTGTTGCAATTCCTGTATCCACGGGAGCTGTTTCAAAGGTGACGGGCGTAAAACAAACCGGCGCGACACACTCATCTTTTGAGATAAGCTGGAGTGAGTATTACGGAGCATCATATTACAAGGTGGAATGGTGTAACACCCCCAACGGAACCTATCAAGTGGACGCGAGTTATATATCAGGATATAAAGATACTGTTTACGGCCGTTATGCAGGCACAACATACTATGTAAAAGTTACACCTTGTGTAGATAATAAATATATTACAAGCGCAACTTCCGACCCTATAGCGGTAACCACGGCTCCTAACGCTGTTTCAAATATCAAACAGACTAAGGCCACAACGAGTTCGTTAACTATAAGCTGGACAGGAAGTATCGGAGCGACTTCATATAAAATTTACGAGGAATCTAATAATGTTTTGACTTATGTAGGCTCTTCAAAAAGCACATCCTTTACATTAAACAAGCTTTCAAATAAAAAAGAGCTTCCATTCTATTCTCTTTATGTTAAGGCTGTCAGGACTGTAAACGGTTATGACGCTTGTCATGACTATTCGTCTTATATTACAAAATACAATTTGAATCTTACTCCGACAAAGGGCAAAACCCCGTCAATAAGCAGTTATTATAACTATAACACCAGTATTTATCTGAAAAGGCCCGAACTTGAATTTCAAGACGGATATAATTTTAAAGTTTATAAAGCAAATAAAAGCAAACCTTCCTACTCGCTGACAAACGGAACACATGTAAGCGGTCTTAAAAAGGGACAGTTTTACAAGGTTAAAACGCGCTCGTACTCTAATGTAGGAAATACAAAATTTTACGGTAAATGGTCGTCTTATAAGTATTTTGCTGCTGGAGTAGATAAGTTAAAAGTAAAATCAAGAACAAAAAATTCTCTTAAAGTTTCTTGGTCGAAGGTTAAGGGAGGAAAAGTAAGCTACGATATTTACGTTTCAAAATCCCACGGTAAAGGTCTTAAAAAGTTTAAGAAGAATTACAAAAAAACTTCTATAAAAGTCACAAAGTTAGGTAAGAAAAGACTTTCAAAGAGTACTTATTATTATGTTTATGTTAAACCGAAGATAAAGGTTGGTAAAAAGACCTATACTTCTCCGATATACAGCTATACTTCAGCTTTTACAAAATATTAATTGTAATTTATTTCAATAACTATAAATAAAAAGCCTTTTGGATTTATTCCAAAAGGCTTTTATGCTATCTAATGACTTAAATAAAACCAACATCAGTTGTTATTGCAAACAACAGGATTTAAATAATTACCGGTTTAATTTGTTGTTAATGTGCGTTATAATAAGAAAAAAATTTTTAATCAATGCACAAAAAAGTATATCCCTAATCGCTTTAATAAGTGAAAGGAGGTTATGAGTTGGACATATCACTCGGTACCGAAAAGAAAATACATAACTCCAACGAACGATTTCAGCTTGTTAAAAAATCTGTAGAGCAATATTCAACTTTGATATTTCGTATTGCATATCAAAATCTCCGTAATTATCACGATGCTGAGGACATTATGCAGGAGGTCGGATTATATATGCTGACAGGAAATCCGCCCCTTGATAACCCCGAACATCTTAAATATTGGATAATTACCGTAACTATTCATAAATGTAAAGATATGAAAAAATCGGCTTGGAGGACAAGAACGGAACCAATAGATGACTATTTGAGTTTACAGGCGCCCGAAACTCGTGAGGTTATGGAGGAACTTTGGCAACTGCCCGAAAACTATAGAAACATAATTTATTTGTACTATTATGAATCCTTTACCATAGCTGAAATAGCGCAAATTCTTGGCAAAAGCCAAAACACGGTCGGCTCATCACTAAGACGCGCGAGAAAAAAGCTTGAAAAAATACTTGTAGAAGGAGGATACAAAAATGAATAAAAAATATTTTAAAGCGATTGACAGCCTTGTACCCCGCGATGAATCTGTTGAAAAAGTGATAGAAGTTATTACTGAGGCTGAGCAATCGGGAAAGGAATTTGAAATGAAGAAAACGAAAAAATATAATAAATTTACGGCAATAGGAACAATAGCGGCAAGTCTTGCGATTGTAATTGCGCTCGGAGCGTTCTTTTATCCCAAAGCGATTAATGAGTCAAAAACAAGTTCTGCCGTTTCTAATGCGGTTGTGGAAAAAGGTTTCTTTATCACAGCAAATGCCATCGAAGCAACGGGAGACGAAGCAACGGCGGAGAAAATCACCTCCGAAAAATTTGTGAAAATCGGTAAGTTTGTGCCTACGGTCGGATTTATTTCAAGCGATACAGAAAACGAAAGTATGTCAGGTTTATTTAACTATGACCTTAAGTGTGAGGGGGATAATATTGACAAAATAACCTACAAGATAGATAACTCTGCTTTTTGCATTAAAAACGGTTATAAGCCTGTCGTTTCAAAAGATAAAAAAAGCACGTTTGATAAAGATTTAGGATTAACTGTCGGCGATGAGGGAGAGTACGATTGCTGGGGTTCCTATACTGTTGACTACGACAATCAGCCTGATTTAAGTAAATACACAAACGAAGCAACCGATTCGATTCAATCCCCGATTCAAATTATAGGCGCAGTTAAATACAAAAATGAGCCAAAAACGAGCAAAAATTCCCAAGATAATAAGAAGTGGTCAAATTATTACAGTTCGATTTTTAAGAATACTGTAATAACTGTAACCGCTGTTTTCAAAGACGGTACAACTCAGTCTCAGAATTTACAGCTTAATTGTAATTATAAAAGCATAGATGATATTACAGTAGAAGCAAAAATAATTAAATAAATTTATCACTTATAGTTCGGCGGATTTAACAGTCCGCCGAACTATTTTTTGTATAAAAAATTAATAATTCTTATACAGAAATATATATTGTAATTAATTAAAAAATATTGTAGTTTTATTTTAAGCAAAGTTATTATCTGTTTTTAATGCTCTATTTTAAGTCCTGTCACCGCTGTCAAATGTATAACTTTTAAATTACAAAAGACAAAAAGTGACAAAAAACTACAAAAAAACATAAAAATATTAAAATATGTAAAAATAATAAATATATATTATACTAAATGCACAAAAAATGTGTACAATATTTTACATTTTTGCGTATGGAATAAAATGTGAAAAAATGTTACAATAATTACAACAAAGTATGTAATCGATGAAATACTTTTTAAAATAATAATTTTTAATTATTAAATTTTTAAAGGAGATGACAAAATGCAATGAAAACTAAAACTCTTAAAAGGTTCACATCAATTTTATTAGCGTTTTTAATAATGACATCTTTAACTATTGTTACAAACGCAGAAAACCTTGACTCTTCAAACAAATCTGATGTAGTTAAAAAGATGTCCTGGAAAGAAAAAATTGATGATAATCTTTGGAAAAAAATTGATTCTGCAAACACAAATGATAAAATTTCTGTATGGCTTTGGTTTACCGATATTGATCAAGAAAAGGTAGACAAGCAGGTTAAAAAAAGTACAGGATTAACTGCCGATAATCTCGCAACAAACTACAAATCCGTACCGAAAAGTTTGGTAAATATGTTGGAAGACGCGTCTGAAAATACTGATAACAGTAAGCAGCATAAAATTTTATCCGATAAGATTAAAGACTATGTTAATGATACTAAGTCCCAGCGGAAATTGGAGCAAAAGCGAACTAACACATATATAAAAGCCCGCAGAAAAGCGGCAAGTAATTTGTATGTGGAAAAGAACAGCGCTTTGATAAAAGAATTAAATTTACCTCAAAGCGAGATAACTTTTCAAAGTATGCTTACGCCTTCTGCGATTATTAACCTTACCAAAGATGAAATTTTTAAAGCCGCAAAATCCAATGATGTAGTCAGCATTAATTTTTATGATGATACAGAACAAGAACCTCCAATGTGTGAAAACCAAAGACTGTCTATGAGATCGGATTTTGCCAAAGAAGAGTTTGGTTTGACAGGCGAAGGCATAAATGTTTTGATGAATGACCACGGCTGCGTACGGTCAGACGCTTCGGGATATGACTTAATAAGTGATCCGGACAAAGTTAAAGTGGTTTTTGACGGACGTCTTTATCCGGTAACTCAAACGGATATTATTCCCGGAAGCAGTTCGGACGGACACCCTAATTTTATATGTGCAACAATGCAGTCTTTTACAGATGGAATGAATATATATTCAGCAGGTTATCAGTGCTATAACGATGTGGAATGGGCAGTTTTGAACTGTGATATTCATTTTATAAACGGAAGCATAAATTTAGGAACATATGAAACTTATTCAGTTGATGCACCTGCAAAATGGTTTGACGGATTAGTAAGTACCAATAATGTAACATTGATTGCAAGTGCAGGCAACGATGAGGGATGGCAGCCTTCCGGATGGCCTGATGTTATATCTCCGTCAAGCGGTTATAACAGTATTGCTGCAGGCGCTTACGCTGCAGACGGCAACCCTGATAATGACACTATGTTTGATTTCAGATACAATCCTATTGTAGACAATAATAAAGTTTGTTTTAAGCCGGATATGGTTATGGCTGCTAATAGTACAAGTGAAGCGTCTCCGTCGCTGTCGGGAATCCTTTCTATGGTTTTAGAGTTAAAACCCTCTCTTGCCGCAAATCCTGAATTGGTAAAAGCTATTTTAATGGCTTCATGTCAGCGTAAGGTTAAGCCCGCGTATGGAACAGGGGGCCAGGAAAGTATGTTAGATGGATTGACGCAAAGGCAGGGAGCCGGTGCGGTTGATGCTTATCGTGCAGTCAGCATTGTTCTTCAAGGGAATTATGGATTGGGAGAAATAACTTCCGATTCTACAGATATAAATATGGTTCAGACGGCAGAAGGAAAAAACATTAGTGTTAGTTTGTCGTGGCTTATAAATAATACTAACGAATCCTGTTACCCTGAGGCAGGTACAAATGTAGGAACGCTTCAAGACCTTTATCTTGATGTGTATAACAGCGACTCGAAGATTATGTCTGACTCATCAAGGAGAAATCTTGGTAAGCAAATGGTATGTTTCCCTGCTGATTCTGATGATGGTAAATATACAATTCGAGTGACAAAGGCAAGTGAAAACACAGAGCCTGTTAAGTATGGTTACGCCTGGAGCACTGAAGATACATCGGGAAAAAACATAACGTTTTCAACAAAAAATTCAGACGGTATTTTAACCGAACAAGAGATTAGAGAACAGTTGGCTGAAGCCGGAATCGGAATGCAAGGGACTTATACACCGTTTTTTGCTGACTTTGATGAAACTGTAACAGGTATTGAAGAATACGCCTTTGCAGGTTGCTCTGATATTAGAAAAGTAACATTAAATAGAAATATCACTAATATTGGTAACGATGTTTTTTATCTATGCGAGAATCTTCATAGTGCAGTGTTGCCTGATAATTTGAAAAAAATTCCTTTAGCTCTGTTTTATGATTGTGAGAAACTTGAAAATGTAGTTATCCCCGAAGGCGTAACTTCTATTGATGGTTTGGCATTTGGATTGTGCCGTTCATTAAAAAATATAACTCTCCCCAAAAGCTTAACATATATTGATTCTTCAGCTTTCTGCTATTCAGGCATTACAAGTTTAACAATACCAAATAATGTAGTCGAAATAGGTAAATACGCATTTCAAAATTGCGAAAAACTTGAGAGTGTGGTTATTGGTAGCGGTGTAAAAACCATTGGCGAAAAAGCATTTAATAATTGTACAAGCCTTTTAAGTGTAGACCTTCTTCCCTTAACCGCCCCCACAATAGGCGCTCTTGCTTTCAGTAATTTGGCAAAAGGCTCAAAAGGATATGTTGACCCGGATTCATCCGGATATGCAAATTCATATGATGATTTATCTATTGAAGACAAGACTGATATTAGAACCGTTTATTTCACCAACAATTACGACTGGGGAAATTTAAAAGCATATTTATGGAAGGACGGCAAATCTCGAAATAACTCGTGGCCGGGCGCTTCAATGAAATATGTATATACAAATTATCTTGGTCAGAAAGTTTATTCGATAACATTAGATTATAAAAAATATGATATGATTATTTTTAATGATGGTAATGGTCAGAATCAAACTGTAGATATTAAGATTGGCGATAATAATACCGGTTATTACTTAACAGGAACTAAGACAGGAAATAATTGGAATGTATCTACTTTTAAGCCGGATGTAAGAACCATTTATTTTACAAATAATTATGGCGGAAATAATTTAAAGGCATATTTATGGAAGGATGGAACTTCGCAGAATAATAATTGGCCCGGAGTTTCAATGACGTATGCGTCTACAAATTATCTTGGTCAGGATATTTATTCAATTACATTCGACTACAATGAATATGATATGGTAATTTTCAGTTATGACAACGGACAATGCCAGACTATAGATATTAAAGTAGGTGTTGACGGAATAGGTTACTATTATTCAGGAGGTGTATACCAAGGTAAATTGTTAGTAAACACATATATTTATCAATAAAAAGATTTTTACAATGTACTTTATATTAATTTTAATGAAATAATGGAGGAAAAAATGAAACATATAAAAAATTTTATTAGTTTAATGATGATTTTGTCAATTTGTTTAACCATATTTGTAATGCCTGTAACTGCAAACGCGGAAACCAACGAAAAAGTAAAGATTGAATTTTATAAGCCCGATAACTGGGGAGATAATATAAATATTCATCTTTGGAATGCAGGCGATGAAGATACTCAGTGGCCCGGTGTTGCAATGTCACCAAGCGGAGGCAATACGTATACATATTCAAGTGATACACTTACATCTTGTAACTTTGTAATAAATGACGGCTCAAATCAGACTTCCGATTTATATGCTGAAGGATTTGTCGGAGTAAAGGATAATAAGGTTTTTAAAAAGTGCTACGGTAATATTAATATAAACTTTAATAAACCTTCTTATTGGTCCGATGATATTAAAATTTATTATTACACCAATGACTCAAATGAGGTTTCATTTGCAGATTGGCCCGGTGTTCCTATGAACATAAATCAAACCCGCGACGGATATAGTTACTATATAAACGGACTAAAAGATATTAGAGTTTTATTTACTGACGGAATACATCAGTATCCTGCGGCAGGTGAACCTGGTATTCCTGTTTCAGCGGGTCAGGAGTTATTGTTTGTTGAAGATAAATATACTGTAAATAATTATAATTGGGTAAATGTAAACCAGCCGACAACATACGCTGTTGTTGGAGAAGATTATCACATCTATTATAACTTTACAAAGGGTGATGATTTCAGCCTGAAGTTTGAAGATGAATATGGAAATATTATTAAGCCGACTAATCATGTTTATACGATGAAAAATGATAAAGTATATAATGACTATACATTTAATTTTTCTGAAACAGGTACTAAGACTATAAAGGCATTTTATTATTATCATTCCGGTTATGGTGATTTAAACAGAGATGTTAAGGTTAAAGTATTGCCACAAACAAATGTATCTACTCCTGATAAAATATTTGCCGATAAGTATAATGTCGAGCTTGGTGATACATTTACCATAAGCGTTTCTCAGTGTGATAAGCTTTCCTATCATTTTTATGATGATAACGGAAATGAAATTCCGTGTGATAACTTCTATTACACAAATAATGATAATGGTTCTTATATTAATTATGTTTTCACGGCAAATAAACTTGGAGAATATCAAAAATTTAATTGTTATTCTTCGCATGCATATAGTCCATATTCAAGAATAAACCGTGAGAATTCTGTTACAATTAATGTATGGAAAACAATATAATTAATTTATTTAAAAATTTTATCAGTTTGTATATTAATATTTTTTATCCCTTGTATTTATAAAATACTTATTGTATAGAAAGAGAATCCAAGCTTTATGCTTGGATTTTCTTTTTGTGTAACAAAGGTATTTGACTGTATCTGATATTCAAAAAGCTTAAGCATTAAGAATAAAAATAAACCCTTGCATTTTAATTCGAGTTCTTCCACCGCAGTAAAATATATAAAAGCCCACAACGGATAAATCCGTTATTTGCATTAATTGTGTGAGCAACATTAAAAAATTTAACTATAAATAAAATAACAGCATTGTTTTTATTGTAATGATAAAAAATCGCAAAAAGTTGTTAGCGACAGCGAGACGTTGGGAGGGCGTTTACAACCGAGCAGGCGAGCAAAGCGTGACTCTTTGCGAAAAAGGAGGAGCAGTGGAATGAGCGAACTCTGATTTTCATAGAAAATCGGAGCAAGCGATATAAAACTTGCTCCGATGTGGTTCGGGTGACATATGTTCATATTAATAAAACTTATTCTTCGCCTGTTGGGGCGTGTAGCATAGCTAAAAATTCATAAACGCTCCTCGCTAAAAACCGTCCGCAGGACGGTTTTCTAAACGCTCGGCTTCAAGTCCTGTCACCTATGTAAATGTATAAAAGCCCACAACGGATAAATCCGTTATGGGCTTTTATATTGTAGCAGGTGACCTTAACTATAAATTAAGTAACCACATCGTTTTCAGCGTATTACAGCTTTCAAAAATCGCAAAAAGTTGTTAGCGACAGCGAGACGTTGGGAGGGCGTTTACAACCGAGCAGGCGAGCCAAGCGTAACTTTTTGCGAAAAAGGAGGAGAAGTGGAATGAGCGAACTCTGATTTTCATAGAAAATCGGAGCAAGCGATATAAAACTTGCTCCGACGTGGTGCGGGTGACATATGTTCATATTAATAAAACTTATTCTTCGCCTGTTGGGGCGTGTAGCATAGCTAAAAATTCATAAACGCTCCTCGCTAAAAACCGTCCGCAGGACGGTTTTCTAAACGCTCGGCTTCAAGTCCTGTCACCTATGTAAATGTATAAAAGCCCACAACGGATAAATCCGTTATGGGCTTTTATGGTGCGGGTGACAGGACTTGAACCTGCACGGTGTTGCCACAAGAACCTAAATCTTGCGCGTCTGCCAATTCCGCCACACCCGCATTTAAACACAAGTGTCATTATATATGAAATACTATGTTTTGTCAAACTAAAAAATTTCTTGTTTGTAATTTAAAATTAACTTTTAGTAATTTTAAACAATAAATATAAAAAATTTTTGTATATAAAAACAATAAAATGTAACTTGAAAATCGCAATATATTGTGCTAAGATATTAGTAATCCACAAAATACAGTTGGAGGATATGAAAAATTCGATGAAATTGTGTTTATAAAATTTTAAAAATTCGGAAAGGAAGGTACAAAATGGAAATTAAAATTATTGGCGGAGAATTATCCAAGAAAGAAATTGACGCTTACATTATGCAGATTAAGGAGGCTAATCCCGATAAGGAGTTTAAGTCTTTCGAGTTTACTGTAGACGGAGAATATGTTGATGTTAATTACACATATGATATGGTTCCCTTTGAGAGAATCAGAAGAATTACAGGTTACCTTGTCGGAACGCTCGACCGTTTTAATAATGCAAAACGCGCTGAGGTTGAGGACAGAGTAAAGCATGGTCTTAACTCTTGCTCCTGCTCTCTTGAGGAAATTGCATAGTATTGCATAGTTTAAAATTTGGCTGTATCTTTAGGTACAGTCTTTTTTTATTGGAAATTTGATAAATAAATTAGTTGTAATTATTTCAATAAAAAATTTTTTGGTTATTACAGTAATGCGTGAGCAAAGTGGAGGGAATACTAAAAAGCGAATGTACCATATACGTTCGATTTTTTATTTGAATCAAGAAAATTTACAATGTCGTAATTTTTCGTTTTACGTCGAATTTTGTGATATACTTAAAATATATTATTGTTAGGAGGAATCCAAGGATGAAAATATGCAGAAAATGCGGAACAGAAAATAATTCCGATGAAATATTTTGCATTAATTGCGGAGAAAATCTTATGAAAAAAGAATATCTCGTTGATGATTCTGAAATAAGCTCTAATGAAAATTCCACTATTGAACCCGAAGAAATTGAAGATAATCATAATTTTGAACTTGAAGATAAAAATAAGGTTATGAAAAGGAAAAGTAAGAAACCTTTAATTATCACATTGATTTGTATAGGAGCGGTATTAGTTATCGCGTCTTTAGTTATGGGTTATTTCTCTTTTATCTGGATACCTGACAGACCGACAAAAAATCAAATTATTTCAGCCCTTAATTCCGATTCGTCGGTTTCTCATTTAAAGGTCGGGAAAAACGAGTATGATTTTAAGGTGACTAAGGCTGATATATTCGGAGAATATTTTGACAAATCGAAATATGAATGTAATATTAATATTGTACGAGAATCTGAAATATACGGTGTGACGTCAAAGGAATATGAAGTTACATTTGTACGCTCGGGGACGACATTCAGCTATTCAAATGCGACAGCAGAAGATAATAATATTGAGTTTTACGCAATAAAAGGAGTTGAACCTGAAATAGCGGAGAAAAAGGTTCATAGGTTTTATAAAGACGCCAAATTCAAGGAGCAGGTCACAGATACCGAAAAAGGCGTTGACCGTCTGTATTTTACAGTAGAAAATGATGAATACGATGGAGTTGTGATAGCCCGCTACAATTTTTCAAAAAAGAATGGTTGGGAATACAAAAAATTCAGCGATAAACAGCTCAATTTCAAACAGGGTGTAACTCATAAAGAAAACGGTCTTTTAACTAACTCAAATGTAAAGAATATTCTTTTTCTCGGAGTCGACAGCGATTCAGGAGCAGGGCGTTCCGATTGTATGATGCTTGTTTCGGTTGACGCAAACACGGGTAAAATTAAACAGACTTCATTTGCCCGTGATAACTGGTTTGAAATTCCCGGTTACGGGACAAATAAACTCAATTCAGCTTATGCGTTCGGCGGACCGACGCTTACAATGAAAACTATAGAAAATACATTCGGCATTAAAATTGATAACTATGTTTCCGTAAGCTTTCAGACTTTTAAGGACGTTATAAACAACCTTGGCGGAGTGGATGTTGAAATTACAGCTGATGAGGCGGGATATATTAACTGGCAGTTGCAAAAGAACGGACAGGCGTCATCAACAGGCTTAGTAAACTCATCGGGCGGAGTTACGCATTTAAACGGCCAACAGGCGCTTTGGCTCTGCCGGGACCGAGGCGGAAACGGATACGGCGGAAACGACTTTACCCGCACGGGCCGTCAGAGAAGAGTAATACGCAGTTTGGTAAAAACATATAAAAACTACACTCCTGCAAAGGTTCTCTCAACAATTAATATTCTTAAAAAAAGCGTTAAAACTGATTTGACAAAGGAAGATTTTAAATGGTACGCGCAACATTCGCCAAAATTCTTTGGCTTTAAGTTTAAGGAGCGTTGTGTTCCTGAGGACGGCGAGTGGCAGTCGGGTTATTCCTCAGGCGGAGCGTGGATAATTCAGCTTAATGATTTTAATAAGCTTAAATCCGATGTTCAGCACTTTATATATGAGGATATAGATTAATAGTCAGGTTGTAATAATTAAGGTCGGGCAACAAAGATGAGCCCGACCTTAAATTTATTTTGTTGTTATTTGTATAGGATTATTTCCTAAGCAATAATCCGTTTTTTAAATCTTCTTTGGCTTGCGCCTTAACTTTAAAGTGCTGTTTTTTACCTGTAGCTGTTCTCGGAAAGTCATCAACTAAGCGGAAATATCTCGGAATTTGATATTTTGAAAGATTAGGAGAGCTTTTGCAAAATTCTAAAATTTCGGATACCGTAACGCTTTCGTCCTCAGGTATAACGTAGGCAACAACCGCTTCACCGCGTGTTTTATCGGGAACAGATGTAACAATACATTCTTTTACTTTGTCAAAAATATTAATAGCTTCCTCAATACGGGTAGGATAAATATTTTCTCCCTTGCTTATTATCATATCGTCCTTACGTCCCGCAATTGTTATAAACTGATTTTCGTCCCATGTACCGATGTCCCCTGTGTACATCCAGCCCTTATAGAACTTTTCCTTGGTTACCTTTTCATTGTTAACATAGCAGTAGGTTGTTTTTGCAGGGGATTTTATAATAATCTCTCCGTCCGTTTTGCCGTCTGTAGGAACTAATTCGTCAGGTTCTCCCTTTTTATCATCATAGATTTTTACAATTCTGACTTCGTCGTCAGTACAGCTTTTTCCCGCACTTCCCGACATTTCGGGTAAATCCTGCGGTCTTAAAAATGTATTCCAAAAAGATTCTGTTGTACCGTAACCGTTAAAAATATTTGGAGTAAGTATATTCTGAAAACGTATGCATTCTTGCTTTTCGAGCGGACTTCCCATAGTTACAATACCTTTAAGAGAGTTTATATTCTTGGGATGCTTTTCCTGTCGTGTAGCCAAAAGTCCGAGTACTGACGGAACGCCGATTAAAAATGTTATCGAATATTTTTCTACATAATCGAGAGTCGTTTTGGGGTGGAAATCTCTCATAATTATAATTTCCGCTCCGGCATAGAGGCTCGGAGTAAGTCCGCCCGAGTGAATACCTCCTCTGTGGAACCACGGCGTCATATTCATAGTTTTGTCATACGGAGAAAGCGGAAAGTGCATCATAACGTCGTGTGCCGAGAGAACCTCGTTTATATTATTAAGCGGAACTCCCTTTGGTGTACCTGTAGTACCCGAGGTCTGCAGGCGTAAAACCTCATCATAAATGTGAGGATTAAAGTCAATTGGAGGGTTAGATTCACTTTGATTTTCAACATAGTCCTCATATTTAATATGTCCCTCGGGAGCGCTCTCGTATTTTCCGATGCAGTCAGCCATAATAACTACCTTAGGCTTGTGAGTTGCAATTTCAAGAGCCTTGACAGCCGTTTCAACAATCGAACTGTCGTAAACATATACGGCAGGTTTGTTGTGGTCAATAATTTCCGCGGTTTCGCCCGGGGAAAGATTAAAATTCGCCGGGTTAGAGATAGCGCCGATTTTTTGAGGACTTATATATGAAAAAACAAAATACTCTGAATTATAAAGCTGATGAAAAACAATATCATTCTTTTTAATACCGTCTTTTTTCATAGCGTTTGCAAATTTATTACACTCGGCGTTTAATTCGTTGTACGTCCATCTTTTTCCGCTTTGCGGGTCAAACAACGCAGGCTTATCCGAAAATCTCATTACGTTTCTTAAAAAGCCGTTGAGCCATGTGTATTCGGATTCAAATGTTTCCTTGAACATTGTTATGTCGTATGTAAAGTCCATAATTACTCCTTTTTGTTTCCGTTATGAGTGAAACACAATTAAAATTTATCCTCCGTATTTTCCTACAATAACGCTGGAATTTTGTCCGCCAAATCCAAAGGCATTTGACATAGCGTATTTAATATCGGCTTTTCTCGCCTTGTTTGCGATAAAGTCAATGTTGCAGTCGGGGATAGGATTTTCTAAATTTATTGTAGGAGGCAAAATTCCCGTTTCAATCGCTTTAATACAGGATATTACCTCAGTAATACCGCCTGCGCCCATCATATGGCCTGTTGCTCCCTTGGTGGAACTTACGAGAGGTGTGTTCTCGCCGAAAACTTCCATAACCGCGTGGGTTTCAACCTCATCGCCCTTTGGAGTTGAGGTTCCGTGAGCGTTAATATATCCAATGTCCTCGGGCTTTAATCCGGCTTCCCTTAAAGCCTGTTTCATACAAGCGATTGCGCCTTTTCCTTCGGGGTGCGGAGCTGTAACGTGATATGCATCGCAAGTGTTTCCGCAGGCTAAAAGCTCGCCGTAAATTTTAGCGCCTCTCGCTTTAGCGTGTTCCTCTGTTTCAAGAACTATTGCTCCGCCGCCTTCGCCTATAACGAAGCCGTCCCTTGCTTCGTCAAACGGACGTGATGCCTGTTTTGGATTTTCGTTGTTTCGGGATAACGCTTTAGCGTTTGCAAGGCTGTAGATAAATATGGGGCAATGCGCAGATTCGGCGCCGACGGCTAACATAACGTCGGCCTTTCCCGAGTTTATAAGCATAGCAGCCTGATAAATAGCGTCACCGCCCGATGAGCAGGCTGTTGAAACCGTAAAACTCGGACCCTGAATATTATGAGAAATAGCTATGTTTGCCGCCGCGATATTTCCGAGGATTTTAGGTATAAAGCGCGGACCTACCTTTTTGTGAGACGCGCCTGTCAGAGCCTCCTGCGTAAACGCGATAGTAGAAATACCGCTCATAGCCGTACCCATAACTATCCCCGTTCTTTCGGGTTCAATCTCAAGCTTTGACTGGTTAAGAGCCTCTTCAGCCGCAATGTAAGCGTATTGCATAAATGCGTCGGTTTTTCTTACAACGTCTTTAGGAAGATAATCGGCAGGATTGAAATTTTTAATCTCTCCCGCAATCTGGACGGCAAGTTCGCTTGTATCGAAACTTCGGATTTTATCAATACCCGATTTTCCCTCAATAAGACTGTTAAAATAGTTTTCCGTGCCGATTCCGACAGGAGTTACGGCTCCCATACCTGTAATAACTATCTTTCCCATAATTTACCTCCAAAATCTATTATTTGAAAATTGCATATTCTTATGCTATAATCGAATTATATCAAATTATTTCCAATATTTCAACGCTTTATTAATGCAAATAAGGTCCCAATATTTCTTGATAAATTCATTTCCTGCATACTTAAATATATAGGAGGTATATAAATGGACAATATTCAGCTTAAATGCTTTATCTCTGTCGCGAGAACGCTTAGCTTTTCGGAGGCGGCGCGTCGTAATTATGTAAGCCAGTCTACCGTAAGCCGTTATATTAGGGATTTGGAAAAGGAGTTTGGCGTTAAACTTTTTGAGCGTACGCGCCGTGAGGTATCATTAACAAATGAAGGAAAGCTGCTTTTACCCTATGCTCAGGAGATAATCGACACTCTTAATAAAGCGACCTCCGTAGTAAGTCAGCTCAATAACGGCAGGGGCGGAAGGCTGAGACTTGCATATGATTCCACCTCTATAGATTATCCGATGAAATGCCTTAAAGCGTTTAGCGGTAAATATCCTGATATTGCCGTGGAAATGATAAAACTTTCAGGAAGCGAAAGCGCGTCCGCCGTAAATTCCGCCGAATTTGATTTTTTCTTTATGCCAAGGGATATGCTCCCCGATAACGATAACATAGAATCAGTGATAACTCATAAAGACGCGCTTAATCTGTTAGTACCCAAAGGTTTAAAAAAAAGCGGTAAATCAGCAGAAGGTATCAACCTTAAAAATCAGAAATTCGTTCTTCTCTCAGAGGCTGAAAGTCCCATTCTTTATATGGAAATTATGGATATTTTCCGAACCTTTCATTTTTCGCCCGATTCAATTGTCGGGTATGACAGTGTAAGCTCCGTGTTTATGGCTGTCGCGGCGGGAATGGGTGTTTCTATATTACCGAAAAGTGTTATTGAAAATTGCTCCCGTCCTGATGTTAAAGCACTTGACTTTAACGGAATTGAGGCGGATTTGACATATGTGCTTGCCTGGAGAAAGAACAACTCAAATCCTGCGGCTCATTTGTTTTTAAACACAGTTAACCGTGGAGGCTTTGTGGATGATGAAGAATATGTGCTTTAGGTTTGCGCTAAATCTTTAAGCTTTAAATGCTCCTTTTTAAAATCCTTTCTGAATGAAAGGTAGGGGTTATATTCTTCCTTGCCGGTTTCCTTTGCGAAAAAGTGGGAGCTTTCACCCGTATAGCAGAGACTTTCGTCATTCTCGTTATAAATTTTATAGGAGAACGTCATTTTAATCCCTTTGTAGCTTTTTAAAACTACTTCAACCCTGAACGGGTCGTCAAATCTTAGATATTTTAAAAAATTCTCGCTTGCGCTTGTCGCGGGGATTATACAGCCTCTTTTTTCCATTTCACGGTAATTCATAATATTTTCGTTACACCACTGAAGACGAGCCTCCTCAATAATTTTCAGATAGTTTGAGTGGTGAACTACTCCCATTCGGTCGGTTTCGTAATATCTGACACGACGTCTGTAGGCAAACATAATTTCACCTCCGAAATTTTATTGTCTGCTAATGTATTTATTATAAGTTTTTAGCTTTAATTTTACAATATTTCGATCAATGCAAAATAGAACAAAAACAAATAAGCTTATGCAATTCTTGCATAAGCCTATTTTTATGTATTTTATAATTAATGCGAATTTTTTATATACAATACAATAAATAAAATTTTTATTCTGTTATTGTTCCTCCGCCGACAACAATATCTCCGTCATACATTACAACCGCCTGCCCCTTGCAAATAGCTCTCTGCGGTTCATCAAAAACAATATGGATTTTGTCCTTTGAAATTTGTGTAACCGTTGCATTCTGTTCTTTTTGATTATATCTGACCTTGGCTTTAATTTTCATAGGTTTTGTGATTTCATCGCAGGTTATAAGATTCAGCTCATCAGCATAAAGTTCGTTTGAAAACAACTCGTCGTTGCTTCCGAGTACGACCTTATTTTCTTCTAAATTTTTTTCACATACATACATCGGAGCGGGAAGCGAAAGTCCCAACCCCTTTCTCTGACCTATAGTATAGCGGATAATTCCCTGATGCTCGCCTAAAATATTTCCGTTTTTGTCGACAAAATTGCCCTTTTCGTATTTTTTGCCTGTATAATTCTCTATAAATTCAGCGTATTTTCCATCGGGAACAAAGCAAATATCCTGGCTGTCGCGTTTATGAGCATTTATGAAACCGTTTTTCTCCGCAATTTTTCTTACCTCTGATTTTGTCATATTTCCGAGCGGAAACAGAGTGTGCGCCAACTGTTCCTGCGTAAGCGAATACAGTACGTAGCTCTGGTCTTTGGTGTCGTCAACAGCCTTTTTAAGAATAAAACGCTCTCTTTTTTCATCGTACTCTATCCTTGCATAATGTCCAGTTACAACATAATCCATTTCAAGCTCTTTCATTCTTTGCATAAGACGGTCGAATTTAATAAATCTGTTGCAATCAATGCAAGGATTAGGCGTTGAGCCGTTTTCATATGCTTTAATAAAACGGGAGATAACCTTTTCATTAAAGCTGTCGCGGAAATTAAAAACATAGTAGGGAATACCGAGTTTGTTGCAAACCGCCCTTGCGTCCTCAATATCGTCAAGCGAACAGCAGGTATTTGATTTTTTTATTCCTATATCCCCGTTGTCGTATAACTTCATAGTTATACCTGCCGATTTGTATCCGGCATCTTTAATTAAAAGAGAGGCGACCGAACTGTCCACGCCGCCACTCATAGCTACTAATGCTTTTTTCATTTTATCCCAGTCTTATCATTTCATCAATACATTTTTTAGCTTCTCTGATTATATCATCGTCAAGTAAAATCTCCTCGCCCGAGGTACCCTTGACGCAATTGTAAAGGTCAACAAGCGTTGTCGATTTCATATTGGGGCAAATAAGCTTTAAGGTAAGATAGTGGAATTTTTTATCGGGGCACATATACTGCAAATGCTCCGCGATACTGATTTCCGTACCAATAATAAATTCTTTCTTGTCAGACTTTACCGCGTAATTCATAATACCCGAGGTTGAGCCTACATAATCAGCAAGCGCAACAACGTCAGGCGTACATTCGGGATGAACGAGAACTTCTGCGTTTGGATAAAGTCCTTTGGCTTTCAGTACATCGTCAGTATTAACGCAGGCGTGAATAGGACAACCGCCCGAGAGAAGTTTAAAATTTTTCTCGGGTATCTGCTTTGCGACATAATCTCCGAGGTTGCAGTCGGGAATAAAAAGTATATTATCGTTATCAATTTTTTTGCAAATATCAACAGCGGACGAAGAAGTAACGCAGACATCGCATATGGTTTTTAAATCTGCGGTTGTATTTATGTATGCAACGACTGTATAGTCGGGGTACATTTTTTTAATCTGAGAGATAAGCTGCTTGTCCATCTGCTCAGCCATTGAACAGCCCGCATGTGGATTGGGAAGAAAGACGCGCTTTTGCGGAGAAAGAATTTTGCAGGTTTCAGCCATAAACCGAACTCCGCTCATAATAATGTTTTTGTTAGGGGCTTTGCCTGCGTCTACTGAAAGTTTATATGAATCTCCGGTGAAGTCAGCCACCTCAATAATTTCTCTTGCCTGATAGCTGTGCGCAAGTATACAAATATCTTTCTCCTTTTTAAGTCTGATAATTTCATTTTGAATTTCTGAAATTGTCATAAACTCACCCCGAATCCTAAATATATCTTATTATACAGTTAATTGATAGGTTTTTCAAGGGTTTTAAATATTTTATAAATTTAAATGTTTTAACTATTTACTTTTTGAATTTTATATGTTATAATTCAATTGTATTTATGTGATTATGTATAATTTTGATTAAATATGTGAATTATTGGAGGAATGATTTATGAAAAAGACTTTATCTGTATTAGTTGCGGCTCTTATTTTAGTTTTTTCTGCTATGCCTGTTTTTGCGGCTCCAAGCCCGTCAGCAAGCAAAGAGTACAATGTAAGAGTCCATAATCCTAACGGGGGCTCATCTACTTATACCACAAAAACTGATAAAGACGGCGAGCACGTTACATTAACTGCACATCCTAAAAACGGATATGAGTTTTCTAAGTGGATAATTAAAGGTAAGTACGTACTTGAAAAGGGAGATTTATCTGACGATGTAATTACAATTCTCTTAAAAGGAGATGTAAATGTATACCCTGTATTTAAGAAAATCGGTTCTGAGAGTACATCTACAGGCTCGGGAACAAATATCAGTCAAAATACTTCCCCGACTTCACCGCAAACGGGTGACAATACAATTTATTTTGCAGTAGCGCTTTTAGCTGTAGTAGTTGTTGCATTCGGAGCAGTCGGAGTTAAAATCGCTGTTTCTAAGAAGTAATTATTCTAAGTAATTAATTTTAAAAGTCTAATAATTGCGCTGTTTTGAGCAAGTCTTAAAACAGCGCTTTTTACATTTCGCTAAGCGAGGATTTCTCTTTTTTGCTTTATGAAAGAACGTTATGAAAATTAAATTCTCAATTTTTTATGTATTTTACTCTATCTTGTATTAAATAGATTGTTTTAAAATTTTACGTGCTATTAGCTGTTGACACCTTACCATAATAATATTATAATATATTTGTATTAATATGCTTAGGAAAAGAAAATATGAAAAAAGATAAACGAATAAAGCTTATTGCACTGCTGATAATACTTATACTTCTAATTATTCTCGGTATTTTAGGCTATTTTTTATATACGGTTTATATTGATAATATCGCAGAGAATAATTATAAAAATCTTAGCTCTTCGGTAGTTTCAACTACGGAAACCAAAGAGAAAAATAAAGTTCCTAAAAATCCAATCGATTTTAAAGCGCTAAATAAGATTAATTCCGAAATTTTTGCGTGGATTAATATTCCCGGCACGAATGTCGATTACCCGATTTTACAAAGCCAAAAGTCGGACGACTTTTATCTTCACAGAGATATTTACGGCGAATATAAATACTCGGGCGCGCTGTATATTGAGTATTGCAACAGCAGTGAACTCACCGATAGAGTCACAGTAGTTTACGGTCACAATATGCAAAACGGCTCTATGTTTGCTAATCTTCATAAATTTGAGGATTTATCCTTTTTTAAAAAGCACAGATATTTTTATGTATATACTCCTAACAGAAAAATGACATACGAGGTTGTATCTGCGCATAATTACGATAATAAGCATATTATGAATTCATATAATTTTGCAGAGGACAAGGTGTTTAAAAATTACCTTAATTTTATACAAAATCCTCGTTCCACTGTTAAAAATGTTAGAAAAAAGTTAAATCATAAGTTAACTGTTAACGATAGAATATTAACATTGAGCACCTGCTTGAATATAGGTGACGGAAGGTATCTTTTACAGGGGGTATTGGTAAAGGATGAATTTACAAGGTAGTGGGAGTAATCATAATCGAAAACCAAATCTGAACGACGATAATTCAATTTTTATGAATTTTCAAGACGGCAACGAGTATGAGAGAATAACAGGGCAAAAGCCTTCGGTTTCAAATACCGCAGGCTTTGACTCTGAAGAAGAAAGAGCCACTAAGCTTAAAGAGGCAAAGGAAAAGGAAAATTCAAGAGCATATGATGAGCTCGATGATTTTGTTTACAGACAGGGCAGAAGACGTCATTATTCAAAAAAACATCACCACAGACATAGAAGTCATTCGAGTCATTCTTCCGAACACGGTACTTTGGTAAAAAAGAAAAAGCGCAAGCACCGGAGAAAACGTTTTAAACGCTGGCAAAAAGTATGTATCGGGATAATTTGCACTATTTTGGCACTTATAATCGCCTCAATTGTCTCTTTGATTATAATGATAAATATGGGGAAATCCGCTATGCTCGATAACAGCGGATTGAATATAAATGTTCCCGATAATGCTGTAACAGGTGACAATGGCAATACAATTATATACAAGGGAGAAAAGTACAGATACAACGAAAATATTACAAGTATCCTTTGTATGGGTATTGATAAGGATGAGTTCAGCGATGTAGACGGAGAAATCGGAACGGGAGGAAATGCTGACTCGATTTTTGTTATAACTTTGGACCTTTACGACGGCACAACAAAGCTTATTAATATATCTCGTGATACTATGACCGATGTAGGCATTTATTCTCCGAGCGGAAAATATGTCGGACAAAAAAATGCACAGATAGCTCTTGCATACGCATATGGCGATGGTCGGGATACAAGCTGTCACAATGAGCTTGTATCTGTCAGAGAACTTTTATATAATGTTCCGATTAATTCCTATCTATCGCTTGATATGAATGGAATTGTCGCTATAAATGATGCTATAGGCGGAGTTACCGTTGTTTCTCCCGAAACAATCGGGGATTTTAAACAGGGAGAGTCATATACTCTTATGGGGGATTTCGCTCAATCATTTGTAAGGACAAGAAGTCACGCAACCGTTGAAGGCAACAGCTTACGTATGCAACGACAGAAAGCATATCTTGAAGGTTTTGCATCATCTCTTGTATCTAAAACCAAATATGACTTGACGGCTCCAATAACTATTTTTAATACTGCGTCTCCCTATGTTTGCACGAATATAGACGCATCAAAGGTAGCGTTTTTATCAATGAATGCAATTCAGGGCAACTACAAGGCGTTTGAAATTGAAAATGTACCGGGTAAGGTAAAACAGGGCAAAAAATACGCGGAGTTTTATGTGGATGAAAATGAATTTTTTGAAATGTTCCTTGACGTTTACTATATAAAAATAGGAAAAGCTTAATAAATGAAAACAAGGTCGGCAAGACAAAGTCGCGTGCTGATAAGGAAGTAATTACAGATGTAATTGGAAGGTGCAGTTTTAAGTGCTGTGCTTTCCTTTTTTTATGTGGTGAATTTCCGTAACTCTTTGAGCAACAGTGTTGCAAATTAACGCTTTGTTTTTCCGCCTTAAAATCGTTTTCTGGCTTTCGTTGAGTGCTTTGTTGTGCTCCGAAGCCCAAATCTCATAAAGAAAAGCATCGTACAGCGTCAAAAGTTTTTGATAAGCCTACCACAGTTCCATCACAGGGAGTTGCTTTTACAGTGGGTTCCGTTTCGAGGGTACGCAGATATTCCGACAGATTTATACCGCACTTCTTGGATTTTCTTAGAATTGTATTCTTTTCGGTTATGTAGACCCTTACATTGATTTCTTTTCTTAAATAAATAGAAAATGTTGTCTGTCAACAATATCACGCTATACTGTAAGACAGACAGGAAGATAATGAGAGAAAACTTACGGCTTATAGGCAGTGGCGTTCTTTAGATTTCAAGATTATTAAATAGCGCGAGAAAAATAATCACGGGATATAAAATTGAAATTTATTAAAAATTTTTTTTAAAAAATATTGACACTGTGTCAGAATAGTGCTACACTAATTATGCTGACACGATGTCAGAATATATTTTCAAGTCAGGAGATAACGGAACTATGAAGAAAAATGTCGGACAATTGCTTGCGCTGTATCCCACGCCGGTGACGATCATCGGTGCTATGAACGGGAAAAAGCCCACATGGACTTTGGTTGCACATATTGGAATCATCGGCCATGACCGGGTGTTGGTCAGTCTCGCCGCACCGCACTTTATCAACGGGTGTATCAAGGAGACGAAAAAACTCTCAATTAATCTTGTAGACGAGGCTATGCTGCCGGAGGCGGATTATGTCGGCTCGGTCAGCGGGGTGAAAGCAGATAAGTCCGCTGCCTTTGAATATGACCTTGGGAATGCGGGCGCGCCTGTCATCCGCAAATCCCCCTTGACGATTGAGTGCAGTGTTGCGGATGTCTACAATACCCCTGGTTTTGAGAGTTTCATCTGCACAATCGACAACACATATGTTGCGGAGGAACATCTGAATGAAAAAGGCAAGGTCGATTATGACAGTTTAAAGCCTGTGCTGTTTGAATTTCCCACCTACAAGTACATGAAAACCGGCGAAGTGATTGGTAAATGTCTGTCTTTCAAAAAGACGGCGAAAAAATAAGGAGGACGCAATATGCCAAAAGGTTCACAGGAGCTGACAGAGACCCGCAGGGAGGAGATTATCAACGCCTGCGAAAAGCTCTATCAGGCCAAGAGTTTCAAGGAAATCACTATCAAGGAGATCGGGAACGTGACAAGCTTCACCCGCACCTCGATTTACAACTACTTTCAGACAAAAGAGGAAATCTTTCTGGCGTTGCTGAAACGGGAGTATGAGTTGTGGATCGACTCACTCAAAAAGACAATGGAGCAAGTTGAAGAAATGACGAAGGACGAGTTTGCATCCATGCTTGCACACTCTTTGGAAGAACGGGCGCAGCTTCTGAAAATTATGTCCATGAATCACTACGACATGGAAACTGGTAGCCGACCGGAGCATCTGGCAGCGTTCAAGGTTGTATATGGAGAATCGATCCGCACCGTGATGACCGGTCTTAATAAATATTTCCCGGATATGGAAGTTTCCGGGAAGCAGAATTTTATTTACACGTTCTTCCCGTTTATGTTTGGTATCTATCCATACACGTTTGTTACCGAAAAACAGCGAACGGCAATGGAAGAAGCAAATGTCAACTATGTATTTATGACAATCTATGAGATTACATTCAATTGTGTGAAAAGGCTGTTGAACGAATAAAGGAGGATTTCACAATGAATAAAGAAATGATATTACCGAAAATAGCGCTTGGCGCCTGGGCGTGGGGTAATGACGGAACCTTTGGAAACAATCTGACGGAAGAGAGTATTCGCCCGATTTTCGATATAGCTATGGAAAATGGGTTGAACCTGTGGGACACGGCGTATGCCTACGGTATGGGAACCTCTGAAAAGGTACTTGCCAATTTCTTGAAGGGACTTCCGAGAAAATCCTACCTCATCTCCGACAAGTTCACACCCCAGTGCGCGGACACCTCATCGAAAACCGCTATGAGGGATATGATCGAAAAGCAGCTTGCCCTTATGAACCTTGATCGTTTTAATATTTATTGGATTCATAATGTGTGGGATGCCCCCAAGTGGACAGAGGAACTGGCGAAATACTTTGAAGGAAAGGACAATGTCCCGATGCTGGGCGTATCCAACCACAATCTGGCGGAAATCCGACAGGCAGATGAAATTCTGAGAAGTCACGGTCTAAAGCTGTCCGCAGTGCAGAACCATTACAGCCTGATCAATCGTTCTTCCGAGGATTCGGGTATTCTGGATTACTGCCATGCGAATGGCATTACATTCTTTGCCTATATGGTTTTGGAGCAAGGAGCATTGTCCGGTAAATACGATACCGCTCACCCAATGCCGGCCGGCTCTGCGAGAGCGGAAACTTATAACCCCGTTCTGGATAAACTGGAAATCTTGAACGCTGAATTAAAAAAGCTTGCAGACAGATATCACGTTGGCACGGCACAAATCCCCGTGGCATGGGCCATCGCAAAGGGAACGCTGCCAATCATCGGCGTGACGAAAACAAGCCATGTGGAGGATGCGGTCAAGGCGGCGAATGTGACGCTTACCGAAGAAGAAACGACAACTCTTGAAAAGCTGGCGGATAGTCTTGAAATCAATGCGATTCGTTTTTGGGAAAAGGTTATGGAATAAGGAAGGGGCAAACAAATGAAAATTGTAATCATCAAGGGTAGCCCACACAAAAAGGGCTCCTCAAATATGCTGGCGGAACAATTTGCGAAAGGCGCGCAGGAGGCCGGGCATACTATCATAGAGATGGACGCAGCCCATATGAACATTCATCCCTGCCTTGGCTGCGAGCATTGTGGCATGAATGGACCGTGCGCCCAAAAGGACGATATGGGTGAGATCAGGGATGCCCTGCTCTCTGCAGATATGGCGGTTTTTGTCACACCAATCTACTACTTTGGAATGTCGGCACAACTTAAAATGGTGATCGACCGTTTTTACAGTTACACCATGAAGCTCTCCGGCAAACACCTGAAAACGGTGCTGATTGCCACAGCGTGGGATTCTAATGCAGACGTAATGCCCTATCTTTTGGAGCATTACAAGAAGCTGTGCCGGTATATGAACTTCACCGACTGTGGCCAGATTTTAGGAACCGGCTGCGGAACTCCGCCTATGACGAAAATCAGCCGTCACATGACTGATGCATATCAGCTTGGAAAATCATTATAAAGGAGTAAATAAATATGAGAAAGATATTAGTAGCCTATTTCAGCGCCAGCGGGACGACGGCGCGTGTTGCAAAGGAACTGGCACAGGCTGTGGAAGCGGACATTTATGAAATTAAACCCGCTGTGCCGTACACGAATGCCGACTTAAACTGGATGAATAAGAAATCCCGAAGCTCCGTCGAGATGAACGATAAATCGAGTCGTCCCGTACTGGCGGACCGGAATGCAAATATCGCGGACTATGACACGATTCTGCTGGGCTTTCCCATTTGGTGGTATGTGGCTCCCACCATCATCAACAGCTTTTTGGAGAGCTATGACTTTTCCGGTAAAAAGATTGTGCTGTTCGCCACCTCAGGCGGCAGCGGATTTGGAAAGACCGTAGCCGGATTGAAGCACTCCGTGGCGGCGGACACCGTCATTGCCGAAGGAAAAGTGCTGAACGGCAGACAGACGACGGCCGACCTTAAAGCATGGGCTGAAATAGTTCTTTAGGGGGCATAAAAATGAAGTACACGAAACTCGGCAAATCCGATCTGACCGTTTCTCGCATTTGTATGGGTTGCATGGGATTTGGCAACGCGACTACGGGGCAACATAGCTGGACGGTGGACGAGGTGCAGACAAGGAAAATCATCAAACACGGCCTTGAGTTGGGCATCAATTTCTACGACACCGCCATCGCCTATCAAAATGGCACCAGCGAACAGTACGTGGGAAAGGCGCTCAGAGATTTTGCAAAGCGGGACGATGTTGTAATCGCTACAAAATTCACGCCTCGGACACAGGATGAGATTGACGCCGGGATAAGTGGGCAGAAGCACATTGAGAATTACCTGAATCAGAGCCTTAAAAATCTCGGCATGGACTATGTGGACCTTTACATTTATCATATGTGGGACTATCATACACCGATGGAAGAGATTATGGAGGGACTGCATAATGCGGTTAAAGCCGGAAAGACACGGTATATCGGCATCTCCAACTGCTTTGCGTGGCAGCTTGCCAAGGCCAATTTCTATGCCCGTGAACGGGGCCTTACAGAGTTCGTGTCTATTCAGGGACATTACAATCTAATCGCCCGAGAGGAAGAACGGGAAATGGCTCCTTTCTGTAAAGATCAGCATATAGCCATGACGCCGTACAGCGCTTTGGCCGGTGGACGGCTCTCCAAGCGCCCCGGTGAAACATCAATACGGTTGGAACAGGACGCATATGCCAAATTTAAATACGATTCCACTGCAGAGGCCGACGGCAGGATCATTGCTCGTGTGGCGGAACTGGCCGACCGTCGAGGAGTCTCCATGACAGAGATTTCTTTGGCGTGGCTTTTGACAAAGGTAACCGTACCGGTGGTGGGCGCGACAAAGTTCTCCCATGTTGAGGGTATGGCAAAGTCTGTAGAGTTGAAGCTTACGCAGGACGAGATCGACTATCTGGAGGAGTTGTATGTTCCTCACGCCCTTGTCGGTGTGATGGCGCAGAACGGAAAACAGAAGGCCGGGAATGTAGTCTAAAATTTAAAAGCAGGAGGAAAATGAAAATGAAAAAGATTTTAACGATTTTACTCGCGGTTGTTATGGTACTGACCCTTGCTGCTTGCACAGGTAACAGCAAATTGGCTGAAAATAGCGGAAATAGTGGTTCCTCACAAAATATAGAGGATAAGTCCTCTGTGTCTTCCAAAGCAGAAAATGTAAGTCAGCAATCCGGCAAAACGCCTGACGGTACTGTCTCCGAGCAAAATAAGGATACGGATGGTAGCAAAATCCTTGTGGCCTATTTCTCTGCTACCAACAACACCGAGGGTGTGGCTCGTGAGCTTGCAGACGGGCTTGGAGCCGATCTATACGAGATTACACCGTCTAAGCCATATACGGATGAAGATCTGGACTACAGCAACTCCAAAAGCCGTTCGTCTGTGGAAATGAACGATCCCGATACGCGTCCTGCGATCTCCGGCTCGGTGAAAAATATAAAGCAGTACGATGTAGTGTTCGTGGGATATCCCATCTGGTGGGGCGAAGCACCACGGATTATGAGTACCTTTATCGAGAGCTATGATTTCTCCGGCAAAACCCTCGTTGCGTTCTGCACATCCACAAGCAGCGGATTCGGCAACAGCGATTCGGCGCTACGCTCAAGCGCCGGAGGAGCTACATGGCTTGACGGACACCGCTTTTCCGCAGGTGCCTCTGCGGACGATGTACTTGCGTGGGCCAACGGGCTTGGAATCAACTGAACAGGAAATGATTTGAAATGCCTGTGTTAGTAGACACGGCACAGGGTATTTCCTTATACAGTCGCACCATGGGGATTCTGAAAGTTAGCAGGACGGCAGAAAGGAGAACACTATGAAGCAACCAAAACAAATCATAAAAAGGATTGTTGACCTTGCCATGATCGTTCTTTTGCCACTTTTGATGGCGGAGGTAATCATCGGGCAGGAAATTCATGAATGGCTTGGCACCGTTATTCTGGCGCTGTTTGCGACGCACCATCTTCTGAATCTGGGTTGGTGGAAAGGCTTACCCAAAGGAAAGTACACCCCGTCCCGCGCAATTAGCACGGCGTTTGACCTGCTGCTCCTGCTGGATATGATTGCATTGTGCGTCAGCGGTGTCATGATGTCGGGATTTGTTTTAAGCTTTCTGCACTTAAGCGGTGGTATGATTTTGGCACGACAGCTTCACCTGTTTTCCTCCTATTGGGGACTGATCCTCATGTCGACCCACCTTGGGATTCACATTGAGCAATTCCTCCCGCTTTTCCGAAAGCTGTTCCGCCTATCCGAAAAGAACGTTGCAAGAACGTGGATCTTACGGATTGCTGCCACTGTCCTGTCTGTGTACGGACTCTACGCATTTATCACGCAGCACATTACAGATTATCTCTTTATGCAAACTCATTTCGTAATGTTCGACGAGACAAAAGCGGCGGCCTGCTATTTTACCGAAACTGTCGCCATTATGTGCCTGTTCGTAGTGTCGGCATATTACATAAACAAGTTGCTCCGCAAGTCCATCAGGAAATACGAAAAGGAACGCTCAAACGGACGGATCCCCAAAGCCGTGGCTTTCCTCGTTCCGGCGCTTGTCTGTGTCTTTGTCGTGGTCGGACTGAACCTGTCTTCGCAAAGCGAGCCGTGGCAAGGAAATTCCACAGACTCCTCGGTTGAGAATGGAGCAGACCCATCAAAGCCAAGTCAACCTGATGGACAGACTGCACCCGAGGAGGACGGCTTTGTGCTAATCAAAGGAGGAAGTTTTGCGATGGGCAGCCCGGAGGACGAACCGTGGCGTTCGTCAGACGAAACACAGCACACTGTGGCGGTCAGCGATTTTTACATGAGTCCCTATGAGGTCAGGCAGAGCGAATATGTGGCAGTAATGGGTAGTAATCCCTCCAACTTCAGCGGGGACAATCTGCCGGTGGAGAATGTGTCGTGGCTGGATGCCATCACGTTCTGTAATGCACGCAGTGAAAAAGAAAATCTCACGCCCGCCTATGCCGTTGACGGCGAAACCGTCACATGGGATAGGAGCGCAAACGGCTACCGTTTGCCTACTGAAGCGGAATGGGAATATGCCTGCCGCGCCGGAACGACGACGCCCTTCAACACCGAAACCTCCATAAGCTCGGATGAATCCAACTACTACGGCCATTATCCATACGAGATTGAGGACAACTATTTTTCGCAGGGTGATCTCAAAACGAAGCCCGGTGAGTACCGGCAGACCACGGTTGCCGTGGACAGTTTTTCTCCCAATGCGTGGGGGCTTTACAATATGCACGGCAATGTCAGCGAATGGGTATGGGACTGCTATGGCGAATATGATACATCACTTGATACCGATCCCACCGGTTCGCAAACCGGGACGAGGCGTGTCTATCGTGGTGGCGGTTGGAATGATTTTGCCAAAAATATGCGCTCTGCCTACCGAGCCACTTTGCCGGAGGACAAGGGTAGCTTCAATTTAGGAATCCGGCTTGTACGGGGCGCCGTAAACGGCACAGGAAACATTGTCAGCACCCGGACGGGAAAGAAAAACAAAAACGGAGGCAAAGTGCTGATTGCGTTCTTCTCCTGGGGAGGCAACACAAGAGACATTGCGGAGAAAATACAGTCTCAAACCGGCGCTGACTTCTTTGAGATCGAACTTGTGACACCTTATTCCACCGACTACAACACCGTACTCGACCAGGCGCAGCACGATCAGAACATTCAGGCACGGCCGGAGATCAAGAATCAGGTGGAAAATTTTGAGCAGTATGACACCATCCTGCTCGGGTATCCCAACTGGTGGGCGTCCATCCCCATGCCTATTGCCTCTTTCCTGGAGAAATATGATTTTTCAGGCAAAACGATTATTCCGTTTTGCTCCCACGGGGGCGGGCGCTTCGGACAGAGCCTTACGGCGATTACAAAGCTTGTTCCCGATGCGGTTATGGGCGAACCCCTGTCTGTCCATTACTCAGGCGACAGCAGTCTAACGGACGATATAGCCGCGTGGCTGGAAACCAATTATATTCCTACAAAATGATTGAGGTATTGAATTATGAAGAAGCATTATCATTTCTTGAATTTCTACAAATAGGATAGGTTGTCATAAGTTAATACTGGCGATTCTCTGTATGGCAGGTATCAATTATAAATCAAATCGGCATTTATAATTTCTGTCTCTTGTTTTCGGATTTTGTTCATCCGCGCTATCCACGCTATTTGGTTTTGTGCTTTGAGTGTTTCGGTTACGCCCTCACGCTCTGCCATATGTTTTACCAACTGAGAAAACATTTTATCATTTTTTCAGTATTTTATTTTAAATTTATAAAAAGAATTAAGAATAGGGGAGGAATTATTTGAGCATAATACTACAAGAAAGCGAGGCAGTATTATGTTTAAACACGAAAAACAACTTTTTCATCCCGTATCAGTTGAACGTCCAAATCCGCAGTACGCGGCGCTTCTCCAGGAACAGCTCGGAGGTGCTAACGGTGAGTTAAAAGCAGCACTCCAGTATATGTCGCAAAGCTTTAGAATTAAAGACCAGGAAATTAAAGACTTGTTTCTTGATATTGCGGCAGAGGAGTTAGGTCATATGGAGATGGTTGCGACCACAATAAATATGCTTAACGGCCACGATGTTGACGCTGCAACCGTTCCCGCGGGCGAGATACAGTCCCATGTCCTCTTAGGTTTAAATCCTGGTCTTATTAATGCGTCAGGATATTCGTGGACAGGCGACTATGTAAGCGTCACGGGCGATTTATGTGCGGATTTACTTTCAAATATAGCGTCCGAACAGAGAGCAAAGGTAGTTTACGAATACCTTTACAGACAAATTGATGACAAAAAGGTCAAGGAAACAATAGATTTTCTATTAAACAGAGAAGAAGCCCACAACCAGATGTTCAGAGACGCATTTAACAAGGTGCAGAACAGCGGTTCAAATCAGGATTTCGGCACAACAAAAGCGGCGAAGATGTATTTCAGTATGTCTGAACCATCGCCTGCTGACAGTCCATTCACTAATACAGATGTAAAACCGCCTTCATTTAATTAGTATATAATTAAAACCGTATCAGATTAATTGACGAAAATCTGATACGGTTTGTTTTATTTATAAAAGGTTGATAATGAATATAATTTAAATGAAATGATAGACCGTTTATCTTTTTTAAATTTATTGATAATCGGCTACATTGGCCCATCTCATAAGCAATTCCTGTTCTTCAGGAATTTTCTTAACAGATTGTGAAGCCGCGACTATCGGCATCCAGTTTTGCACAAGTTGTTTTGCGGTATCTGTTTTTCTGCAATATGTGTTAAGATACTTTTCCGCCAAATCTTCCTTGCCTTTAAGCGTAAGCATAAGGTATGTTCTTGCCGCGTCAGCCGCTCCGTTACCCTGTGTGACGTGCGCCCAGTCTATTATATAAGCGTCTCCTACAGGGGTTATAATGACGTTGCTCGGTACAAAATCGCCGTGGCAAACCTTGTTATGCTTTTTCATACTGTTTACTCTGGTATGAAGTTCGTAGCGAGTAGTAGCGTCAAGTTCTGTATCGCTGATTTTTCTCTGCATTTTGTCGCGTAAATCGGTTAAAAGGGGAGAGCGCTTTGAAAGAATCTCAATCTGAATATCAACAAATTTCTCGATAAACTCATCAACCTTGTCAGGATTTTCGTCAATAAGCTCTCCAAGAGTTTTACCCTCAATAAAATCGCTGACAATCGCCCATTTTCCGTCTATTTTAGTAACCTCGTGAATTTTAGGAATATTAAGACCTATTTCCTCAACTCTTGCCTGATTAAGAGCCTCGTTTAAAACGGAGGCTTTTGAAAAGTTTTCGTCAAAAACCTTGATGGATTTGTCGCCATCGCGGTAGATTTTTTTGCCTTTTGTTTCGTAAATAATGTTATCAAGTTTCATTATGAATTCCAAAGCCTTTCCGCCCACAAATAGAGTTAATAATACCCACAGCCTTATCGTGGGCAGATAAGGAGTGCGTAAAAGTGTTTTACGATTATAATTATGTCAAACGATTAAATCTAATTTTATTGGTTTAATTTTCTTTATAATCCTTGCCGTAGTAAGCTTTTAGATACATCTCTTTTATCTCGCTCATAAGCGGATATCTCGGGTTAGCGCCTGTACACTGGTCGTCAAATGCCTGCTCTGTCATATTATCAAGAGTATCAAGGAAATATTTCTCATCGACGCCGTAATCGCGGATAGTTTCCTTAATTCCGATTCTCGATTTTAAATCGTTAATCGCATTAATTAGGTTTTCTACGCTTTCGTCGTCGTTCTTTCCTTCAATTCCGAGATATTTTGAAATTTCAGCATAACGAGCCTTTGTATGAGGATAAGAGTATTGCGGAAATGTTCCCATTTTTGAAGGCGTTTCAGATGAGTTAAAGCGAATTACATACTCAAGCATAAGAGCGTTCGCAACACCGTGGGGAATATGGTGGAAAGCGCCGAGTTTATGCGCCATAGAATGGCACACACCGAGAAATGCGTTTGCAAATGCCATACCTGCCATTGTCGCGGCGTGGGCAACCTTTTCGCGGGCATACGGCTCGTTTTGACCGTTGTCATAGCAAGCAGGTAGATATTCAAAAATTATTTTAAGCGCCTTTAATGCAAGACCGTCCGTAAAATCTGTCGCAAGCATAGCTACATATGCCTCTAACGCGTGTGATACAGCGTCAATACCCGAAGCGGCGGTAAGCCCCTTAGGACCGCTCATCATAAGGTCAGCGTCAACAATTGCCATATCAGGCATAAGCTCATAGTCTGCGAGAGGATATTTCGTACCGTCGTTTTCGTCCGTGATAACAGCGAACGGAGTAACCTCTGAGCCTGTACCCGAAGATGTGGGAACAGCAATAAACATCGCCTTTTCGCCCATTTTCGGGAATTTGTAAACTCTCTTTCTTATATCGCTGAATCTCATAGCCATATCAGCAAAGTCAGCCTCGGGATGTTCATAAAGAACCCACATTATTTTACCCGCGTCCATAGCCGAACCGCCTCCGAGAGCGATTATAACATCGGGTTGAAATGCAGTCATAGCCGCCGCTCCCTCCTTAGCGGAAGCGAGGGTCGGGTCAGGCTGAACGTCAAAGAAAGTCGTGTGGGTAATGCCCATCTTATCAAGCTCATCCGTGATACACTTTGTGTAACCGTTGTTGTATAAAAATTCATCTGTAACGATAAATGCCTTTTTCTTTCCCAAATCATCTTTAAGCTCTTTAAGAGCGATGGGAAGACAGCCTTTTTTAATGTAAACCTTTTCGGGAGCCCTGAACCAAAGCATATTTTCTCTCCTCTCGGCAACTGTTTTAATGTTAAGCAAATGTTTACAACCTACGTTTTCACTGACGGAATTTCCTCCCCACGAACCGCATCCGAGCGTAAGCGACGGATTGAGGTCAAAGTTGTAAAGGTCGCCGATACCGCCGTGTGAGGACGGGGTATTTACAAGAATACGGCAGGTTTTCATTCTCTTAGAGAATTCATCAAGTTTTTCTTTTTCAGTAATCGGATTTAAATAAATTGATGACGTGTGTCCGAAACCGCCGTCAGCAATAAGCTGTTCTGCTTTTTTCAAAGCGTCCTCGAAGTTTTCCGATTTATACATAGCGAGTACAGGTGAGAGTTTTTCGTGCGCAAATTCTTCGCTGATGTTGACACTGCTCACTTCTCCAATTAGAATTTTTGTATTCTCGGGAACATTAATTCCCGCAAGCTTGGCTATATTATAAGCGGACTGACCGACAATTTTAGCGTTGAGCGCGCCGTTAATGATGATAGTTTTTCTAACCTTGTCGATTTCATCTTTAGAAAGGATGTGACAGCCTCTGTCCTTAAATTCCTTTTTAACCTTGGAGTAAATGCTTTTGTCAACAATAACGCTCTGTTCAGAAGCGCAAATCATACCGTTGTCAAAGGTTTTAGAATGGATAACGGAGTTGACCGCCACGAGTATGTCGGCTGACGAGTCAATGATTGCGGGAGTATTTCCCGCGCCGACTCCTAAAGCGGGTTTGCCCGACGAATAAGCCGCCTTAACCATTCCGGGACCGCCGGTTGCAAGAATTGTATCAGCCTCAGCCATAACAAGGTTTGTCATTTCGAGCGAGGGAACGTCAATCCAGGATATAATATCCTCGGGGGCGCCTGCTTTTACGGCAGACTCCAATACAATCTTTGCCGCTTCAATCGTACTTTTTTTAGCGCGCGGGTGAGGGGAGATGATGATGCCGTTTCTTGTTTTAAGGGCTATTAGACATTTAAATATAGCGGTAGATGTAGGATTGGTAGTGGGAATAACAGCGGCTATAACGCCGATAGGCTCCGCAATTCGTTTTGTGCCCATAGAAGCGTTTTCTTCAATAACTCCGCAGGTTTTAGCGTCTTTATATTTGTTGTAAATGTATTCGGAAGCGTAGTGGTTTTTAATAACCTTATCTTCTACAATTCCCATTCCTGTTTCTTCAACAGCCAATTTTGCAAGCGGAATTCTCTGCTTGTTAGCGGCAGTAGCAGCCGCGAGAAAAATTTTGTCAACCTGTTCCTGTGTGTAGGATGCATACTCCGCCTGCGCCTTTTTTACTCTTTTGAGAGCCTTTTCAAGCGAGGGAACGCTGTCAACTACAGCGTACTTTTTGGTACTCATAGATTTGACCTCCATAAAATTAAATATTACAATTCATATTTTGAATAATGCTTACTTATTTGAAAATTCGATTCCCTTCGATTTCGCGAATGTCTGTGCCTTAGAATTTTTAGGCGCAGTAATTTTTACTTCCGTGCTTGTGTTAAACGCGGTTTCCGCAATTTCGGTATTTTTACCGTTTATAATTACCTGTTCAAGAAAGCGACACTCGGCAAATGCGTATTCGTCAATTTTCTTCGTTGACTTTGGTATTTCAATTTTTTTCAAACCGCTTGCATCAAAGCTGTACATTCCGATTGTTTTAAGTTTTTTAGGAAGCTTTACCTCTTTAAGATTTGAGCAACCAGAAAAAGCATTTGTTCCGATGCTTTTAACGCTGTCGGGAATAGTTACTTTTTCAAGCGCTGTGCTGAAAGCAAAAGCGTAGTCGTCAATTTTTTCAACTCCATCAGGAATTGTTACACTTTTGACTTTTGACATCTTAAACGAACTTCTGCCGACTTCCTTTACTTTTTTTCCCTTGTATTCAGAGGGAATTTCAATATTTTTCTTACCGTCTTTAAAATCCGATATGACAAGTGTTTTATCGCCTTGTTCGTTGTATCCGATTCCGTTTTTATCCGTGTACTGCGCTTGCGTGGCTGTAGGAAGTGAAACTGTTTTCGTTTCACCCGAACAACCCGCTAAAGAGAAAACTGAGATTAAAGCGATTATAATTAGGGAAAAAGTTAATTTTTTCATTTTTTACATCCCTCCATAGTATATGGTAGCACATTGTTAAAAGTTTGTCAATCTTTTTGTTAAATAATTAACAACTTTTAAACTGTATTTATTTAATGTTTATTATATAGAAAATACATTGTCTTATAATTGTATAAAGGAATATTATATAAATCAAAATACAGATAATATGCTGTATTTAGAATATGTAATTTCCTAAAATAATTTTATTAAAAATTTAAAATCCAAGTAAAAAACCGCTCGTTAAACAAGCGGTTTTTTATTCTAAATAAGAAAAATACTGAAAATTCCGAGAATAATTGAGAATAATGCCCCGAAAACGACATCGCTTATGTAATGAACGCCCGCAAGAACCCTTGATATGCAAATAAGCGTTCCAAAAACAGTTAACGTAATTCCGAGCGCTGTATTTAACGGAAAACAAACTGTTGCTATTATAAAAACGCTTGCCGAATGACGGCTGGGAAAGCTTTTTCCGACTGTGTTTTTTTTAATAAGCGGATTAATTTTAAGCGCCTCGTACGGACGCGGTCTGTTAATTATGCGTCTTAAAATTGTAACGCTTAAAAAAGCTGTTGCAGGTACTGTGAGTGTTCTTATAAATGCCTCTGCTTTCGCGTTATTTATCATATCCGTGAATGTCAGGATAAGCATAAGCGGATAAATTACATAAACGGGATAGGGCAGATATTTATATATAATTCCTAAAAGGAAATATAATCTTTTATGTTTTCTAAAAAATATCTCAATTTTTCTGTATTTTTCTTCTGTCATAAAATCACCGTGGTAATTTTATCACACTTATTTTAATTATTCAATATCAACTTTATATTTATCAAACCAGTAGTCAAGCTCAATTATATACGCTAAAATTTGCGGAGCTTTCATAAGCTGACCGTACCACGGCGAGCTTATGCCCTCGGGATTTTGGATAATATTATTGATTCCCTCAGTGCTTAAAAGCTCTGTCAGGGCTGTTTTCTTTTTTAAAATTTCTTTAACCTTATCCGAACAGATTTTCATATATACGGGGTTGTGTGTTTTGGGATAGGGGCTTTTTTTCCGCCATACTATATCATCGGGTAAAATACCCTCAAAAGCCTTTCGTACAATACCCTTTTCACGTCCGTTATATGCTTTGATTTCCCACGGCATATTGTAAGCGTACTCAACAATTCTGTAGTCGCAGAAAGGAACTCTCACCTCAAGTCCGTTATACATACTGCACCTGTCTTTTCTTTCGAGCAGGCATTGCATAAACCAGTAGTAGTTCAGCATAAACATTTCTCTCATTCTGCCCGTGACTTTAGAGTCCGTATTAAGCTTGTCGGTACCGTTTACGGTTTCAAGGTATTTTTCCCTGACATACTCCTCTCCCTTGGGCAGAACTCCGTCTGTCAGAATACTCCGCCTTATATCCTGCGACCTTGACCACGGAAAATTATCCTCAAAAAGAATATCGTGATTGTGATACCAGGGATAACCGCCGAAAAGCTCATCCGCACATTCTCCCGAAAGCGCTACCGTGTAATTCTTTTTTATTTCCCTGCAAAAAAGCAGTAAAGACGAGTCGACGTCAACATAACCGGGCAAATCTCTCGCCTCAACGCTCGGATAAAGCGCCTCGGCTAAATCCGCATTATCAAGTATAACTTCGTTATGCAGAGTGTTTGCGCTTTCAATCATCATTTTAATATATTCAACGTCCGAGCTCGGCTGAAAAAGGCTTTTTTCAAAGTATTTCATATTGTCCCTGTACTCAACGGAATAGGTGACGGCGTTATCCATACCGTTTCTTTTGTAAAAATTACTTGCGGTCTGAACGATAATACTGCTGTCAAGTCCGCCAGACAGGAAAAAGCATAGCGGAACATCGCTCCTAAGTTGTTTTTCAATCGCGTCGGTAAGCAAACAGCGTACCTTTTCAACAGTTTGCTCGGGAGAGTCCGTGTGTTCTTTTGCCTCCAATTTAAAATATCTTGTCTTTTTTAATTTCCCGTCGCAATATGTTGCGTACTCGCCGGGCAAAAGCTCATTGATATTTTTAAAAATTCCGTTGCCCGGAGTTCTCGCAGGTCCCAAAAAGAATATTTCATAAAGTCCCTCCTCGTCTATAACGGGCTTTACCTTTCCGCTTTTTAAAATTGCTTTTATTTCCGAGCCGAAAACCAGTCCGTCCTTAAATTCACTGTAAAACAGAGGTTTAACTCCGACCTTATCTCTGCATAAAAAAACCTTTTTGTTATACATTTCATAAACAGCAAACGCAAAAATTCCGTTCAGCTTTTTTGCACATTCAGCTCCGTATTCTATGTACGTTTTTAAAACTACCTCGGTGTCGCTGTGACCTTTAAACTGATACCCCTTTGCTTTTAGGTCGTCTCTCAACTCCTCTGTATTATATAATTCCCCATTATATACGATAACGTACTTTTCTCCGTGAATACCGCAAATCATAGGCTGTTTTCCATTTTCTTTATCAATAACGACAAGCCTGCGGTGTATAAGGGCAATATTATGGTCAATAAAAATTCCGTTTTCGTCAGGACCTCTCTTTGTGAGCGTTTTAGACATTTCGGAGAGCACCTTGATATTCTCCGATAAATCCTCGTGTTTACTCAATAAACCGGCTATTCCACACATATTATCCTCCAAATTTATTTATTTTTTATACTGTATAGGAAAGCAATTCCCATAAAAACAAGTAAAAAACTACCGATAACCGAAGTGCTGAGTCCAAGTGTAATTTCACCTGTTACGCTTGAAAAAACGGGCAGGCTTATATTAAAAGACTTTACCGCAAAATATGTAATCAGAGCTGTTATAATTCCCTGTACTATTCTGTAAAGTATGAATAAAAGTTTTTTAATACCAATACCGTTAAGCGCCTGAAAAATCTGAAAATGGACGCAAATTCCTCCGAATCCCACCGCAAAGGCGATTAAAGTAATATTTCCGCTTTTTGAAAGCGTGTTGCAGGCGGTTGTTACCTCCAAGAGAGTTTCAACAAAAACATTTTCCCCGATTAAGCCTTCTATTACGCTTATGAAAGCCGAAAAAATAACGACAATACCGCACATTTCGATTATTCCGTAAACCGCCACTGAAACAGAGCTTACGAAAAGGTCAGATGAATTTTTTGTTTTTGCACTTTTATCTTTTTTCGGATTATAAAAGACCGTATCTTTAAATAAATATTTATTCACAATTCCTATAATTATGACGGATATAATCTGCGAGCAAAGCAGTATTACACCAATTTGAAAATTGTTTAAAAGCTTTGTCCCGACAAAAGTAATTAAAAACCCCGGTCCCGCGCCCACCGCGGTATAAGACGCTTTTACCGCTTCGCTTTCGGAAATTTCTCCGTTTTCATAAAGCGTTTTAATTCCTCTCGCGCCGACAGGATAACCGCCTAAAACTCCTATTAATACGGCAACAGCCGTTTTTCCCGAAATTCCAAACAAAGCGTTTGAAATTTTGTTTAAAATTCTTCCCGAAAATGAAATTCCGCTTTTGGCAACAATTGATGAGATTACCATAAACGGAAAAAGCGACGGAACAAGTACCTGCGCGCAAAAGCATATGCCCTTGTAAAGTCCGTCGGACGACTGCTTTCCGAAAAAAATAACTGACGTTCCTGCCAATAGGATAAACGTAAGCTTGAACACTGCCGAGAGTTTGCTCTCAATTTTATACATCATTTTTCTTCACCGTTAATATATATGTAAAAGGGTGATAGATAATGAGAAAAAAGCGCCAAAATAAAGTAAAATCCGAACTCCCCATAGATTTTCACTATAATCTTCCCGTAATTGAATTCACGGGAAACAGGCAGGCAATGGTAGAAGGGTCTACAGGAGTTCTGCATTACAGTGAGGAGGCTGTTAGGATAAACACCCGAATGTCTGTAATAGCCTTTGAGGGCAGGGGATTAACCCTTAAATGCATTTCCCCGACCTGCGTAATAATTGAGGGCTTTATCGTTAATGTTGAATTTATTAGTTAGGTGAATTTATGCTTATAAAGTTGATACGATGGCTTAGAGGATATGTAATTTTTTCGGTAAGCGGAAGCTTCCCGGAACGTTTTATAAATCTTTTGAACCGAAGCGGAATAACCTATTGGGATTTGCTCCCCGATGGCAAGCTTTATTCAGGAAGAATGTTGCTTTCCGATTATATGAAAATAAGGAAAACAGCAAAAAAATCTTCTGTCAGGCTTAGGTGCAAAAAGCGCGTAGGCTTTCCGTTTTATATAAGAAAATACAGAAACCGAAAGGGAATAGCCGTAGGATGTATATTAGCCGTAATTGTTATGGCGATTTTAAGCCAGTTTGTTTGGGATGTTCAGATAAAAGGAGCGGAAAGATTAAGTATATCGAATCTTAACTTGGCGCTTGATGAATGCGAACTGAAAGCGGGGGTTTTAAAATCCTCGGTTGATTTTGAGTCGGTTGAAAGAGAGCTTGTATTAAAAGTACCTCAGATACGTTGGATTTCAATAAACGCTTTAAACAGCATAGCTGAAATAGAAATTAAAGAAAAATCCGTAAAACCTAAAGTTAAAACTGAAAAATACCCCTGTAATTTAAAGGCCTCGTGCGACGGAGTAATTACAAAAACTCTCGTTTATAACGGAACCTGCGCGGTAAAAAAAGGCAGTGCCGTAAGTGAAAATCAACTCCTTGTCAGCTGTGTTGTCGAGGGAACCTCCGAAGCTGAGGGGAATTTGACATATGTTCATTCAAACGGTAAAATTTTCGCCGATGTAATAGAAAATAAAAGTATAAATATTCCGCTTGAGAATAATATCTTAATTCCGAGTAAGAATTATATTGAGAAGTCAACTTTAAATATATTGTGGTTTAATATTCCGTGGAAGCTTGATTCTTCACCGTCTGAATTAAAGTCAAATATTTTTTCGGACTGCAAGCTTGTCGCCAACGAAATTACACTGCCCCTCGGGGTAAATTCGATTAGAACTTATGATTTTGAAAAATCTCATAAAAACTTATCTTTGAAAAAGGCAAAAATTCTTATTAAGAAAAAAGCTTGCTTAAAAGAGGCGTTTAATTACGGAAAGTATGAGATAAAATCGAAAAAATATTCGTTTAAGGAATTAAATGGCAAACTTAAACTTAATGCTGAATACGTCATTAATAAAAATATAGCTGTAAAACAGCGTGTAAAAATCAACAAAAAGGTTGAGTAACTAAGAAAAATATGTTAAGATAAATTATCTTAATGTATAGAAAGTTGATTGTATGAGAATTTTATGTATAGGCGATGTGGTAGGAAAGGTAGGATGCGAGTTTCTGCGCTCAAAGCTTTCAGGTTTAAAGAAAGTAAAGGGTATAGATATAGTAATATGTAACGGAGAGAATTCTGCCGACGGAAACGGAATTACTCCCTCGTCAGCAGATTTTATATTTCAAAGCGGTGTTGATGTAATCACCCTCGGCAATCACTTCTGCCGAAGGAGGGAAGTTTTCGATTATCTTGATAATACCCCGTATATTATCCGCCCAGCCAATTTTCCTGAATCTTCAACCCCAGGAGCGGAATTTTGTACTCTCGATTTGGGAAGACTACAGCTTACGGTAATCAATCTTATAGGAAATATGTATATGGAAAGCGGTGTTTTAAGCCCGTTTGACAAGATTGACGAGCTTTTAAAAAAGATTGACAGCCGTATAATTCTGGTTGATTTTCACGCGGAAACAACGTCTGAAAAATTAGCTATGGGATATTATCTTGACGGAAAGGTTTCAGCGGTATTCGGAACTCATACCCACGTTCAGACCTCGGACGACAGGGTTCTGGAAAACGGAACGGGATATATTACCGATTTGGGAATGACGGGACCGCTTAATTCGGTCTTAGGCGTTAAACCCGAAATATCAATAGCAAAATTTAAAACACGTATGCCTGTTCGATTTGACCTTAAAAAGGGTGATTGTAAAATGGAATGTGTGATTTTTGATATTGATGATAAAACAGGCAAAACTCTATCGACCGAAAGACTTAGAATTGTTTAAAATAACTATTGAAAAAATATATATTTATAGTATAATGACTTTGTATGTTTTATAATTTATAAGCAACACAACAGTTTGTTTTTAACTGTTTTTTGGTGAGGAAGTGTTTTAAGAAAATGAATGGACTGGACTTGAAACAGGCAGTTTTATCGGGTTCAAATAATATTTGTATTAAAAAATCCTATATTAACGACCTGAATATTTTTCCTGTTCCCGACGGAGATACAGGAACAAATATGTCAATGACAACTACCTCGGCGGTAAAGGCTTTAAAGGAAATTGACTCCGATGAAATCGGCGTTGTCGCAAAAGCCGTAGCTTCCGCGATGCTTAGAGGCGCCAGAGGAAACTCGGGGGTAATTCTTTCTCTTTTATTTCGTGGATTTTCCGAAGGGTTGAAAGACAAATCAACAGCGAACGGAAAAGACCTTGTCGATGCTCTCGGCTTAGGGGTTGACGCGGCATATAAGGCTGTTATGAAACCTACCGAGGGTACAATTCTTACGGTTGCGAGAGTAGGCTACGAGGGCGGACTTGAAGCCTGTAAAAAAAGCGAGGACGTTTTAGAAGTCTGGAGCGCAGTATGCAGCAGTGCGGAAGAGGCGCTCGCTAAAACTCCCGAATATCTCCCCGTTTTGAAAAAGGCTGGCGTTGTAGACGCGGGCGGTATGGGACTTTATTCGATATTTGAGGGAATGCTTTCTTACTTTATAGACGGTAAAGTTGTAGAGTATGAGGAAACTCACGCAAGTGAGGAGCTTGAAAACTTTTCAAGTACCGTTGCCGAGTTTGACGAGGTAATTAATTTTACTTATTGTACTGAGTTTATAGTCGGCAGAGATGAGAAAGTTAAAACCGACCCCAACGAACTACGTTTATATCTTGAAACTATCGGTGATTGTGTAGTTGTTGTAAACGATGATGAAATAATCAAAGTCCATGTCCATACCGACAACCCCGGAAACGCTCTACAAAAGGGGCTTAACTACGGCCAGCTTCTTACAGTTAAGGTTGAGAATATGAAAGAACAGCACCGTCAGCGTGTTGAGGATAACGAGGCTAAAAAGGAAGAAAAGGTTAAGCTTGAACCTGTTGAGCCCACTGAAGAAATCGGTTTTGTCGCGGTTGCGGCAGGAGAGGGAATTACAAACCTCTTTAAGGATTTAGGATGTAATAATGTTGTATCGGGCGGTCAGTCTATGAACCCGAGTACAGACGATATTTACGAGGCTGTTATGGCAACCCCTGCAAAGAATGTATTTGTTCTTCCTAATAATAAAAATATAATTATGGCGGCAGAGCAGACGGTTCCTATGGTTGAGGACAGAAATGTAATTATCGTTCCCACCCGTACCATACCGCAGGGAATGACGGCAATTTTGAATTATGATTCCGAGCTTTCGCCGGAGAGCAACAAGGATATGATGGCTGACGCGGCTAAACAGGTTGGGACAGGCCAGGTAACTTTCGCCGCTCGAAACAGCGAGTTCGGACACCAGAAAATCAAAGAGGGCGAAATTATTGCCCTTGAAAACGGTAAGCTTACAATAACCGAGAAAACTCCGGCTAAAGCGGCTGTTAAGCTTGCCAAAAATATGATTAATCACGATACTTCGTTTGTAACGATTATTTACGGCGCAGATACCTCGGAAAAAGACGCGCAGGAAGTGTACGAGGCAATAAACGATAAATTCGGTAATAAGGTTGACGTTTCGCTCGTAAACGGCGGACAGCCGATATATTACTTTATTTTAAGTGTAGAATAAAAAAGACGGCACAAGCCGTCTTTTTTTGAACGGGAAGATTTTATGTCGTTATATTATATGAAAATAGAAGAGCTTTCCGGTATCGGAAAAAAACGCGCTGAACTTTTTAATAAACTCGGTGTGTTTTCTGTTGGCGAACTTCTTAATTTTTATCCGAGAAATTATGAGGATTGGTCAGAAATTACAAGTATTTCAGAAGTTGAAAACGGAGCTACTGTATGTATAAAAGCCACGGTATATGAAGCTTTTCGCTCGGGGTATACTAAAACCGGAAAATTTATAACCAAAACTACTGTTTGTGATGACAGCGGTGTCTGCGAACTTGTATTTTATAATAACCGTTATATAGACAAAATGTTGAAAAACGGGTCTACATACCGTTTCTTCGGAAAAGTCTCTAATGTTTTCGGAAAGGTAAGTATGACTTCCCCGACTTTTTCCTCCGATGAAGTTACAGCCAATATGCATCCGATTTATAATTTAACTTCAGGACTAAATAATAATACTGTCATAAGAGCCGTTAAAGAGGCAATTAACCTGCTTCCCGAAAAAGTCAACGACCCTTTGCCTCAGAGTTTAAGAGAACGTTTCGGGCTTTGTAACTTAGAATATGCAATTAAAAATATACATTTTCCCGAAGATATGCAGGCTCTTGAAACCGCAAAAAAGCGCCTCGTAGTTGAGGAACTTTTGGTACTTAATCTCGGTCTTAGAAATCTGAAAAATCGTAAACGTTCAGAAAACCAAAATCCAATAAGTAAAGATTATTCCGCTGAATTTGAGAATTTTTTGCCCTTTAAGCTGACAAACGCGCAAAGACGCGTTATTTCTGAATGTGTAACTGATTTAAAAAATCCCGAAGTTTCCCTTAACAGGCTTATTCAGGGAGATGTCGGCTCGGGAAAAACAGTTGTAGCAGGTTCGGTTTGCTATACTCTTATTAAAAACGGTAAACAAACCGCGTTTATGGCTCCGACGGAAATTCTTGCCGAACAGCATTATAATTATTTTATAGAATTATTTAAAAATACAGATATAAAAATTGCTTTGCTTACAGGTTCTATGAAATCATCTGAAAAAAATGACGTGAGAAAAAAACTCGCTTTCGGAGAAATAGACCTTATAATAGGGACCCACGCCTTGATTACAGATGATACTGAATTTCAAAATCTTGCACTTGTTGTAACAGACGAACAGCACCGTTTCGGCGTAACTCAGAGAGCAAAACTCCTCTCGAAGGGAAACAACCCTCATTTGCTTGTAATGAGCGCAACGCCTATTCCGAGAACATTGGGATTAATCATTTTCGGAGATTTAGACATTTCTGTGATTGATGAGCTTCCTCCGGGACGTAAAGAAATTGATACTTTGCTTATTGGAGCTGATAGGCGCGACCGAGCGTTGGAGTTTATAAAAAAGGAAATCGCAAAGGGACGTCAGGCTTATATTGTTTGCCCTCTTGTTGAGGAGAACGAAACGGATTTAGCGTCTGCGGAGGAATACGCGGCTGAATTAATGCTTAATAATTTCAGCGACGTACCTGTCGGAATACTTCACGGTAAGATGAAGTCAGACGATAAAGAGGCTGTTATGCGTGATTTTTGCGATAACAAGCTGAAGCTTTTAGTATCAACAACTGTAATAGAGGTAGGTATTGACGTTGCTAACGCAACTATAATGATGATAGAAAACGCGGAGCGTTTCGGGCTTTCACAGCTTCATCAGCTTAGGGGACGCGTAGGACGCGGAGGAGAAAAAAGCTGGTGTATTCTTGTTTCTGACAGTAATACTGAAAACTCAAAGGAACGTCTGAGAACAATGTGTACAACAAACGACGGTTTTAAAATAGCAGATGTGGATTTAAAACTGCGCGGACCGGGAGATTTTTTTGGCTCACGCCAACACGGACTTCCAAAACTTTCCATAAGCAGTCTTGCAGATACAAGAAGTCTCGAACTTTCTCAAAAAATAGCTGATTATGTAATTTTAGATTCACAAAATCTGTTTGACGACAGATACAGGGGACTAAAAGGAGAGGTTAAACGACTGTTTAACACAATCGGCGAGGAATCGCTAAACTAAAATTAATATTGAAAAATTGTTTTCTATATAGTATAATGTTTAGGTGTAAATTGGAGGTATTCTTATGAAAAAGAAAATTTCGATAATTCTTTCTGCCATACTTGTTATTTGTACAGTTTTTTTCTCAACATTTATTCCCGCAAACGCCATAAGCTACAAAAACAAAGTTAAGGTAGCTTCCAAGTCAGCTTTGCTTATAAACCTCGATACGGGACAGACTGTTTACGAGAAGAATGCCGATAAAAAGCGTTATCCCGCGTCCACAACTAAAATTATGACCTACATTATTGTTGCGGAGCACGTTGATAATTTCAAGAAAACGGAAGTTGAAATTAAACAGAGCGTGCTGGACGTTTTAAACGGTACAGGCAGCTCGGTCGCTAATGTGGCGTCCCACGTGGGTAAGAAAATGACGGTTTTAGACCTTCTTTACTCTATGATGGTTCCTTCAGGTAACGATGCCGCGGTTGTCCTCGCTGATTATGTCGGCGGGGGTAGTGTTGAGAAATTCGTTTCTATGATGAATGATAAGGCGAAGGAGCTTGGCTGTAAGAATACCCATTTTCAAAATCCCGACGGATTACATAACGAAAACCATTATACAACTGCAACAGACCTCGCAATTATGACGCAATATGCGCTCACTTTGCCCGAGTTTTCAAAAATCACAAACACTACCACATATTATGTAAAGGACGAGAGCTTTCCTCTTGTAACTACTAACTACCTCATAGACGCTAACCGAGGAGGTTCGTATTACTATCAATACGCTCAGGGAATAAAAACAGGAACAACCGATGAGGCGGGACATTGCCTCGTTACTATCGGAAGTGCTGACGGGTATTCCTATCTCGGTGTATTTCTTAATTCACCGATAAATCCCGAAAATGATGTTTACGGTACAATGATTGACGCGAAGGAGCTTTTCCGCTGGTCGCTTACAAAGCTTGAGCTTAATCAGGTTGCGTCTTCCGAAACTCCCATTTGCGAAGAGAAAATAAATCACGCGTGGGGCAAAAACAGCGTTCAGCTTGTACCCGAGAAAAATATAAACGCAATAGTTCCAAAGACCTTTGAGGAGTCCGATATTAAGGTGGAAACCGAAATTCCCGACAGTATAGACGCCCCGATTGAAGAAGGAGATGTTGTCGGAAAAGCAATTGTTTACTATAACGGTAAGCAGGTAAAAGAAAAAACAAAGATAGCCGAGGTTAACTTAGTTTCAAACGAAACGGTTGAAAGAAGCGGAATACTTTATGTATTATCTGTAATTCAGAGCATAGTTTTTTCAAACTGGTTTATAGTTGTTATCGCGGCAATAGTAATTCTCCTTGTTATTTATATTATTATAAGTTCCATTATCAGAAAGCGTAACCGCAGAAACAGAAGAAATATAAAACATTATCGTAATTTCTGATATTAATAAATAAAACAGAAAAATAAAACAGGTCGGGTAAATTTACCCGACCTGTTTTATATGAAAATTCGTTTGCTGTTAATAAAAATAATGCACATTACAGTTGCGTCCTCAGCGTGAGTACAAATTATAATTCACTGTTTACAAAATACGTCAATGCTTTTTTATAGTCTGCTCCCTGCTTGCAGATTTCATTAAGACTGTTAATGCTTACCCCGACGCTTTTACTTTCGGGTTTAAAGTCTTCTTTTAAACAGTCCCACGGACAGGCCGAAGATTTAAGATAAGGATATTTTTTGTCTTCTTCGGTACAGCCTTTTGAAATTTTAAAATAAGGAATATACACCGCCTTATTTTTATATGTAATATATTGGTCTGACATTTCTTTAACGGTATTTTCTATATTGGAATAATATTCCTGACCATTTTTATATTTTTTTATGAAATCATCCTTACTTAAAATATCCTTGTTATTTATTTTATTTGCTTTGTAATTTGTATTTAGGATTAAAATTAAAGCTTTAATTGTTTCATTATCATAATGTTTCCTAAAATTATTTGCCGCAACCCCGACTATAATTTCTTCTTTTGTCATTTTATGTTGATTTAAGAGAGTATTTGTATCTTTTTTAATTTTATATCCCGAATTGATAATCGGAACTGAAGCCATTATAGCAAGTATTAACAAAAGTCCTATTAATTTTCTTCTCATATTCTCACTCGTATTCTTTTATTTTTATTTTTTATTTCTTGACATCACTGACAGTTTGTCTTAAAATATATTATGTTCGTTTAGTTTAATATATGAAAGGAAACTACTATGAAATCTAAATTGTGTTGGATATCTTTTATTCCTTTTGCTGTTGCGGCCATTGTAATAAAGGTTTTTCAAAATTATTCCATTGCATTTAATAATAATGCAAACTTAGCGTCATATGCTGTTGTTTGCGCGGTACTTGTAATGTTTTTAATAAATATTATTTTTGTAGCTCTCGACAGAAAAACTTCTCCTGCCTATCTGTTGTCAAGTAATATACCTGTAGCTATTTTTGCCGTTTTAGCGGCTGCTTTAATAGCGTCAAAATCAGCGTTGACAATTATACTTGATTTGCAAAATCATACATACACATTGTTTACTTTAGCGCTTACGGTTTTCGGAATGTTAACCTCAATCTGTCTTGTAACGATTGCGTTTGCTCATATTCAGGGAAGAAACTTTTTCCCGAGAATGGGAGTTTTATTTCTATCAATGCCAATATGGGGCGGATTGATGCTTATTTCGGAGTTTTTAAGCAACCGTACTGTTTCCGTTTATTCGGTTAACCCCATAAATCTCTTCTGCTATGCTTTTGCTATGATTTATCTGTTTAAGCTTGCTATGATTATTGCAACCGTTGACGGAAAAAATCCTGTAAAATCTATGTTTCTTTACGGCTTTCCGCTTGCGGGTTTAGGACTTGCGTCGGGTGTCGATACTATTATTTCAATTATCAATAACGGTCTTGATTATTCCGAAAATGTTATTTCATTTGCCTTTTTTGCGCTTGCGCTTTATATAATTTTCTTTAATATTGAGATAACAAGAAAATGTTTAACAAAAGATGAACAGATATTACAGTTTGACCTTGAAGATTTTGACGAGGAACAGCGCGCTTATGGCGCAAATCAGGATAACACGGTTGTTATTTCAGAAACGGGAACAAACGACTACGATTATGATTATTCTAAGACAGTAGCAGACAACGAGATTTATGTGGCAACTCCCGATAATAAAGATAAAGATAACAGTGAGTTTGATTACAGCTCAAATTCAGATGCAGACGATTTTGTTATTGCTCCTGATATTAAGGAGAACGATGCAATTTATATAGAAAAAGATAAGGCTGTAAATTTTGAGAGAGGAGTAGTTTCTCAAAATTCGCAGAAAAAAGATGAAGAAACTGATTATGATGAAGAGCATTTAGAGAAGATTAATAGACTAATTGAGGATATTAACCGATAAAATCCAAAATTTATTTGTTGACTTTTTTATTTTTCGGTGATACTATATATAAAAATAGTTTAACGCTATGATAAGGACACGATATTTCGGATAAGTTTTTAAGAGAGCGCGCGGTTGGTGAAAGCGTGTAAAACTTCCGATATATTACCGCCTTTGAGCTTTGCGCAGGAAATGACGCGACGGGTAGCTCCGTTAAAGGTAACGAGGGTTTTTAACCGAAGTTGGGTGGAACCGCGATTTGTAAATTATATCGCCCCAATATTCTTTTATAGAATATTGGAGCTTTTTTATTTTATCTATTATAATGATAAGGAGTAGTCGATTATGATTAATGTAGAATTAAAAGGCGGAGTTGTTAATCAATATGAAAAAAACATTACTCCCGCGGAGATTGCCAAAGGAATTGGTATGGGACTATATAAGTCCGTATGCGCCGCGAAAATAAACGGAGACGTTTGCGATTTAAGAACCCCGATAACCGAGGATTGCAAGGTTGAACTTTTAACTTTTGATGATGTAAACGGTAAAAAAGCTTTTTGGCATACTGCCTCCCACGTTCTTGCTCAGGCTGTAAAACGCCTTTATCCGAGCGCGAAGTGCGCTATCGGACCCGCTATAGATAACGGTTTTTACTATGACTTTGATGTTGAAAAGCCATTTACAACAGAGGACTTGCAAAAGATTACCGAAGAAATGAAAAAGATTGTAAAATCAAAAATTTCTGTTGAAAAATTTGAGCTTGACCCGGACGAAGCCGTAAAGCTGTTAGAGGATATGAACGAGCCTTATAAGGTAGAGCTTTGCAGAGAACACAGCGATAAGGGCGAAAAAATAAGCTTTTATAAACAGGACGATTTCACAGACCTCTGCGCGGGACCTCATCTTATGGACGTAAGCCCTATAAAGGCGATTGCACTGACAAATACAACAGGCGCATATTGGAGAGGCAATGCTGAAAACGCACAGCTTTGCCGTGTTTACGGCGTGGCGTTTCCAAAGGCTTCTATGCTCGAAGAGCATTTAAAAATGATGGAGGAGGCTAAAAACCGTGACCACAATAAGCTCGGACGCGAGTTGGAACTATTTACAACGAGCGAGGTTATCGGACAGGGACTTCCCATTTTGCTTCCAAAAGGAGCAAGGGTTATTCAACTTCTTCAGCGTTTTGTGGAGGACGAGGAGCAAAAGAGAGGCTGGCTTTTAACAAAAACTCCGTTTATGGCTAAATCTGACCTTTATAAAATCAGCGGTCATTGGGGACACTATAAAGACGGAATGTTTGTATTGGGCGATGAGGAAAAGGATGATGAGGTTTACGCACTGCGTCCTATGACCTGTCCGTTCCAGTATCAGGCATATTTAAACCGCCAGCGTTCTTACCGCGATTTACCACTCAGATACAACGAGACATCAACACTTTTCCGTAACGAGGCTTCGGGGGAAATGCACGGACTTATCCGAGTTCGCCAGTTTACAATTTCAGAGGGACACCTCATGTGTACTCCCGAACAGCTTGAAGGTGAATTTAAGGGATGCTTAGAGCTTGCGATATTTATGCTGAAAACTGTCGGACTTTACGAGGACGTAAGCTACCGCTTTTCACAGTGGGACCCGAATGACAGGGATAAATATATCGGAACAGAGGAAGAATGGAATGAAATTCAGGGAATGATGGGAAGAATCCTCAACCATCTTGACGTTCCTTATGAAATAGGAATAGGCGAGGCGGCTTTTTACGGACCGAAGCTTGACATTCAGATTAAGAATGTTTACGGTAAGGAAGATACTCTCATCACAATTCAGATTGACGGTATGATTGCCGAAAAATTCGGTATGGAATATGTTGATAAGGACGGCAAGAAAAAGAATCCTTATATTATTCACCGAACCTCAATCGGCTGTTATGAGCGTACCCTTGCATTACTTATTGAAAAGTACGCGGGAGCTTTCCCAATGTGGCTTGCCCCTGTTCAGGTTAAGATTCTGCCTATTGCCGACCGCCATATTGACTATGCTTACGATATTAAAAAAGCGCTTGAATCAGAGGGTATGCGTGTTGAAATTGATGACAGAAGTGAAAAAATCGGTTATAAAATCCGAGAGGCACAGCTTCAGAAAGTACCTTATATGTTTGTAGTGGGCGATAAGGATATTGAAAATAACGCCGTATCCGTCCGCCATAGAAAAGATGGTGACCTCGGCTCAATGAAGCTTGATGATTTTATTGCCGTTGCAAGGAAAGAAATTGATACCAAGGAGATAAAATAACTCAATGTATAACCGTTCATATAATAGGGGCAGAAGGGGAATGACCTTTAAATTTAAACCTCCGAGGCGGAGAAGGTTTAAAAGTCTTAAATCCTCATCAATTAATAAAAGACCAAAAGCTCCCGTTTATAAATTACACTTGGCTAAAATCGCGGTTCTTGTACTTATTGTAGCCGTTGTTTTTGCATCAATTGTTATCGGAGTAAATCTATCTAAACCTGACAATAAAAGGGAGAAGTCTGTTTACTATAAAACCTCAACGGAAAACAATAATGCCGATTTATTGCGTGTTGTCAATAAAAGCAATCCGCTTGATAAAAATTACATCCCCGAGCTTGTTGAAAAGGACGGCTACCGTTTAAGCGTGCTTGCAGAAAAAAGTCTTGATGAATTGCTTGCTGACGCAAAGAAACAAGGTATAAGTCTTTATGTAAAATACGCTTATGTCTCCTATGACGAGCAGAAAAAGCTGTATGACGCTCAGTATAAAATGAATCTAAAAAAATACGGACTTTCCGAGGTTAAGGCACAGGCAAGAACAAATGTCGTAATTCCACAGGCGGGAAGATGTGAATTTCAGACAGGTCTTATGGTAAGTTTCAGAAGTGAGCAGAAGGGTAAATTTAAGGACTCTACGGCTTCTGATTGGCTTGGTAAAAACGCTAAAAAATATGGATTTGTACTGCGTTATCCTCCCGATAAAACCTCCCAGACTTCTATGAATTGGAATCCAAAATCTTACAGGTATGTAGGCAGGGAAAACGCTCAGGTTATGCAGAGCCTTAATATGTGTCTTAACGAGTACAGCTATTATGTTAGTTCACGAAACAATTAAATTTTAAAATTTTAAAAAAATACTTGCATTTTGTAAAAAACTATAGTATAATTCTACTGTTACATTGAAATATATCCTGAATGAGGTGAATAAAATGAAAAGCGGAATACATCCGAAATATGAGCAGACTACAATTAAATGTGCCTGCGGTAACGTAATTGAAACAGGCTCAACTAAAAAGGATATCAGAGTTGAAGTTTGTTCTAAGTGCCACCCTTTCTTTACAGGTAAGCAGAAGTTAGTTGACACAGGCGGACGTGTTGATAGATTTAAAAAGCGTTTCAACATCGACTGATTTTAATTTTACTTTAAAGACGGCATACTTTGCCGTCTTTTTGCTTTATAGGAATTTTTTTGTATATTCCTAATTGTACATTTATGAATGATATGAATAATAGATATAAAACCATAAAGCTTGAAGCTTTTGATGAATTTGTAGAAAAACGTTCACGGTTTATCGGATACGCAAAACCCGTAAAAACCGAAGCGCAGGCGATAGAGTTTATTAATAAAATTAAAAAAGAGCATTGGGACGCCAGACATAATTGTTACGCTTATTCTCTCAGAGAGAGCGGTGTAAAACGCTACAGCGACGACGGTGAACCTCAGGGAACTGCCGGTGTTCCTATGCTCGACGTGCTTAATAAGAACGCGATTGTCGACGTTGTTGTCGTTGTAACACGTTATTTTGGCGGAGTTTTACTTGGTACGGGCGGTTTGGTGCGGGCATATTCTCAGGGAGCAAAAATTGCGCTTAATGCATCAGGCATAATCACTATGTGCGTTTGCAAAGAGTGCGTCATTCGTTGCACATATAACCAGTACGGAAAATTGAATACTATGATAATCAATAAAAATGGTGTAATTGATAATATTGAATATTCAGATAATGTAACATTAAGCTTTCATATTCCCGCGGAAAATGTTTCTTTTCTTGAAAAAGAGTTCGCTGACGCTACGTCAGGTGAAGTGAAAATAGAAATTATTGACGAAAAATACTATGAAATAGACGAATAAATAAAAAATTTTAAAAAATTTAGGATTTTTTAATTTTTAATCGTATATATAATCGTAACAGATAAGCAGGGGGTGAATTTATGCCGTTGCCCGATGAATTTTTACAGGAACTGAAATTTCGCAACGATATGACTGAGGTTGCCTCATCGTATGTTAATCTCAAACGCCGAGGTCGTAATATGGTTGGGCTTTGTCCTTTTCACGGCGAAAAAACCCCTTCTTTTAACATTTATACCGAAAACGGCTCGTTTTACTGCTTTGGATGCGGAATAGGCGGAGATGTAATAACCTTTATAATGAAGATTGAAAATTTAGATTACATTGATGCCGTTAAGTTTCTGGCACAACGCGCGGGAATGAGTATGCCCGAGGACAGCTATGATGATTCTATGTCTGCATTGAGAAAGCGAATTTTTGAGGCAAACCGTGCGGCCGCACGATTTTTTCACAGCACTCTCTACAGTGAAAACGGTAAAAATGGTCTTGCTTATTTAAGAGGACGAGCCTTGTCCGAACGTACAATAAGACGTTTCGGGCTTGGATATTCTGACGCAAACCGCTATTCGCTTGTCAATCATTTAAAATCGCTCGGTTTTAAAAATAATGAAATAGTTCAGGCAAACTTAGCGTATCAAAATAAAAACGGAAATATTTCGGACAGATTTTTTGACAGAGTTATGTTTCCGATTATTGATTTAAGAGGTAATGTAATCGCTTTTGGCGGACGTATTATGACAGACGCAAAGCCTAAATACCTAAATACTTCAGATACCCCTGTTTTTAAAAAAAGCGCAAACCTGTTTTCGCTTAATAACGCAAAAAATGCGGACGGCAGAACGCTTATACTCTGTGAGGGATATATGGACGTAATTGCTCTTAATCAGGCGGGCTTTACAAATTCCGTTGCAACATTGGGAACAGCTCTTACGCAGGAACAGGCATTGCTTATGAAACGCTACGCAGATGAGGTGATAATCTGCTATGACTCTGATGATGCGGGGCAGAAAGCTACGGCGAGAGCAATCGGATTTTTAAGAAATGCGGGCCTTTTAATTCGGGTAATAAGTATTCCAGAGGGTAAGGACCCCGATGAATTTTTAAGAAACAAAGGAGATAAAGGTTATGACGCTTTTAAAAATGTAATTGAATCAAGCGGAAACGACGTTGAATATCGGCTTAAAAAACTAAAAAAATTATATAATCTTGAACTCACGGAAGGGAAAGTCGGGTATCTAAACGAGGCTGTAAAGATATTATCCTCGCTTGATAATTTTATTGAGCGCGACGTTTATGTCTCAAAGCTGTCGCAGGAGGTCGGCGTATCTCCCGATGCCGTAAAACAACAACTTTCAAAAGCTACTAAAAGAAAAAACCGTGAAGAAAACCGCGAGCATTTCAGAAGTCTTCAAACAGATTTAAACGGCCGAAACGACAAGATAAATACTGACAGATATAAAAAGCCACGTATTTCAACTGCGGAGGAGGGCGTAATCGCTTATCTTATAAAAAATCCCGACAAACTTTCCTATGTAATCTCAAATTTAGATGAAAACAAGTTTCAGACCGAATTTAACAAAAAGCTTTTCACATATTTCTCTGAAAGAATAAAAAATGGTCAGGATATTTTTTCGTCAATATCAGGAGATTTTACTCAAGATGAAATCTCAAAGATTTTTAAAATCGTAAACTCTGATTTTGCAAAAATAGTTAATGATAATACTCTGCGTGAAAATATAGATGTCATTAATGATGAGTATTTAAAATTAAAAATTTCTGATATATCAGACGCATCAATTGATGATATACAGGAGCAATTAAAAAGACTGAGGAAGCACCATCAATGACCCCCATTACACAGATGTTTTGAGGAAAGGAATTAAATTTATGGCACAGAACGACAAAAAAACTATTATTAAAGAGCTTACCGAAATCGGAAAATCCAAAGGAAACCTTACCAACGATGAAATTATTGAAGCTTTGGGAGAGGTTGAGTTTAAACCCGAGGAGCTTGAGAAACTCTATGATTCTCTTGAACAGCAAGGAATTGAAATAATAGAGGATATTGAGAACATTGACTTTGACCAAATCGCCGAGGACGAGTCAAGAAAGGATGATTTAAAATCTGAGTCCGGCGAATCTGTTTCCATTGACGATCCCGTAAAAGTTTATCTTAAAGAAATAGGACGCGTTCCTCTTTTAACGCCCGAGGAAGAAATTGAGCTTGCCATTAAAATTGCCGAAGGTGATATACAGGCCAAAAAACGTCTTTCCGAAGCAAATCTACGTCTTGTTGTAAGTATAGCTAAACGTTATTTGGGACGAGGTATGCAGTTTTTGGATTTAATTCAAGAGGGAAATCTCGGCCTTATAAAGGCGGTTGAAAAGTTCGATTATACAAAGGGTTTTAAGTTTTCAACCTATGCCACCTGGTGGATTCGTCAAGCTATAACACGAGCAATTGCAGACCAGGCGAGAACAATCCGTATTCCCGTACATATGGTAGAAACTATAAATAAGGTTAAAAAGGTCAGCACTCAGATTCTTCACGAAAAGGGTCACGAGCCATCGTCCGAAGAAATTGCGGAAAAGCTCGATATATCCGTAGAAAAGGTTCGTGAAATTGTCCGTGTTGCGCAGGAACCTGTATCTCTTGAAACGCCAATCGGTGAGGAGGAAGACAGCCATCTCGGCGACTTTATCCCCGACAGTGATACTCCCGCTCCCGTCGATGAAGCGTCCCACGCTCTGCTGAAAGAACAGCTTGAGGAGGTTCTTTCAACTCTGACCCCTCGCGAGGCAAAGGTTTTACGCCTTCGTTTCGGTTTGGAGGACGGAAAAAGCCGTACTCTTGAGGAAGTCGGAAGCGAGTTTAAGGTAACCCGTGAACGTATACGTCAAATTGAGGCAAAGGCTTTGAGAAAGCTCCGCCACCCTTCAAGAAGCAAAAAGCTAAAAGACTATTTAGATTAATAATATTTTAGGAAGAAAGCTTAAATTATGCTTTCTTCCTTTTTTATATTTCCACATAAGAAATTTCAGTTTTTATCAGAAATACATATCTATAAAAGTTTCTGCCTTTGTCTTATTTTGAATGGGGATGATAGATTTATATCTGAATTTATCACCTTATAAGATTTTTTAGAATATACGAAAGCGCACGCACAACGTGCGCACGCCTTTTATACATTTATTTTAAGATTAATTAAATGTAAAGTCTTGTTCCGGGGTAAAGTATATCCGGATTGCACATTCCGTTATTTTTAGCAAGTTTATCAACAGTAGTTCCGAATCTCTGCGCTATCGACCAGAGAGTATCACCCGGACGGGTGACATAAATATAACCGCTTAATTCTTCTGTATCAACGGGGACAAGAATAGTTTGGCCGACATAGAGGTTGTTCGGGTCGGTAATGTTGTTCATTTCTAAAATTTTTTCAACAGTAGTTCCGAAAAACTGTGCAATGCCAAATAAAGTATTGCCTTTTCGTACTGTATAACTAATTGTTTCCATATTTTCTCCTCCGTTCAATATAGCTTATGTAGCAGTCAGAGAAAAGTGTATAAAATTTATATGGTTAAAATGCACATAAAACAAGCTGTATTTTCTACACATTGTATGCTCGTCACTTTCTATATATTTCTATAAAAGAAATATATATTATTCATAATTTGGTACAATATTTAAGATAAAATAGGTATGTTCGGAGATAAAAATGAAACTGAAACGCATTTTTTCTATCTTTTTAATCTTAATAATAATGCCTTTGAGTTTTTTGTCGGCACTAACTGTTTCTGCCGTTAAGGATTATGAGTTGTACGCCGATAAACTCGATAAAACAACATTTGACGGACAGCTTGGCGCAATATACAGTAAAAAAGTTACCATTTTCAGAGTTTGGGCGCCTACATCCGATATGGTTCGAGTAAAGTTCTACAAATCGGGTACGGCAAAAAAGTATTCGAGAATTACAAATATGTCGAAAAATAAACGAACGGGCGTATGGGCTGTCCATGTTCGCGGGGATTTGAAGAATGTATACTATACATTTGAAATTACAAGGGACGGAAAAACCTTTGAAACAACCGATATATACGCCAAAGCCTGCGGTGTAAACGGAAATCGCAGTATGATTGTTGACCTTTCCTCGACCAATCCCGAGGGGTGGGAGAACGATAAGCATATTACGGTTGACAGACAGACTGAAGCGAGAATATGGGAGGTTCAGATAAGCGATTTTTCTTCTTCCGATTCAAGCGGTGTGTCAAGAGAAAACAGAGGAAAATACCTTGCTTTTACCGAAAAAGGCACGACTGTAAATTCCGTTTCGGGAGCGGCGCCTACCTGCGTTGACTACCTCAAACAGCTCGGAGTTAATTTTGTGCAGATAAACCCGTTTTATGATTTCGGCTCAATTGATGAAACCGATAAATCGGGAAACGATAATGTTTATAACTGGGGCTACGACCCTGTAAATTATAACTGTCCCGAGGGTTCATATAGTTCAAACCCGTATAAAGGAGCTGTAAGGATAAAAGAGTGTAAACAGATGATACAAGCGCTTCATAACGCCGGAATCGGCGTAATAATGGACGTTGTGTATAACCATACTCTTGAATGGGAAAATTCAGCTTTTAATTTAACAGTACCTGACTATTATTACAGGATAAATCCCGACGGGTCGTTTTCTAACGGTTCGGGTTGCGGAAACGATACGGCGTCCGAACGCAAAATGTTCAGGAAATTTATGGTCGATTCCGTGACATATTGGGCAAACGAATATCACATTGACGGTTTCCGTTTTGATTTAATGGGACTTCACGATGTTGAAACCATGAACGCAATAAGAACCTCTTTGGATAAGCTTGAAGACGGCGAAAAGCTAATTATGTATGGTGAGGCTTGGAATCTTTCCACTACTGCCGACAGCGGAACGTTTTTGGCCAATCAGGATAATATCAGCAAATTAAGCTCCCGTATAGGCGCGTTTGACGATACATTCCGCGATGCTGTCAAGGGAAGTACGTCAGGCTCTGATTTTGGATTTATCCAGTCGGGGGAAGGCAGAGCTAATTTAAAGGTTGGTATAGCAGGTCAATCGGGTGAAAGTACAGGCTGGGCAAAATCGCCTTCGCAGTGCGTTACCTATGCTTCATGCCACGATAACCTCACATTATGGGATAAGCTTGTTAAGTCGGTAAAGGGCGGTAAATCCAAGTATAACAAGCGTTATGAGGATTTAGTCGCTATGAATAAGCTTGCAGGAGCTGTTACATATACATCACAGGGTATCAGTTTTATGCTTGCGGGCGAAGAACTCTGCCGTACTAAAAACGGAGATGAAAACAGTTATAAATCAGGAGTAAAGGTTAATCAAATTAACTGGAATAACCTTTATACCTACGGTGACGTTTCTGATTATTATAAGGGATTAATTGAAATTCGTAAAAATATTTCCGCTTTTACGGATTCGTCTGCCGAAACTGCAAACAGCATTAAATTTTTACCTGATATGCCCGAGGGGGTTATAGCCTATACTGTAAGCGATTCCGCATATAAAAAGGTTGCTGTAATTTTTAACAGCAGTGACAGTCAGCAATCAATTCCTATTGACGGCAGTTTTGTTCAGCTTGCGAATGAAACCGTTGCGGGAATGGAAAGCTTGGCTATTGTAAGCGGGAAGGTTTCAGTCAGTCCGAAATCCGCTGCAATTTTAGTTGACAGAGAGGGGTATAACAATTCTTCAAAGCACAGTAAAAACGGTAAGGTTATTGTTCGTTATTATAACGGAAATGATATTTTTAAGAGTTACGCCGTAAACGGAAAAATTGGCTCTGATTTTAATATACAGCCGATAAACTCTGTTTTAATGGATTACAATATAAAGAAAACAGAGGGTTCTACGGGCAGTTTCAGTGATTCCGTTCATTATTGTGATTTTCATTGTGAAAAATATAACGGTTCTTATTCAAGCGTTACCTTTAATTTTATAGATGATGCAACTGAGAAAAATATAACAGATTCCCTCGTTATGACTAACAGAAACGGACAGCCGTACATAACCTTGGAAATTCCGTCCGTAGACGGTTACAGCCTTAATCTTGATAAGCTTCCCAAAAACGGTTGCGGTACATTTTCAGATAAAAATATAAATGTAAATTACAGATACACAAAAAATTCTTCGGACGATAAGACTTGCAGTGTAAACATAATTTATATGTCGTCTGACGGAAAAATCCTCGGAACCGATACATTATCGGGCGATAACGGTTCGGATTATAAAACTACAACTATAGATTTTGAAAACTATGAGCTTTCAAAAATTCCCGATAACAGTAAAGGTGTGTATACAGATGCACAGCAAAATGTTATTTATATTTATAATCCTGTTTCAATTGCATCATATATTCCTATGATTTTAATTATATTACTGCTTATTGTCGCAGTAGCCTTTTGTTCATTTATTTACTATAAACGCCGAAAATCTTTTCTTATGAAAAGTATTGATATTTCATAAAAGTAAATTATACCTGTATATCAGGTTTTTAAAGGAGGAAACATAATATGGCAAAGAAAATTTTGTCCACATTACTCTGCGTTGTGCTTATGGCGTCATCATTTGTATTGGCTAACGCCGCAACTACTTCTAAAAGCTCTACGGGCGATACAGCTTATGCTACCGCTGCGCGTGAGCTTGATAAAGCGTACGGCTATAATGAAAATGACCTTGGCGCAACCTATTCAAAGGAGTCCACAACCTTTAAGGTATGGGCGCCTACAGCAACAGAAATAAGCGTAAACCTTTATGCTACAGGAAGTGACAGCGAAAAGGATGCTAAGGACCTTGGTACAACTAAGCTCGAAAAGGTTTATTCAACTCCCGGTGATGAATCAACCTTTACAGGCGTTTGGTCTGTTAAAATTGACGGTGATTTAAAGAATAAGTATTATACTTACACAATTACCGCAAAGAATGTAACAGGCGCAAAAACAACAACAAACGAAACTGCTGACGTTTATTCTGTAGCAACAGGTGTAAACGGAAAGCGTTCTATGATTTGTGACTTAAACGATACTGACCCCGATGGTTGGGATAAGGATACCCACGTTCTTCGTGACAAAAACACACAGAATTCCGTTTGGGAAGTTCACGTTAAGGATTTCTCCTACGACGAAAACTCGGGAGTATCAGACGCTAACCGCGGAAAGTACCTTGCTTTCACAGAAAAGGGAACCACATTAAACAAAGAGGGAAAAATTGCAACCTGCGTTGATTATCTTAAAGAATTAGGCATCACAACAGTCCAGATTAACCCATTCTATGATTACGGTTCAGTTGATGAATCAGGTAATGATTCACAGTTTAACTGGGGCTATGACCCTGTAAACTACAACGTACCCGAGGGTTCATATTCTTCAAACCCGTATGACGGTAATGTTCGTATCAAAGAATGTAAGCAGATGATTCAGGCTCTCCATAATGCAGGTATCGCAGTTGTTATGGATGTTGTTTACAATCACACATTCTCGGCTGATTCCTGCTTTGAGCATACAGTTCCTAACTATTATTACCGTATGACCGCCACAGGTGCGTATTCAAATGGTTCAGGATGCGGAAACGAAACAGCGTCCGAAAACTTAATGTACAGAAATTATATGATTCAGTCCTGTCTGTATTGGGTAAACGAGTACCATGTTGACGGCTTCCGTTTTGACCTTATGGGACTTCACGATACGGAAACAATGAACCTTATCCGCGAGGCTCTTGATAAGGTTGACCCGCGTATTACAACATGGGGCGAAGGCTGGACAGGCGGTTCGGGTACATATCCTGCAACAACCTGCACAGGCCAAACATTTAAACAGGCGGTTCAGGCTAATGCCTCCGAATTAAATGAAAGAGTTGCTTTCTTTAACGATGGTATCCGCGACGGTCTAAAAGGCGGTGTGTTCCAGAAAACCAACACAGGTTGGATTCAGGGTACAGCGGGTTCCTATCAGGCTGTTGTTTACGGCGTTTTAGCTAATACAAAGAGCGGTAACTGGCATGCTAAACAGCCCTCACAAACTGTAACCTATGCTTCTTGCCACGATAACCAGACGCTTTGGGACAGACTTGCCGACTCACAGCTTCTCACAGACTATTTCCGTGCGCGTCACTCAACTCTTGTAGCTGAAAACAAGATGACAGGCGGTATGCTTGCAATGTCACAGGGTATAACATTTATGCTCGCCGGCGAGGAAATGGGACGTTCAAAAGACAATGATGAAAACAGTTACTCATCATCTGCTACAGAGAATATGATTGACTGGTCGCTCGCAAAATCAAATGCGGACATCGTTTCATATTATAAGGGTATGCTTAATATCCGTAAACATTTTTCACCTCTGACAGATAACACTAATGCGTCTGCTGACAATTATATGCTTTATTCGGGCTCTAAGAATCCGACTACAACATACGCAGGCGTTTGGACTAATAATACAGAGGGCGAGTGGAATAAGCTTGCTGTTATCGCCAATGCTTCAAAAAATCCTGCTGAATATACTCTTGATGAAGTAAGCGGAGTAAAAGATTGGGTTATTATTGCCGACGACCAGCAGGCAGGCGTAAAACAGCTTAGCACAAACGGCAGTGTATTTAAACTTCCTGCAAGATCAATGATAGTTGCTGTTGATAAAGCAAGCTTTGACAAGGTTGCATTAAAGTCTGATCAAGGCTCTGTTAAGGTTAAAGCAGTTAATGCCGTAACAGGTGAGGTTATTGATTCTTATACCGTTACAGGTACAATCGGTTCAAAATATTCTGTAGCAATTCCGACAAGCGTTGACAGTTCTTATGAGCTTTCAGGTGTTGAGGGTGATATGGACGGCACATTTAAAGATGCTGACCAGAATGTAATCCTTAACTTTAACTATTATGTTCCCGCTTCGGTAAAGGTTGATGTTAACGGCGACAAAAAAGTAAATATCAATGACGCAACATTTGTTCAGAGAGCTGTTGCTAAAACCGTTCAGTTAACAAATGAGCAGGAAAAACTTGCTGATGTTACAATGGATGGAACCGTAAATATCAACGATGTTACAATGATTCAGAAGTATCTCGCTAAAATGAGCGTGGGTACAGGATCGGTTACCGTTAACTATTATAAGAGCGGTACTACAGATAAGGTTTCAAACTCCGTTACTTATACAGGCAGAGTAGGAGAAACCTATAAGGCAAAGAGAGGAGTAGCGCTCGGCTATGCTCTTGACGAAAAAAATCTTCCCAAGGAAGAAGTAACCGTTCCGTTTGGAAATACTGAAATTAATTATTATTACAATGCCGGATCTGCCGATGTAAATATTCACGTTAAGCACAGCGGAGAAGGTACTTGGGCTCCAACGCTTTGGGTTTGGGGCGGTAAAAATGGTCTTGATTCAGCAAGCCAGTACACTACAAATAAAGATTGGCCCGGAGATACTTTAACATCAAAGGACAGCAAAGGCTGGTACACAATGAGCTTTACGGCTTCCAGCAGCGATGATTCATACAACCTTATCGTTTCAAACAACGGCACTCCGCAGTCACCCGATTGCAAGGGCTTTGTGCAAAATGACCTTTGGGTTGTAATTGATGACAGCAAGGATGGAGCAAACTTAATTATCTACGATGTAAATCCTGATGATAATCCGGACGCAAAGCCAATTTACGAAACCTAATATTAAAACCTGTCAGGATATTTCCTGACAGGTTTTTTCTTAGCCCTTATTTAAAAAATATCGGGAATACAGCTTTACTTAATCAAAGCCGTATTCCCGATATTAAATATTAAAAATTATTCAAATTCGCCGTAAAAATCAAAATCCTCAAATACATCTGTAAGTAAATCCGCAGCTTCATCTCTGATTTCACTTTCATCCTTATTTCTGTCAAGCTCCTGTATAAAGAGATTAATACTTCCGAATAAATCAGTAAAGAGGATTTCAGCTATATCTTCCTTGGTTATTTCCGGGTTGCTGTCATAGAGAACCTTGGCAGTCTGAACCATAATGTATTGCATCGTGCTTTCAATAGCCTCTAAATCAGCTTCTTCACAGCATACACCCGCATTAATATCTCCGTTTTGGTCGCAGTGACCATACATAAAAAGTTCGCCTGATTTTAATTTTGTGTCCTCAATATCATTAATTTTTTTAGTTAAATCTGAAGCCATAATAAGCACCCTTTCTTATTTGATAATCTAATTTTATCATATATTTTTTTAAATTAAAAGGTATAATATTTAATATTTGTCCATTATTTTTGAAAATAACCTAAAAAATTGTCAATATTATTAAAAACAATAAAATAAACACTGACAGCCGTCATAAAAATCAACATAAGTATAAACAACACAACAAATCTTATTCGTTTTATTTTCTGCTTTTTAAGGCTTTTATAAATTTCTTCTTTACTTCTGTTTTTTTCCATTATTTACCGTACCACACTATAAACGAAATTAAAAAATATAAAATAAAAATAAACGCGCAAAATGAAAAGCCGAATATAATAAAATCGAGTATTATTTTACCTGTACTTCGCTTTTCTGTCAAATTGGGTTTAAAGTTATCATTAAAATTATCGGTTGCTTCCTTTGTTAAAACTTCCTCATTACAAAGAGGACAGGTGCATTTTTCTAAGCTTTCGTCAGTATCAAATATATAACCGCATTTGGTGCATTTCGCATTGTATTCCATAATTACCTCGCAAATCTTTATATCTATATAATATAATATTTTCACGAAAAATTAAAGAGCAAAAGGAAAATTTACAGAAATGTTATTTTATGAATTATATAGTTATAAAATATTTAAATATAAAAGCTAAAAACCGTGTTTTTTTAGCTATTTTATAGATTTTTTGCAAGTTGAGGATTTTAACTCTGCATTTACTTGACTTTATGTCGGTTTAGTATTAAAATATAAAAAAATTGTTTAGTATCGCTAACCGGGTTTTGGCTTATACTTAAATGGTAATTTTTTAAGAAGGAGTAGATTTTATGTCAACAAAAGCTAATTACAAAACTGAAGAAATCGGTGCGGGAAAAGTTGGTTTTTCAAAAACCCGTTCCATTATTGAAACTGCTTTCTACGGCAACAATGTTGTTCAGGTTAATACCTTAAAGGAAGCTTATAATCTTGCTAAAAATTCACCGGGTACAATCGTAACCGACCTTCCCGTTTACAGAGGAGAGGAGTTTGGCTTGGACGCTGACGCTAAGGTGCTTCTTATGAATGACGGCGCGGTTACAGGACGTTACGCTGCCGCACGCCGTATCAAGGGCGAGCCGGGAGTAGACGATACAAAGCTTGATAAGGTTGTTATGGACGCAGTGTATAAAACACGTTTCAGAAAGCTTTATCACGCTACCGTATTCGTAGGTCTTGACCCCGAATTTATGGTTAAGGCACATCTTCTTATCCCTGAGGGAGAAGAAAATCTTATGTATTCGTGGATGTTAAACTTCCAGTATATGTCAGACGAATATGTAAAGATGTATAAAAATTCAAAACCTGTAGGCGACGGCAAGGAAACTGATATTTACATTTTCTCCGACCCGCAGTGGGCTCCCACAGAGTCTCCCGACGTTGATTACAGCTGTCTTTCAGACCCGCTTACTCTCTGCTATTTTGACACAGACGCCAATGTTGCGGCTATTTTGGGTATGAAGTACTTCGGAGAGCATAAAAAGGGTACTCTTACAATGGCTTGGGCTATTGCAAATCGTAACGGTTATGCTTCCTGTCACGGCGGTCAGAAAGAATATATTTTAAATGACGGCAGAAAGTTTGTCGCTTCCGTTTACGGACTTTCTGGTTCAGGTAAATCAACTCTTACCCACGCAAAGCACAACGGAAAATATGAAATTAAGGTTCTCCATGATGATGCGTTTATTATCAATTCCGATACCTGCGCGTCAATCGCTTTGGAACCGACTTATTTTGATAAAACAGCCGACTATCCTGCTGGTTGTCCCGATAATAAATATCTCTTAACCTGCCAGAACTGCGGAGCTACAATTGACGAGGACGGAAAGGTTCAGCTTGTAACAGAGGATATTCGTAACGGTAACGGCCGTGCTATCAAGTCTAAGCTTTGGTCGCCAAACCGTGTAGATAAGATTGACGCTCCCGTAAATGCAATTTTCTGGATTATGAAGGATCCGACAATCCCTCCCGTTGTTAAGCTGAAAGGTTCGTCTTTAGCTTCAGTAATGGGCGCAACTCTTGCGACAAAGACGTCTACCGCCGAGCGTGTAGCGGCAGGTACAGATATGAACGCTCTGCGTATTGTTCCTTACGCTAACCCGTTCAGAACATATCCGTTAAAGAACGATTACGTTAAGTTTAAAAAGCTTGTTGAAGAGAAGAATGTTGACTGTTACATCATTAATACAGGCGACTTTATGGGCAAAAAGGTTAAACCTTCCGATACACTTGGTATTTTAGAGGCAATTGTTGAAGAAAAGGCTGAATTTAAGAAATGGGGTCCTTTCTCCGATATTGAGATTATGGACTGGGAGGGCTTTGACGTTAATATTGATGACGCTGATTATAAAGCCGCTCTTAAATCCGCTATGGAAAACCGTGTAAAAGCTATTGAGGGATTTGCGGTAAACAAGGAAGGTTACGATAAGCTTCCCGACGAGGCGTTAGAGGCTGTTAAAAAGGTTGTAGCTGAACTCAACTGAATTAATAATTAAAGCGATAAAAAGCGTACGCACAAAGTGCGTACGCTTTCGCGTATATTACAAGATTTTACATTAAAAAACCTCCGATTAATCGGAGGTTTTTGCGTATTATTTATCAGTTGTTTCTACCGCCTGTCATAAGTTTATGAACAGGTCTAAATAATTTTCTTATAACCATACTAACTATAATACATACCGCGATAATTGAAATCGGGAGACATATATAAAGGATAAAATGGCTCGAATCACTGCTGTCAGGTAAAAAGGCGAGCTGATAGCTGATGCGTAATAACGGCTCGTGCAATGCGTAAACGAAGAATAGGTGAGCGGACGCTAAAAGCAGGAACTTTTTGTTGTTAATAAGCTTTACGATATGGTCGAACAAAAGCCACATTCCTGCAATTCCAATAACCTCCGTGAGTTTATGCAAGGTGTTTATCGCAATTAAATTTTTTGAAAGTGACGCCAAAAACATATTTCCAAAGCTTAACATAATCCATAGTGCGGAGAAAAATCCTGCCTGTATCCTGTTGTCGCGTTTAGTAAAATTGCGCCATTTTCCTGAAATCGCGAATGACGCGCCAATGCTAAAGTAGAAAAGAGCCTGCGAATTAATTATATAATCAATGTTAAAAAACCATAATACACCGAAAGGAATCAAAATAAAGGTTTTTGTGTACTTTACAAGAATATATATTATCGGGGCAAAAACAGAAAGCAGCATAATTTGCCTTAAAAACCAGAGCTGGTACGCAGGCGGTTTTATTAGATAGATATAAAACTCATTGAGTCCGACTAAATTATCCCTTATAAATTTTAGGTTTTTAAAATTCTCAAAATTAGAAAGTATAATTATTGCTATACCTGAGAGAATTGACCAAATTACATAGGGGACAAGCAAGGGGAAAATTCTGCTCCGTATTTTATTGATATATCCATTAACACTGTTTTCGTATTTTATAAAAAACAGAAATCCCGAAAATATAAGGAACATCGGAACTGCAAACGCAAACAAACCGTTACTGAAAAAGTATTCAAACATTTCCGCAGCGTTAAAGCCTGTTTTTGTTACGGAATAGGGAGCGAGATAGCCGTTACCATAGTTGTATGAATTAACAAAAACAATAGCAAACATTGCAATAACCGAAATAAATTTAATTTTTCTGCTTAAATATTTGCTTAATGGCTTACTCATATTAAAGTCCCTCGTTCATACTGTAGCATAAGGTCATCATCATATCGCTTAAATGAACATTTTCAACCACAACATCAGGATAATCCCCTTGAATATCATAGTGTGTAAAGTTCCAATAGTTTTTAATTCCAAGCTGATAAAGTCTTTTCACTGTTTCGGGAGCCGCGTTTTTAGGAATACATAAAAATGCCACATCGACCTTGTTTTCATTGCAGAATTGCTCCAAGTTTTTTATATCCAGAATTTCAAGTTCATTAATTTTACTGCCCCAAATTTCTTCGTTGTTGTCAAAAATACCTATAAGCTCAAATCCAAGCTTATTAAATTTCATATGTGCCGCGATTGCGGTGCCGATATGACCCGCTCCGATAAGCACGGCTTTATATCTGTTGTTAAGTCCGAGTATTTTTATTATCTCTGATTTAAGAGTAGAAACGGAGTAGCCGTAGCCTTGATGTCCGAATCCGCCGAAACAGTTTAAATCCTGTCTGACCTGCGACGCGGTAGTTCTCATAATTTGAGCAAGTTTTCCCGAGCTTACTCTCTCAACATTCTGTTCTTCAAGCTCGCTTAAAAATCTGTAATATCTCGGCAGTCGCCTGATTACCGACTTTGATATTTTTTCCTTGTTCATAACATATCCTTCTGTTTTGTATTAAAACTGACAAATGAACCTTGAAAATTTCAAGGTTCAATTCTCAATTTTTATAATAGGCTGTTTAAAACAGCCTATTATATTATAAAAGTCCTTTGAGGGTTTCGTTTACTGCCTCTAAAAACTCCGTGGTATTAACTTTCTTTTTATTTTCAAGAGTTGAAATGAGGTATAAATCGCCCGTCATTATTCCGCTTTCGATAGTGTCAATAACAGCTTTTTCAAGCTTATCGGCAAACGAAACAAGCTGTGAAAGTCCGTCAAGCTCGCCTCTTTTTCTAAGCGCTCCCGTCCACGCAAAAAGCGTAGCAACCGAGTTCGTTGAGGTTTCCTCACCTTTAAGGTGCTTGTAGTAGTGACGCTGTACTGTACCGTGAGCCGCCTCATATTCGTAAACCCCGTCGGGTGAAACGAGTACGGACGTCATCATAGCGAGCGAGCCGTAAGCAGTCGCAATCATATCGCTCATAACATCGCCGTCATAGTTTTTGCAAGCCCAGATGTAACCGCCGTTTGAACGGATAACCCTCGCTACAGCGTCGTCAATAAGGGTATAGAAATACTCAATTCCCGCCTTTTCAAATTTCTCCTTATATTCGTTTTCAAAAATTTCTGCAAAAATGTCCTTAAATCTGTGGTCGTACTTTTTGCTTATTGTGTCCTTAGTTGAGAACCAAACATCCTGTTTGGTATCAAGACCGTAATTAAAGCAGGCTCTTGCAAATGAGGAAATACTGTCGTCAAGATTGTGCAATCCCTGAATAATACCATCGCCTTTAAATTCGTGAATAAGGCTTGTTTCCGTAGAACCGTCAGCCTTAGTTACCAAAAGCTCAGCTTTTGAACCGCCCTCAACTCTCATTTCCGTGTTTTTATATACGTCGCCGTAAGCGTGACGCGCTATTGTAATAGGCTTAGTCCAGGTCGGAATATATGGTGTAACACCTTTTACAAGAATAGGCGCTCTGAAAACAGTACCGTCCAAAGCGGCGCGGATTGTTCCGTTCGGGCTTTTCCACATCTCACTCAGGTTGTATTCGGGCATTCTTGCAGCATTCGGCGTAATTGTAGCGCATTTTACGGCAACTCCGTATTTTTTAGTTGCTTCTGCGCTTTCAAAGGTAACCTTATCCTTAGTTTTTTCCCTGTTTTCAAGGCCTAAGTCGTAGTATTCCGTTTTAAGGTCAATATACGGCAGTAAAAGTATATCCTTTATCTCCTGCCATATAACTCTTGTCATTTCGTCTCCGTCCATCTCAACGAGCGGAGTTTTCATCTGGATTTTACTCATTAGCTATTCTCCTTTGTGTAATCAAGCAAACCGCCTGCAATAATAATTGCCTTTGTCCTGTCCGTAAGCTCGCATACAGCCGTGACAGTTTCGCCGTTAGTCTTGTTTACAACTGTTATATTTTTTCCATCCATAATTTCCTGTTTAACGTTTGGAAGCTCCAGCTGGTCGCCAAGGTTAAATTTATCATAATCCGAAGCATTTGCAAAAGTAAGAGGAATAATTCCCGCGTTAATAAGATTTGCCCTGTGGATTCTCGCAAAGCTCTTTACAAGAACCGCCTTAACTCCGAGATAAAGCGGGGCGAGCGCGGCGTGCTCTCTTGACGAGCCCTGGCCGTAATTTTCTCCTCCAACAACAATACTGCTTCCCAATGCCTTTGCTCTGCTCGGAAAATCCTTGTCGCATACTGTAAAGCAATGCTCGGAGATTTTCGGAATATTTGAACGCAGCGGAAGAATTTTTGCTCCCGCGGGCATAATATGGTCGGTTGTAATGTTATCGCCGACCTTTAAACTGCAGGAGGCCTCAATTTTATCTGAAAGGGGAGAGGTTTTCGGGTAAGGCTTTATGTTCGGACCTCTGAGAACTTCAACGCTGTCCATTTCCTCAACTGAAGCGGGTTCGATTATCATATTATCATTTATAAGGAATTTTTCAGGCATTTCAATTTCAACATCATCACCGAGTGTGGTCGGGTCTGTAAATACGCCTGTTAACGCGGACGCCGCCGCGGTTTCGGGAGAAACGAGATAAATTTGTCCGTCCGCGGTTCCCGAACGTCCCTCAAAATTACGATTAAATGTTCTTAGTGAAATACCGCCCGAGTTCGGGGATTGTCCCATACCGATACAGGGACCGCACGCGCTTTCCAAAATTCTTGCGCCTGCCGCAATCATATCGCCCAAAGCGCCGTTTAAAGCGAGCATATTAAGAACCTGTTTGCTTCCGGGGGCGATTGCAAGGCTTACGCCGTCAGCAACAGTCTTGCCTTTTAGAATAGCGGCGACTTTCATCATATCTCTGTAAGATGAATTGGTACAGGAGCCTATACAAACCTGATTTACTTTTTGTCCCGAAAGCGACTCGATAGTTTTTATATTATCGGGTGAATGAGGACAAGCCGCAAGTGGTTTAAGCTTGTCTAAATTAATATTAATTATTTCGTCATATTCAGCGTCAGCGTCGGAGGAAAGCTCAATATAATCTTCCTCTCTGTTCTGCGCCTTTAAAAATTCTTTTGTAACCTCATCTGACGGGAAAATTGATGTAGTAGCTCCGAGCTCCGCGCCCATATTGGTGATTGTGGCTCTTTCGGGAACGGATAAAGATTTAACTCCTTCTCCCGCATACTCAACGATTTTGCCTACTCCGCCCTTAACTGACATAACTTCAAGCACTTTGAGGATAATATCCTTAGCGCTGACCCAGGGCTTTAATTTTCCCGTAAGGTTAACCTTAACCATTTTAGGCATTGTAATATAATATGCTCCGCCTCCCATAGCGACCGCAACGTCAAGTCCGCCCGCGCCTATGGCAAGCATACCGATACCGCCTCCCGTGGGGGTGTGGCTGTCCGAGCCGATTAATGTTTTTCCCGGTTTTCCGAAACGTTCCAAATGAACCTGATGACATATTCCGTTACCGGGTCTTGAAAAATAGATTCCGTGTTTTTTGCAGACTGACTGAATAAAACGGTGGTCGTCAGCGTTTTCAAAGCCTGTCTGGAGCGTGTTGTGGTCTATGTAAGCTACACTTTTTTCTGTTTTAACTCTCGGAACACCGATAGCCTCAAATTCGAGATATGCCATAGTTCCCGTGGCATCCTGGGTAAGGGTCTGGTCAATTTTCAGACCGATGTCCTGACCTACAACCATTTCACCGTCAACAATATGGCTTTTTATTATTTTCTGCGCAATTGTTAAACCCATAAATTACCTCCTAAAAATACTTTATAATATTTTCATCCATTCCTGTTAATTTTATCACAACTTGAATATAAAGTAAAGTTTTTATAAATATGTATTTTACTTTAAACCTAATAATTTTGAAACAGGTTTTTTAAGAATTTTTGAAAACAAACTGACTGTAACTCCCGTAAAAAGCGCGGCGATAAGAGTACCCTCTCTTATGCCGACAATTTGAAAGTTAAAAAATATTAATGAAAGAGTTGCCGCTGTCGTTACACAGCATATATCAAAAATCGTTTTTATTTTGCCGAACGGTTTACCGCTTACATCTGAAATTGCTTTTACCATTCCTTCTCCCGAGTTAAAAATGACGTTCGCAATTATGGTAAGCGATATACCAAATGCAAGTACAACAACACCTATACAAACCAATAAAAATTTAACGATATATCCGTCTGAAAGAATAATTGATACAATATTTAAGTTTATGTCGGTAAAATATCCGAACAAAAAAGACAAAGGTATCTGTAACAATTGCAGTTTCTGAAAATTCTTTCTAAGAACTAAAATCTGCCCGAAAACAAGCAGAATATTCCACGCCATTGACCAAAAGCCAAATGAAAGAAAATCAAATTTAATGCTTATAACATTAGGTACAGAGGAAATTGTCGAAATACCGAGGTCGGCTCTCTTTGAAAATGCTATACCTAAAGCAACAAAAAACAATCCTGCTGTAAAAAGGAAAAATCTTTTTATAAATTCTTTTTTCGACAATTTTATCATCTCCGAATTTTATTGTATCATAAAACAAGAAAATATTTAACATAAATTTTCAAATAATCATAGTCAAATATAACATAAGCGCAGATGCACTTCGCCTTTTAGGCGGGAAACATATCAGACTTTCATCGGTGGGATATAATCCCCCGCTGAAACCCTGAGGAGCTAACGCTCCTTGCGCTGGTTGCAATCGTTCGCAAGCTCTGCTCCTTGCAAGCAAAGCAGAGCGTTGCTCCAATTTAAAGTTGAAATTTTAAATACAAAGTGTTATAATTACCCATTGGTAATTTAAAGGTAAAAAAATGGAATAATCAAAAGGAATGATTGTATGAGTATTGCAGAAAATTTACGAAACGTAGCCATAATTGCTCACGTTGACCACGGAAAAACAACCTTAGTGGACCAGCTTTTAAAGCAAAGCGGAGTTTTTCGTGAAAATGAGGAAGTAAACGAGCGCGTAATGGATTCAAACGACCTGGAGCGCGAGCGCGGAATTACAATTCTTTCAAAAAATACCGCTGTTATGTACAACGGAGTAAAAATAAATATTGTGGATACTCCGGGCCACGCTGATTTCGGAGGCGAGGTAGAGCGTATCCTTATGATGGTGGACGGCGTTGTACTTCTTGTCGACGCATTTGAGGGCTGTATGCCTCAGACGAGATTTGTTTTAAAGAAAGCTCTGGGGTTAGGAAAAAAGCCCTTGGTTGTTCTGAATAAAATTGACCGCCCCGGCGCAAGACCTGAGGAGGTAGTAGACGAGGTGCTCGATTTGTTTATCGAGCTTGGAGCCGATGAGGACCAGCTCGATTTTCCCGTTGTTTACGCCTCAGCTAAAGACGGTTACGCGTCCAACGACCCGTATGAGAAAGCCGAAGATATGACCGCGTTGTTTGACGCGATTATAAATGAAATTCCCGCGCCGAACGGCGACCCTGACGGCGGACTTCAGCTGCTTTTATCCAATATAGATTACGACCGTTTTGTAGGTCGTATCGGAGTGGGACGCATTGAGCGCGGAAGTGTAAAAAACGGTCAGCAGGCTGTTTTGTGCCACAGCGACGGTACTGTAACGAATGTAAAAATTTCAAAATTATATAAGTTTGAGGGCTTAAAGCGTGTTGAAAGCGAAACAGCGACCTGCGGAGATATTGTTTGCGTAAGCGGAATTAATGATATAAACATAGGAGAAACAATTTGCGATGCAGATAATATTGACCCTCTGCCGTTCGTCAAAATTGACGAGCCGACAGTAACGATGAATTTTATGGTAAATAACTCTCCCTTTGCGGGTCAGGACGGAAAATATGTAACCTCGCGTAATATCCGCGACAGGCTTTTCCGTGAAATTGAAACAAATATCGCGCTCAGGGTAGAGGAGACGGATTCTGCCGATACGTTTAAGGTTAGCGGACGGGGAGAACTACACCTTTCAATTCTTATTGAAACAATGCGCCGTGAAAATTACGAATTTCAGGTTTCACGCCCTCAGGTAATTACAAAAACAATTGACGGTGTATTGTGCGAGCCGATTGAATATCTTATGGTAGAAGTACCCGACAGCTATGTCGGAGCGGTAATGGAAAAGTTAGGCTCACGAAAAGCGGAGCTTGTCAATATGGGTACAAGAGAAAGCGGAATTACCCATATTGAGTTTAAAATTCCGTCAAGAGGGCTAATGGGTTATCGCCCCGAATTTTTAACCGATACTAACGGAAACGGCATTATGAATCACGTTTTTGACTCGTACGAGCCATTTAAGGGAGAGATAATAACACGTCACCAAGGTTCTCTCGTAGCCTTTGAAACAGGAGAAAGCGTTGCCTACGGACTTTATCAGGTTCAGGAAAGGGGAAAACTTTTTATCGGAGCGGGAGTTCCCGTTTATGAGGGTATGATTGTCGGCGAATCTCCAAAAGCAGGAGATATTGTTGTAAATGTTTGCAAGAAAAAGCATATTACAAATACCCGTGCTTCCGGTTCTGACGACGCGCTTAAACTTACTCCTCCGACAGTTCTGTCACTTGAACAGTGCCTTGAATTTATAGCTGATGACGAGTTAGTCGAGGTAACTCCGAACAATATACGAATGAGAAAAATGATTCTCTCTAAAGAACAGAGAATGAAACAGCAGTTCAGAAAGAAGTAATTTAATGGATATCGTTATTCTCGATTTGGAGTGGAATGGCTCCTACAGCAAAAAGGTTCACCACTATGTAAATGAAATAATTGAGTTCGGCGCGGTTAAAGTTGATAACGAGTTAAATATTAAAGATACTTTTTCAATGCTTGTAAAGCCTGAAATAGGGAAAAAATTAAGCAGTCATATCGCGTCGTTAACACATATTGACAACGATGAGCTTTTTACAAAGGGTGAAAGCTTTCAAACAGCTACGGACAAATTCACGGAATTTGCAAAAAACAGTATAATCCTCACTTGGGGAACATCAGATATTTTAACGCTTATGGACAATTACAACTACTATACAGGCGACAGTGAAATTCCGTTTTTAAAGTATTACTGTAATTTGCAGGAGTACTGCGAATATGCACTCGGCGCTCATAATCCTGCGTCACAGCTCGGACTTCAGAACTGCGCTGATATGCTAAACATTAAAAGTGATGAACAAGACTTGCACAGAGCCTATACTGACGCAATTTTAAGCCTAAAATGCCTTAAAATGGTTTATGATAAAGGAAAGTTCAAGAAGTATGTTTATAAAGCGAATGATGAATTTTATCACAAAGTCACCTTTAAAAATAAGCAGATTACTGATATAAATAATCCGCTTGTAGACAGAAGCCAGCTTTACTTCATTTGTGACGACTGCCAGATTCGCGCCGAACAGCTTACCCATTTTAAGGTGAAAAATAAAAATTTCGTAGCAAAATTCCGTTGTCCTAAATGCAGAAAACAGTTTAACGGAAGAATTTCAATGCGCCTTAAATTTGACGGAATAACAATAAAGAAAAAAACCTTTCTTAATGAACCTCCCAAGCTCTCCGATGATTAATTTTAATATCTCCGCATCATAAAATTAAACCATTTTCTGAAAAGAATATCCCTCAAACCGTATTGTTAAATCCTCTTATTTTCTAAAAAATGTTTTTTAAGCCGTTCTTTACTTATTACTTTAGTTAGAGAGAAATTGAGCGCTATATATTTAATTCTTAACTTTAAAATTAATAACAATTAATACCCATTAACGTTTATGTTTCTATCCGACTTAGGATACAACATAGACGTTTTTTATATATTTGAATATCTGCGATGAAGATATTGTAATTTTAAATTTCCAACCTGTTTTTTGCTGTATATTACTGCTTTTTTGCTGTATATTGCTTTAAATTAAATTAAAATTGTTTATGTTGTTAACAAAGTCCTGATTTTGATACATCACCACAAAATCGAACAAATTTTCTAAAAAGTATTGTAATCGAACAAATATTCTGCTATAATTTAATTACAAGATTGTTAAGCCCCGAATAATCTTGCAAATATCAGAGAATAAAAATCATTTTTGAAAGGACTTTATATGAATTATATCGAATGGGCGCAGGAATATTATAAAGACGCCGAAAGAGTAATGAAAACTATAAGAAAATATGAGGCGATTTTAAAGAATAAAGGTCATGCAAACGAAGAAAAGCTCAACTCAATTATCGCTTCTTACCGTTATATTTATTATGATGTTTTAAATACCGCAAAAATGCTTGAATCAAGAGCAAAGGAGAATAAAAATGCGGCATAGGAGAATTTCAATAACTGAAAAAAACGAGCACAGGTTGGTTTACTTTGACCACGATTACAGAGAAACAAACGAAAACGATATTGCAAAAATGAAAAAAATTCTTAATTATGCTATTGCAAACGAACTTACCGACCGCCAGCGCTATTGTATTTGCGAGCATTATTTAAAAGGGAGAAGTATGAAAAATATTGCGTGCGAGTTAAATCTAAATCCCTCAACCGTGACCCGTCATATAAAAAGTGCGGAAAAACGTCTTAAAAGAATTGCTGACTGCTATTGCTAAAAGCAAGATATAATTAAAAAAGTCGGGTGACAAGGTAAATTTTGTCAATATGTCACCCGACTTCTATTTCTAAATTTTTTATGTAAAAGTATCCTTAAATCTCAAAATCTTCTTTTTTAAATTTCATCATTTTTGCCTTGCTTTTTGGAATTCTAAGTGTAGGATTATATTCAAATTTTCTGCACTTGCCTTTTTTTATTTCCTTTTTTTTATCGCATCTAAACTCATTGTTTGATTTATTAAAGTTGTCGCAGTATTCGCAATTTGTCTCAATGTTATTACCAAAAATTTCCTTATTCATTTTATCCGCCTCAAATCATTTTTATATCAAATTTTTCCTTAAATATTATACCAAAGATTATTGTAACTTGCAAGATGTATAAATTTGGTATAGAATATATTTGGTGATATTTGTGAATTTTTCAAGCCATACAATGAGTCTTAATAACCCTGATACAGTTCCGTATCTTACTTATGATTCTTTGAGCGAAATATCTTTTATTAAACACGCTTTTTCAACCCGATTGGGAGGAGTCAGCAAGGGAATTTTTTCCACAATGAATTTGGCATTTAACCGTGGCGATAAAAAAGAAGACGTTGTGGAAAACTATCACAGGTTATGTGAAAGCATCGGCCTTGACTTTGATACCTTAGTTGCGTCCGCTCAAGATCACAATACGTTTGTGAGGTGTGTCACAAGCGAAAATTGTGGAGTAGGTATAACAAAACCCCGTGATATTGAGAGTGTTGACGCATTAATTACAAATGAAAAAAATGTTACTTTGGTAACTTATTATGCTGACTGTACTCCGCTTTTTTTTGTTGATACAAATAAAAAGGCAATTGGTTTAGCCCACGCGGGCTGGCGCGGAACAGTCGGAAGAATAGGTGAAAAAGTAATTAGGAAAATGACTGCTAAATTTAACACCAATCCAAAAGATTTGAAGTGTGCCGTAGGACCTGCTGTTTCCAAATGCTGTTATGAGGTAGATAAGGTTTGCGCCGATGAATTTTATAAGCTGTCGGACTTAGATACGTCAAAATTTATTATTCCAAAACAGAATAATAAATTTATGATAGACCTTTTGGAAACAAATCGTCAAATTTTAATAAAATCAGGTGTTTTACCGAATAATATTACAGTATCGGATTTATGTACTAAATGTAACAGCAATTTTTTATGGTCGCACCGTGCGACAAACGGACGTCGAGGAACTATGTGCGCTATGATGTGTATTACAGAATAGGATTTTTATTATGAAAAAAAATATTTTTAGAAGTGTAGCGGTTTTTATAATTTTACTTTATGCTTTAAGCGTTCTGACAATCTCAGTTTCATCAGCGGTAACCTATACTAACTCTAAGGGTACCGTTAAAGTTGTCTGCGGAAAATACAGCAAAAAATTTAAGGCGAAAAAATATAATCATAATTTTTCAAAGGCGCTCAACGCGGCTTTGGAAACCGCGCGTAAGAAATCTACATCTAAAAAAATTGCTACTGTTACCGTATCAAAGGGCTATTACTATCTCGACCGTACCATTAAAATTTACAGCGATACTACTTTGAAAGCGAATAACTGCTATTTTAAGTATTACGGTAATCTTATAAGAAACGGTTACAATAAAAAGGCGTCAAAAGCGTCGGGATACAGCGGAGCAAAAAATATCACAATAATCGGAGGAAGCTGGGACGCGGCTGTACCTTATTCTCAGGCAGGTACTTCAAATTGGAGAATACAACATTCTACAATGCGTTTTGCGCACTGTAAAAATCTTAAAATTGAAAACTGCACTTTTAAAAATAACTACAACTGTCATGACATAGAGCTCGGCGGAGTAGATACTGCAAAAATAAATAAATGTAATTTTTATAACGACAAGGGAGTTAATATTTTTAAAAACGACGGTGGACGAGAGGCAATACAGCTTGACGTTTGCACTTCGGAAGCTATGCCAGAATTTAAAAATTTTGACTACACCACCTGCAAAAATATTACTCTCAGCAACTCCTCCTTTAAAAATAAATTCCGCGGAATAGGAAGCCACCACGCGGTTTTGGGAAATACGTTTAATAATATAAAGGTTTACAATAATACTTTCCAAAATATCGGAGGAATTGCCGTTTACGGAGTGTATTGGACTAACTCAAAAATCTACGGCAATACTATGAAATCCGTAGGCTTGGGCGTTGATATAAGAAATATGACGACAGGTGCAGGTTATAATTTTTATAATTTAAAAAAGATTTCATATAGTAAATGTGATAATGCAGTAAAAAATTCAAAAATCTATATATACAATAACACAATAAACCTTCGTAAATCCAATAATACCTATGCAAGAGCCTGCGGCGTCAGAGTTATGGGCGATTATTACGAGAAGAACGACACGAAAACAGGAGTAAAGGCAGGGGTATATAAGGTTTACGGAATAAATGTCGGAACAGATTCAAGCGGTAATGTAAAGCCTAACACAATTTCGGGTAATGTTGCCGCAGGAGTACAGCTTAATTATGCTGTTGATTCAAGCGTTAAATACAACTCAATTAATTTGAACAGTTCTGTTTCCGATACATCAAATGGGATTGAAATAAAGGGTTGTGAAAACACCTCGGTCATTTCAAATACAGTTAAGAACGGCAAAATTAAAGATGCAAGAGGAATTTATCTTACTCCTACCGCGGCCGGCTTTGCCGATGAGAATGTTACTGTAACTGGTAATTCAGTAACAAATTTCTTAATGTCGGGAATTTATTCGTACAAGGCTTATAATTCTATTTTAGAAAATAATACAGTTAATGATTGTTTGGATATGGGTATTTCAATCAGAACCTGCGATAAAGTTTCAGTCAATAAAAACAATTTATCCAACAATAAAAACAGCGGTGTTTACGTCTATTCAAACAGCAGTAATACAACGGTAGCGGAAAATATTATAAGCGCTACGAAATCCACGGGAATTAAAGTAAGAGAATCAAGCGCGACTAAAGCGAACGATAATAAAATATCAGACAGCGGAGAGTACGGTTTCTTAGTACGCCAAAGTATTGATACCGAAATTTTAAAAAATGAAATTACAAATCCCTTGTCATATGGAGTTCGTATTAATTACGGTTCAGACAATACAAAAATTCTAAATAATAATATTACTTCACCTAAAAGTGAATGTATTTACTTTAACGGCGCTAACGACCCGACAAAGGATGTTGAAAAAAATCTTACTGTAGCGCAAAATTATTTAAATTCACCTGACTCTACCGCAGCGGTAAGCGTGGCATATGACAATGTGGCGGCTAAGATTTATTCAAATTATCGTGATGACGGCAATAAGCTTTTCTATAGGTTTAAAGGCGATGAAGACTCAAAATACACCTCTGTTTACGACACTTTTTCTATAGAGGATTTATCACTTGAAAAGTTTGAAGAATATAATACGCTTAACTGGAGCTCAGCAGGTGATGAAATAAAATACAGAGTTTACAGAGAAGACGAAAACGGTTTTAATTTAATTTCAGAAACCTCCGAAATTTCCTGTATTGATAACGATTTATTTGCTCCGTTAGAGTCGCAGGATGATACCGATAATTCATATATTGATGATAACGGTCAAACTACGTTAAGAAAGCTTAATATTTTTTCTTATTCCGTATCACCATATAGAGAATTTTCAAATGTAAAATTTATAGGCGAGGAAATTTCTGTTAATTTTGAATAGTTAAAAAAAGAAAAAATCAAAACGGTTGAGAAAATCTCAACCGTTTTTTATTTATCAAACCAAACTTCTTTAACATTGAATTCTCTGCCGTTGAGGTAATTAAGTCTGCCTGCGTCGCTTTTGAAATTAAAAACAAGTTTATATGCGTATAAAGCCTGATATTTTTCGCTGTTTATAAAATTTTTCTTATTTTTCCCGTATTTGCTGTCGCCGACTAAGGGGTGTCCTATAAACGCCATATGCGCTCTGATTTGATGTGTTCGCCCCGTATGTAGGTGAATTTCGGCTAAAGATGTTTTTCCGTCGCTTTTTAAAATTTTATACTCTGTTTTTATATTTTTTGAATTTTTAACAGGATTTTTAAAAACTTTAACCTTGTTATTCTTGTTATCCTTAACTAAATATCCTTCTAAAATTCCGTTCGGGTATTTTGGCTTTCCGCATAATTTGCAAAGGTAATATTTTTCTATTTCTCTACTGCGAATTTTATCGTTAAGTATTCTTAAACTCTCCGCGTTTTTCGCGCCTATAACCAAACCTCCCGTATTTCTGTCAATCCTGTTTACAAGAGCGGGTGAAAAGGAGTTTTCGTTTTCCGGGTTATACTCTCCCTTTTTGTAGAGATAATGTTTAAGGCGCATAACAAGGCTGTCGAAATGATAATTCTTGTCTTGATGAACAATAACTCCGGGCTTTTTGTCAAGTAGAATTATGTTTTCGTCCTCATAAACAATGTCAAGCTTATCGGGAGCTTTTAAAAATTCGTAGTTTTTTTCTTTATAATTTTCAAAAAATTCATCTTTAATATATAGAGTAAGTATATCTCCCGTTTTTAAAATATCGGACTTATCGCACTTTTTACCGTTAATTTTAATGTATTTTGTTCTAATGTATTTGTACATAAGCGATTTAGGCATAGTTTTAAAGCGTTTGCTTAAAAATTTATCAAGCCTTTGACCGCCGTCGTTTTCTTTAATTTCAATAGTTCTCATAAATTTATTATAAGCTTTTTCCCAGTTTTTTGCAATATTTTGCATAAAATCAAAATTCTGTATTGATAATTACCATTGAATATTAAAATTAAATTCCATATAAAAGTTACCTGAATTTACACCCGTAAATCCCATTGACATCAGCTTTTATATGCGTTACAGTGGATGCTGAAAGGAGGTTTTCAAATGAAGAAAACCATATCAGTTTTTTTATCTTTACTTTTTATTTTCGCACTTGCAACTCCTGCGTCAGCATTATGTATTAACGGCAGTAATTTTAATATTTTTAGCAGTAAAAACAGTAATTGCAGTAGCGGAAATTGCACAGGTACAAATCTTTTAAGCAGTAATTGCAAAAATGGGAATTGCACAAGTACAAATCTTTTAAGCGGTAATTGCAAAAAAGGAAATTGCACAAGCGGTAATTTCTCATACTGTCTTAAAAACGACGGTACAGCCTGCTTAACAGGATATAACGGTTCCTGTTCAAATATAAAGCTTCCGAGTTGTGTAAACGGTTGTAAGGTAACGTCTATAGACAGTTGTTTCTCAGACAATTCAAACTGCAATCTTAATAACGTAACAGTTCCGAGTTGCGTCAAATCAATCGGATGCAACGCTTTTTCTGACTGCACGCTTAAATCTAATAAGGGTTCTTGCGCGGAGAAGTATGCAAAGTCCGACTCCTGCGTTAACTTTAAATCAGTTGATAATTCGTGTGACCCTAAGCTTTCAAAAGACTCTGTATGCGTAAAGAAAGGGAAAACCGCGTCTGTTTCGATTATCGGAAAGAAATGCGGTGTTGATAATAAATACACTAATTCATCGTGCGCTAAAATTTCATCAAAGTGCTCATCATCAAATCTAACTGTTAAAGGTTTAAAGAAAGGAACTACAACATTAAAAATTAAAGTAAATAACTGCAAAACTCTTAAATTAAAAGTAAAGGTAAAATAATAATTTAATTCTTCAAGGAGCTGTTTTACAGCTCCTTTTTTCATCTTTTTTCATCTTTAATAAGAATCTTAGCACAAATGTTTTGGCTTGACTTTATAAGTTAAAAATAATAAAATATAATTGAAATTTTTGTCGAAAAAGGTGATTTAGATGAAATTAACACGAAAACTTATAAGCATATTTTTATCTCTGATGATTATAATGTCAGCGGTAATATGTATGACAACAGCGGTATGCGCCTCAACAGGCGACATAATCTATTTTGAAAAGCCCGATTCATGGTCTGATACCATTTATATCTACTATTGGTCAGCTTCGTCGGGTTCAGTACCTTCCTCTATGTATGATTATTCGCTGACTCACGTCAGCGGAAACATTTACAGCTATACCTGTAAGGCTGATTTTTCGGAATTCCTGTTTAACGATGGAGAGTCGGGTAAACATCAAACAGTGAATTTAAAATTCCCGGGCAGCGGATATGTGTGTAACGTACTTTCAACAGGCAAGACCAATGAATACGGAAACTATTGTAACGACGCAAGTTGGAGTAAATATTCGCCAGGACTTTCCGTATCGGCTTCACCCGAGGACTGCGACTTTATGAGCAGTATTAATGTAACTTTAAATTCCTCTGATGCCGTATCTTCAAGCTATAAGCTTAACGGAGGCAAGTCAATCGAATTTCAAGACGGCGATACTTTGACATTAGGAGTTGATGCCAAAGTAGGTGACGTTATTACGCTTGATTTATCTGCAACTGACGGTAAAGAAACTAAAACAACTTCCTATAAGTACAGAAAAACTTCATCTCCAGTAGCGTCTTCTATCGTATATTTTGATAATTCTTCTTATAATTGGGATGATGTTTACCTTTACGCTTATGGAACTAAGGAAAACGCCGAATGGCCCGGCGAAAAGATGCAAAAAGATGAAAACGGAATGTATTATTATACATTTTCTTCCTCTTATTCAAGTGAAAATATTATCGTTAATAACGGTAAAGAGGGTGATGAGAAACAGCAATATCCAGAAAACAGCGGATTTCCCATTAAAAGAGGGGAATGTAAACTTCTCACAGCTGATAATCAATGGGTAGATTACGGTACTCCCGATGGAAAGCCTGCGGGTTTTGCATATACGGCGGATAAAACATCATTTACGGGCGACACTATGAACGTTAAAATTGGTTTAAAGAACGCGGTAAAGGGTACATATCAGATTGACGGCGGTACGGTGTTTGAATACACGGACACAACCACGGTATCTGTAGGTCAGGGAGCTATCGGAAATAAAGATATTACCTTAACTTTAACAGCAACCTCCGATTCGGGCGAGGTTACTTCAACCGATTATGTTTACAAAAAATCTTTCACACCGTCGAAAACCACATTTTCATCTCCATCGGACGGTCATAAAACTGAGGCTGTATCGGATAAATACGGTACAAACCCGAATATGCAATTCGGTAAAAACAAGACTATAACTGTTGACGGCAATCCCTCCGATTGGGACAGCTCAATGATTATTGCTCAAGGCGTTGCGAACGATGACCCTCGTGTATATATGCCTTCCGCTATGCACGAACAGCCGTGGGACGATTATGCTCTCTACGCAGCTTGGGATAATGACAATTTATATTTTATGTGGGAAATGGCAAATACGACCTATGTTGTTTCTCCGTCAGATAATTTTGCCGCTTCTAAGGAGGCGCGCCCGTGGCGAAATTCAATTCCTATGTATTTAGCGTTAAGTATTAACCCCGAAATCCACGCGGACGGCACGGCTTGGGGTACTAATGCAAAAACAGGAGAACAGTTTACAAATCCTTTTGTTTGGGGTTGTGACGGCGGAGTTGCTAAGGACGGCGGAATTAACTTTACAACCAATGTTGACACACTTATTGCATTTGATACAAATAACTCAAACGGCGGTGCGTCAATATTTAAGGCTGATAAATATGACGCTGAAAACGATAATTATATGTTTGATTATGATACCGCGGTTCCGATAGGCGTAACTTCATTTGAAAAGCAGGATAACCAAAACGGTTTTAAAATTGCTCACGATTACGGAACACTTTCCGACAGCTTAATTGGTGTTGGAGGGGCAAAAGGGTCCCATAAAATAGGCGACAGCTTGTTATCAACATCAAACTGGGTCGATTTCTATGATTTGGGCTACAAAAAGGACCAAGGATTTATTTACGAAGTCGCAATACCGTTTTCAACCTTAGGAATAACAAAGGATTATATCGAAAATAACGGCATAGGAGTAATGCACATTCTTACATACGGTACATCAGGTATGGACTGCCTGCCATATGATTCTACAATGCAGGATAACGCGGACGTTGAATACAGTTACGACCCCTCAACCTCGCACGAGAAAGAGGACGTTGATAATATTTCCGTACCTCTCGCGCGCGTCGGTGCGCTTCTTTCTGATACAGTAATTAACGAGGCTCCTTTTGAGGTTAATTTCGGCTCTGATAAAGCAGGCGCGCAGGGCGTGGGAACAACACTAAATTTAAAGGCAGAACCTTATAACGGAAAAGCTGATTATAATTACAGCTTTACCGTTAATGGTACAGAAGTACAAAATTCTACATCAGATACTTATTCGTGGACTCCCACTACTAAAGGAACATATAAATTGGGAGTAACCGTTACAGACGGCAGCGGTAAGGTCGCAAAATCTGAAACTGAAATTACAATCGGAGATGAGCCTGTAATTGTTACAAACCCATCAACATCTCAAACAACTCCGACATCTTCGTCAACCTCTGAATCCGAATCGACTTCAATACTACCTTCGTCGTCTGAATCGACTTCAATATTCCCCACATCATCGGAATCATACTCAACTCAACCGACGAGTACAGACCCTGTTGAGTCGTCCTCATCATCTGATTCCACGGCTACAATTCCTTCTTCAACAACGCAGTCTGATTCAACGGGAAGTAATGAGCCTACCTCTTCGACTTCCGAAAGTATCTCTAAAACCGACCCGACAGAACAGCCTGCCACAAGCGGTAAAGATACCAATAAAATTTCACTTAACAAAACGTCAATCAAGCTTAAAGCGGGAAAGACCTATACTCTGAAAGTTAAAGGAACATCTGCAAAGCCTAAATACACCTTAAAAAAGAAAAATATTGTGTCCGTATCAAGTAAAGGAAAAATAACCGCTTTAAAGAAGGGCGAAACGAAAATAACCGTTAAAGTTTCGGGAAAAACGCTCATCTGTAAAGTTAAAGTAACTTCAAGTCCGACTGCGAAGATCAACAAAAAGCCGGTTAAAGCTAAAAAGGTTTATTCGGTTAAACACGGAAAGTCAATTACAGTTAAGCTTGTAGGAAAGGCAAGCAAGATTAACAATGTTTATAAGACATCTAAGAAAAAGATAGCTAAAGTGACCTCAAAAAAATCAGCAAAAAAGATTAAGATTAAAGGTTACAAAAAGGGAACTGCAGTTATCAAAATTAAAATCAATAAGGTTAAAACCTTCAAAATTAAAGTTAAGGTAAAATAACTAAGTAAAACGGGAATGGACATTTGCTTCATTCCCGTTTTAAATAAAATAAATATTTTAATTTCATTCACGTTTTATGTATGATTGTATATTATGCTAAAGGGTGATTAAATGAAAACTTATCGCGGACAGATTATAGCGACCTTATCATTTGGATTGGGGGTTTTACTTACAACAATTCTGCCGTGCGAGTGTGTGCTTATTATTTCTCTAATCACCGTAATTCTTTTAGCATGGTCATTATGCAGGAGGTAGTTTATGAAAGTTGTACTTATTGAAAATCCAAAATTCATATCGTTTTTTTTAAGAAAGATGTTTGGAATAAAAAAGTTGCCGCAGATTGAATAAATTGTTAAAAGATAATATAATTTTGAACGCCGTATATGCAAAATGACGAAGTTTGCATATACGGCGTTTTTTTGTATTGATAAAAATTCCATTATATAGTATAATAAATATAATAAATCAACATAAAGGAGTTTTTTTATGAAATTAACGAAAAAATTTATTTCACTTTTTCTTGCTATGCTGATGATAGTTTCATGTTTCAGCATTATAAGCTTCTCGGTTTTCGCGGCAAAGGGTGATACTATTTATCTTAGAAACAGCGCGGGCTGGTCAAATCCATGTTGTTATATGTGGATTAAAGATACCAAGACAGATAACAAGGGTTGGCCCGGAGTAGAAATGACGCCTTTAGGAGATGACGTCTATT
>CANQVS010000003.1 GCA_947627345.1 uncultured Clostridia bacterium
TTCCTTTAAGTCTTTTCTTTTCAACTCAAAGTCATCTCGGGTTTCTTTACTTGCGTTGTTTAATTTTCAAGGTTCTGAACGCTTAACACACAAATTACAGGAATGTAATTTTTGCGCTATAGCGTATTTGTTATTATATTATAATTAACACATAAAGTCAATACTTTTTTCAAAAAAAATCCAAATATTTTTTTATATGTTTCTATTTTTCTATAATCTCACATTAAAAGACATAATGCCTTTAATATACAATATATATTACATATAATCACATATTTAAAATTCAAGGATATTATATACAAATGAAATATAATTCTTTTATGCAATATTTACAAAAATGTAAATTTCAGTTGATTTTTTGGTGCAGATTGCATATAATGTAGGCAGAACTTCGCACAGGAGGAACAACGATGGCCTGTAAAAACATTATTACAATTGCCCGACAATTTGGAAGTGGCGGACGAAAAATCGGTGAAGCTTTATCAAAAAGACTTGGTATAAAGTGTTATGACAAGGAGCTTATCTCTATTGCCGCTAAGGAAAGCGGGATTGACCCGGAGATTTTTAATAATGTTGACGAGAAAGCTACCAACAGCCTTCTTTACTCTCTCTCAATGGGACTCTACTCTTTCAGTACCAGTTATAATTCTGGACAATTGCCTGTAAATGACAGACTTTATCTTTTACAGCATAAAATAATTAAACAGTTAGCAAGTAATGAACCATGCATATTTGTCGGACGTTGTGCAGACTATGTACTTAAAGACAGATCTGACGTCGTAAAGCTTTATATATATGCTGACAAAGATTACAGAATTAAGCGTGCTATTGAAACAAAGGGAGTTAAAGAATCAAAGGCTGAACAAACTGTCGCCAAAACCGACAAATCAAGAGCAAATTATTATAACTTTTATTCAGGCAAAAAATGGGGTCTGACGGAAAATTACGATTTGTGTATAAACAGAACAAACTTGACTGATGATCAGGTTGTTAACATCGTGGTTAGTTATCTGGATATTATAAACTAAAATCCGCACCCCCTTATTTGCTTAATTAAGGAGGTGCATTTGTATGTTATTCAGATATTACATTGATAACGGAGATATAGATGATTTTATTTTCGGTAACGAAGAATGGCATGAAAGCGAGAGATAACGCACATAAAATAAATTAAATAAATTTAGGTCGGACAGACAAATTGTAATTTTAATTGCTTTTGTCGTTCGACCGTTTCTTAATTATATTAACATTTATATTTATATTATATATTAAAAAATAGTATATTTTTATCTGTTTACACTACTTAACACTTTACACTATGGCATAATATACATATATTATAGTAATATTTTGTACAAAAAACGAATTGTAATTTTGACAGAAATAATTTATTATAGTATGTGATAAAAAGGTTTTTATACCTTGTTAGAAGTTATATTACCTACGGCAGAATAAATTAGTGTGAAAGTTATACTGATTTTATTCCTGTTGTACGCTTAGTTTTCCGAAACGGTGACCGAGCGATGATTGAATTTCCATACACGACTTATCAGCCCACGGTAAGGTTGCGGGAAATTTTGTCTACTATTTGTGGGCGGAAAGGCTATGGATTTTTTATGAAAAGAAAAGTTATTTCTGTAGTGTTGGCAGTTTGTATGTTGCTTACCTGTTTTGTAGCGGCAAACTACACAGCCAACGCAGTTACAACGACAAAGAGCGTTTTAGGTGTACCCGACACCTATTCAGATGTCACGAGTAATCCATATGGATTAACGGACGATCTTGACAACGCTACAATTCTTCAGGCATGGAACTGGAGCTACGCCAATATGACAAACGAACTGGATAAAGTTGCATCACAGGGATTTACTGTTATCCAGATTTCTCCTCCGAACGAAATTAAAGAGGGTACAAAGGGTCACAAGGTTACGGGCGAAACCAACAACGGTTGGTGGATGTTTTATCAGCCCGCGGGTTTCCAGCTGAACGAAAGCTCTGACAACGCTCTAGGCACAAAGAACGAGCTAGTTACAATGGTCAAAGAGGCCCATAAACGCGGTATCCGTGTCATTGCCGACTCCGTTATCAACCATATGGGTACCTGCTCAGGCGAGGACAATATCTCATCCTCCGACCCGATGGCACATGTAACGCCGAAGGCACAGCAGTTTGAACCCGAAATCTACAACAATAAGCTTTTCCACTCTCCGTGGTTTAATATGACATACCAATATGAGTGGTCCGGACCTCAGGATGCCTGTACCAACGACCTTACACGAGGATGCACATCACGTCTGCCCGACCTTAAAACTGAGGACAGCAGAGTTCAAAATGCTATTTATGAATATCTTCAGGAAATGGTAGACGCAGGTATAGACGGCTTCCGTTTTGACGCGGCAAAGCATATTGAAACTCCGTCCGATCTCGCTAAGTATAAGTCTGACTTCTGGGTTAACACGGTTAATAAGGTTAAAACATACGCTAAGAATACTTATCAAAAAGATCTTCTCTCGTACGGAGAAATTCTTAACACATGCGGATATGGACGTTCTTACAGCCATTACTTCCCGTTTATGAAGGTTACTGACTCCACAATATACCGTCAGGTTCAAGATGCGGTTAACGGCGGAAGCGCCGCAAACGCAGTTCCACAGAATATGGCTAACGGTTCAAAGGCTCAGACAGTTCTTTGGGACGAATCTCACGATACATATATGGACGGTTCTTCAAAGAACTTCTCAAAAGCGCAGAGAAATAAAACTTGGGCTGCTATTGCCTCTCGTGACGGCATCACATCAATGTACCTCGCTCGTCCTGCAAGCCTTACCCAGCAGTTAGGTGTTGCTTCTGAAACTGACTGGACAAGTAAAGAGGTAGCAGAGGTTAATAAATTCAATAACGTTTACGCGGGTCAAGGCGAGTACCTTGCAAACTCTTCAGGTGTAGCTGTTATCGGACGTGGCAGCAAAACTCAGGACGGCGGAGCAGTTCTCGTTAACTGTTCCGGCACAACTAAGAGTGTATCAGGTCTTACAGTTGCTACTATGGCTGACGGTACATACACAGACCGCGTATCCGGCGGTACATTCACTGTATCAAACGGAAAAGTAAGCGGTTCTATCGGAAACACAGGTATAGCGGTTCTTTATAATGAGCCGGGTCCCACAGTATATGCAACTGCAAGCCAGAGGTATTACACAGACAATATCTCAATAACGCTTAGCACTAAAAACTGCGACAGCGCAACATATTCTATAAACGGCAGTGCTGAAACAACTTATACAAGCGGACAGAAAATAACGCTCGGAACATCTGCCGATACCGTAGGAGCTACATATGTAGTAACACTTAGAGGATACAAGGGCGGTACTCAGGCAACAACGGCAACATACACATATACAAAGGCTGTAAAATCTGACAGCTATACAGTAACGGTTAACACAAATAACGTTTCGGGTTGGTCAGGAACTCCTAATATTTATATGTGGAACAGTTCAACACAGGTTAACGGCGGTGATTGGCCGGGAACAGCAATGTCCGGCTCGGGCGGTACATATACCGCAACTGTAAGCAGTGAATATGATAGAATTATATTTAACTGCGGAACTAAACAAACCGTGGATATCTCAATAGACGGCTCAACAAATTATACTATCAAGAGCAGTACAGTGAAAAACTCGGGAGGAACGGATTGCAACGAGGTTGATGCTGTTTCGGCAGAGGACCCGATTCCTACTTACTATCCCGGTGATAATCCAACTCCCTCTTCGTCTTCACAGGAAACTTCTTCTCAAACAACGCCTACAACATCTCAGGTTATAACATCAAGTGAAACGTCTGCTACTTCCACACAGCCGACAAGTAATCAAAGCAAATACTCATACGGTGACGTCAACAGAGATACGTTAATAAATATTTCTGATGTAACCCTTATTCAGAAAGCACTTGTAAAACTTATCATATTTGATGACGAGCAGACAGCTCTCGGCGATTATGATAATGACGGAAGATTAAGCATCAAGGACGCTACAAAAATTCAATACGCGATTGCTAAAATCGGATAAAAGACGGCTCCCACAGGGAGCCGTCTTAATTAATTGTATTCTTTAGGGCGTGGAAAAATCCCTCGGCTCAATGATATGCACCCCAAAAGTTAGACACTTTTGGGGTGCATATCATTAACGGGTGGTTATATGATTTATTTAAAGACATAAAAACAGGAAGATAACCCTTTTAAAGGTTATCTTCCATTTTTGCCCCTAAAACGAAACGAGGGCTTTATTAAAAATTATTAATTTGTTTTTCTGTATAAAGAAATTATTCATCGTTATTAATAATGGAGAGAGGGTCTACGTATTGTCCATCTGCCTTTATAGAGATATGAACGTGGGGTCCTTCAAGCTCCTCGCTCGGTACGTTATCCGCTGTACCAAGTACATCTCCCGCTTTTACTGCACTTCCCTTTTCTACTTTTACATTTTCAGATAAACCGCTGTAATAAGCAGTGTATGTCGGGGCTTTTACAATAATGGTTTTTCCGAGTAAATCGTCATCATAAATTTTCTTGACCTCGCCGTCACCCATTGAATATACGTTATCGCCTACTTCGCAGGCAAAATCAACTCCTGTATGAGCCTCCCATTGGTTAAGGGTTTTATTATATACGCTTTCCTCGCTATATTCCTTTATTACCTTTCTCTTATCAAGAGGGTAGGACAGGCTGGTATTTATTGATACCATTGTCTGCAAGGCTGATTTTGTTTCTGCGGGAGGAGTTTCTTCCTCGTATTCTGTTTCTTCCTCGGTTTCAGTTTCAGCTGTTTCTGTCACGGGTTCAGTAGACTCACTTTCCGTAACAGTTTCTGTTTCCGTTTCTGTTACTCCTGTTACTATATTATTGACAGCCAAGGTTTCGGTAGCACTATCGTCAAAAATACCCGTGAGACTTGTGTATGTTGAATAAGCCGCCATTCCAACGGCAACAATACAAATGGACAGTGCTGTAAAAAATCCGACGCGTTCCTTTCGACTTCGCCTTTTATTTTCACTGTATCTCATATAATCACCTCTGCCGTTATTATAGACAGAGGTGAATTTTTTATTCAGTTTGAATAAAATAATTTTTAGACTTTTTTGAGTATATATAATAACATATTAAATAATGTAATCCGTTATAGATAATATGACTTTCAAAATTATACCTAATACCTTTTTTATGATTAAGATTTAGGAATTAAAATGCTAAAACAAAACTTATATGATACTATTAATTGAAGCAAAAAAGTTCGATGAATATGTTTTTCAGTTAGATATAGAATTGTTTTATGTGAATATTTATGGAGTATGAAAACATAACCTATCCTATCTATTTAAAGTGATATGAAAGAGATGTTTTATGGATATGTTTCAGATAGAGAATGAGTTTGACTCAGAAGATATTTTAAGGGCTGTGTCTTTTCGGACACAGCCCTTTAATAAGCGTTAAATTTTAAATATTAAGCTCTATTAAGCTTTTCAATTAGAGTATGTTGTCCAGCTTTCGGAACTAAGAACGAAACAGTTGTTAGGCATACTAACCGTAATATCCCCCGTTTGATTAACAAACGATTTTGGATCCTCGGTATCCTTTAAGAGGAATGTCTTAATTCCGTCAGGGATAGGTTGCGGAAGGTCAATCTTCCAATAGTTTGTGCCTTCTATCCTTTCAAGCGGAATAGTATTATTAGCCATACCGTAACCCCATCCGTAGATATATACGTTACTCCATCCTTTGTCATTAAGGACGTAAAGTGTTGATAAGGAATCAGGTTGTTGTTCCGCAACATAAGGTTCAACGGCTCCGTCAGGCTGACCCCCGAGGGGATAATCGTTAAGGCGGTAACAGTTATTGGTAGTTGAGAATGTTACAGGCATAAGGTTGTATGCCTCACTGCTTGTTTCAGGATTATCAACAGGTCCCGTTGCACGGTAAATTATAGCATTCGTGAGTGACGTTGGAACACTTGTATAGAACACCTGAGGATAAACACTTGTATCCTGTACCATCAAATAACTCTGACCCGTTGCAGTATCGTAAACATAGGGCTCAGAACCCATTGAACTAATCCACGAGAGTGTTGTCTTTAAATAAACCGTATAGGTTGAATCATCATCGGGCGTAGTCGGTGTATCTGTTGGTGTATCTGTCGGAGTTTCTGTTGTAGGTTGTTGGGGTGTTGCGGTAGGTGTCGGTTGCTGTGACGAATATTTTTCGCCTGTCTTTCCAGACATACTCATTTTTGCAATATACTTTTGAACACAAGTAGCGTCTTTAATTTTAACTATACCGTCGCCGTCAACATCAGCTACGGATAAAGCGTCACCTGTGAGAGTAATTATCTGTGCAACGTGCTTCTGAATTATTGTAACATCTGCAATATTAATTGCACCGTCAAGGTTAACGTCACCATACATCAAATCACCTGTGATAGTCTGTGATGTTGATTCGCTTTCGGTTGAAGATGATGTCTGAGTCGGTGTAGGTGTAGAAGCAGATGTAGGCGCGGACGTTGAAGAAGATGCTGTGGTAGTGACTTGAGTTGCATTTCCCTTTGTTACATCTGTTGCGGGAACTGATGTAGACTGTCCGGGCTTATCAGTTGTTACTGCCCAGTTAGATGTGCTCGGCGTACCCGAAAGAGCTGTCAGCTTATGGGACGTACCGCCGAGATCAAGAGTTCTTCTTGAGCTTGAACCCGGGAACTGTTTGCCCTGTGAAACACCGCCCGCCGATTTAGACGAGTCGCTTACGATAACGTGCGTATTCTTTGAACCGGCAAGATTAAAGTTTGCAGTAACAGGGGATGCTGAACCTGTAACCTGTCCGTTTGTAACCTTTGTAGTTTTCTCTGAAATACAGGTAGTATTGCTGACTTCAAGATAATAAGCATCAAGCTTGGAATCATACTGCATTTCCTCGCCCGGCCACGATGCGTTTTTATAAACCTGACCGCCTACTGTAAGTCCGTTTCCCGAATCCTGATCAAACAGATAGCAGTATAAAGGAGCATTCCAGCTTGCACTCTTAACGGTTGACGCCGGAAGTATGATATATACTCCCGAAGAAGCCGCCTCAGCCTTAGTGTACTGATACTGCGATGTAGTTGTCTGTACTCCGTCTGTAGCTGTTAATGTAAGCTTAATTGTTTCTCCTACTTTATAGTCGGAACCAATTCTAATTTTCGGTGAACCAGTAAATGTTACAGGCGTATAATTATCAAGCTGATAAGTACCGCTTGTCGCATTTGAAAGCGAAAGACCGACTGTGATTGTATCGCCCTTAAAGGTTTGTGTTTCCTGGTCCGCAAAAGCCATAGGAGTTGTTGAACCCTGAGTTACAACCGCGATACCTGTTGAGCCTATCTGACCGCTTACAGTACCGCCTGATACTGTAAAGTTACTGCCTGTAATCATATCTTTATAGGTACCGTTAGCAAGACCTGTTCCGCTAACATTTACGGAAGCTGTTGTGCCGTTTGTATTAACTAAAACAACACCTGTCGTACCTCTTGCTACATAAGCGATACTTCCGCTTGCGCCTGTTTTCTCGCTCTGTCCTACAAAGTTATTGTGGAATTTGTTAACTTCCGCAACCGCTACGCTCTTATAGGAAGTGTTAACGGCGCTTCCGCCCATATTCATACCGTTTGTACGGGCAAAATAGAGAGGAGTTGCGTCTTTTCTCGAAGCAACCATAGCCCAAGTCTTCATAATATCGGAATCTGATATGTTAGTTGTATTACCCGATTCTGTATTTAAATATGTGTCGTGTGATTCTGCCCAAAGCACAGCGTGGGACGCTCCGCCCGAGAGAGAATAGGAAGCGTTAACTGCGCCTGAAGCATTATGGCTTGTTACAGCGTTACGAATAGAGGTTGATGTAGTGTTATCTGTAACTCTGTATTTACCGCCGTCCAGGTTTGTATAACCTGTAATGGACCTTCCGCCACCGGGGGTATTAAGAACCTCTCCGTAATAGAACAGAGATTTATTAGCTTTTGACTGAGCATAGGTAGAAGCCTGACCTAATACGTTCGGCCAGTAGTTGTTCGGAGAAATACCCGAGTCCGCGGGAGTTTCAATGTGTTTAGCCGCGTCAAACCGGAAACCGTCAACTCCGCAATCAATACATTCTTTAAGGAGGCTTACAACTCTTCCCTGAACGGTTGTATTACCTGTGTTAAGGTCAGGGCAGGAAGATGATACATACTGTGTTACAGTAGTAGCGTTGCTGTCAGACGCTGTTCCTGTAGGAGCATGGAAGTAAGGGTTGTTCGCTACTCTACCTGTACCATTCCAAAGAGTAGGTTCGTATGTCTTAACTTCAGCAGCAAGCTCGTTGTAGCTGTTTTCATTACTTGCACCGAGATGGTTCGTTACAACGTCACAGATAATCTTAACATTGTATTTGTGGGCTGTTTCGCAGAGAGATTTAAGCTCCTGTGCAGTACCTACCCAGCTGTCTTTAGCAATTGAAAGACTTACGGGCTGATATAGCTTCCACCACTGACCGGATACGTTAGTGGAGGTGTTTACATCCTTCGGCTGCTGAACAGGAGAAGTCTGAACCGCTGAATAACCCGCCGCGGCAATCGCGGGGATATTCTTTTCAATTTCGGAGTAACCCCAGCAAAGCGCGTGGAGAATTACGCCGTCGGAGACATTGCTCTGGAGCTTTGTATCTAAACCGGTATTGTCTTTAGCGGTTTCGGCAGCTTGAGCCGTAGTTGCAAAGACAAAAGTTGTACAAAGCAAAGCTAAAACCATCACAATGCTCAATATACCTTTGAGTTTTTTCATTTTTCAAAACTCCTTTCATAAATTAACGCAATACCTTTACGCAGTACACGTTCTATCACAATAATTATACCAAAAACATCAAAATATGTATATATATTTTTTTAACTAATGTCAAAGTAATATTTTGTGTATTTTGCTAAAAAGACAAGCATATATTTATGTAAGATTAATTTTCATTGACTTTTAACTAAAAAAAAATTATAATATTTTGCGGTGTAATATACTATTATATAAAAATACTTAAAAATACTTAATAAGGGAGCAGATAGATGAAAAAAACTAAGAACGATATAATAGTATCCTTAAAGGATATTTTTGTAGAGTTTGACGGTGAAGTAATACTAAATCACATTAACCTTGATATAAAGGATAAGGAATTTTTGACCATACTTGGTCCCAGCGGTTGCGGAAAAACCACAACACTCCGTATTATAGGCGGATTTTTACAACCAAAACAGGGAGATATTATGTTTGACGGAGAAAATATAAACAGTCTTCCTCCTCATAAACGTAATGTAAATACCGTTTTCCAGAAATACTCTCTCTTTCCGCACCTGAATGTTTTTGAAAATATTGCTTTCGGTATGCGAATTAAAAAAATGCCGAAAGATGAAATAAAAAAACGCGTTAAGGAAATGCTTTCGATAGTTGACCTCAAAGGCTACGAAAAACGAAGTGTAGCTAAGCTTTCGGGAGGTCAGCAACAGAGAGTTGCGATTGCGAGAGCGCTTGTATGCGACCCTAAAGTCCTGCTTTTAGATGAACCTTTAGGAGCGCTTGACCTTAAACTTAGAAAAAATATGCAGTGGGAACTTAAACAGATCCAACAAAAAACAAACACTACTTTTGTATATGTTACACATGACCAAGAGGAAGCTCTCACTATGTCCGATACAATAGTTGTAATGAACAACGGCGTTATTGAGCAGATAGGAACTCCCACCGATGTTTACAATGAGCCTGTTAACGCGTTTGTTGCGGATTTTATAGGCGACGCTAACATTTTAAACGGAATTATGATAGACGACTGCCGTGTTAAAATTTTTGGAGAGGAGCTGGAGTGCGTAGACAAGGGCTTCGGCCAGAACACACCTGTCGATATAGTTATAAGACCCGAAGATATTGAAATTGTAAAACCCGAACAGGCAAAGCTTGTAGGAGAGGTTACAGAGGTCGTATTTAAAGGCGTTCACTATGAGATGACCGTTATGTGTAAGGGATGCGAATGGATAGTCCACTCGACCGAATGCGCTCCCGTAGGCTCTATAGTCGGAATGAAAATTATTCCGTTTAATATTCAAATTATGAACAAAATGTTCATTGCGGAGAAAAACACTTTTTACGCTGAAGTTATTTCCTCAAACAAGGAGGAAAACCGCATAACGGTAAGCGTTGAGGACTGCGAATTTGATATAGAAAATCAATATTTTGAACAGGGAACAAAAATCGCTGTCACATTGCCTCCGAGCGCGCTCTCAATCGCGGGCGACGGAGTTGGTCATATTAATGACGTTTACATTGAATCAGTCATTTTTAAGGGCGAACACAACGAAATTATACTCGAATCAGATAAACAAAAATGGCTTATGGAAAGCGATGTTGACGAACAGGTAGCGACCTATGTTCCGCTGAAATTTGATTTTACAAAAGCCGAATTTAAAGTCGTGGAGGGTGAAGATGAAACTTAAACGCCCTTCTATCCCATATATATTTTGGATGGTAATTTTCACGCTGATTCCGATTGTACTGATACTTTACTCCTCTTTTACCGACAGAAACGGTAATTTCAGCTTTGAATCTTTCTCAAAAGCTTTCGGATATTATGATGTGTTTTTGAGGAGCCTTTGGATAGCGTTTATATCAACCTTAATCTGCCTTATACTCGCCTATCCGTTAGGCTATATAATGAGCCGTCAGAAAGCGAGCGTACAAAATACGCTCACAATGGTAATTATGATACCGATGTGGATGAATTTTCTTTTAAGAATTTACGCTTGGGTAACTCTGCTTCAAAATGACGGACCGATTGATATAATGCTCTCGTTTTTGGGGATTCACACCACACTTATCGGAAATCAAGGCGCGGTAATTTTAGGAATGGTATATGAATATCTGCCGTTTATGGTTCTGCCGTTGTATACGGTTATGGCTAAAATCGACAAAGGCCTTATAGAGGCGGCGGACGATTTAGGCTCAAATAAATATATCATTTTTAAAAAGATTATATTTCCGCTTAGTGTCCCGGGAATAATCTCGGGAATTACTATGGTTTTTGTCCCCTCGGCAAGCACATTTTTAGTTGCCCAGTACCTTGGCGGAGTGGACGATATTATGATAGGCGACGTAATCGACAGAATATTCTGGAGCGACCAGAACACAGGCTCCGCAATTGCTCTTATATTGATGGTTGCAATTTTTGTATTCCTGATTATACTTAACTTCTTCGGCGACGAGGAGGCGGTTGCAACGTGAAAAAGCTTTCAAAAATTTACACCGCTCTGATTATATTTTTTATGTATATGCCTATTATTGTTCTGATACTTTTCAGCTTTAACGACGGCAAAACTATGGTTTGGAAGGGCTTTACGCTAAATTGGTACACGGATCTTTTCAAAGACAGTCAGATTATAAACTCGCTTTGGAACACGCTTATTATAGCATTTTTGGCGTCGCTTTTCGCAACCGCTCTGGGAACTATGGCGGCGATTGGCATAAACAACTTTAAAGGCAGAAAACGAATTTTGCTCCAAAACGCAAGCAATATTGAAATTTTAAGTCCCGATATTGTAACGGGAGTTTCGCTTATGCTTATGTTTACATTAGCCGGTGTTGCATTCAACTTTAAAATGGGATTTTTAACCGTACTTTTGGCGCATATTACATTCTGCACGCCGTATGTGGTTTTAAACGTCCTTCCGAGAATAAGACATATGGACTACTCGGTTTACGAGGCGGCTCTCGATTTAGGCTGCAATCAATGGCAGGCGTTCAGAAAAGTTGTTATACACGAGCTTATGCCCGGTATGTTCTCGGGATTTTTAATGAGCTTTACGTTCTCAATGGATGACTTTGTAATAACTTATTTTACGAGAGGCGCAAGCTTTCAGACGCTTTCAATTCAGATTTACACAATGACACATCAGAGGATTTCGCCTAAAATAAACGCGCTTTCCGCTTTGATGTTTGTTGTTGTTTTCGTTTTAATGGTAATAATAAATATTAAAGACAGAAAGCTCGAAAAACAGAAAGTACAGAAAGCATTATAAAGGAGAAAATAATGAAAAAATTTTTAAGCACTTTTATTGCTCTTGCAATACTTGTTTCCTGCACGGTTGTAATGTCCTCCTGTACAGGCGGTTACGATGGCGAAATTAACGTCTATAACTGGGGCGATTACATTTCCGACGGAAGCGATGATTACCTCGACACTATTAAAACATTTGAGGACGAATATAATATTAAAGTCAACTACACAACCTACGAAACCAACGAGGAGCTTTACAATATTTTAAGCTCAAGTAATTCAAGCTATGACGTAATTATCCCCTCGGATTATATGGTAGAAAAATTAATTGAAGAAGGATTACTCCAAAAACTTGACTATTCCAAAATTCCTAACTCAAAAGATTTAATGGACAATTTTAAAAAGCCGACATACGACCCGAACGGAGAATACTCTGTAGCATATTCGTGGAATGTTACGGGACTTGTTTACAACAAAACTATGGTAAAAAATAAAAAGCCCGACAGCTGGGAGTATCTTTGGGATAAAGACTTAAAGGGTTCAATTTTACAGTTCAACAACAACCGCGACGCTTACGCGATAGCAATGCAGCTTTGCGGTATTACGCCCGATAAATTCAGTAAAAAAGATGTTGACAAGGCTACCGTTAAGCTTAAAGAGCAAAAACCGTTGCTTAAAAAATATGTTATGGACCAGGTATTTCTGGAAATGGAAAAGAACCAGTCAGCTATTGCTCCATACTACGCAGGCGATATTTACACAATGATGTTAAACAATGAAAACCTCGTGGGCGTACTTCCGAAAGAGGGTTCAAACCTCTTTGTTGACGCTATGTGTATTCCTAAAAATGCCTCGAACGTAAATGGGGCGCACAAATTTATAAACTTTATGACAAGAGCTGACATCTCGGCAGCAAATTCCTCATATATCACCTACGCAAGCCCCGTAAAAAGCGCCAAAAAGCTTTTGGATAAGGATTTAAGAGAAAGCGAACTCGTATATCCACCTGATGATTATCTAAAGAAATGCTACACTTTCCATAATGTAGACGATGAGACCTACTCCTATATGCAGGAACAATTTGTAAAATTAATGTCATAAAAAAATCGGTCGGGAATGACAGTTATTAAACTAATCGTCATTCCCGATATATAAATTTTTATTACTTAAATCCTTAATATACAAAGTAATCGGAGACAAAAAAGCGTACGCACAATGTGCGTACGCTTTTCATTTTGGAGGCGTCACCCAGATTTGAACTGGGGAATCAGGGTTTTGCAGACCCGTGCCTTACCACTTGGCTATGACGCCGTATATTTTAATCATATAACATATTATATGAAAAATCACTCAAAATGTGAACTTTCCGCAGCTCAATCTCAAGTGATTAATTGGAGCGGATGACGAGGCTCGAACTCGCTACCTCCACCTTGGCAAGGTGGCGCTCTACCAGATGAGCTACATCCGCATATGGTGCCTCCGGACGGAATCGAACCATCGACACGGGGATTTTCAGTCCCCTGCTCTACCGACTGAGCTACAGAGGCACATTATGGCGACCCGGATCGGGTTCGAACCGACGACCTCCAGCGTGACAGGCTGGCGTTCTAACCAACTGAACTACCGGGCCATATAATAAAGTCGATATGCGTGCATATGACATTATATTTAAAATATGGTGGGAACTACAGGGCTCGAACCTGTGACCCTCTGCTTGTAAGGCAGATGCTCTCCCAGCTGAGCTAAGCTCCCACAGCGTCGCTTTTATCAGCGACTTGATTATCATACAACAAAAACCTTTTAATGTCAATACTTTTTTGGAAATTATTTTTTGTTTTTGATAATTTCGTCTATATCCTGCTTTGAAAAAATATAGGTTTTGTTACAGAATTGGCAGTTGACCTCCGCTTTACCGTCTTTTGACAGGCACTCTCTAAGCTCATCGTTTGGAAGTCCTGAAAAATAACTCTCAATTTTCTCTCTTGAACAACCGCATACGTAATTTACAGGCTTTTCGTCTAAAACCTCAACCTCAAATCCCGCAAGCGCTGTTTTGCATATATCTAATATACTCATTCCCTTTGCAAACATTGTCGTTACGGGTTCGAGCTGTGAAATATTTTTTTCAAGCTTATCTATAGTGCTGTCGTCAGCTCCGGGAAGCAGTTGAATTAAAAGTCCTCCCGCAAGCAAGACCTTTCCGTCCTCTTTATCTATCAGAACACCGAGCGCACACACCGTAGGAATTTGCTCCGAGGTTGCAAAATAGCTTGTAATATCTTCAGCAATCTCACCGCTTACAAGCGGAACGCGTCCTATATAGGGATCCCTGCTGCCGTAGTCGCGGATAACTCCCAAAGTTCCGTATTTTCCCACTCCTGCGGAAACATTAATCTTTCCGTTTTGGTAATATTCGGTAGGGCAATCGGGATTTCCGACATAACCTTTTACATTTCCGCGAGAATCTGCCACGACCACAACGGTTCTTAAAGGTCCGTTACCGTTTACCTGGAGCGTTAGCTTAGCCCTGTCCTGCTTTAGACCTATACCCATAAGCGAACCCGCGCACAAAAGCCTTCCAAGCGCCGCGGTAGCTGCAGGAGTAGTTTTATGTAACCTTTGAGCAGTAAAAACAATATCCGAGGCGTCTACAGCAGCCGCCATAACCGCTCCGTCGCTTGTTATACATCTTATAATTTTATCCATAATCTTCAACCCTAAATTTTTCTCGCAACATAAATTACGCGCTGTTCATCGTCTTTCGGAGGCTCAAAGCTCATATCCCCAAAACGACTGACAACCTCAAATCCCGATTTTTTAAGCATTTTTGAAATATCTTCATCGCTGTAAGCTCTTTCACAAAAATGCTCCTCGCTTCTTAAATACATCTCCCCGTTCGGAATAAAGAGGTTTATATCTATTTCAATAATATTATTTTCCTTTAAGGAATTTTCCCAAACGCAGTAAACCTCGTCCATATCATATACAAAAGTATTATCGGCTAAAATTTTTCTATGCTTATAAACGGTATTAACATCAAACAAAAAGTATCCGTCGGGATTCATAAACAAAGAAACCCTGTCAAATGTCTTTTGAACATCATCGGGATTAATTATATGATTAATGCTGTCCAGAGTACATATACAGGTATCTATTCCTCCGTATAAATCAAGCTCCTGCATTTTTTGGTGCAGAAATAAAACAGAAAGCCCCTCTTTTTCGCAATTTTCAAAAGCTCGTGTGAGCATATTCCCGGACGCGTCAACACCGTAAATATCCACACCTCTTTTTTTAAGCTCCAGAGTAAGCTTTCCCGTACCGCACGCTAAATCGAGAGTAATGCCCATATCGTGCCCGAGTTTTTTAAATACGCTTAAAATATATTCTGCACGCTTTTTGTAATCTACATTTAAGGTGAGAGCGTCATAATAATCGGCAAACACGCCGTAAGAATCCATTATTTCTCTACCTTAATTCCCATATTTCTAAACGCGAGCATATAACCGTCCGTATCCTCATTTAAGGAACGTTTTACTCGGCTGATTGTCGCTGTGGACGCGCCGGTCTGCTTTACAATTTCATTGTAAACTGTCTTTTCATGGAGAAGTTTTGCAACAACTATTCTCTGTGACATCGCGTTAAGCTCGGGCTGTGTGCATAAATCCTCAAAAAATCTATAGCAGTCTTCCTTAGTTTTTAGGGTAAGAATTGCCTCAAAAAGAAAATCAGTCTGTTCATTTTTCAATTTTGAATTCACATAATCCACTCCTTAATTTACTGTCGCACATTAAATTACTAAATTATTTTAACATAATAAAGTGGATTTGTAAACATCAAATTTTACCCTTTATCTGATTGAGCGCCGATTTTTCAATTCGGCTCACCTGTGCTTGTGAAATTCCTATCTCGCTTGCAACCTCCATTTGTGTTTTTCCTTTAAAAAACCTGAGGCCTATTATCTTTTTTTCTCTTTCATTCAGATTTTTAATCGCGTCCTTCATTGAAATTTCATCGAGCCAATCCTTATCATCGCTTATGTCGCCTATCTGGTCCATAACATATACCGTATCGTTTCCATCGGAAAACAACGGCTCATATAAAGATACAGGCTCAACTATCGCCTCTAACGCCAGCACAACCGTTCCCTTGGGAAGTTCAAGTTCTTTCGCTATTTCCTCGATAGTGGGCTCACGGTTTTTTTCATTTGTTAATTTTTCTTTAACCTGCATCGCGTGGTAGGCTATGTCGCGCATAGAACGCGATACCCTTACAGAGTTATTATCACGGAGATAACGTCTAACCTCACCTATAATCATAGGTACTCCGTATGTTGAAAATCTTACGTCCATATCGGGGTCAAAATGGTCAATCGCCTTTATAAGACCGATAACGCCGACCTGAAACAAATCGTCGGGATTTTCTCCTCGGCCCGAAAAGCGTTGGATTACCGAAAGTACAAGCCTTAAATTCCCTTTTATCATTTTATCTCTTGCAATTTTACGCTCCTGTTCGGAACCGTTTCTGATAATATTTAATAATTCACGTTTCTCCTTTTCTGAAATAACCTTTAACTCCGAGGTATTTACCCCGCAAATTTCAACCTTATTATACTGCAAAATAACAGCTCCCTAAAAATACTTATCTAAATAAAGTATTGCCAAAGGAGCTGTTATAATTCAGTTTTACGTATTCAATTGATTAATTGTTTTATTCGCTTAGTTCCTCCAATGAGTTATCGGAAAGCTCTATGCTTTGAACGTCTTTAAGCCTGCGCCTAATTTGGCGCGTTCTTACTCCGACAAGCTTATCAAGTTCAGAATTCGCCTGATTAATTCTCTGCTGAGTGGCAACTAAAACATCGTTAAATTTGTCAAATTCTGTCTTAACCTGACCTAAAATATTCCAAACCTCCGCGCTTCTTTGCTGAACGGCTAATGTTTTAAAGCCCATTTGAAGTGAATTTAAAAGCGCCGCCATTGTACTCGGTCCCGCCACGTTAACCTTGTATTGGCGCTGTAAAACCTCGACAAGTCCTCTGTTTACAACCTCGCTGTAAAGTCCCTCAAACGGCAAAAACATAATTGCAAACTCGGTTGTATTCGGCGGGTCTATGTATTTGTCGCGGATATCCTTTGCCTCATTTTTAATTGTGGTAATAAGCGCTTTTACGGCAAGTTCGATTTTCTCCTTATCACCCTCCTCAATCGCGTCGCGAAGATGAGAGTAGGTATCCCCCGGAAATTTTGAATCAATCGGAAGATAAATAAAACCGTTATCGTCCGCAGGGAGCTTTACCGCGAATTCGACAACATTTTTTGAGCCTTTTTTCGTCGCTACGTTTTCATCGTACTGGTCGGGTGAGAGAATCTCCGAAAGAATAGCTCCAAGCTGAATTTCTCCGACTATTCCCCTCGTCTTAACGTTTGTGAGAACCTTTTTTAAATCTCCAACTCCGACAGCCAGACTCTGCATTTCCCCAAGTCCCTTATAAACCTGCTCCAAACGCTGATTAACAAGCTCAAAGCTCTTATTCATCTTCTCTTCAAGGGTATTCTGAAGCTTTTCGTCAACGGTTTTACGCATTTCTTCAAGCTTTTTGTTATTGTCCTCCTGAATATATGTAAGCTTTGTCTCAACGGATTTTCTTATTAAATCAAGCTTTTGCTCATTTTCAAGGGAAAATGTTTTCAGTCTGCTCTCCAAATTATCAAACTTTTCCTGTTGCGTACGGGAAAACTGTTTTTGGTTTTCCGAAATCATATCCCCCATACTCTTCACCGACTGCTGAGTGGATACTGTAAGCTCCTGGCGGAGCATACTTGATTGGCGCTGCTGCTCTTCGGAAAGACTTGATATGATTTTTGAGGAATCATTTCCGTTTTTATTTCTCATACCTAAAACGACTGCCACAATTGATAAAACCGCGGTCAAAACGGAAAATACAATAATAATAACTAAAAGAATATCTGTCATACTTCCACCTCCGATTTATGGTTTAATTTTATCATTTTATATTCTTAAAATCAACTTTAGTATCTCAAACGTCAGGATAAAATTATACATATTTTTTACATTATTTTGTATAAAATGTGTATTTATTTTTATATATACATTTGATATAATGGTAATAATTGAAGTTTTGAAAGGATGAATTTTATGAAGAAAAAAATTCTCGCCGCTGTGCTGTCTTTTGCACTTGCGGTAACAGCGTTTTCTTTCACACCTGTTGTACAGGCTGTAAACACCGATAAAACGGAAACTTCCGCCGGTACGTTAAGCAGTCCGTCTGACTTTTCGTGGGATAACGCTTCAGTCTACTTTTTACTTACAGACCGTTTCTACAACGGTAAAACATCCAACGACCACTCCTACAAGAGAAGTCTTAACCAAAGCGGTCAGGTAGTTAAAGGCAACTCGGATTCTGCCGCTTTCCACGGCGGAGATTTTGAGGGAATCACAAAGAAAATTGAAGAAGGCTATTTTGATGATTTAGGTGTAAACGCCCTTTGGATTTCAGCACCGTACGAGCAGATACACGGTTACTGCATTGCCGGTACAGGTAAATCAGGCTCTTTCCCCCACTATTCTTACCACGGATATTACGCGCTCGATTTTTCACAGCCTGACGCGAACTTCGGTGACGAGAAAGAATTCCAAAAATTGGTTGACACCGCACACTCTCACGGTATCAGAATTGTAATGGATATTGTTATGAATCATGTCGGCTATAATACAATTGAGGATATGAATACATACGGTTTCGGTACCCTTAAAAACGGCTGGCAAAACGGCTACTACAACGCAACACTAAACGATTCAAGCTATCACGAGTTTATCGACTACAATTCAGACAGCAACGCTTGGGCAAAATGGTGGGGAAGCGACTGGCTCAGAGCAGGTCTTGCAGGATATAAGGAAGGCTCGGGAGATTTGCAGGGTTCTCTTTCATTCCTGCCCGATGTAAAAACGGAAAGCACACAGACAGTCGATATTCCCGCGGTTCTTAAAACAAAATGGACAAAGGAAAACACACTTTCCCAAAAGTCCGCTGAGCTTAATAACTATTTCAAAAACAACAATAAGTCAAAAACCGTAAGAAACTATCTTGTATTCTGGCTTACTCAATGGGTTGAAAAATACGGCGTTGACGGTTTCCGCTGTGATACCGCTAAACACGTTGAACTCGAAAGCTGGAAAGCATTAAAGGAACAGGGCGTTAAATCGCTTAAAACATGGAGAGCTAATAACCCGTCCAAACCAGGCGCCGACTGGGACGAAGACTTCTGGATGACAGGAGAATGTTTCCCGCACTATTTAAGCTACGACAGCTTTTATACTTCGGGAGGATTTGATTCTATGATTAACTTCTCCTTTAACAGTGAATCAAAAGCGTTTGATGCAAACGGACAGGGTGTCCCAGGCTCCGGTTCAATTAATAACACTTATTCCGACTACGCAAAACAGCTTAATACAAATGACAAATATAATGTTTTGACATATCTGTCCTCTCATGACACGAGCCTCTGCCGTAAGGATATGATTTATCAGGGTTCGGCGTTCCAACTCCTGCCCGGCGCAATTCAGATTTATTACGGTGATGAAAGCAACCGTCCTCTCGCCGGAGGACTTGCTTCCGGAAAAGACCACAACCTGAGAAGCGATATGAACTGGAACAATATGGATAAAAACCTGCTTGCTCATTGGCAAAAGGTTGGTAAATTCCGTTCAAACCATGTAAGTGTAGGCGCAGGCAGTCACACTAATTTAAGCGCGACATCAGGAACCGCGTTCGCGCGTTCATACAGCAAAAACGGAATTTCCGATAAGGTTGTCGCTTGTATCGGCGCAAGCAAAAACAACAGCGTTACCATTACGCTTAACAATACTTTCCCCGACGGAACAGAGCTTAGAAACGCTTATGACGGAACAACGTCTACTGTATCAGGCGGAAAGATTACATTCAACAGCGGCGCAAACGGAACGATTCTTCTTGAAACAACAGGCAATCAGGACGATACACAAGAAACTACGGCAACTACAGCGACTACGGCAAGCACCGCGACTCAAAATACAACCCCGTCACAAGGCACCAGCTCAACGGATATTGCTACTCCTCCTGTTAACCCTGACGGCTTATACGGCGACGCTAACTGTGATGGAGCAATAAATGTTACAGACGTTACCGTTATTCAGAAGAAAGTGGCTTTAATTAACGATTTGTCCGAGATAGGTAATATTTTATCTGACGTTGACGGCGACGGTATAGTTAAAATCAAGGACGCAACCTGTATTCAGAAGCATATTGCTAAAATGGACAATACATCAAGTGTAGGAAAGCCCTATTATAAGCAACAGCCTACGACGCAAGCCCCAACCCAGATAACGCCGTCCGAACAACCAACTCAGGAAACGACTGAATTTGTTACACTGCCCTCAGAGGTTGAAAGCGGAACTGTAGTTTACTTTGAAAATACGGAAAACTGGGCTACTCCTTATATCTACTATTGGACGGGTTCATCGGGACCGCTTCCGTGGCCCGGAGTTCCAATGGAGCAGACTTCTGACGGACGCTGGACATTTACAATTCCCGAGGGTTACGATAAATGTATCTTTAACAACAATGAAGGTACACAGACAGGAGACCTTGTTCCTCCCTCAAGCGGAATGACATATAACTATTCAAATCAAAGTTGGTCATAAATAACAAAAAATAATGACGGATACAATAATCCGTCATTATTTTTTTGAATTGACAAATAATACAAATGGTATATAATAGTAGTGTTAAAATAATGTATAAAAATTTACATTTTTCCTTAGAATTTGTTATTAGAGGGGGCGAGGATAATAGTTTTTTTAAAAAATATTATCGATGAACACAAGGACTTTGGTAAGCAGATTTTTGTTCTTGCAAAAATGGAGCTTATTAAAACATATAAGGGTGCTGCTATAGGCCCGCTATGGGCAGTAGTTAAACCTGCATTTACACTTTTCGTGTATTGGTTTGCATTCACAATAGGCATTAAAAAGCTCGGGCATGTTGACGTTTTCATACACGGCCAAACTCTTTCCTTTGACCGATTTTTATTTATGCTTGTCGGATTTATCCCTTGGTTTTTCATTTCGGAAAGTATAACTAAAGGCGCAAGAGAAATACGTCTTAACAGGCAGTTTGTTACAAAAATCAACTTTCCTGTTTCAACTATTATGACATTTACCGCTATTGCCCGTTTATATGTTCACCTCGTACTTTCTCTTATAATGTTTATTATCGTTGCGTTTATGTGGGGGACAAGCTGGTATAATCTCCAAATTTTCTTTTATATGCCTCTTATGTTCCTGTTTTTTGTATTCCTCTCCTGGAGTACGGCTCCGATGTGCGCATTCAGCCGTGACCTTGAAAATGCTATTGTTTCGATTATGTCGGGAATATTCTGGCTTACAGGTGTAATTTATAACACCTATGACCTTCCGAAACCGCTTGATACCATTATGCTTTTTAACCCGATTAACTTTTTTGTAAACGGCTACAGAAACTCTTTCCTGTACAATAGATTCTTCTTTGAATTTAAAACGGAATTTGTAATATTCCTTGTAGAATTTATAGCTTTGTTCTTCCTCGGCGTTTTCAACTACAACCGACTTAGAAAGAAGATTCCGGACGTACTATAAGGAGATTAAATATGAGTGAATTTTTTGAGAATATGAACCGCGCTCAAATTGATAAGGACTCCGAGCCGGTTATAAAATTTGAGAATGTATGTAAAACCTACACTCTCTATAGAAGTGACCAAGAACGCTTTCGCGCGCTCTTCGTAAAGCCCAGAAATCCTATTCTTCATAAGGCTCTGGATCATGTAAGTTTTGAAGTCCGCAAGGGCGAGTCTGTCGGAATTATGGGCGATAACGGTTGCGGAAAATCTACTCTTCTAAAAACTGTTACAGGCGTAACATTTCCCGACGAAGGTGACGTTACCGTTCATGGAATGGTTGCCGCTCTTTTGGAACTCACTTCGGGATTTTCAATCGAAATGACAGGCAGAGAGAACATCTACCTCAAAGGATATATCCTCGGTCTGAAAGATGAAGAAATCAAGGTTATTGAGGAAAATGTTGTGGACTTTGCAGAGCTTGGAGATTATATAGACCAGCCTGTCAGGACCTATTCAAGCGGTATGAAAATGCGTTTAGGATTTGCTATAAACGTAAACATTTCTCCTGATATACTCGTTGTCGACGAGGCGTTGGCTGTCGGAGATGCCGCGTTTAAGGCTAAATGTAAAAATAAAATCCGTGAAATTATTGAAACAGGTGTAACCGTACTTTATGTAAGCCATAATGCGTCTTCCGTTGAGGAAATCTGCGAACGTTCAATTTATATGAGAAAGGGTCAAATCATTTTTGACGGTCCTACTCACGAAACTCAGCTTGTCTATCTGGTAGATAAACGGCAGATGCAAATTGAAAAGCGCAAAAAACGCATAGAAAAACTTGAAAACCTTGTTGCAACTTCCAATAATGAGGAGGACATAAAGGCGGCGCAGACCGTTCTCCCTAAGCATAAAGCATATCTTGAAAGATATGAAATGGAACTTGCTCAATTTGAGCAAGAGCTTAAAGAGTACCGCGCAGAGCATTACGAAACCGTAAATCAGTAATTTAATTATGCCGGCATATAACGCCGGCATATGTTGTATGACAGGAGTTTGGTATGGAATACGAAGTAAAAAAGCTGCTGAAGCCTAACCTTTACAACGATATTGAAACAATTGCAAAAAATGAGAACGATTTTTCTCCTTTTAAAAACAAGACCATTCTTATAATCGGGGCGGGAGAACTTCTTGGATTTTATTTTTCGTGCGCCTTTCTTGTCAGCAACGATATTAACTCCACCAATGTAAAAATTATTGCGGTGGATAAAAGCGACGAGATTTTTAAGCAGTACGGAAAACTTACTTACAGAAACGATATTGAATTTGTTGTAAGCGAAAATTACTCAAACCTTGCCACTATATCTGCGGATTTTGTTATCCATACCAAAAAGCCTAAAAACGATAATGAAATAACCAATATTTTAGGACTTATAAAAAATAACAAATCATCGGCAGTTATATGCTCCTGCTCGGATATTTACGGCGATGTGTTTAACGGCAGAGATACAATTTGTGAAACCGATATGGGATATTGCAACTGCTATAATTCCGAGTACAGAGATATTCAGGCGCAAAGAATTTTTGAAAGCACGGCGCTCATTCTTGCAAAGGAACATCAACTTGACATCAAGCTTGCGCATATGTGCAGAATTTTCGGCTACAGTGGTTTTTCTGAAAACGACAGATGTGAAAAGATATTTTCAGATGTTACCAACAAGCACAATATTGTCATAGAGCAAGGTGATAATATTGTCGAAAGCTATATTTATGTAACAGACGCCGTAACTGCCCTTCTTAAAATTTTAATCAGCGGAAAAAACGCTGAAATATATAACGTTTCGTCAGGAATTGTCGCAAGCAACCACATAATAGCGCAATATTGCGTTAAAATGTTTTCTGACTTAGCGATTAAAATTGTATATAAAAACAAACTAAAAACTCTCTCACCTATGGCTTCGACCTTAAAAATTCTTGAGAATGAAAAGCTTAAATCAATAGGCTTTGAGCCAAAGGTAGATTTACAAAACGGAATTGTAAAGAGCGTAAAAGTTCTTTTAGAAGAAAAGAGCAAATGAGGTGAGCGAAATGTTAATGAAAGATATTCTTAATGTGTTTCAGTTTGACTGGGCTATGAGCCCCGCTATTGCGGAATCTAAACCCGATAAATTAAAAAATAAATCAATACTCATCTCAGGACACGAAACCGCTCTGGCTCTCGCTTATACAATACAATGTCTTAACGATAAGCTTAACCTCGGCGCAAAAATTTTCTTATGCTCACAGGAAGAAAATTTTGAGCAGAAAATTATCCCCGACGCGCTCGAACGCGGAGATTTGATTTACAATAGCACAGAACATATCGACGATATAAAACAAAAGATTGATATCGTTATCCACACAGGGCTTTGCGGTACAGAAATAAAAGGCAATTTTGAAGAATACAGAGCAGAAACACGAGCGCTGAATTTGGTAATAGACCTTGCCCAAGGCAGAAAGGCAGAAAAAATAATTCTCCTCTCCGACAGCAGAGTTTACGGCAAAGGCGAAAATAAATACCGCGCTTTTGCCGAAACAGAATTGGGATACGCAGGTATAGACGATTTCGGCGTACAACTTTTAAGAAATATTGAAAGCACTTTTTCTCTAAGAACTAATAACATAAATGGCGCAACACTTAGAACCGGCGTAATTTTAGGAGCGGGAAGCGGAATTTACAACGGACTTGAAGATATCTTTAAGTCAATTGCCAAGGGAAAAGAAACAGACCTTTACAGTACCGAAAATAAAATATCGTTTATTTATATGAGCGATGTTTTCAAAGCGCTTTACTACCTGATTGATAAAAAATTAAACGGAGTATATAATGTTTCAGGTGTTGATTCAATCGCCTCTACAGGAACCGTTTCAGCCATGCTCCACGATATTTTCGGAAATGATGTAAAAATAAAAATGCTTGACAGCGGAAACTTTGAAGGCAACGAACTAAACTGCGGAAAGATAGCCTTTTCGGGTTTTTATCCGACAATTGATTTAAAAACCGCGCTTGAACTAAGCGTTATCAGTTACAAGGGTGAAATTGCCGACAACTTCCGCTTTGAAAACGAGCATTATGGACGGCTTGACGCGATACAGGAGGTACTTATGGCATATCTCCTTGAAGTGGATAGAATATGTAAAAAACATAATATTAAGTGGTATTTGGGCGGAGGAACACTTTTAGGCGCCGCAAGACACCGGGGATTTATACCTTGGGACGACGATGTTGATATTATGATGTTGAGAAAGGATTACGATAAATTTTTGGAGGTCGCGCCGGACGAACTTCCTGACGGTATGATACTTCAAGACCCTAAAAAAGATAAAACCTATAACTACTGTTACGCAAAATTAAGGATTACCGATACCGTTTTCGCGACCGACTTTTCAAAAAATCATAAAGGAATGAACAACGGGTTTGCCTTTGATATTTTCTGCCACGATAAGACTGCAAACTCAAAACTCGGACAAAAGATACACAGTCAGCTCACTTTGTTCTGGCTTGCAATGGTATTTAATAAATGGAACCACAGAAGAGTCTACAATGGAAGAAAAATCCAGTCTGCCATAAGTAATTTTTTTAAAAATATCTTTCCCCTGCGCTTTTCAACAAGAATGTTGCTGTTTACGCTTGAGATGTTTAAACACAAGAAAAACGCAAAATATCTTTACGATGGAATGGGCAAAAGCGTTCATAAAGGCGGATTTGACAAAACTTTTCTTGATGATGAAATTCGTCTTGACTTTAACGGATATAAAATGCCTGTCCCTGCAAAATACAAGGAATATTTGACAAATCATTACGGCGACTATATGGAACTTGCACCGCTTAGCACAAGATTAATGGGACACGAAATAACTTTGAGCGACCTTAATAAATACGCAGGTTTTCAAATTTCTAATAAAGAAATAAGAGCCAAAGGATTTTAATCAAAAAAGTTTTAAATAATGAAACTGCAAATTGACAACTCATCCATTATTTGATATAATGGGTGAGTTGAAAATAAGCAGATATAGTGGAATTGACATCTCAAAACACATTAGTTTAAAAAAAGATTTTAACAGTTTTCTGGTGAAATATACGCAGATTAAGATGAGCAGTAAATTTTAGTTGAAATTAGTCTCTGCTTCGGTAAACTCAGAAAAAGACTTAACCTAATATGCGGATATGGCGGAATTGGCAGACGCGCATGGTTCAGGCCACGCCACGTCTGTGTAAATTAACTTCTTACAGATTTTTCTGTTAAGATATATGTGGATTAGGATATACTCCCCACCTCGGTTGCTCCACCGTGTAAAAATTAGGAGCAAAAATTAAACATGCGGATATGGCGGAATTGGCAGACGCGCATGGTTCAGGTCCATGTGAAAGCAATTTCATGCAGGTTCAAGTCCTGTTATCCGCACCATAATATGTAACGAACAATCCCGACAGTCTTCTTAGGCGCAATCGGGATTGTTCACTTTCTTAATCGGGATAAAAAGGTATAAAAAGAAGCATATAACTAACACATAACTAACACGCAACTAACAAAGCCCCGTCAGTTGACGAGGTTTGTATTTTACTTTTTGATATATTTTTCAATCTTATTTTGTGGGCGGTTGTTAGCCGCCCTCAGCTTTGCTATTCTAATATTTAACTGTTGTGATTTTATCATAATTACTATTCCAGCGGCTGTGATAATTCGTTGTAATAGTGCGGTTGTCGTAATCCTGCCAAACTTCCATTAAATTTCATTGTTCACTGTATTTTTTATTTTTCTTGTCAAGTGAAAAGAATACTTGCAAAATACATTCTGTGCACCAATATAAAAGCTCATAACGGATTTATCCGTTATGGGCTTTTATACATTTTACTACGGTTACAGAGGACTTGAGCCGACCGTTTAGAAAATCGTTCTGCGGACGATTTTATGGAGGAGCGCTTATGAATGTTTTAACTTTTCTACACGTCCTAATAATCAAGGAACCAGTCTTGCTAATATGAACATATGTTATCCCCACCCAAAAATACAAGGTATCCTTTTTGGATACCTTTTTTATGCTATAAAAGCTTTTATGCTATGTTCAGGGAACAAATTTCAGTCTTCATATCAGCCTCCTCAAAGCGAAGACAGATAGTCCCTGATTGCCCCGACAACTCTCTCCTTTTGAGAGTGATACTCGGAAAAGCTGTGGATGCGGGCTAATTTTATTTTTTCACCAAGACTGTCGCCCTCGCCGCACATAATCACAAAATTTTGCTTTGAAAAAGTCTTGGCAATTTCGAGTTGATGGTCATCTATATGCTCACCGAATTTTTTTAACCTCGGAACTACAATTACGGGCTTTTTTTCCTTTACTCCCGCGATAATTGTAGCTACACCGCTGTGAGTTATTAACAAATCGCAATTCTTTATGCAGTTTTTAAATTCGCTTTCATTTAAAAACTCTCCCGAATCAAAGTTATGAGGCTTATAGTCGCTATGACCTATCTGGGCAAAGATTTTCTCGCCCTTAAGCTCGTCTACGGCAAGCTCGTCCATTTCTCTGAGTAATCTATTAAACTGAAATTTTTGTGTACCAACCGATACAAATATCATAGAATTCTCCACCCACAAATCTTATTTCTCAAAAGCCTTGCCATTAGCAAGTAAGAGCTCAAATATCAAAAAATTCCGCCGTAATATTCCGCCTTGGAGTACAACTTTAAAAGGGGTTCCCACTGCACAAAAAATTTGTCGGCAATCGGATGAACTAATTTACCGGACAATGATTTTTCATAAACACGGGCAAACGACTCGATGTAAACAATTTTCTTACCCATTAGTTTGCCAATATAGCAGAACGGAACACAAATCATAGCTCCTGTTGTTATTATTACATTGGGGGATTCTTTTCTCAGTATTTTTAAGGCATTAAAAGTGAGTTTAATAAAATGAAATATAAATCCTCTTTCACGGCGGTTAATCTGCTCAACACATATAATATTGTTAAGCTTGCTGTCCGAAGCCTGACCTCCCTCCTCGGTAACAAAACATACATCGTAGTCGTCCGTGAGTTCTTTAAGGCACATAAGTTCCTCCCAATGTCCCCCCGAAGAAGCAATCATACAAAGTTTCATATTATTCCCCCATCATTATCTATCATAATGTATTCCAATTTTTCGGGTATAGATATATGCCCCTGATAATTTTCTGTGCGTTGAGTTTATTGATATTTGAGAAATATTTTTCAATATAGTTTTCTGTATTAAGGGTTTTTATTGTTTATAATAACCAATTTTATTTGATTACCATAATTTAAAAGAACATACATTACCTCAAATACCTTTTAATAAACATTGTCGTTTAATTATGTCATAACAAAATTGTACTGCCGATAATATAATTCCACAAAATAATTTTATAAAACTTATTTTACATTAACATCACTTTTTTTTCAAGATAGTTTGTGTAACATACGATAAATAATAATCGTTTTATAATACTTTTATTTATAGTTTCACATAAAATATGTGTAAATAAATCGTAGCTGATAAGAAATTTTGATATCAGAAAATGGTCGCACAAATGACTAAAATCACTTGTGCGACCTGTTACTTTATTAAAATTAAATAATATTTTTTAATACCGTTATATATAGCATCTTTTTGGAAGTCTATACTATTATCAGTAGTTCATTACCGAATATAATATCAGGCAGTTACATCAGATTCCTTCAACCAGTCCTTTACATCATCTTCGGCTTCATTTACTTCAGAGCCTATAACCGACAAACCCTCCTTTAATTTTGCGTTCGGGCAAAGCTTTGATATATCTTCCTCACTGCTTCCGAGCTGACTGCCCTCATTGGTACAAAGCGGTAATATAGTTTTACCCGAAAAATCATATTCCTCTAAGAACGTGGATACAGGCATAGGAATCGTACCCCACCAAATCGGGTAAATCAGAATTACGGTATCGTAAGACGCCATATTTTTTACATGGTTTGCAAGCTTTGGGCGAGCGCTTTCCTCCTGCTCTTTTTTAGCTTTCGCTGTTGTGTCATCATATAAGGACGGGTATTTATCAACCGTTTTAATAAAAAACAGCTCTCCCCCCGTTTCTTTCTGTACCATATCCGCGAGGATCTTTGCGTTTCCATAGACTTTACTGCCTATTAAATTTACACTCGCGCTTGAAACAGCGTCTACGTCCTCTTTATACTCCGCATTTCCGATGCGTGAAAAATAAGCAATAAGTGTTTTATTATTTTTTGTATTTTTCTTTGAATCTGATTCTTTCGTTTTCACACCTTTTGGAGTGCCGACAGAGCTTTTTGCGGAATCGGAAATTGACGCATTATTATTTGTGTCAGCGCAAGCTGAAAATAAAGATACAATTATCATAAAGGATAAAAATATCAGTATGCTTTTAATTTTACCTTTATAAATCATAAAACGCACCTCCGTCTATTTTATCAAACACTAAAAAAACAGACATTGTGTTTAACTTATATAACAAGCTTTTAATTACAAACACATATGATAAATTTCTTCGACATCATCAGGAGTAAGGTCCGTAAAGCCGTGCAGAACATCAAAACGGCAAGCCTTTTCAGCCATTGCCTTAAAATCCTTATCGTCAATTCCAAGTTCGGAAAGTCTGCTCTTTAATCCGAGAGTTTCAAAGAAAAACTTTTCAAGCGCTTTTATTGCCTCTTTTGCTCCATCAATATCCGAAAGAGAAGAATTTACGCCGAGTACGTTTACTCCGAAACGCTTAATGCGCGGGGCGGTTTCCCCATCTAAAATATACGACAGCCAGCGAGGTGTGAGAATTGCGAGTCCGTGACCGTGAGTTATATCATAAAACGCGGAAAGCTCGTGTTCCATAGCGTGACATACGGTAGACTGACTTAATCCGTCAAATAAAAATCCATTAAGCGCCCACGACGACGCCCACATAAGATTTGCTCTCGCGTCGTAGTCGTCAGGCTTTTTTATGGCAATCGGAGCATATTTTACAACTGTGCTTAAAACCTCCTCCTGCATACGGACGAGCATTTCCATCTGATCTTCCTTTGTAAAATATGCCATATCAAAAACGTGCGACATAATATCAGCGCTTCCGCACGCGGTCTGATAAGCGTTTACCGTATAGGTGTTTGTCGGGTCGAGGAATGACACATCGGGGTTGTTATCGGGAGCAAAGTAACCGTATTTCTCATTGGTTTCAATGTTACTGATAACACAGCCTCCGTCCATCTCGGAGCCTGTCGCCGAAAGTGTAAGAACGGTAACTATCGGCAGGGTTTTGTCAACCTCGGCTTTATGAGTAATTAAATCCCAGCAATCGCCGTCATAATAAGCGGCCGCGGCAATCGCCTTTGTCGCGTCAATTGTTGAGCCTCCGCCGACAGCAAGTAAAACGTCGATACCCTCTTTTTTGCAGATGTCCGCGCCCTTATTTACTGTGGTATGGCGAGGATTCGGCTCAACTCCCGAAAGTTCAAAAACCTTCATATCCGCCTTTTCAAGCTCTTTAATCACCTTGTCGTAAAGACCTATTCTCTTAATTGAACCTCCTCCGTAAACGAGTAGTACCTTTTTTCCGAATTTTGCAATTTCCTCGTTCAGGTTTTTGATAATATCTTTTCCGAAATAGATTTTTGTTTTGTTGTGAAATACAAAGTCTTTCATATTTTACCTCTTTCTACTTTACTGCGTTTTTTGCCCAATTTTCAACCTGTGAACGCGACGACGGCGCGTTTCCTCCGCGCACCTCAAGCGCCGAGCCGATAGTCGCTCCTCTGCACGAATTCTTTATAGTCTCAGGAACGCCACCCAAGCCTGAGCCTTCGTGCGTAACAACATAGTGAACGGTCTTGTTTTTAAAATCAAGCTTTTCAAGCTGTGTGTATAAAGCCATAGGATATACTCCCCACCAATTAGGACCTACAATAAAAATATTTTTATATTCAGAAATGTCTTTGAGATACTTTTTTAACTCGGGCCTCGCTTTTGCTCTGAGTTCTGCCTTAGCCTCCTTAGTGCAGGCTGTGTAATCCTCGCTGTATGGTTTTACTGTATCAACTTCAAATATGTCCGCGTCAACAGCGTCTTTAATAAAACCCGCAATTAACTCGGCGTTACCCTTTTCAATGCTTTTTATTGTTCCGTTAACGTAGTTTTGTCCTCTTCTTGAATAGTAAATAATAAGATTTTTCATAAGAGTCACCTCGTCAGATTAATTAAATAAGATGTGTATTAAAAAATTCCGTAATTTTATCAAACGGTATTATGTCTTTTCTATCGTAAAGGTCTGTGTGAACCGCGTCTTTAATAATCATAAGCTCCTTATTATCACCTTTTAACTTCTTGAACGCGTCCTCGCTGAAATACTTTGAGTGGGCTTTTTCTCCGTGTATTAATAAAACCGCACTTCTTATTTCATCGGCATACGAAAGAATAGGCATATTCATAAACGAAAGCGCGGAGGTCGTGTTCCAACCGCCGTTTGAATTAAGCGAACGCTTATGATAACCGCGTTTTGTTTTATAGTAATCATAGTAATCCTTAACGAAGAACGGCGCGTCATCGGGCAACGGGTCAACAACACCTCCGCCTAACTGATATTCCCCGTTTTTATAGTCCTCCGTCCTCTGCGCGTTAAGTTTTTTCCTAAGCTCATAGCGTTCATCGGCGCCCATAGCGTCAAAATATCCGTTCGCGTTAACACGGCTCATATCGTACATTGTAGACGCGACGGTTGCCTTAATGCGTGAATCTATAGCCGCAGTATTCAAAGCCATTCCGCCCCAACCGCAGATTCCGAGTATTCCGATACGCTCGCTGTCAACATTCTCCTGAACAGAAAGAAAATCAACCGCCGCGGAAAAATCTTCCGTATTAATATCGGGAGACGCAACGTATCTCGGCTGTCCTCCGCTTTCACCCGTAAAGGACGGGTCGAACGCTATTGTCAGAAATCCTCTTTCCGCGAGAGTTTGGGCATATAGTCCTGAGCTTTGCTCCTTAACTGCGCCGAAAGGTCCGCATACAGCTACAGCGGAAAGCTTTCCCTGCGTGTTTTTCGGCTCATACAAATCGGCCGCTAAAGTTATTCCGTATCTGTTATGGAACGTAACCTTTCTGTGATTTACCTTTTCACTTTTAGGAAATGTCTTATCCCATTCATTTGTCAACGTTAATTCTTGATTTTTCATTTGTGCCTCCTTATAACTTGACATAGTATTTTTTTAATTATATGATTATTATACAAGTTAAAGTTAACTTTAAGTCAATACTTATTTTATAATTTTTGGAGGTTTTTTATGGTTTATACAGTAGGTGAAATGGCAAAGGTACTGGATGTTAACACATCAACGCTCAGATATTACGACAGCGAGGGACTTCTTCCCTATGTCGAAAGGTCAAGCGGAGGAATGAGAATGTTCAGCGAAAAAGATTACGAAGCGCTTATGGTAATAAACTGTCTTAAAAAATCGGGACTTACAATTAAGGAAATTAAGCAGTTTATTGAAATGACAGAAAAGGGCGATGAAACAATTGAAGAGCGTTTAAAGCTTTTTGAAAACCGTCGAAAGGCTGTACAAAAGCAGATTGACGAACTGCAAAAAACGAAGAAACTCTTAGACTATAAATGCTGGTACTATCAAACCGCCAAAAAAGCGGGAAGCGAGCAGTATGTAAAGAATATTTCTCCCGAAAAAATCCCCGAGGAAATCATAGAGGCTAAAAACACTCTCAAGCCAAAATCTGTTTAAAATCGGCTTTGTTTTCATTATTTTCAAGTATCCGCAGTTAGGTTGTCTGATTTTTGATTTTTACATAAAACGCTTTGATTTACCGCGGAATTTATTAAGGCAGTTTGTTATATTCTTCGTCAGTTACAGGCTCGCACCATTCGGTTTCTGTTTTTTCTCCCGGAATTTCCTGGGCGATATGCTGGAACCAGCTGTCCTTTGCCGCTCCGTGCCAATGCTTTACATTTGCCGGAATGTTTACCACATCTCCCGTATGCAGTTCTATCGGTTCACTGCCCTCTTCCTGATACCAACCGCGTCCGCTTACGCAAATGAGCATTTGACCTCCGCCCGATTTCGCGTGGTGAATGTGCCAGTTATTTCGGCAGGAAGGCTCAAATGTAACGTTAAATGTCGGAACCTGCTCGCTTGTTAAAGGAGCGAGATAGCTTTGACCGATAAAATACTGCGCGTACGCGTCGTTCGGCTCGCCAATCGGAAACGGCAGATTTTTTCCCTCGTTTTCATCTTCACCGTAAACTTCCTCAATCATCGGGAAAGTACTCCAAGCTTTGGGCCAACCGCAATAGAATGCGAGCTGTGTTACAATTTCAACAGCCTCCTGCTTAGTTACTCCGTGTTCCTTGCCTATAATTAAATGACTTTTCAACTGCGGATAAAGTCCTGCTGAAAACAATGCGGAAATAGTAACCATACTTCTGTCGCGGGCAGAAAGCTTATCCTCCCTTGCCCATACCTCTCCGAATAAAACATCATCATTTAACTGAGCGAATTTCGGAGCCAATTTTCCTAAATTTTCTCTGCCTGCCGTTTGCTTTTTCATAAATAACACCTCGATAAATTTATATTTTAATTATTATTTTTGAGAGTTAAAATCGGGAGCAAATGCCAAAAAGCCTTCAAGCCCTTCTTTTGTCGCATTATAATATCGGATATTTTTATCAAGCCTTGCAATCTCCGCGATTTCATCATCTGTAAGAGTAAAATCAAAAATGTTTATGTTTTCCTTAATATGTTCGGGATTTTTCGAGCCGGGAATAACAATATTTCCTACCTGCGTATGCCAGCGGAGTATAATCTGCGCGCAGGTCTTTTTGTATTTTTCAGCGAGTTTTTTAAATATTTCTTCATTTATAAGTTTTTTATCGCCGTGACCCAGCGGATACCAAGCCATAATAAGTATATCGGGATAGCGCTTTTTAAGCTCATTCTGCGGAAAATACGGATGTGCCTCTACCTGAAATACAGACGGTCTTATACTTGTTTTACTGATAATCTCATCAATCTGCTCAACCGAAAAGTTAGATAAACCGAGCGACTTTACCTTACCGTTTTCAACCGCTCTCTCCATAGCCTTATACGCGCTTATATAATCGCCGACAGGCTGGTGCAAGAATAAAAGGTCGATATAATCTGTACCAAGTCTCTTAAGCGTTTGTTCAACCGCGTTGTCCGCGTCCTTATAAACGCTCGGCCAAAGCTTTGTAGAAATATACAAGTCCTCTCTGCTTTTACCGCTTTGTTTAATACCTCTGCCCACCGCTTTTTCGTTCATATAAGCGTTTGCGGTATCAATTAAAGTATAGCCGTTTTCAATGGCGCTTATGACAGCTTTCTGTGCATCGTCAGGCTCAAGAAGGAATGTTCCGATTCCCGCTGTGGGTATTTTTGTGTTATTATTTAATAATACGTTTTTCATAACAGGACCTCCGTAATTTTATGGTATTATTTTATCCTATTATTCCCTAAAAGTACAATATCAATTCTGTATTGTGCTATACTTAAAATGTATACTGAAAGCAGGTGGAGTTTATGATAGAAATATATCTACTTGAACAGCTTGCGGCGGTGAAAGAATACGGTACTCTTTCGGACGCCGCAAAGCATTTAAGAATAGCACAGCCGTCAGTATCCCGCGCTATGAGAAAGATAGAGAGCGGACTGGGTGCGGAGCTGTTTACAAGAAGTAAAAACAAAATCACTCTGAACGAAACGGGAAAACTCGCCGCCCAATACGCGCGGGACATACTCGATTTAGAAGAAAAAATGCAAAAGCATATAAAGGAATTTGATGAAAGTCTTAATTCTGTTTCAATAGGGAGTGTAGCGCCCGGACCTCTGATGGTACTTCTTCCAAGATTGGCTGTCACCGTGGCTGATACAACGGTCAGCTCAAATATTTCGGACGAGGATGAACTTATTACAGGATTAAAAAACTCAAAATACAATCTTTTAATTCTTAACCGCCCCGTTAAAGATGAGAAATATGTCTGCACAAAATACTTATCGGAACGCCTTTTTGCGAATGTAAGCCATTTTCATCCTGCCGCCGCTCAAAAGAAAATAAGCTTTAGTGAAATGGACGGTCAGAATTTTATTATGTATTCAAGAGTCGGATTATGGGAAGAAATTGTGAAATCAAAAATGCCCGGTGCAAAATTTTTTAAGCAGGAAAATATGGACGCTGTCGCAGAGCTTTCAAGCCTGTCGGACCTCCCCACGTTTTCAACGGATATTACGCAGGAAGTTATAAACTCGCGAAGCAATATGGGAAGAGTTAATATTCCTTTTTCGGATAAAGAGGCGGAAATGCAGTTTTACCTTATCTACAACAAAAGCGATAAGAAAAGATTTGAAAAAATCATTTCTTCCGTTTAAATCTTATAAAACATTTATTAATATTTTTTAAGGAGAAGCTATGAACGTAACAGAAATAAAAAACGAAATTAACAAACTCGACAAGGCAACCATCCCGGCTCTTAGAAAAATAGCTAAAAGAATTGTTAAAGACGATTACAAGGCTTTTCTCGACAACAATCCCTCAGACAGTTTTGAGCTTAAACTTCTTTACGCCTTTACGCTCGGCTACGCAAAAGATGACATTAATATATTGATAGAATATTTTGAAAAATTTATACCCGAGGTTTCCGATTGGGCGGTATGCGATTCTCTCTGTCAGGGATTTAAAATCGCCCGAAAATATAGAAAACAAGTCTATGATATGCTTATGAAATATAAGGATTCATATGAAGAATTTGAAACGAGAATAGTTGCGGTTGTTCTTTTAAGCCACTATATGACTGACGATTATATTGACATCGTTATCGATGTGCTTAATAATTTACATACAGAAAAGTATTACTCAAAAATGGGAGTTGCATGGGCTGTAGCGGAAGTAATGGTAAAATATCCCGAAAAATGCTTAAAATATCTTAAAGGCGAAAACTGCGGGCTTGATGATTGGACCTACAATAAATCACTTCAGAAAATGCGCGAGTCATACCGTGTTTCAGATGAGATAAAGGCAATTACAAAAAACTTAAAAAGATAATCTATCTGTTAAGCCTAATTTGTTTGAGAATTAATTAAATCAGGTTTTGCATATACTTTCTACGGGAGTGATTAAATGTTAATTTTTATCCTTAACTCAACACTGCTCGGCGTGGGGCTTGCTATGGACGCTTTTTCCGTATCAATAGCAAACGGTCTTGCAGAAACGAAAATGCGCGGTTTAAAGGTAACAGTCACGGCGGGAACATACAGCTTTTTTCAATTTTTAATGCCGATGACGGGCTGGATATGTGTTCACTCAATAGTAGAATATTTCAGCGTATTTGAAAAAATTGTACCATATATCGCTCTCGGACTTCTCCTTTATATCGGAATAAAGATGATAGCCCAATGCCTTAGAAAAAAAGAAATGGAACAGGTAAAACGCCTTAGCGTACCACAGCTTTTAATGCAGGGGGTTGCAACCTCGATAGACGCGCTTTCGGTCGGATTTACCATAGCTGAATATGAACTTGCAATGGCGTTTTTGGCGTCTGTAATTATAGCGGTTGTTACATTTATAATTTGTGTATTCGGTTTAATAATCGGCAAAAAATTCGGAGAAAAATTCACAAAAGCCGAAATGATAGGCGGTATAATTTTAATAGCTATTGGTATTGAAATTTTTGTTAAGGGGATTTTATCTTAAATTATTTTTAGTACGGATTTGTAATATGCTTTTTCCAAAGCAAGGCAGAGGAAGAATCTTTCGGGAAAATTAATTTTTTATAAAATATACACTTTTTATCAGTCTACAGCAGAACCTATCCTCCCTATCCAAAGTTAGGTAGAGGCAGAACGGCTTGGGGGATATGAATTTCAGAGAGGGACTGCACGGACTGATGCGGAGATATAAAAATTAAGAATTAAATTTATAGGTAAACTTCTAATTCCTATTCAAAAAAGATAGAACGGAAAAGTTTCTAAAAAGTCTATAGCAGAACCTGTCCTCCCCATCCAAAGTGAGATAGAGGAAGAAACGTCTGGGGGATATGAAATTCAGAAAGGGACTGCACGGACTGATGTGGAAAATCTAAAAAAGAACCTGTCCTCCCTATCCAAAGTGAGATAGAGGAAGAAACGTCTGGGGGATATGAATTTTCCGAGAGGGACTGCACGGACTGATGTGGAGATATAAAAATGACAGGCGACGCAAGATTAAACTTGCGCCGTCTGTCTATTTATAAAAGAATGGATGGTGAGATTATAAAATATAGAGAAATTAAACTAATTGCAGATTATTCAACATCCTGTAAAGCGTCGTATCCCTCTTCTCCTGTACGAACCTTTACTACGTTCTCAACGTCATATACGAATATCTTACCGTCACCGATATGACCTGTGTAAAGCGCTTTCTTGGCTGTTTCAATTACACTGCTTACAGGCACCTTGCTGACAACGATTTCAACCTGTACCTTAGGAAGCAGATTAGCCTCAATCTGTACTCCACGGTAATACTCGGGCTTACCCTTCTGGATACCGCAACCGAGAACGTGAGATACCGTCATACCCGTGATACCTATATTCATCATAGCTGTCTTTAATGTTTCAAGCTTAGACTCTTTACATACAATTTCAATCTTAGTAAACTTAGGCGTACCCTCGTCGAAAGTCGGAACCTTCTTAATCGGTACAGCATCAGCGACAGGAATATCACCGTTTACAACAACGGGAGCCACTCCCTCCTCGATATATTCGGGAGCCATAGCGAAGCCTGCGTACGCGGACGGCATACCGTGCTCTGTAGAATCAAGTCCTGTAATTTCTTCTTCACGGGAAACACGGAGACCGACAATCTTCTTGATTAATAAGAATGAAATTGTAATTGTAACCGCTGTCCACGCAGCAACTGAAACAAATCCTACAAACTGTAAGCCTAAGAGTTCAAAACCTCCGCCGTAGAATAAACCTACAAGCTTTTCTCCCGAAGCGTTAGCGATTGAATATCCGGGAGCCGTATCCGTAGCAAATAATCCTACCGCAAGAGTACCCCAGATACCGTTCATCATATGAACAGCAACTGCTCCGACAGGGTCGTCAATGTGAAGCTTATAGTCGAGGAACCATACTCCGAATACTACAAGCAAGCCTGCAACGATACCGATTATAACAGCGCCCAAAGCGTCGGTTACATCACAGGGAGCGGTAATAGCAACCAGACCCGCAAGCGACGCGTTAAGACACATACTAACGTCGGGTTTACCGTATTTAATCCAAGTGAATATCATACAGGTTACAGTAGCCAAAGCGGGAGATACGGTAGTTGTCAGAAAGATTGAACCGAGCTGTTCAACCGAAGTTGCTGCAGCGCCGTTAAATCCGTACCAGCCGAGCCACAGAATAAATACACCTAAAGCTCCCAAAGCAATGTTATGACCAGGAAAAGCTCCAACTTTAATAACCTTGCCGTTTTTATCTCTCTTAAATTTACCAATACGTGCGCCTAAAATCTTTGCGCCGATTAAAGCGGAGATACCGCCTACCATATGGATAGCGCAGGAACCGGCGAAATCGTGGAAACCGATTTGGCTGAGCCAGCCGCCGCCCCAAATCCAGTGAGCCTCAATCGGGTAGATAAGAGCGGAAATAACGCCTGAATAGATACAATACGATAAGAATTTTGTTCTCTCCGCCATTGCGCCCGAAACGATTGTAGCGGTTGTAGCGCAGAACACAAGGTTAAACACAAAGCTCGAAAAATCAAAATTCGCGTACGATGTAAATAAATCAAATCCCGGCTGGCCTATAAAACCTACAAGGTCCTCGCCCATAAGCAAGCTAAAACCGATGATAATAAACGTTACCGTACCGATACAGAAGTCCATAAGGTTCTTCATAATAATGTTACCGGTGTTTTTAGCTCTTGTAAAACCTGCTTCAACCATCGCAAAGCCTGCCTGCATCCAGAATACCAAGGCGGCTCCGATTAGAAACCATACAGCAAAAAGCTGTTCTGACGTAGCTTGTGTGACAAGCTCTTTAATTGCCTCGTTCATACAAATCAACTCCTTAAAATTACCTTTAAATTAAAACAAGCTCTGCTTTGCTCGCAAGGAGCAGAGCTTGCGAACGATTGTAACCTGCGCAGGGAGCGTTAGCTCCTCAGGGTTTCTGCGGGGGATTATATCCCACCGCTGAAAGTCTGATATGTTCCCCGCCTAAAAGGCGGGGTGGGACATCTGCGCTTAGGTTATATATTACTGAAATATTAAACCCCGAATAAAAGTTCGCTGTAGGACGGATACGGCCAGTATTCAGCGGAGGTTATTTCCTCCATACTGTCGCCGACAGCTCTTAACTCCTGCATTTTCTCAAATACAACCTCCCTGAAATAAGTAGCGTATTTAAGATTATCATCGCTGTACTGATGTGCGCCGTCAACAGCCTTTTTAAGCTCCTCGGTCTTTTTAACAAAGTCGACAAGCTTATATGAAAGGCTTGTAATCAACTCCTCCTCAACCGAGGTCGGAATAGCCGAATTGAGCGACTTCTTGGAAAGCGCGGTATCTGTAAGCTCTTTTACAAATGCCGAAACAGCGGGAGTAATATCTTTATTAGCCATACTAATCATAGTGAGCGCCTCGATATTAAGCTGTTTTGCGTATGTTTCAAGGTCAATCTCATAGCGCGCTTTAAGTTCCTCTTTCGAGCAAATTTTATTCTTCACAAAAAGATTGATATTCTTTTCTGACATAAAGTGTGAGAGAGCCTCGGGCAATGATTTAAGATTAAGCAGTCCGCGTCTTTTTGCCTCCTCTACCCATTCGTCAGCATAGTTATCGCCGTTAAATATGATATTCTGATGTTCCGTAAAGGTTTTCTTAATAAGAGCGGTAACCGCGCTGTCCATATCCTTTGAGTCTTTAAGTTCATCATAAAACTCTGAAAGTTCCTCGGCAACCATTGTATTAAGCATATAGTTAGGACAAGCGATATTCAAAGATGAACCGAGCGCTCTGAATTCAAATTTATTACCCGTAAACGCGAACGGCGACGTACGGTTACGGTCTGACGTGTCTTTCTTAAAGTCGGCAAGCACCTCAACGCCTGTTTTCATTTTTGCCTTGCCTTGGCTTACGTACTCCGTATCATTAATAATAGACTGAACAAGCTCGCCGAGGTCATCGCCCAGATACATTGAAATAATCGCGGGAGGCGCCTCGTTAGCTCCTAAACGGTGGTCGTTACCTGCGGAGGCAACCGTAATTCTAAGTAAATCCTGATACTCATGGACCGCCTTAACAACCGCCGCAAGGAAAAGCTGAAACTGAAGATTGTTTTCGGGGTGCTTTCCTGGGTTGAGAAGATTTTCGCCCGTATTCGTTGAAATTGACCAGTTATTATGTTTACCGCTGCCGTTGACGCCCGCGAACGGCTTTTCGTGAAGCAGGCACACGAGATTATGTCTTTCGGCAACCTTTTGCATAATTTCCATTGTAAGTTCATTATGGTCGGTCGCAATATTTGAAGTTGAGAAAATCGGGGCAAGCTCGTGCTGTGAGGGAGCAACCTCATTGTGTTTTGTTTTCGCGAGAATACCGAGTTTCCAAAGCTCCTCGTCCAAATCTTTCATATATTCGGAAACTCTCGTTTTAATCGAACCGAAGTAATGGTCGTCAAGCTCCTGTCCTTTAGGTGCCATTGCTCCGAACAGGGTTCTGCCCGTAAGCTTTAAATCCTCGCGCTGATTGTATAAATCTTTATCTATAAGAAAGTACTCCTGCTCAGGTCCTACTGTCGTCGCAACCCTTGTGACATCGGTTTTGCCGAGCAGATGAAGAATTTTTACTGCCTCTGTACTCAAACGCTCCATAGAACGCAAAAGCGGTGTTTTCTTATCTAATACTTCGCCTGTATAGGAACAGAACGCTGTCGGAATATAAAGCGAGCCGTCCTTTACAAAAGCCGGTGAAGTAGGGTCCCAAGTCGTATAGCCTCTCGCCTCAAAAGTGGCTCTGATACCTCCGCTCGGGAATGACGACGCGTCGGGTTCTCCCTTGATAAGTTCCTTGCCTGAAAATTCCATAATAACCTGACCGTCGCCCTGAGGTGCGATAAAGCTGTCGTGCTTTTCAGCGGTAACGCCCGTCATCGGCTGGAACCAGTGAGTAAAATGGGTACAGCCAAGCTCTACTGCCCAATCTTTCATAGCGTTTGCGACAACATTCGCAACGCTTATGTCGAGCGGTTCGCCGTTCTCGATGGTTTTCTTTAAAGCCTTATATGTAGCCTTGGGTAATCTTTCCTGCATTACCTTGTCGTTGAAAACCATACTTCCGAAAATTTCGGGTACCTTCGTCATAATAATCTCTCCATTTCATAAATATTGATTATAAAGCAAAAGGGCGCCGTAAGCTCATAAGCTTACAGCGCCTTTGCTGTTTCAACAATGCCATTATATTACCGAAATAACATTTTGTCAATAGATTTTTGAAAGTTTTTTATTTTTTCTTGCAATTTATTTTTAAAATTAGCTTTAAATAAGCTTATTTTTTGGATTTTTTGAAATTTATTTTTATAATGTTGCAATTTTCTATTGACAAATTTACACTCTTGCCTGTATAATACTAATGTATTATTAACCCGCTAAAGGGGATTTTGAAAGGAAGATATACAATGCAGACTAAAGGCTTGTACTCCCCCGAATTTGAACACGATAACTGCGGAATAGGAGCCGTTGTCAATATAAAGGGAATAAAATCCCACGACACGGTAAGCAACGCTCTTACGATTGTAGAAACCCTGGAGCACCGCGCAGGAAAGGACGCAGAGGGAAAAACAGGAGACGGAGTCGGTATACTCCTCCAAATTTCACATAAATTTTTTAAAAAAGAAGCTAAAAAGCTTGGAATAGAACTTCCGAGAGAACGCGACTATGCTGTAGGAATGTTCTTCTTCCCTCAAAACGAGCTTGCCAGAAATCAAGCTAAAAAAATGTTCGAGATTATCGCACAAAAGGAGGGCCTTACAATTTTAGGCTGGAGAGACGTTCCCTCAAACAACTCGGTAATCGGAAAGCGCGCTCTCGACTGTATGCCGTATATTCAGCAATGCTTTATTAAACGTCCGCAGTCAGCGGCAAGAGGACTTGACTTTGACCGCAGACTTTATGTAGCAAGACGTATATTTGAACAGAGTAACGAGGACACATATGTTGTATCACTCTCGAGCAGGACTATAGTATATAAAGGTATGTTCTTAGTAGGAGATTTAAGACTTTTCTTTACGGATTTGCAAAGTCCCGACTTTGAGTCGGCTATCGCCCTGGTTCACTCGCGTTTTTCAACAAACACATTCCCCAGCTGGCAAAAAGCGCACCCGAACAGAATGATTGTGCATAACGGAGAAATCAATACAATCCGCGGAAACGCCGATAAAATGCTTGCGCGCGAGGAAACTATGCGCTCCGAACATCTTAAAGGCGATTTGGACAAGGTTATTCCCGTTGTCAATGCAGAGGGTTCGGACTCCGCTATGTTGGATAACACCCTTGAATTTCTCGTGATGAGCGGTATGGATTTACCGCTTGCGGTTATGATTACAATTCCCGAGCCGTGGGATAACAACAACACAATGAGCCGTAAAAAAAGAGATTTTTACCAATATTACGCGACAATGATGGAGCCGTGGGACGGCCCCGCGTCCATTCTTTTTTCCGACGGAGATATTATGGGTGCCGTGCTTGACAGGAACGGACTCAGACCGTCGAGATATTATATTACCGATGACGGAAATCTTATACTTTCTTCCGAGGTCGGAGCGCTCGTAATTCCCGATGAAAAAATTGTGGTCAAGGAAAGGCTCCGCCCGGGTAAAATGTTGCTCGTAGATACGGTTAAGGGACGGCTTATCGACGACGATGAAATAAAGGAATATTACGCGTCAAAACAACCTTACGGTGAGTGGCTTGACACAAACCTTGTACAGCTTAAAAACCTTAAAATACCAAACGCTAAAGTTGAGGAACACCACCGCGACGAAAGGAAAAGACTGCAAAAGGCTTTCGGCTACACCTATGAGGACGTTATGACATCTATTCTTCCGATGGCTCAAAACGGAAGCGAGTCAATCTCGGCTATGGGAACGGACAGTCCTTTAGCGGTTCTTTCAAAGGAGCCTCAACCGCTGTTCAATTATTTCAAGCAGATGTTCGCGCAGGTTACAAATCCTCCGATTGACGCAATAAGAGAAGAAATAGTAACCTCTACAACTATCTACATAGGAGAGGACGGAAATATTCTCGAAGAAAAGCCCGAAAACTGCAAGGTTATAAAGGTACATAACCCCATTCTGACATCAACCGATATTTTAAAGCTGAAGAATATGCAAATTCCCGGCTTTAAGGTTGCGGTAATTCCAATGTTGTATTATAAAAATACAAGGCTCTCAAAGGCGATAAAAAGATTATTTATCGAGGCGGATAAGGCGCTCGGCGACGGCGCAAATATACTTATTCTATCCGACAGAGGCGTTGACGAAAACCACCTCGCTATCCCCTCACTGCTCGCAGTTTCCGCGCTTCATCAACACCTTGTCGTAACAAAAAAGCGCACATCTTTAGCGATGATTTTGGAGAGCGGAGAGCCGAGAGAGGTACATCACTTTGCAACTCTCTTGGGCTACGGCGCAAGCGCGATTAACCCGTATCTGGCGCAGGAAACTATCCACGAGCTTATTCACGATGATTTACTTGACAAAGACTACTACGCCGCCGTAAACGACTACAACGACGCAGTTCTTCACGGTATAGTTAAAATTGCCTCAAAAATGGGAATTTCCACCATTCAATCTTATCAAGGCTCGCAGATTTTCGAGGCGGTAGGTTTAAGCGAGGAGCTTGTAAACGAATACTTTACAAATACCGTAACAAGAATCGGCGGAATTAATATCAAGGATATTGAGGACAATGTGGAAAATCTGCATACTGCCGCTTTTGACCCTCTCGGACTAACCAACACGACCGAGCTTTCCTCGCGCGGAAGTCACAAATTCCGCAGCGGTAAGGAAGAACACCTGTATAATCCAAAGACTATTCATCTTCTTCAGACCGCGACAAGAACCAACAACTACGATTTATACAAGCAGTATTCTAAGCATATTGAAGAAGAACTCGATACAGTAAATATCAGAGGACTTTTAGACTTTAATTACGCTGAAAAACCGATTCCTCTCGATGAAGTTGAAAGCGCTGAAAGCATTGTCAGACGTTTTAAGACGGGAGCTATGTCCTACGGCTCAATCTCGCAGGAGGCTCACGAGGCTCTGGCAATAGCTATGAACAGACTACACGGAAAATCCAATTCAGGCGAGGGCGGTGAAAGCGAAGAAAGGCTCGCTACAAAGGGAAAGAAAAACAACAGCTGTTCGGCGATTAAGCAGGTTGCGTCGGGCAGGTTCGGCGTCACATCCGAATACCTCAATTCCGCTGATGAAATTCAAATTAAAATGGCTCAGGGCGCAAAGCCCGGCGAGGGAGGTCATCTTCCCGGACAAAAGGTTTATCCGTGGATTGCAAAGACGCGTCACTCCACACCGGGAGTATCTCTTATATCCCCTCCCCCTCACCACGACATTTATTCAATCGAGGATTTAGCACAGCTTATATATGATTTGAAGAATGCCAACGACAACGCGAGAATTTCGGTAAAGCTCGTTTCCGAGGCAGGAGTAGGCACGGTTGCCGCAGGCGTTGCAAAGGCGGGCGCAGGAGTAATTCTTATCTCGGGATATGACGGCGGTACAGGCGCCGCTCCGAGAAATTCGATATACAATGCGGGTCTTCCGTGGGAATTAGGTCTTGCGGAAGCGCATCAGACACTTATATCAAACGACCTTAGAAACAAGGTTGTAATCGAAACCGATGGTAAGCTTATGACGGGCCGAGATGTCGCTGTCGCGGCTATTCTCGGGGCGGAGGAGTTCGGATTTGCAACGGCTCCGCTCGTAACTCTCGGCTGCGCGATGATGAGAGTTTGTAATCTTGATACCTGTCCGTTCGGCGTTGCGACACAAAACCCAGAGCTTAGAAAACGCTTTATGGGCAAGCCTGAATATGTAGTTAACTTTATGCTTTTTGTCGCAAATGAACTCAGGGAATATATGTCTAAATTAGGCGTTAGAACGCTTGACGAGTTAGTCGGCAGAAACGACCTTTTAAAGGTTAAAGATAATCTTTCAGAACGGGAAAAGAAAGTTGATTTAAGCAAAATTCTCTATTCAGCGGAAAATGAGAAAATTGAGTATAATAACAAAAATACATTCGACTTTAAGCTTAAAGAAACTCCCGATGAGAATCTGATTAAGGAGCTTTCCACGGCATTTAAAAACAAAAAGCCGAAGAAAATTACCATTGACGTTAAAAATACGGACCGCTCGCTCGGAACGAGAACGGGTTCGGAAATCACAAAGAATTTCGGTACCTCTTTAAGCGAGGACACCTACAAAATTGTGTGTAACGGCTCGGGAGGTCAAAGTTTCGGCGCATTTATTCCGAACGGTCTGACTCTTGAACTTATAGGCGACAGCAACGACTACTTTGGAAAGGGACTTTCGGGCGGTAAGCTTGTAATCTATCCGCCGAAAAACTCAAAGTTTAAAGCCGAAGAAAACATCATTATCGGTAACGTAGCGCTCTATGGAGCCACAAGCGGTAAGGCGTTTATAAACGGAGTAGCGGGCGAACGTTTCTGCGTGCGTAATTCAGGCGCTACGGCGGTAGTTGAGGGCGTTGGCGACCACGGATGCGAATATATGACAGGCGGTAAAGTTGTGATACTCGGCTCAACGGGCAAAAATTTTGCCGCGGGAATGTCGGGCGGAGTAGCGTACGTTTTAGACGAGGACAGGGATTTATACACAAGGCTCAACAAGGAGCTTGTTTATTTCTCCGAGGTCAGCGAAAAATACGAAATCGCCGAGCTGAAAAGCTTAATTGAGGAGCATTTTAAAGCAACAGGCTCTCAAAAGGCTAAACGTATTTTGGACGATTTTGACGAGTATCTTCCGAAATTCAAGCGTATTATTCCTCACGACTACAAGAGAATGATGTCCGCAATCGCTGAAAACGAAGAAAAAGGCCTTGACCGAGAGCAAGCGAAAATCGAAGCCTTTTATCAGATAATCAATAATAAATAAGGAGGAGTCAAAATGGGAAAACCGACAGGATTTTTGGAGTTCAACCGCGAGGACGCGAAAGCTTCATCCGTAAAAGAACGGATTAAAAACTACAACGAATTTCACACTCCTCTGTCTCACGATGAACAGAAAAAGCAAGCCTCGCGCTGTATGGAATGCGGAGTGCCGTTTTGTCAATCGGGAATGATGATAGGCTCTCTATGTACTCGGGCTGTCCGCTCAACAACCTTATCCCGGAGTGGAACGACCTCCTTTATAAAGACGCGTGGGAACAGGCATACCACAGATTAAAGCTGACAAACAGCTTTCCCGAATTCACATCAAGAGTTTGTCCCGCGTTGTGCGAAAAAGCCTGCACCTGCTCGGCTAACGGCGATGCGGTAACCGTAAGAGCAAACGAGTACAGCATTATTGAAAACGCGTATCTCGCAGGCTATGCTAAAGCAGACCCGCCCAAAGTGAGAACGGGCAAGAAAATTGCCGTTATCGGTTCGGGACCGTCGGGTCTTTCCGCTGCCGATATGCTGAACAGACGCGGTCACAGCGTAACCGTATTTGAGAGGAGCGACCGTGTAGGCGGACTTCTGATGTACGGAATACCGAATATGAAGCTTGAAAAAAGCATAATCGACCGAAAGGTTCAGATTATGAAAGAGGAAGGCGTCGAATTCAAGACGGGAGTAAATGTAGGAAAAGACATTACTGCCGACGAAATTATGAAAGAATTTGACAGAGTTATCCTCGCCTGCGGAGCGTCAAACCCAAGGGACATTAAGGCTAAGGGCAGAGACGCCGAGGGAATTTACTTTGCGGTAGACTTTCTGAAATCAACTACAAAATCCCTCCTCGACAACGGCTTAAAAGACGGTACATATATTTCAGCCAAGAATAAAAATGTTATTGTTATCGGAGGAGGCGACACAGGAAACGACTGCGTCGGAACGTGTGTAAGGCACAAAGCGAAATCCGTTACACAGCTTGAAATGATGCCGAAACTCCCCGATGAAAGAACCGAAGATAACCCGTGGCCCGAATACCCGAGAGTATCCAAAACCGATTACGGTCAGGAAGAGGCGATTGAGGTTTACGGCAAGGACCCGAGAGTGTATCAAACCACAGTTAAAGAATTTGTCAAGGATAAAAACGGCAAACTGACAAGCGTTGTTCTCGTAAAGCTTAAGCCTGAAAAGGACGAAAAAACGGGCAGAATGGTGATGACGGAAGTCAAAGGCTCCGAATACAGCGTAAAAGCCGAACTTGTTTTAATCGCCGCAGGTTTCCTCGGAAGTGAAAACTATGTGACAGACGCATTCAAGGTCAAAACCAACGCGCGTACCAACGTGGAAACGCCCCAAAACTCTCACAAAACGAACGTTGAAAATATTTTTACGGCAGGAGATATGCACAGGGGTCAGTCACTCGTAGTATGGGCGATACGCGAGGGCAGAGATGTCGCACGCGAGGTTGACGAAAATCTGATGGGATATACTAATCTTTAAATAAAAACGCTTATTTAGTTTTTTATATTTTTGTTCCTTAAAAAAATTCCCTTTATGGTAAATACCATAGAGGGAATTTCCGTTATTTGATTTTTAATGATGGAATTACGCCTTTTTAATAGTTTTAAGCAAAGAGCCGATTTTCGGGGTTGTTCCGTAGAGCAAAACGCCGACGCGGTAAATTTTTGCGGAAATCACACCTATTCCGATTACAGAAGCGACAAGAATCGCAATAGAAATCAATATTTCGTAAATCGGTACGGTACTCATTGCAATTCGGGTAAACATCGCCACAGGAGAAGTAAACGGAATATAAGAGCAGACAATCATCATCATATTGTCTACCGAGCCGTTTGTCATAGAATAAACAACAACGAAGAACGCAATTACGAATACAAGTGTAAGAGGCATTACCGCAGTATTGATATCCTCAAGCTTTGAAACGGTAGAACCGATAGCTCCGTAAAGGAAAGCGTAAATAAAGAAGCCCAGAATAAAGAATATAACCATATAAACAAGAAGCTCCAAGGGCATATTAAAGATAGATTCTATAAGCGGATTGCCCGTCCAATACGGTTTATTTATGTTATAGAAAAGATAAGCGGAGCCGAAAACGGCGACTAATTGAATTAAACCCGCAAGGCACGAAGCTATGATTTTTCCGAACATCATACTTACAGGCTTCGCGCTTGTTATAAGAAGCTCCATAGCTCTTGAGCTTTTTTCGGTTGCGACATTTGTAGCCACCATTTGGCCGTAAATAATTATAACAAAATACAGAGCAAAAATCATAATATATGTATAGAAAAAATTCTGCGCCTGATTTTGTCCCAAGGCTTTAGTATCGTGTTCTATAGAGGTGTTAAATACTTTTTCAACATTTTCCATAGGGACTCCGTTTTTCTCCATTTCGTTCATACGGTAAATATTTTCCAAAGCTTCATCAGCAATTTGAGTATTTGAGTCGTAGAGAGAAAGGTTATTTACATAATACTCATAGGAGCTTAAACTTTTTAAAACGAACGCGCATTCCGCTTTTTGAGATATAATCTGATTTTTTATATTAGCAAGATTTTTATCTGAAATCTTTACATCATAATCTGCAAAAGCTTTTGCAAAGGATTTCTTCAAAACATCCGCGTTTTTTGGACTGTCCGCAACGACAAGAATTACGGGCTTACTCTCACTGCTTTGTGTATCATCGTCTGAAATCATTCCGAAAACACGAGGCGAAAACATCACAAATGCTATAACCAATACAAGAAATATTGTTATTCCGACAAACGCCTTTTTCTGGAAGCAACTTTTTAATTCAAATTTTAATATAGTCGAAAACTGATTCATTCTTATTCCCTCCTCACCTTTAATTTTTCGTGTACTCAACGAAAATATCATTTAACGAAGGCTCAAAAACCTTAATTTCGTCAATATCGTATTTTTCCGTGAGCGTTTTCATCATATTTTTCTTTTCATTTTCGGAGTTAAGATGAATTTTGATTTCCCCTGCCTCAGTCAATGAGCAACATTCTCCGAGCTCCTCAACTATTTTGTCGGCATTTTCGGAGCGCACAATAAGCTTATCACGGACATAGTTTCTTTTAATATCGTAAAGCTCGCCTTGCAAAGCGATTTTACCGTTGTTAAGAATAGCAATTTTGTCACAGAATTCCTCTATGTAATTCATCTGATGACTTGAGAATAATACTATTTTTCCCTTTTTTATCTGCTCCTTGACAACATCCTTTAATATCATCGCGTTAACCGGGTCAAGACCTGAAAACGGCTCGTCTAAAATAATAATCTGAGGGTCGTGCGCAATGGCTGTAATAAGCTGGATTTTTTGCTGATTACCCTTTGAAAGAGTATCAAGCCTCTTATCCCTGTATTCAATCATATTAAGCCTTCTAAGCCAATAATCAACGGACTTTACCGCGCTTTTATAGTTCATACCTTTAAGATTCGCAAAATAAACCAACTGGTCAATAATTTTCTTTTTCGGGTAAAGTCCTCTTTCTTCGGGGAGATAACCGATTTGTATCTTGTTATAATCAATCGGTTTCCCGTCAATTAAAACCTCTCCGCCGTCAGCAGAAAATACTCCCATTATAATTCTTATAGAAGTTGTTTTTCCCGCTCCGTTTCTTCCCAGCAGTCCAAACGCTTTTCCGCCCTCTGTGCTGAAAGAAATTCCCTTTAAGACTTCCTTTCTCCCGAAGCTTTTCTGCAAATTATTTAATGTAAGCTCCATATAAACCTCCTTTTAAATGCGATTATTCATATTGTTCTATGTTGTGTATTCTATTAAAATAAACATCCCCCGATGGTAGTTTTTATTTACCATTGGAGGAATTTTTCCGTCATTCATTTTTTGTTGTTCTACTTTGTCCTCATTATGTATTTTTTAGGGTCTACAAATATTTTCATAGGGACTTTTTCCCATACATTATTTTTCTTATATTTAATGGTAAGCTTTGTAAGTCCGTAGCTTTTTCCCGTTATTTTAAATGTGTAACGGTGAAGCTTAAAATCGTATTTACAATTCACCTTTATGTTTTTATTATTGATTTTATACGTCCAGTCATAGCCGTAGGAGGCTTTTCCCTTTACCTTAAATTCGTACGCCTTTGCGAATGAATTAAGCTTTTCGGTAGTCTTGGGAAGAGTATATTTTTCTGTTGCCTTGGATTTTTGTTTTTTTACAGCGGACGCAGGCACGGCGCAAATTGCGGTTACAAACGAGAAAGTTAAAATTAACGCTGATAAAAATGATGCAAATCTTCTTGTTTTTTTCATTTTTTCCTCCTTGAGTTTCGGGTTTTACTATCCGCTTTGGCTATACTATATCACTCCCATACGAGAATATAATGACAAAAAGTAATTAAATGAATTTTTTTGCAAAATATTTTACTTTTTTAACACACCGAATTTACACTATAATTAAATGCTTTCAGTTTCAAGATTATCCTTAGCGTCAATTACAAAATTTTTCAGAGTTTCAAACTCTCCCCAAAGCTTTTGATTAGTGTATTTTTTCCACACTTCAAAATCATTATTTAAGAAAAGAGCGCGCATTTGCGAGGCCGAAATATCAATTGACTTCGGAATGTAAAGCAGAGAAATATCAGCGCCGTTTCCGCTGTCGAACCAATCAACACGCCTTTCTTCCTTTCCCGAAACAAGCAAATCGGGAGTCTTGTGAAAACGTTTAACTACGTTATCAATGACGTAATCGCCCCATTTTGAGTTGTTTCCAACGCCTATATCGGGCAGAGGGCAGATTTCAACATTGTTTTTATAAATTTTCTGAATTAATGACTTTCTCATTTCATAGGAGAACGGATTTTTAAAAGTTCCTTTCTCCTGCGAAGAACCTATAAATATTCCGACTTCATCGCAAAGTTCAACGGCTTTGTTTATCATCATTTCGTGACCCTTATGAAATCCCTGAAACCGTCCCACCAATACACCTAATTTGTATGGCTTTTTCCCCATTTAAAACACCTGCTTTAATAATTTGTTTATCTTTTCCTTTGTTGCAATTCCAGCCGAAAACGCTGTAGCGTTTGCACAAACTGTCCCTAATTTAAGCGCATATGAATAGCTGTTTTCTTTTTCAAAGCCTGCGATAAATCCCGCTATCATCGAATCTCCCGAGCCTACCGTATTTATCACCTCACCCTTTAATATGCCCGTTTTATGCGTTTCTCCGTTTTCATCAACCAGAACCGCGCCATCACAGTCAAGAGAAACAATTACATTTTTTGCGCCTAACTTTTTAAGCTCTTTAGCGCAATTTTCAACTTCCTTTTCCGTTCTTATTTCTACGTCAAAAATATTACAAAGCTCCTGACGGTTTGGTTTAACCAGAAACGGTTTATATTTAAGTGAATTTAAAAGCAGTCCTTTTTCGGCGTCAACAACGATTTTTATATTTTTATCCTTTACCCTGTCTAAAACTTTCTCATAAGTATTATCGGGCATTGTATTCGGAATACTTCCTGCCAAAACTAAAGTATCACCGCTTTTAATACAATCAATTTTTTTTAAAAGTTTTTCAACAGATGCGTCGTCAATATTCGGTCCCTGACCGTTAATCTCCGTTTCATTTTCCTCCACAATCTTGACATTTATTCTTGAAATTCCATTATTAAGCTTTATAAAATCGGTTTTTATCCCTATGTTCTCAAGAGCATTTTGGATAGCTTCACCCGTAAATCCCGCAACAAATCCTAAGGCTGTGCTGTTTACTCCAAGCTCATAAAGTACACGAGATACGTTTATTCCCTTTCCGCCGAAATAATACTCCTCGCCTTTTGCGCGGTTTACTGTTCCCCGCGAAAACAAGCTTAAAAAAATTGTATAGTCAACAGAGGGATTAAAGGTTACAGTATAAATCAATGCTTTTCTCCGCTTCCTCTTTATATTTCAATTAATATAGTACCACATAATCAGGTTTTATCCAAGTATATAATTAAATAAACATCGCAATTATTCTGTAGACATCTTTAGAAATATGTATTATACTAATTACAAAGATATGAGGAGTGGTACTATGCCTGACGTATATTACAAGGAAGCTTTAAAGCTCGCTCAAAAAGAATACCGTCTTTGCGTTTCTAAGGGTAAATCTCCTTGTCTGCCTGTACTTGATGATTTTCTTTCATCTGAGAAAACATCTGCAGGCATAGATTTGGGACTTGTTCAAATACCTATGGACCAGATAGTCGGAACCAAATCCCGCGGACGCGTTAATGCATTTGCTCCGAATTTTATGCCGATTATGGAAGAGAAAACTGAATTTGCACAGAAGTGGAAGCATTTATGTCAGGCTCACATTACCGAGGGTATCCGCGACCCGATAAAAGTGTATGAATATATGAATCGCTTTTACGTTGAGGAGGGAAATAAGCGAGTCAGCGTTCTAAAGTTTTTTGACGCTTATAATATATCAGGCAACGTAATCCGTATTCTTCCCGAAAGAACAGGCGAGGAAGAAGTTGAGCTTTACTATGAGTTTGTATCTTTTTATAAATACAGCAAAATTAATTTTATAGAGTTCAGTGAACGCGGAAGCTATGCAACACTTCAAAAGGCGCTCGGCAAGGAAGCGGACGAGGAATGGACTGAGGATGAACGAAAGGAATTTTCCGCTGTTTATTACTACTTTAAGCAGGCGTATATTTCAAACGGCGGTGATAAACTTCAGTCAACCGTCGGCGACGCGATGCTTGGTTATATTAAGATTTACGGCTACCATGAACTTAAAAATACAGAGACCGCCGATATAAAGAAAAATTTAAGCAGAATGTGGGAAGATGTAATTTTAAAAGAGGATGAGGCTCCCATTGAATTAAAGCTTCACCCGTCAGAAGAAAAGAAACCCGGCGTACTTTCAAAGGTTCTGCCCTCTCCCTCCCCTTCTGTCACAAAGGTGGCGTTTCTCTACGATGGCACTCCCGAAAACTCGGGCTGGGTTCTCGGTCACGAAAAGGGACGGCGCTACATACAGCGTATTTTTGACGATAAAATTGAAACAAAGGCCTATTCAAATGTTATGGAAAATGACCCGTTTGCTGTCATAGAACAGGCTGTTGAGGACAAAAGCAAAATCATTTTCACCACAACTCCGAGGCTTTTACAGGCAAGCCTCAGGTCGGCTGTAGAACATCCCGATATAGTAATTATGAACTGCTCTCTAAACAAATCTCACAGATACATACGCACTTATTATACAAGAATGTATGAGGCAAAATTTATTCTCGGAGCAATCGCGGGCTCGATTACCGACAGCGGGAAACTCGGATATGTATGCGACTATCCGATATACGGTCAGATTGCGGGAATTAACGCCTTTGCTCTGGGCGCTCAAATGGTCAATCCGCGGGCTAAGGTTTACCTCGAGTGGTCGGCAATAAAGGGCGCGCAGGAAGCCTCTCAAGCTCTTAAAAGACAGAATATCCATCTTATTTCTTCGCAGGATACGGCAAGATTTCTGTACGATGACAGGAGCAGCTTCGGGCTTTCCTGTATTCACGGAGATGATATGGAGCTTATTGCGAATCCGATTTGGAATTGGGGAGTATATTATGAAAAAATACTTAGACGCGTATTTGACAAAACCCTGCAATCCGAATATGAAAACAGCAACAAAGCCCTGAATTATTACTGGGGAATGTCCGCCGGGGTTGTGGACGTAGTTTATTCAAAATCGCTTTCCTTAGCCTCCAGACGTTTCGCGGACTTGTTAAAAGAAAGCATAATTCACAACGTATGTATCCCGTTTCTCACCCCGATGTACAGCCAAAACGGAGAAAAAATCGGCGAGGGTCAAAAGTCCTTAACTCTTGAACAGATTATTAATATGGATTATCTTGTTGAAAACGTAGTCGGCTCTATCCCGAAATATGAAGAACTTAGCCCTATGGGAAAAGCCACAGTTGATATGGCAGGTATAGAAAAATCACAGAGCGCTCACTCACAAGCCTCCCAACCGAAAGCAGGTGACGAGATATGAAAATTCTCGCTGTCGCCGACATTGAGTCAAAGTTTTTTTATGATTTCTACATACCCGGAAAGCTTGACGGCTTTGACCTTATTATCGCCTGCGGTGATTTAAAGGCGGAATACCTTGAATTTCTTGTCACTATGGCTGACTGTCCGCTTTTATATATTCACGGCAATCACGACGAAAACCAAAAGGAATTTCCCGAGGGCTGTATATGTATTGATGATGAACTCTATGTATATAACGGAGTAAGGATTGTCGGGTTGGGCGGTTCTTACCGATACCGCGAGGGCAAATATATGTACTCGGAAAAACAGATGAAACGCAGGATAAGAAAACTTCTGCCGTCTATTTTTCGGCACAGGGGCTTTGATATCCTTGTAACTCACGCTCCCGCGAGACATCTGAATGATTTTGATACCCTGCCTCACCGCGGTTTTGATTGTTTTAATAAACTTATAGAGCGATATAAACCGAAATTCTTTCTTCACGGACATATCCACAGAAATTACGGAACTGCCATTCCGCAAAAAACCGAACACGGCAAAACAACCGTAGTAAATGCTTACAACTACTGCGTGATTGAAATATAATTAAGTCAAAAACTGATTATAGAGTATATTATGTCCCTGTTGCTATTTAAAATTTTAATCGTCCTTTTAAAACAAGGGCGATTTTTATTTGTCGGCTGTATTTTGATTTTTTATCGGTAATGTATTATACTATTTATCGTAAAAACAGTTTAAGGCTTATAAAATATACATTTTTATAAGGAGAATAAAAGTATGAAAAAATTTATTTCAATTATTCTTATTGCCGTTATATTCGTTATGTGTTTATTCACAAACACAATTCCCGCTATGGCTGCAGATATTCAAACAAATTCAGAAGAACACGCAACGGAAGATGTCTGCCCGTCTACTGAACCTACAACCGAAACTCCGTTTGAGCAACAACCTTCGACCTCTCAGATTGTTAAAAACGGTTTTTACCTTGAAAACGGTAAAACAAGATATTACAAAAACGGCAGATTGCACAAAGGCTTTTTAAAATTAGGCAAGAAAAAATATTACTTTAATTCTTACGGAAATATGGTAACAGGAAGTCAGAAGATAAAGGGATCGTATTACTACTTCAATAAAAACGGTATTATGAGGACAGGGTTTATTAAAATAAACTCCAAAAAATATTACTATAGCAAAAAGTCAGGTAAAAAACTTTTCGGATTCAGAAAGATAGGCAAATACCAATATTATTTAAAAAAGAACAGCGGGGCTGTAAAAACAGGATTTTTATCTAGAAAGATTAAAGGGGAAAAAGTAAAAACCTATTATGACAAAAAAGGACATTTAAAAAAAGGTACTTTTAAGGTTTCCAATGTAGAGTATAAAAGCAGTAAAAAGATAGGAAAAATTTATTCCGTAAGAAATTTAGCAAAAGCTTTGTGTCAAAGGCCTCAATTACCTACAGGATGTGAAATCACCGCGTGGACTATGATGGTTAATTTTGCCGGTAAAAAAATAAGTAAAATCACCGCCGCAAATATTATGCCGAAAAGCTCTAATCCAAACAAAGGCTTTGTAGGCAGTCCCTATTCTTCCGGTGAAGGCGTACTGGTAGTTTATCCTAACGGACTTAAATCAATAACCAAAAAATACTTGAAAAATTATGAGAATATGTCCTATTGCAGTATTGGCAAAATTAAATCAAAACTATTAAAAAAGCATTTGGTTTTGGCGTGGGTAACTCAGTTAGATGGATTTTCTTCTCATACAATTACACTTACCGGCTATGACAGGCGGGGATTTTTCTATAACGACCCCTGGACCGGCAGAAAACATAAAATAACCTACAGAAGATTTAGGATTCTTTGGTCAGGAAATTCATACAGAGCTATGTCATATTGATTTATAATATTGATTTAAAAATTTTAATATTAAAACATTTTTTAGCAACAAATACTTGAAAAAATTGCTACATATAATCTTAGAAAAAACTCACACAATACTATAGCAACATCAAAGTTGCTTAATTTATAAATTATAAAAAATAAAAAGAAAAGGAGTAGTTTGCTATGTCTAAGAGTAATATCGTAGTACCTGAGGCTAAGGAAGCTCTCGAGCGCTTCAAGATGGAAGCTGCTAACGAAGTAGGCGTTAACCTCAAGCAGGGATACAACGGCGACATCACTGCTCGTCAGGCAGGTTCTGTCGGCGGTCAGATGGTTAAAAAGATGATCGAGTCTTATGAAAAAGGCTTAAAATAAGCATATAATAAGAATATAAAAAAACCTTTAAATTATAAAAAAACCGAAGGGGAAATTTCCTTTCGGTTTTTTTATATCTACATTTTAAAAAATACAGTCACACTAATACAGTCACACTCTTGAGTTTCATACCCCAAATTTTTTACCTCTATCTTTTTAGATACAATTCTTATTTAATTATCTCGCTCCTTAGTGTGTAACAGAAAACAAGTTAAAAGCGCACACACTAAGTGCGTACGCTTTAGTGTAAAAAATTAATCCGCATAGAAAACACGGTTTTCTTTTCTTTTAATCGGGGGTCTTTCCTCATCGGAGTATCCGAGAATACAATGTCCTATTCCCTCGTAATCGCCCTCAATTCCAAGAGATTTTAAAATTTCTTTTCCCTCTTCGCTTTCAAATTCCTCTTTCGCGCGGTGTATCCAACAGCTTCCGACGCCCAATGTGTGGGCGGCAAGCATAAGATTTCCCATCACAAGACTTCCATCGTAAACGTGCGTAGGTACAGATTTATCGGCAAGCACAATTAAAACTGCGGGAGCGCCGTAAAACGGGTCAAATCCCACGTCCCAACCGCCGATTTTCCTGTTCATTTCCATAAGCCTGTCGCGCAGTTTTTTGTCCGTAACCGAAACGATAATTACCGCCTGGTATCCTCGGCCGTTCGCGGCGTAAAGTCCGGCGTTTATAATTTCTCCAATAATCTCTTTATCGACCATATCGGGCTTATACTTTCTTATACTTCTTCTTTCAATCATAGATTTAATAACTTCGTTGTTCATTATATCAATCCTTTCCTCAATTAAATTTTACCTCAACTATATCTTTTGGAAAATCGTTTTTTTTACTGCATAGCATAATTTTAAACCCTGACAGCATATACTCTTTAAAAAAGTATGTACAATCATTATACTCAAAACTCTCAGGCAACAGACTAAAATCCAAAGAGGTCGTCTTAAAGTGAAATCCCTCTCCCAAACATTTAATAAAAGCCTCCTTGCGAGTCCAAAGTCCATAAAAATAATCTTGTTTATTTTTTGCTTTTTTAAGGAATTTAATCTCGTTTTCGTGAAAAACAATCTTCCCCAACCGCTCAAAGTTCGCGGGCTTTTCCCTTTCAATATCACAGCCCACCTCATCGTCACCAACGGCAAAAATAACATAATCACCGCTATGGGAAAGATTAAAATATTTTCCGTTTTCGCAGTAAGGCTTACCGTAACCTCCGATTTTAACGGGCTTATCTCCTATAAATTTTTCAATGAGCAGACCTGCGCCCAAAGAACGAAGCTTATCGCTTTTATGTGAAAGCCTTTGTATTTTATCTCGGCGGTACTCGGGTACTCGACTTAAATTTAATTCTGAAAAAGAAATATTATTTATATTTGTATAAAAAAATTCAGTCATAACAAAACAGGGCGGTAAACCGCCCTCCTATCCTTTATTAATAGCCTTCTTTTCCGATAAGAGAATCGTCGTTAACAATCCAGTCCTCTATGTAAATAGCTGTAAACTCGGTCTTGCTGTTTCTGACAACAACCCTCTTAATTCCGGCGTTAATTATCATACGCTTGCACATAGCGCAGGAGTTAGCGTTTTTTACATATTCGCCAGTGCCGAATTCTTTTCCGACAAGATACATTGTAGCGCCTATCATCTGCTCGCGCGGAGCGTGAATAATAGCGTTAGCCTCGGCGTGAACGCTTCTGCAAAGCTCATAGCGCGTACCGCGCTCAACTTTAAGCTTTTCACGAATACAAGTCCCGAGGTCTATACAATTTTTACGGCCACGTGGCGCGCCTACATATCCGCTCGAAACAATCTGGTCGTTATTAACAATAATTGCTCCGTAATTTCTTCGCAGACAGGTTCCTCGCTCAAGAACAGTTTCGGCAATATCAAGATAATAATTCTCCTTATCAATTCGCGACATAACTCCACCCCATATGTTGCTGATAACTTTACAAAATATCCTCAATCAAGAAAGCATTATATTAAAATATAAAGCTTTCATAAACCCATTCGCGCGCATACACAACCAATGCGTCGGCGCGCAAAATTCCTTATTTATATAATGAATTATTTATCACAGTTTGTCAAGAGTTATTTAGCTCTTTTATACAGCTTTCGCAGACAGTTTTTCCAAAATAGCTTTTCAGAGAAGATGTTTTTCCGCAGAAAATACAACTTTTGTCTGCTTTAGTAATAATTATTCTTCCATTATCTACGTCAATTTTAAGCATATCGTTTATTTGCAAATCCATTTCTTTTCTTATATCTTTTGGTAAAACGACTCTTCCTACTTCATCAATTTTTTTATAACTTATATACGCCATACAATCATTCCTTTCCCGACATTATTTTACCAAAAAATGACAAAATAGTCAATGATATACAAAAAAATGCCATTATTTGTCACAAAAGGTGATTTTATGCTAAATTACATATTTGCAGGGATAATAATAATTTCCCTTATTTGCGCTATATTCACAGGAAACGGACCCGCTCTCGCGCAGGCTGTCGTTGACGGAGCCGCTGAAAGCGTAGACCTGCTTTTGACAATGGCGGGTATGCTTGCGCTTTGGTCGGGAATAATGGAGATTGCCTCACGAGGCGGATTTACCAAGGTTTTCAGCCGTATGCTCGCCCCGATTTTAAAGCATCTTTTCAAAACCGCCGACAAAGACAGCAAAACGTTAAATCTTATAAGTATGAATGTAAGCGCAAATCTGCTCGGTCTCGGAAATGCCGCAACTCCTCTGGGACTGGGCGCTATGAAAGAACTTAAAAGATTAAATCACGACAGCGAACGCGCGTCGGACGATATGATAATTTTTGTAGTTATGAACACGGCGTCGATACAGATAATGCCGACAATGGTAGGAACTTTAAGACAAACCTACGGCAGTACACAGCCGTTTTCAATTTTACCGTGCGTATGGATAAGCTCTGCCTGCGCACTGGCGGTAGGACTGACGCTTGCAAAAATACTAAAAACAAAATGAGGTGAGCTTATCGAACTTTTTATGCCGGCATTTATTGCGGTTGTTATCGGATTCGGATTAATAAAAAAGATACCGATTTTTGACACGTTCTTAATCGGAGCGCAGGAAGGATTTAAAACTCTTTACTCGTTAGCCCCAACCATGGTGGGGCTTATTGTCGCGGTCAATATGCTTAAAGCGAGCGGAGCGACTGATCTGCTTTGCAACGCTGTTACCCCTATTGCGAACGCTCTCGGCTTTCCCAAAGAAATAGTCCCTATGGTACTTCTGCGGCCTATTTCGGGAGGGGGTTCAACCGCACTTTTAACGGGAATTTATAAGGACTTCGGGCCTGACAGCTTCGCCGGTATGGTAGCCTCCGTGCTTGCAGGCTCTACGGAAACAACCTTTTATGCCATAGCGGTTTACTTTGGAAGTGTAAAAATAAAAAAAATCCGCCACACCTTAATCTCGGCTTTAGCGGCGGATTTCACCGCCGCGGTTATGGCGGTGCTTACAGTTAAACTGATTTTATTTTAACTTTTTAACAACGACTTTACATTTAAGCTTCATTCCGTTTGTCTTTACGGTAATATTCGCTTTGCCGACGGCAACACCTTTTAATTTACCGTCGTTGTTTACTCTTACAATCTTTTTATTGCTTGATGAAAATTTTGCTTTACCGACCTTACCGGTTATTTTTAACTTAAACGTTTTACCTCTTTTTATCTTTACACTTGTTTTATTAAGCTTTGGATTTTTTACCGTGACGGTAAAAGTCTTTTTTACCCCGTTGTTCTGAACGGTAATTTTCGTTTTTCCCGCCTTAACGGCGGTAACCTTGCCCGAGCTGTTTACCGTAGCAATTTTTTTACTTGAAGAGGTATAAGTTGTTTTACCAAAGCCGTTTTTAATGTTCGCCTTAATCTGAACCTTACCGCCTACATAAATTTTCTCCGAGTTTTTTGTGAGAGTTATAACCGTTGTATAGGTATCCTCAAACGCAAACCCGTTGTCCTTTGCGTAAGTTTCAGCGGACGAGCCGACAGCCCCGCATATTTTAAAATTTAAATAAGAATAGTCGACGCCGTCGTCATAATAATAGCCCAAAGCTCCCCTGCCGATAGTTTTTACAGTCGGCGGGACTGATACTACCGCTAAATTATCACAGCTTTCAAATGCCCACTCGCCGATTTCAACAACGGTGTTTGGAATAACTACTCTTTTAATATTCGTTGCAAAAAACGCAAGTCTCCCAATATATTTTACGGGACAGCCGTTTACCTTGCTCGGAATTGAAACAGCGTCATCATCGTCCGCATAGGAAATAAGCTCCGCCTCTCTGCTTGAATTAATAAAAAAGTCCATACCGTTTAAGGTTTCAGCGCTTACTCCTGTATCCAGACTGTAAAAATCAAGCTTATGCTTATCACAATATTCATACGCGGAGGAATTTTCGTATCCTAAAATTCTGAAATCCGACCTTTTATAGTCATAATATTTATTTTCCGTTTGCTCCAACTCATAGTAGTAACCGAACGAGCAGTAACCTATTTTTTCAACATTTTTAGGAATAACCGCGTAAGTCATACTCCAACAGTTCTCGAACGCGCAGTCGCCTATCACCTTAAGAGTATTAGGAAACTCTATTTTTGAGCTTAATTTATCACAGTCATAAAAAGCCGTATCCCCTATACTTTCAAGTGTGTTTGAGAGGACAACCCTCTCTAAATTTTTGCAGTACGCGAACGCGCTTTGCGAGATATATTTTACACTGTCGGGGACAGTAACGCTTTTTAAATTGCTTTTTTTAAATGCATTCTCACCGATACCCGTCACAATATATCCGTCTACGGCGTCAGGTATTGTCAGATTATCCGAAGTACCTTTATAAGAAGAAATTTCCGCCTTATTATCTACAATATTATATTCAAAATCTCCGCTTTCTTTAGCAAACGCTCCTGTCGGGACAATTGAAAACGCGCCTAAAAGCACAATAAAGGAGAGCATTGCGCTAAAAAGCTTTTTAATTTTCATAATAACCTCTCCCTTTAGTTTTATTTAATCTGTATCGAGCTTTAAGACGGCCATAAACGCCTCCTGCGGAACCTCTACCGTGCCGAGCTGGCGCATACGCTTTTTACCTTCCTTTTGCTTTTCAAGAAGCTTTTTCTTTCGGCTTATATCGCCTCCGTAGCACTTAGCAAGCACATCCTTGCGCATAGCCTTGACTGTCTCACGGGCTATGATTTTTCCGCCGATGCACGCTTGAATAGGCACCTCAAAAAGCTGACGCGGAATTTTCTCTTTCAGCTTTTCAGCCATTTTACGCGCTCTTCCATAGGCCTTATCCTTGTGAATAATAAAACTTAAAGCGTCCACAATCTCTCCGTTGAGCATAATATCAAGCTTCACAAGGTCACTTTTAACGTAGTCGGATAACTCATAGTCAAACGACGCGTAACCTCTCGTCCTCGATTTAAGAGTATCAAAGAAATCATAAATAATTTCCGCAAGAGGGAGCTGATAGTGAATATCAACGCGGTCAGAGTCGATATAATCCATACCGACAAAAATTCCGCGTCTGTCCTGACAAAGCTCCATTATATTGCCGACATAATCAGCAGGCGAGTAAATGTGCGCCTCCGTCATAGGCTCCTCGGCTAACGCAATCAAAGCAGGGTCGGGATAATTTGTCGGATTATCGATATTTTCAACCGTACCGTCGGTTTTCGTTATTTTATAAATTACGCTCGGCGCTGTTGTAATAAGGTCAAGATTATACTCGCGCTCCAGACGTTCCTGAATAATCTCCATATGAAGAAGCCCCAAAAATCCGCAACGGTAGCCGAAACCTAAAGCGACAGATGTTTCAGGTTCAAAGGTAAGCGACGCATCGTTGAGTTTTAATTTTTCCAAAGCGTCCTTTAAATCGCCGTAACGTGCTCCGTCCACGGGATAAATTCCGCAGAAAACCATCGACTGCGCCTCCCTGTATCCGGGGAGGGGTTCGTCCGCGGGATTACTAACCAATGTAATAGTATCTCCGACCTGCGCGTCGGAAAGGGATTTTATTGAGGCGGCAATATAACCGACCTCGCCCGCATACAGCGCATCGGTCTGCTCCATTGACGTCGCGTGCATAAGACCGCATTCAACGACATTAAAGGTTGAACCCGTTGCCATAAGCTTAAACTCGTCCCCCGTGTGAATTTGCCCTTCCTTTAAACGGACGTAGATAATAACTCCCTTGTACGAGTCATAGTAGCTGTCAAAAATCAATCCCCGCAGAGGAGCGTTAATATCCCCTGTCGGAGCGGGAATATCGGTTACAATTTTCTCCAAAACATCGTGAATATTAATTCCCTGTTTTGCGGAAATTCTCGGAGCGTCCTCAGCGGGGATACCGATAACGTCCTCAATTTCGTTTATAACCCTGTCGGGGTCAGCGGAGGGGAGGTCTATTTTATTTACAACAGGAACAATTTCAAGTCCGCTGTCCACAGCAAGATAGGTATTCGCAAGAGTTTGAGCCTCAATCCCCTGCGAGGCGTCAACAATGAGTACCGCTCCCTCGCAAGCGGCGAGCGAACGGCTGACCTCATAGTTAAAATCAACGTGACCCGGTGTGTCGATGAGGTTCAGAAGATACTCGTTTCCGTCGTCAGCCTTATAAACCGTAGTTACGGCGCGCGCCTTGATTGTTATTCCACGCTCGCGCTCAAGCTCCATATCGTCTAAAATCTGCGCCTCCATATCGCGTACCGCAACGCTTTTGGTAAGCTCCAAAATACGGTCGGCAAGAGTGCTTTTTCCGTGGTCGATATGCGCTATTATTGAAAAATTCCTTATTTTATCCTGTTCAAATTTCAAACTAATCACCTTTTATGCCGAATTGGATTAATTATCATTAATTATTATCATCTTATTATACCACAGCATTTATGTATTGCCAACTGTTTTTTACACAGACTCCTGCCTGTTTAATCCTTTTTGGGGATAAAAATTTTGGGAAAACAGGTTGAATAATGAACCTGTTTTCCCAAACGAATTATTTTTTAATTGTTAGCGGTAATCTGCGGTGTGTGCTTATAAGGAATACAAAGCGCGACCGTAAGCGCGTGGTCGCCCACCCTTTCGAGGTTTGTTAAAAGCTCGATAAATACTATACCTGCCTCGGCACTGCATTTTCCCTGCGAGAGACGTCTAATATGATTTTGCCTGAAAAGCTCGCAGTATTCGTCAATCTGGTCCTCCGTTTTCATAACCGCCTCGGCAAGGCTCGGGTCCTTGCTTTGATTAGAAAACATATAAAGACTGTCCTCTAAAATCTGCTCAACCGTTTCAAAAACAGTTTTAATCTCCTTCATCGCAACGTCTGAAAGCACAGCCTCGCCGCTGATAATTTTTGACGCCGCCTCGCATATATTCTCACTTCGATCGCCTATACGCTCCAAGTCCTGAATAGCGTTATACATCGCGCCCATAACCTTTCGGTCATAGTCCATAATATCGAGGCCGTTAATTTTAACGATATATTTTGTAATACTGTGGGTAAGCTTGTCTACTGTCTTTTCGTTTTCCTCAACCTTTGAAATTGCCTTTGCGTCCTTGTTCAAAACAGCGTCAAGCGAAAAATCAAAACTGTCTTTTGCAAGCTGAGCAAGACGCGCACATTCCTTTTCAGTCTGCTGAACGGCAACAGGAGGAGTGGTAAGGATACGAGAGTCGAGATATACGGTAATTCCGTCTTCTTCCTCGTTCTTATCGGGAATAATAAGCTTGGTAAGCTTGATAAGCGGTCCCGACACGGGCAATAGCATAAGCGTTCTTATAATATTAAAGACGATGTGAACGCCTGAAATCTGTCCGGGTACGTTGTTCGGGAGAAGATGCGTAAATATATTCGTTACAGAGAAAGGCGTAGGCTCTAATACCCATGTAACTGCCAAAAGTATAACCGCGCCGATAAAACACATAATGAAGTTAAACGTGGCCGCCTGTTTAGACTGGCGGTTAGCGCCGGCAGCGCTTAAAAACACAGGCATACACGCGCCGACATTCATACCGTATATAATATACACGCAATCTTCAAGCTCTATCGCTCCGCTTAGTCCGAGAGCCATAAGAATACCGACTGTCGCGGAGGAACTCTGCATAATTCCCGTTATAATAATACCGATTATAAATCCTACAATAGGAGAAGATATGGTTCTTATAGTGTCTAAGAATATGGTGGAATTTTTAAGGCCGTCAAAGCTTTCGCTCATAAAGGTCATACCCATAAACAGAATACCGAAACCCGCGGCAATCTGACCGTAATAGCGATAGTTATTTTTTTTGACAAAAATAATAACAGCCACACCGACAAATGTAAATATCGGAACTATATCCTTAATATTAATCGAAAGTAAAAGCGAGGTCGCGGTAGTACCTATTTTTGAGCCGAAAAGTATTCCGACCGACTGTCCGAGATTCATCAGTCCTGCGTTTACAAAACCGATAACCATAGCGTCCGTCGCCGCGGAACTTTGAATAACGGCTGTTACAAGCACACCGACAAGCATCGCGAGAAATCTATTGCTTGTAATCTTTTCCAGAAGCGTTCTCAGCTTTGAGCCTGCGGCGAGTTCAAGTCCTTCGCCCATAAACTTCATTCCGTACAGGAAAAGTCCCAGGCCGCCTAAGACGCCTATTATATCATAAATTGACATAATTTTCCTCCTGAAATACAAATATTAAATTTTTTTCAGTTTTAAAATGATGTGCGGTTTTTTACACAAAATGTAAAAAATTGCTAAGTTTCACCATTTTCAATAATAATATACTTTTTTGCAAATTTTATTCCTTTGAGGAATAATATAAATATTTTTTATCAGTCTTTTTCTGATTCGGGGAGTTTTGGGTCTACATACACAGTACGGTTGTTCACAAATATAACCATTCCGGGTTTTGCCCCATTCGGTTTTGATACATTTTTTACTAAAGTGTAATCCACGGGCACGTTCGAGCTTTCCTTGGCCTTGCTGTGAAAAGCGGCAATCTGCGCGCCCTCAATTACAGCTTTTTCGCTGATTTCCTTTCCGTTTGTTACAACGATAGTGTGGGAGCCGGGTATATCCTTAGTATGAAACCATACGTCGCGCTTATTAGCGATTCTCAAAGTGAGGATGTCGTTTTGTCTGTTATTTCTTCCCACAAGAACCTTAAACCCATCGCTTGTTCTGTATTCAAAAGGAGGAAGATTTATTTGTTTTCTGTTTACACTTTTATTTCTCTTGATGTACCCCTGCTCCATAAATTCAAGGCGGACCTGCGCAAGCTCCTTTTCGGTTGTTACCCTCGACAGCACGTCCTTTAATGACTCGAGATACAAAAGCTCCTCCTCGCCCTTTTTAATCTGAACGCTTAAAACCTGCTGCGCTGTTTTAGCTTTATTGTAGTCCTTGTAATATTTTTGCGCGTTTTGGGCGGGAGAAATTGCGGGATTGAGTTTTATTTCAATAGGAGCGTTATTTTCGTCATAAAAATTCTCAACCGTAACGCTTGAGCTTCCACGCTCTATTTTATATAAATTCGCCTGCAATAAATCCCCCTTTATTCTAAGCTGTTCCCTGTCCGCGCAGTTTTCAAGCTCCTGCCTTTGAATATTAATTTTATTTGCAGTGCGGTGAACGAGATTTTGAAGCACGCGTGATAAATCGGCGGACTTCACCCTCATTCTGTCTATTCTGTCGCGTTCGATATAAAAGCTGTCCAAAAGCTCGCAAAAGCTTTCAAATCTTTTAGAAACGCTTAATGAGCCGTACTGATTTATATTTATAAACGCTGTATCAAAGGGCTTGTCATCGCCCTTATGATAAAGCATATACGGTACGCCCGAACAGGTCAGAACTGTGTCGGAAAGCCTTTCGATTTCCTCTCTCAGCCTGTTTATATCCTCACCGCTTAAGGTTTTGTTGCTTACGGTTTTTCCGTTTGAAACATTATGTTCAATCTCACGGCAGATTATCGGAGAAATACCCTCAACAGCAGAAAGAACAGCCTTATTAAGAGGCCTTTCATCGGGAGTATTTATAATTTTTTCTATTACTTTTTCGGACTTTTCAAGCAGAATATTAAGCTTGTCCTGCGCTTTTGGAAACTCATATCTAATATTGGGCAGTACAAGACGCTGTGACGACATCGTCATATCCACACGTTTTAAAGCGTCGATTATAATACCCTCGCCGTCAACTAAAATAACATTACTGTACTTGCCCATAATTTCAACGACAACAGTAATTATAACCCTGTCGCCGAGTTCGTTTGTACATTCAAAATCAAAGCTGACCACCCTGTCTAAACCGCGCTGGCGTATATCGAGCAGTTTTCCCGAACCCAAGCGTTTTCTCATAAGCATACAAAGCATAGGCGGTTTTTCAGGATTCTCAACACTAAACCGCGTAAAATGAATACGCGCAGAATTGGCTCTTGTAGAAAGCAAGAGCCTTTTATTTCCCTGCATTGAGCGGAGATTTATTATAATTTCATCGCGGTTAGGCTGGTAAATCTGCGACACGCGCGAGCCGAGCGCCTGCGTCTTCAACTCGCCGACAACGTGGTGAAGCATCATTCCGTCTAAAGCCATAAAATCACCTACTTATGATATTTGCCGTTGTTTAAAATTTCAAACGCCCTGTAAATTTGTTCTGTGAGTACAACGCGCGCCATCTGATGGGGAAACGTCATCTTGCTCATCGAAAGCTTAAAATTGCTTTTTGCTTTAACCTCATCGCTTAACCCCCAGCTTCCGCCGATTATAAAATCAACAGCGCTTTTTCCGCTCAGCGTAATATCGCTGAGTTTTTTGGCAAGCTCGGGCGAGGTAAGCTGTTTTCCCTCAATACACATCGAGATAACGCTTGAATCCTTTGAAATTGAATTTAAAATCCGCTTTCCCTCCGCGTTTAAAATGGAATTAATCTGCGAAGAGTTTGGATTGTTAAACGTTTTTTCCTCATCAATTTCGATGATATTAAATTTGCAAAACGCCGAAAGCCGTTTTTTATACTCAAATATGGCGTCCGTCCAATATTTTTCCTTAATCTTTCCGACACAGATTAAATTTACAGTCAGCATAATTCCTCAAAATATTATTGACTTGCCCTGCGTTTCGCAGGGTACTGTTTCCAATGTAAAATCAATATTGCGTTTCATTCCGTTATCCGAAAGTACGGAAAGGCTTGTATTAAGCGCAAGCTCGGGAGTATTGTTATTTTCGGATATATGACCAAGCATTATTCTGAAATTTCCGCCTCGGATAAAACCGCAAAGCTCCTCGGCGCAGGCGTCGTTACAAAGATGACCCTTTTCGGATAAAATCCTTGCTTTAACCCTCGACGGATACGTGCCGAATTTTAACATATTTATATCGTGATTCGATTCAACTACAGCGAAATTGCTTTCACAAATGAGCCTGCGAACAGAGTCGGTCATAACGCCCATATCAGTCGCGATTGTCGCTTTTCGCCCATCGGCTGTCGCAACCTGAAAGCAACAGCTCTCCCTCGCATCGTGAGGCGTATCGCATCGAACAACCTGCATATTACCTATTGAAACTCTGTCGTCTATCACGTCAGTTTTGTTCTCGGGGCAGATATAGTTTTTCTCCTCCATAGCCTCTAAGGTTCCCTCGGACGCGTAAATTTTAAGATTGTGTTTTTTTGCAAACACCCTAAGACCCAGGCAATGGTCGCTGTGCTCGTGAGTTATAAAAACCGCGCCTATCGAGCGTATATCTATATTATTGAGGTCAAGCGCGCTTTCAAGCTGTTTACAGCTTCTTCCCGCGTCGATTAAAACTCCCTCTCCCGAGGAGCCTATGTAATAGCTGTTACCACTGCTTCCCGAAAAAAGCGGTACCACCTTAGCCAAATTAATCTCTCCAATTCAATATAATCAATTAATTATACCACACTATAAATTCAAAATAAAGTAGTATAAAAAGAAAACGGCTGTCTTTCGACAACCGTCTTTTACTAAACATTTATAATTTCGCGTTTAGTATCAATCGTGCTTTTCGTGAGCGAGGAAAACAGGCACGCACGCGATTGCTACAAATAAAAGCAGAACCACGGGGCTTGAACCCTCAATACCGCTGCTAAGCAGGTTAGCGGTAAAAAACATCACTGCAATAAGGCAGAGTACAAGCACAAGACTAACTGCCTTAATATGTTTTTGAAACATATTCTTTTTTCCTCCGTTTTTCACACACATCATCCAAATGGAACTTAATTATAATTCGCAGGAAGAAAAAAGTCAAGCGCCGTAACAATAATTTTTTGTTCGGTAACAATATTGTAAAAGAAAATTATTTTTTTCTAAAAGAAAAATAATTATTTGTAACCATTTTTGTTTTTACTCTGCCAATTCCAGCTGTCACGGCACATATCCTCAAGATTTCTCTCTGCCTTCCAGCCTAAAATTTTTTCCGCCTTTTCGGGATTAGCGTAACATTCCGCTATATCACCGCTGCGGCGAGGTTTGATTACATAGGGAATTGTGAGATTGTTTACTTTCATAAACGCATTTACAATATCCAAAACGCTGTAGCCTGTTCCAGTACCGATATTAAAAATCTCGGTTCCTTTATTTTCGGCGGCGTAATCAAGCGCCTTAACGTGAGCGTTCGCAAGGTCAACAACGTGGATATAATCTCTTACCCCGGTACCGTCGCGTGTGGGATAATCGTTTCCGAAAACGCCGAGTTGTTTTAGCTTGCCGGCGGCAACCTGCGTGATATACGGCATAAGATTATTCGGTATTCCGTTCGGGTCCTCGCCGATACGTCCGCTCTCGTGAGCGCCGATTGGATTAAAATACCTTAATAAAACAACCGACAGATTTTTATTCGCCTTAGACGCGTCGGTTAAAATCTGCTCATTCATAAGCTTTGTCCAGCCGTAAGGATTTGTACAGCCCGTCGGCATACCCTCAACGAGAGGTACTGTTTCGGGAATACCGTAAACCGTCGCCGAAGAGCTGAAAACGAAGTTATTAACCCCGTATTTCTCCATAACTTCAAGGAGCACAAGAGTTGAGTCGAGGTTGTTACGGTAATATTTGAGCGGAATTTCACAGCTTTCTCCCACCGCTTTAAGTCCCGCGAAATGAATAACCGCGTCAAAGTCATTTTCGCTGAACATCTTATCGACCGCAGACTTGTCGCAAACGTCAATTTCATAAACAGGAATGCTTTTTCCCGTAATTTCTTCGACACGCTTTACAGCCTCGGGACAGCTGTTGTCATAATTATCGGCAATAACGGGAGTATGCCCCGCGTTTATAAGCTCAATACAGGTGTGGGAGCCGATATATCCCGCACCGCCTGTCAGTAATACCTTCATATTAACCTACACTTTCTTTGGCTCGGGATACTCTTCCCCGAATGTTTCAACGGTAACCTTTTCCATAATTTGAGGGTCTAAAGGCTTGTCTGAAAAATCGGTATCGCACTGCGCTATTTCATCAACAACGTCCATACCCTCGATTACTTTTCCGAATGAGGCGTACTGTCCGTCAAGGTGAGGAGCGGACTTGTGCATAATAAAAAATTGCGAACCCGCGCTGTCGGGCATCATCGAACGCGCCATTGATAACACGCCCTCGGTGTGCTTTAAAGTATTCGGAAAACCGTTCTGAATAAACTCGCCTTTAATCGAATATCCGGGATTGCCCATTCCCGTTCCCTCGGGGCAACCGCCCTGAATCATAAATCCGTAAATTACACGGTGAAAAGTCAGCCCGTCATAATAGCCCCTATTAATAAGACTTATAAAATTATTAACGGTATTCGGAGCAATTTCGGGGTAAAGCTCCGCTTTTATTGTTTTTCCGTTATTCATTTTAATTGTGACAATAGGATTTTTCAAATTAACCACCCTTTCTTCATAGGACTATTTTATATTATTTTGTAAAAATTATCAAGTTGGATTTGTATTTTTATAACTGTTATGGTATTATAATAATATAAAACTAAGTTCAGAGGTGCAAAAAGCTATGAAAATACAAGAGTCTTCCGAAGATTATCTGGAAACTATACTTGTTTTAAGCCAATCGAAAGAGCGTGTACGCTCAATTGACATTGTAAAGCATATGCGCCTTAGCAAGCCGAGCGTAAGCGTAGCTATGAAAAAGCTCAGAGAAAACGGCTATATAAATATGGACAGCGACGGTTTTATCACCCTGACGGGAAAAGGCGATAAAATTGCGGAAAAAATTTACGAACGCCACGAGTTTATTTCAGAATGGCTTGAAGATTTAGGCGTAAACCGTGAAACGGCTATGGCGGACGCGTGCAGGATTGAACACGTCCTTTCTGACGAAACATTCTCAGCGATTAAACAAAAATACAGCGGACGCCGTTGCCGCGGATGCGACGGCTGTAAACAGAATTTAACTCCCGATTAAAATCGGGAGTTTTTTATTTTTTATCAAATAAAATTATCTTGTTTTCAGCGTGAAAAGTACATAAGCGAGTTATAAAAAAACAGATACACTTCAGGCAACCTATTTCCTACATCAAAATATGAACATCAGTTCTAAAATTTATAGCCATACGGTTTTGAGTATGTTATAATAATTAAAGGAGGTGAGCTAAATTGCACGATATATGGAACCCTTGGCATGGCTGTATTAAATGCAGCGAGGGCTGTAAAAACTGCTATATGTATTTTCTCGACCGTATACGCGATAAGGACGGCTCACAAATTTACCGCACCAAAAGCGGATTTAATTATCCTTTGCAAATGGACCGACAAGGAAATTATAAAATCAAAAGCGGTGAAATGATACGCGTGTGTATGACCTCGGATTTCTTTTTAAAAGAAGCTGACGACTGGAGAAACGAAGCCTGGGAAATTATGAAATTTAGAAGCGATGTAATTTTTTTCCTGTTGACGAAAAGACCCGAGCGGGTAGAAAAATGCCTGCCGAATGATTGGGGCGACGGCTGGGATAATATATTTTTCAACGTAACTGCTGAAAATCAAAGGCGCGCCGACGAACGTATTCCGATTTTGCTAAATCTTCCTTTTAAGCACAAAGGAGTAATGTGCGCTCCGTTTATCGGCGGGGTCAGTATCAGAAAATACCTTGAAACGGGAAAAATCGAACAGGTCTTATGCGACGGAGAAAACTATGACGGCGCAAGAATATGCAATTTCGAGTGGGTAAAGAAACTTAGGCAGGAATGTGTTGACAATAACGTAAAATTTGTCTTCTGCGGTACGGGCAGGAAATTTTTAAAGGAAAATAAGCTATATAAAATTGAAGGTAACGAACTGCAAAGCAAACAGGCGTATAAATCAGGTATGAGCTTTGAGGGCAAAGCGATTAAGTTTGATTTGTACGACAGCTTCGGTTATCCTATTCCGCAAAGCGAAAGATATATACCTTTTTTCCGCGGGAAGTGTGAAACCTGCGGTAACCGTCCTATATGCAACGGATGCAGTAATTGCGGAAAGTGTGATAAAAAGCAATAAAATTCGGTGGATAAAACATTCGCTATTTTAATCAACTATTTTAAAAATGTAAATATGTATAAATTTATTTTTATATTAACAATAACATAAACTTTTATCTTAATATATAATTTTTAAGAAAACATAGAAACGTTTAACTATTTGTTAATATTGATTTTTTAGATGTACTATGTTATAATTTTTATGTAAATATTGGAAATTATTATAAGAATATTTTGGAGGAATAGAAAATGAAGAAAAAATTTTTTAAAAAATCCATAAGTATTTTTTTTGCAGGAAGCCTTGCTCTGATGAGTATCAGTTTTAGCGCAGCGAGCAAAGTAAAAATCAATAAGACTAAAAAGAATTCAACCGCAGGAAGCACTTTTACTCTGAAGATTTCAAATGCTAACAAAAAAGTTAAATGGAGTTCTAACAATAAAAAAGTTGCTAAAATAAAAAGTATTAGCGGGGTTTTTAATTCCACAGCTAAGATTAAATCCCTAAAAAAAGGAAATGCAACAATTACTGCTAAGGTTGGCAAAAAAACGTTTAAATGTAAAGTTACTGTAAAAAAGAAAATGTCTGGAGGCAAAGGTAAAACTGTTTATATTGCTGACACTGGTACCAAATACCATACATCCAGCTGCAGGTTTGTAAGTCAAAGCAAAACCGCGGTTAAAATTTCGTGGGCAAATGCCAACGGTTATACAGCCTGCAAAGTCTGTCATTAAAAAACATTTAACTGATTATATATAACCTTTCAAAAAAAATTAAAGAAATAATTAACTAAAATATGCACTACAAAAGTGTCTGTCTTCTGGAGTGCATATCATTTTCGGTGATTTTATTTATAACAGAAAATATTATATATTATCTTATCTGATAAAATGCGTCGGCGTCCACGGCTCCTTTTCTGGAAGTCCGAATTGCTCTTTTCCGAGAGCTATACTTTTCATCAGAAAAATCATATTCTTAGCGAGAATTCTCATTGTCTGCAAGCCTTCCTCGTCAAGCTCAGCCTCTCCCTTTTCACGTCCGTGAACACTGTTCCAATACTGGCTTGAAACTATCGGCATTCCTGAAATTGTAAAAAATTTATTTAACTCGTCAAAGGTTGCCGAACAGCCTCCGCGCCTTGCGCAAACGACGCTCGCTCCGACTTTCATCGTTTTATCAAAACCGGTGCTGTAAAACAATCTGTCCAAAAGGGCAACAAGCGTCGGGTTTGCGGAAGCGTAATATACAGGACTTGCGACAACTAAACCGTCCGCCTCTTCAAACTTCTTGGCAATTTCGTTTACAATATCATTAAAAACGCACCTGCCGTTTTTAAAACAACTTCCGCAGGCAATACAGCCCCGTATATCCTGATTTCCGATTTGTATCGTTTCAAATTCAACACCGCTTTCAGAAAAAATATTTTCAATTTCTCTGAGCGCAATAGAAGTATTTCCGTTCTTTCTTGGACTTCCGTTAATCATTAAGACTTTCATAAATTACCTCCGTTGAAATTTGTATTACATAAAATTATATCAAACTGAAAGAATTTTGTCTATTATAATATTAATATATTTTAACTAATATTTTTTAATGATTTTATTAACAATATTTGTTGAAAAATACCTTTGACATTTTAAAACAAAAATAATAAAATATATATAAACGTGTGGCAAGATTGCGTAAATCCAGTTAATTGCCACGCGTTTATTTTTATGTAAAACAGTATAATTATGAAACGGATAAAAAGTTAAATTCTATCCCGTTTTGAAACTATATTCAAATATTAAATGCGTGTAGCCATAGGTGTAAATCCGGCAAAAGATAGGCTGCACGCCATTTTTATGAAAGGACGAAATCGAATGGAAACAAATCAATTTTTAGGAACAGAACGCATAGGAAAGCTGATGAAAAAATATGCTGTCCCCTGTATTATTTCTCTTTTGGTAGGAGCGCTTTATAACATTGTTGACCAGATATTTATAGCAAACGCCTCGTATCTCGGTTCATACGGCAACGCCGCAAATACGGTCGTATTTCCGCTGACTGTAATTGCTCTTGCTGTTTCGGTAATGATAGGCGACGGATGTTGCGCTTTTGTAAGTCTATGTTTAGGAAAAAACGAACCCGATAAGGCGAAAAAAAGCGTAGGCAATTCGGTTGTGCTTATACTTATCAGCAGTTTAATCTTATGCGCTGTTTACCTCATTTTCAGCGATAGGATTATTTCCATATTCGGCGGTACGGTAAATTCGGAAACCTTTAAGTATTCAAAAGAATACTTTTTTTATATTTCACTTGGTATTCCCTTTTATATGCTTGGCCAGGCTATGAACCCTATTATCAGGGCTGACGGAAGCCCAAAATTCGCAATGATGTCTACTCTGGCGGGCGCCGTTTCTAATATCATTCTTGACCCGATTTTCATTTTTACTTTCAAATGGGGAATGATGGGCGCGGCAGTGGCTACTGTAATCGGACAAATTGTTACTGCCGTTTTGTCAATTTGGTTTTTATTCAATATGAAAACAGTCAAGCCTGCAAAAACCGATTATCTCATAAACCCGGGTATTTCAAGAAAAACAATTGTACTGGGTATTTGCAGTTTTTTATCACAAATTTCTTTAGTCGCCGCTATGGCGGCCATTAACAATATGATACGAAAATACGGCGCGTTAGACCCGATTTTCAAACAAGAGCAATTTGCTCAAATTCCTATGGCTGTAGTCGGTATTGTTATGAAATTCTTTCAAATAGTAATCTCTGTAGTTGTCGGTATGGCGGCGGGTTGTATTCCTATTGTAGGCTATAATATCGGCGCAAAATTAAAAAACAGAGTAAAAAGTTTATTTACAAAATTACTTATTGCAGAAACGATTGTCGGCGCAACAGCTTTGATAATTGTTGAATTTTTCCCTCAACAGCTTATAACTGTTTTCGGCTCCGCAAATGAAAGCATTTATTATACAGATTTTGCAGTAAAAGCATTCCGTATATATTTATGTATGATAGTTTTTGCGTGTATAAATAAGGGATGTTTCATTTTCTTACAGGCTATGGGAAAAGCGGCGGAGTCAACATTACTCTCTATGGTAAGAGAAATTGTATTTGGAGTAGGGCTTGCTTTATTACTTCCTATATTTTTCGGATTAGACGGCGTTCTTTACTCTATGCCCATGTCTGACATATTGACTTTTATAATTGCGATGTTTTTAATTGTAAACACATATAAACAACTCAATGAAAAACGAAAGTAAAAAACTTTATCAACCTTACAACTATATTTATATCAGTCGCTTTCAATAGTTTTTATAAACTTTGCAGGTACACCGCCGACAATTGTATTCTCCGCAACATCTCTGTTAACAACCGCGCCCGCGGCGATTACTGCCCCGTCGCCTATCGTTACTCCGGGAAGAATCGTAACATTTGCTCCTATCCATACATTTTTGCCGATTACGACAGGTTTCGGCAAAAGATTGGCGCGCTCTTTGGGATTCATAGAATGATTAAGAGTAGCTATCACGGTTTTCGGACCTACAAGCGTTCCGTCTCCGATAGTTATACCGCCCTGGTCCTGAAATTGGCAACCTGAATTGATAAATACATTATCACCGATTTTCAGATTTTTTCCGCAGTCGGTGTAGAACGGAGGAAACATATACGCTCCGTCGGGAAACTTTCTGCCTGTCAGCTTTTCCATCAGCTCATTTATTTCTTCGGGCGTGTGATAGGAGTTGTTCAGCTCGCAGGTTATTTTCATAGCCTCGTTTGAAAGATAAGTCATATACTGATGAACCTCGCTGAACGCGGTTACTTCTTTTTTGCTGTCCATAAAATTTATAAATTCTTGTAAATCCATAATAATACCTCTTTTCTGACTATATTATATAACCGTATAACAAAAATTACAAATACCTAAACAAAAATAATACCGCAGTGCTTTTTTGCTCTGCGGTATAAAAATTTATTGTATTATTTTACTGCGTCAAATGCTTCCTGTAAGTCAAAGAGAATATCGTCAATATGCTCCGTTCCGATTGACAGTCTTATTGTGTTAGGCTTTATTCCCTGCTCTGAAAGCTCCCCACCCGTTAGCTGTGAATGTGTTGTAGATGCAGGGTGAATCGCAAGCGATTTTACGTCCGCAACATTAGCAAGAAGTGAAAATACCTGAAGATTATCAATAAATTTCTTCGCTGTTTCCTCGTCGCCCTTGATTTCAAATGTAAATATTGAACCACCGCCGTTTGGAAAATATCTGTCGTACAACGCCTTGTAGGGCGAACTGTCAAGCGAGGGATGATTTACGCTTTCAACCTGAGGATGATTTTTAAGGAACTCAATTACCTTCTTGGTGTTTTCAGTATGACGCTCAACTCGGAGCGAGAGCGTTTCAAGGCCTTGAAGAAATATAAAAGCGTGGAACGGTGAGATTGTCGCCCCCGTATCACGAAGTAAAATTGCCCGTATATACGTTACAAACGAAGCGCCGGGAGCCGCGTCTGTAAACACCGCTCCGTGATATGACGGGTTCGGCTTTGAAAACTGCGGAAATTTTCCTGACGCTTTCCAGTCAAATTTTCCGCTCTCAACAATTACACCTCCGATTGCCGTACCGTGACCGCCGATAAATTTCGTAGCCGAATGTACTACAATATCAGCGCCGTACTCAAACGGTCTTAAAAGATAAGGCGTTGCAAACGTACTGTCTACAACCAACGGAATATTATGCGCGTGCGCCAAATCCGCAACCTTTTCAATATCAATAAGATTTGAGTTTGGATTTCCGAGCGTTTCAATGTAAATTGCTTTTGTTTTTTCATCTATTGCATTCTCAAAAGAACCCTCCTCATCAGGGTCGACAAATGTCGTTTTGATACCGTAGGTCGGGAGTGTATGCGCAAGCAGGTTGTATGTACCGCCGTAAATTGTTTTTGCGGATACGATATTATCACCTGCTCCCGCGAGAGCCTGAATTGTATATGTAACCGCCGCGGCGCCCGAGGCTACCGCCAATGCCGCCGTTCCGCCCTCAAGCGCGGCTATTCTCTGCTCAAATATATCCTGGGTAGGATTTGTAAGCCTGCCGTAGATATTACCCGCGTCACGAAGCCCGAATCTGTCGGCGGCGTGCTGACTGTTATGAAATACATATGATGTGGTAGCGTAAATCGGAACTGCTCTCGCGTCTGTTACGGGGTCAGCCTGTTCCTGTCCGACATGAAGCTGTAATGTTTCAAACCTTAATTTTCTTTCTTTTAATGTACTCATTTATATTACCTCTTTCTTTTATCAAAAAATTAAATTATATGTAAAACTGTTATATTAAGCTTATTTCAGTGGATTTACATTCGTCCAAATCTATAATTTCTTCTCAACAGCAATGTTAATAAAATTACCATAATCTAATGCCCTTTCTAATTCATACTATTTACATAGGTTTAATATGATAATATAATACTATTAAAAGAAACATTTGTCAATATCTATTTGAAATTTTTTAAATTACATTAAAATATCCAAAAATAATATCAAACATTTTGGTAAAACATAGTCCTCACTTGAAAACCTATAAATCATATGGTATTATAGTATTAAATAATACAAGGAGGTACAAAAATTGAAAATTTCAACAAAAGGACGTTATGCGCTTCGTATGCTCTTAGACCTTGCCGAACATCAAAACGATGGTTACATTGCATTAAAAGATATTGCCTCTCGCCAGAATATATCCAAAAAATACCTTGAACAAATTGTACCTATTTTAAATAAATCAGATATTCTTAATACTAACCGAGGCTATCAGGGAGGCTATAAACTTGCTAAATCTCCCGACAAATATACTGTGGGCGATATTTTATTGCTTACCGAGGGTAGCCTTTCCCCCGTTGCGTGCCTTGACCACGACCCGATTGAATGCGAGCGTAGCGGAGAATGTTACACTCTGCCTGTATGGCAAGGATTAAAGAAAGTAATTTGCGATTATCTGTACGGAATTACTTTACAGGATATTCTTGATACGCAAAGAGAAAAATACACAAATAATTATGTAATATGAAAACTTATAACAATAACCTATGCGCTGTGATTAAAAATCACGGCGCCGTTTTATTTTGCGCAATAATTCTTCCGCATCTTTCAAAAATAAAAATATCCCTGCCCCATCGGCAGGGATATTTTATACGCTTATTATACGTTTATTCACTAAACATAGGTGTGGAAAGATAGCGTTCGCCTGTATCGGGGAGGAGCGCAACAATTATCTTGCCTTTATTTTCGGGGCGCTTTGCAAGTTGAGTTGCGGCAAACACCGCCGCTCCCGAGGATATACCCACAAGAACTCCCTCTCTTTTCGCAAGTGTTCTTCCTGTTTCAAAAGCGTCCTCGTTTTCAACAGTAATAATTTCATCATATATTTCGGTATTTAATGTGTCGGGAACAAAGCCCGCTCCGATACCTTGAATTTTGTGCGGTCCCGGTGTACCCTTTGACAATACAGGTGAACCCGCGGGCTCAACGGCAACTACCTTGACATTCGGATTTTGTTGTTTCAAATATTCGCCGACGCCTGATACGGTACCGCCTGTACCAACACCTGCAACAAAAATATCAACCTTGCCGTCAGTATCACTCCAAATTTCAGGACCTGTTGTCGCGCGGTGTGTAGCAGGATTAGCATTATTCGTGAATTGACTTGGTATAAAGCTGTGCGGGATTTCCTCAGCGAGCTCCTGCGCCTTTGCAATCGCGCCTTTCATACCCTTTGCTCCGTCTGTAAGTACAAGCTCCGCGCCGTATGCCTTTAATAAATTACGGCGTTCAATACTCATCGTTTCGGGCATAGTCAGAATTATTCTATAGCCTCTTGACGCCGCAACAGACGCAAGTCCTATACCTGTGTTACCGCTTGTAGGCTCTATAATAACCGATTCGGAATTAATAAGTCCCTCTGCCTCTGCGTTTTCAATCATAGCTTTTGAAATTCTATCCTTTACACTTCCTGCAGGATTAAAATACTCAAGCTTTGCATAGATTTTTGCAGACAAATCATTTTCCTTTTCATAATTTTTTAATTCTAAAAGAGGAGTTCCTCCTATAAGGTCAGTAATTTTTTCAAAAACTTTCATAATAATAGCTCCTTTAAAATGATATTGAATAAAGTGTCAGGTGAGTTAATTTTTCAGTTTCAACATCGCTTAGTTAAATGAATTGTTCTCATAAACACAACCTCGCTTTGTTTTTTTCATTTCATACTATTCCTACCTATTTAATAGGTTTACTAAATTATATCACCATTTACTTATTTTGTCAACACAAAATTTATGTTTTTGTCTTAGCGCTATAATCACTAAAAAGCTTTCCGTAATTTTTTAAATAAAGAACATTTTTTTATTCACAAAAATTTAATTAACTCAGTTTTAATTAATACAGTGTCTTAAAACGATTTAATAGGATTTTACATTTATTGTCCTACAGATTTTACTTGCAATTAATATTATTATCATAAAAATTAATTTACGGAAAACTGTATGAGTATAAATAATTAAAATCTTATCGGGGAACTGACCGATTTAGATTTTAACTATGAAAATGCTCGTTATTCAGCCTCAAATCCCGGGGAATATTCTTTCTGCCATAGTATATCAATGCCACGCCATATGCCAAGGTAAGAGCTCCCGCTATTCCATAGCTTATCGACCACGGCAAATTAAATCCGATAGCAGCGTTTAAAATAAAGCTTGATATTACGAACATATAAAACATTCCCGGTACAAGCGACATAATAAACGGCTGTTTATTGCGCATCATATAAACCGTAATCATTGCAAATGCAAACACGGCGATAGTCTGGTTTGCCCATGCAAAATACCGCCAAAGTATATTAAATCCACCCGCGTTCATCTTGGCAAACACCAAAATTGACGCCACAATAGCAAATATCACAAGGGAAACCCCGAGTCTGTTTACTTTCTTCGACTGGTCTATTTTCATCGCGTCCGAAACTATAAGCCTCAGTGAGCGAAGCGCCGTATCGCCGGAGGTAATCGGAAGAACAATAATTCCTATTACAGCTACAATTCCTCCCACTCCGCCGAGTAAATCTTTTGCGATGATACCAACAACATCTGTTGGGCTTGTTTCAGCTGTAGCAAGTCCGAGCTTCATAACTCCCATCGACGCAGCCGCCCATATCATTGCAATAATACCTTCGGCAATCATCATATTGTAAAATGTCATACGGCCCTCTTTTTCACTACGCATAGTACGAGAAATCAGAGTGGCTTGCGTAGAATGAAACCCAGATACTATTCCGCACGCTACAGTAACGAAAAATACCGGTATAAAATGAAGTCCCTGCGGATGAACGCCTACAATACCCGTTGTCCATATATCGTCAAGCGGATAACCTTTTACAAAAAAGCCTATAAACACACCGACTGCCGAGAGAATAAGCAACATACCGAAAATCGGATATACCTTGCCGATAATCTTATCAATCGGAAACAGCGTCGCGATTACAAAATACGCAAAAATCGCACCGTATACGAGCCATACCATAGGATTTGTAACACCACTGTCTTGGTTTAAAATTTGCGTTATGAACAAGTCGCCCGGAGTATAGATAAACACAGCTCCGACAAGCAACATCAAAAGACATACAAATGCATTATAAATCGGATATGCATATTTACCTATATATTTTCTTATAAGCTTAGGCATCTGTGCACCATCGTTGCGTACGGAAATCATACCGCACATATAATCATGGAACGCACCTCCGATTATGCAACCGATAGGTATTGTCAAAAATGCAACAGGTCCGAAAAGAATACCCTGTATTGGACCTAAAATCGGTCCTGTTCCCGCAATGTTTAAAAGCTGAATAAGTGAATTTTTCCACTTTTTCATAGGTACAAAATCCATACCGTCATTTAAAAGTTCCGCCGGTGTTTTGCGGTCATCGGGTTTGAAAATCTTTTCACATAACTTGCCGTACAAAGCTCCCCCGATTAAAAGGATTGCAAGTCCGATAATGAATGTAGTCATATAAATCTCCCCTTTATTGTTTTATATTTATCTACTTATTATATTATAATTAAATTACGTAATTTTTTCAATAGCTTTGTCTTCAATTCTATAACCCTAAACTATTTTTAACTATAACTATTTTAAACTATTTTAAAAATCTAAGGTTAATAATCATATAAATTTTCTTTGATTGTTTATTGACCTTTCGGATATGAACAAAACGGAAAAGACAAGCTTTACTGATATTCAACTCGAAATTATATGTCAAAATCTTGATAGAATCCCTTATGCAGACTATATTTTTTCTCTATTTTATCTTAATTTCCGAGCGTCCGAATTTTTGGAACCTACAAATTTTGGGACCTACAAAAGATAATTATTATATAAGCGATACAAGAATTCCTGTTTTTATTGGCGATAAAAAAGAAACCGGAACAGACTGTTTGGTTCCGATTCATCCAAAAATCCAGCCTATTGTTGAAAAGCAATTGAAATTAAACGGCAAAACTAATTCTGTGATGAAAGAGGAAAGGATGTGAATAAAGATTGTTTTTGAGAAAACTACTTCTATCCTGCTATTGACACGCTCGGTATGGCGAGAAATTTAACCGCGCGACACGCTCATAGTTATTCATTAAAATCCTCTTTAAAAAAGCCAACAGTTAAGATTAAAAAATCTCAATAGTTGGCTATATAGCATAATTATTTTATGTTTCTCGATAAAACAGGAGTTATACCCAAATACTCCATTTGTGATACGGGTGTAGATTGGTTTAAAGAGCGTAATCAATGGCTTGAAAGCTCAGAGGAACCGCAGGCAGGAATGATTATTTTTTTGATTGGAAATCTGACGGACTTGACGGCAATTCCGACCACACAGGAATAGTCGAAAAGGTTTAGAATGGCAGAATTTACACAATCAAGGGAAATTTAAATGATAGCTGTCAGGAAAACTCATATTCCATTGGTCATAACGAAATACTTGGGTACGGTGTTCCTTCTTATTAAATATTTATCAAAAAAATATATCGTCCGTTTGGGCGGTATATTTTCTTGAAACAGGATAAACAAAAATGCGGAGTACTTCCCCTCTGTAAAAACAATAGCAGGCGACATAAAAAGCTGTCGCCTGCCACAGTCCGCAGAGCTATTTAGAATTTAAGAAAATCAGGGTTGATAGAAACTAAACAACGCTACCGAGAACAGGGCGGTAAGAGCAGTTTATTGTTTAGAGTGAATTACATGAATTCATAAAAACATACATAAATCTAAATGTAACATTGAAATATTACCGACTTTATTCAAAAATAGTGTATGGCATATGCTTTCTCATTTCAGCAATATCAAGATGATATGTTTTAAACGCATATCTCATCACAAAAACAAATTTATAAACTTTTTCTCCGTCATCATATAAAATATATGTACGCCCGTTTGCCGTTTCCTCTCTTACACAAGTAAAGAACTTATTAGGTAATATGTATTTTTCTTTATTTGTATATATAATAATACAATCGTCAATAAAGCCAACCGATATTACTACTTTCTGATAATATCTAAGAATAAGCCCTTCAATTAATATGATAATCAAGGCAGAAATTGGTGTGAGAATTATTGCAGCCATAAGGTTTTTATTAGAAATAAGCGCTACTGTCCATATGGCAGAAAAGGCACTAATGATAAAAATATCGGCGATTATAAATATTATTTTTAAAGCCTTATAATAGTTACTAAGTTTAATCATTTAGTATATTTTCACTTTCTTCGATTTGTAATACATACGTATAGTCTTTTTCGTTTTATACGTATAAATATTAGTATAGGTGCTTTTTTTAGTTATTTTTACCTTGCTATCGGGAATCCATCCAATTAATTTAGTGTATGATTTATTGTTTTTTGTTTTTGAAATATTCCAGTACCAAACCCACGTACATCCAAATTTCACCTGAAAATATGGGATTAGTACCACTGATGCACCTGCTCCGATAAATGCAGAAATCCGTTACCTTTTGCTTTAATTTCAGCACTAGCGCATAAACTAAGAACAAACAAAACACATAGAATTATCCCTGCAAATCTTTTCACATTATCCCCCTAAAATTCTAATTTGTTAGTATGATTATATCATAATCATATATACAAGTCCATATATAAAAGAGAGCAGATTTCTCGATTCTATATTACGTTGATATAATTCTCTGTTACGTTAATAAAAAATAAACTCCGTACTCGCTTGAAAGGGCGGTATTAAAGGTTAAAACGGTCTAAACCCAACGGCGGGGAAATGCTCACGCAGGAGCATTTCCCCTTTCCGCCTTTCGAGCCCAGTTGGCAAAACTAAAAGCAAGCCCTTTGGACTTGCTTTTTGTTTTGGCTCCCCCAACTGGGCTCGAACCAGTGACATCATGATTAACAGTCATTCGCTCTCGTCTGCGTACTGACATATACCTATATAAATGTCGTGCTCCTTGAGCGTAATATTTTATTATTACAAAACAAATTTTACTAATACCAATCGTGCTTCTCATTTCGGTTCAGCGCATTAATTTGTTTCATTTCATCGTCAGTCAGTTTGAAATCATAAAGTTCCGTATTCTCCTGTATATGGTCAGGATTACTTGATCCCGGAATAACTACAACTCCCTTTTGCAGATTCCATCGCAGTATAACCTGTGCGGAGGATTTTTTATGTTCTTTTGCAATAGAGGTAATTACCTCATCTCCTAACAGTTCTGCTGTGTGTCTCCGTCCTCCAAGAGGATACCATCCTTCTGTCACTATTCCAAGGCTGTGAATATACTTAATGACTTCATTTTCCTGATAGTAAGGATGAATTTCATTTTGTACTACTGCCGGAGTAATTGTTACCTGAGGTAAAAATTCCTGCAATTCCTCAATGTACCAGTTGGACAAACCTATGGAACGGATTTTTCCTTCCTTTACTGCTTTCTCCATTGCCTTGTATGCTTTCACATCTCCTGTTCCGGGGTGGTGTAATAACATCAAATCAATATATTCAATATCTAATTTTTTAAGTGCCTCATCTATAGCTTTCTCAGGATTATCAAACTGATTAGGATATAACTTCGTGGTTACAAAGATTTCCTCACGTGGAATGCCGGAGTTCCTGACTGCCTTTCCGACTTCTTTTTCGTTATCATACATATACGCAGTATCTATCAGCCTGACTCCCCGATTTAATGCCTCGGAAACAGAATTCACACAGGTATCACCTAACAAACTGTAAGTACCGATTCCGTTGAGCGGCATTTCATATCCGCTGTTTAATTTCACGGTTTTTGTTTCAAAGTTAAAGTCACGCTCCACTGTCTGTCCCTCTTTGTTTTCTTCATTAAAAGGTTTTACGCCTGTTTCTTTCAGCCATTGTACAATTTCATCCTTTGTAGTACTTGATGAAAACCGCCTGCCTGATTTCCATTTCACACTGTTATCTGTAAGCGTATGGAGATTAGTATCGCTGGAGCCGATTCCACTGCTATGAGAAGTACAGAACGGCACAATCGTCTTACTGCCGAAGTCATAACTTTCCAAAAAAGTACTGATTATTCTTGGAGCCTGACCCCACCAAATGGGATAACCAAGCACTATGGTATCGTATTGCTCCATATTCTCTATACCTTTGGAAATCGTAGGTCTTGCGTTGGGATCATTCTGTTCTTTTGTCGCTCTGGAATCAGAATTACCGTAATTCAAATCTTCATCGCTATATGGAGTTTTGGGTTCAATTTCATACAAATCCGAATTCAGATACTCCGCCGCATACTCTGCCAATGCCTTTGTTGTTCCTGTACACGAAAAATAGGCAACTAAAATATTTGTCTTACTTGTATTATCATCAGAAGAATTATTATTCAAATTCTTATCATCCGTAGTATTGCTGTCAGAAACATTATTTTTACTTGGAGTCTTTTTCTTTGATGAAGTATTTTTCACAACCTTAATTTTGGTCCACGCTTTCACTATCTTCTTTTTTGAACTAACCGTAACTTTAATTTTAGCGGTACCTATCTTTTTTGATTTTACTACGCCCTTTTTTGTTATAGTAGCAACCTTTTTATTAGAAGAATAATATTTTATTTTCTTTTTTCCTTTCAAATTGCTGATACTGACTTTCAGTATTGCCTTATTTCCCTTTTTTATGGAGTATGTCTTTTTTGTTACATTCTTTTTCTTTATTTTTAATGTTACCTTAGGTGAAGTGCTTTTTAAGGATACCCCATTGTTTTTTAACCATTTTTTTAATTTGCCGTTGCCTACATCTGTTGCATTTAATCCTGTACCAAAATTCGCACCCTTACATACTTTTTTCATACTGCTGATACTATCGGAGATACCGCTTCCGCCGCTGGTGCAAAAGGGTATTACCTTTTTCCCGGAAAAATTATAGCTTTCTAAAAATGTGTTTATTACCATTGGCTGTATTCCCAACCATATTGGATAGCCTATAATAATTGTTTTGTATTTTTTAAAACCAGAAATCTTCGTTGCAAGTTTTGGACGGGCATTCTTATCCTGTTCTTTCTGTGCAACATTCAACATTTTGTCATAGTCAGACGGATAAGATTTTTTCGTCTTTAGCTTAAAAATATCTGCTCCTGTCATCTTCTGAATCTTTCTTGCTACTTCCTTTGTTGTTCCTGTTTTTGAATAATATACAATAAGCGTCTTTCCTTTTGACGCAGCACTTGCCTGTCCCGGAAATAAACCTAATATAAATAGGGCTACAAGTAATAAATTTATCAGTTTTTTTATGTTTAATTTCTTTTTCATATTCTTGCTCTCCTTTCCGAAAAATTGTTACTAATAAATACCCTGTAATAAATATGCCATATCCGAATTTTTTCGTAGTATCGAAATTTAATACCAATCGTGCTTCTCATTTCGGTTCAGCGCATTAATTTGTTTCATTTCATCGTCAGTCAGTTTGAAATCATAAAGTTCCGTATTCTCCTGTATATGGTCAGGATTACTTGATCCCGGAATAACTACAACTCCCTTTTGCAGATTCCATCGCAGTATAACCTGTGCGGAGGATTTTTTATGTTCTTTTGCAATAGAGGTAATTACCTCATCTCCTAACAGTTCTGCTGTGTGTCTCCGTCCTCCAAGAGGATACCATCCTTCTGTCACTATTCCAAGGCTGTGAATATACTTAATGACTTCATTTTCCTGATAGTAAGGATGAATTTCATTTTGTACTACTGCCGGAGTAATTGTTACCTGAGGTAAAAATTCCTGCAATTCCTCAATGTACCAGTTGGACAAACCTATGGAACGGATTTTTCCTTCCTTTACTGCTTTCTCCATTGCCTTGTATGCTTTCACATCTCCTGTTCCGGGGTGGTGTAATAACATCAAATCAATATATTCAATATCTAATTTTTTAAGTGCCTCATCTATAGCTTTCTCAGGATTATCAAACTGATTAGGATATAACTTCGTGGTTACAAAGATTTCCTCACGTGGAATGCCGGAGTTCCTGACTGCCTTTCCGACTTCTTTTTCGTTATCATACATATACGCAGTATCTATCAGCCTGACTCCCCGATTTAATGCCTCGGAAACAGAATTCACACAGGTATCACCTAACAAACTGTAAGTACCGATTCCGTTGAGCGGCATTTCATATCCGCTGTTTAATTTCACGGTTTTTGTTTCAAAGTTAAAGTCACGCTCCACTGTCTGTCCCTCTTTGTTTTCTTCATTAAAAGGTTTTACGCCTGTTTCTTTCAGCCATTGTACAATTTCATCCTTTGTAGTACTTGATGAAAACCGCCTGCCTGATTTCCATTTCACACTGTTATCTGTAAGCGTATGGAGATTAGTATCGCTGGAGCCGATTCCACTGCTATGAGAAGTACAGAACGGCACAATCGTCTTACTGCCGAAGTCATAACTTTCCAAAAAAGTACTGATTATTCTTGGAGCCTGACCCCACCAAATGGGATAACCAAGCACTATGGTATCGTATTGCTCCATATTCTCTATACCTTTGGAAATCGTAGGTCTTGCGTTGGGATCATTCTGTTCTTTTGTCGCTCTGGAATCAGAATTACCGTAATTCAAATCTTCATCGCTATATGGAGTTTTGGGTTCAATTTCATACAAATCCGAATTCAGATACTCCGCCGCATACTCTGCCAATGCCTTTGTTGTTCCTGTACACGAAAAATAGGCAACTAAACTGGTTGTTTTCTTCAAATTATGTCCCTTTTTATTTTTGTTACTTTCCGATGCTATACTATCCGAAACTTCATTTTTATTATTATCGGAGTCGATTTTTTCTCCGCACGCTACCAGACCTATTAACATAACAAGAATCAAAGCTATACCACATATTTTTTTCATAAATTTACAGCCTTTCAAATCAACAACTTCTTTATACGAGATATGTGTTAAAAAATTCCGTAATTTTATCAAACGGTATTATGTCTTTTCTATCGTAAAGGTCTGTGTGAACCGCGTCTTTAATAATCATAAGCTCCTTATTATCACCTTTTAACTTCTTGAACGCGTCCTCGCTGAAATACTTTGAGTGGGCTTTTTCTCCGTGTATTAATAAAACCGCACTTCTTATTTCATCGGCATACGAAAGAATAGGCATATTCATAAACGAAAGCGCGGAGGTCGTGTTCCAACCGCCGTTTGAATTAAGCGAACGCTTATGATAACCGCGTTTTGTTTTATAGTAATCATAGTAATCCTTAACGAAGAACGGCGCGTCATCGGGCAACGGGTCAACAACACCTCCGCCTAACTGATATTCCCCGTTTTTATAGTCCTCCGTCCTCTGCGCGTTAAGTTTTTTCCTAAGCTCATAGCGTTCATCGGCGCCCATAGCGTCAAAATATCCGTTCGCGTTAACACGGCTCATATCGTACATTGTAGACGCGACGGTTGCCTTAATGCGTGAATCTATAGCCGCAGTATTCAAAGCCATTCCGCCCCAACCGCAGATTCCGAGTATTCCGATACGCTCGCTGTCAACATTCTCCTGAACAGAAAGAAAATCAACCGCCGCGGAAAAATCTTCCGTATTAATATCGGGAGACGCAACGTATCTCGGCTGTCCTCCGCTTTCACCCGTAAAGGACGGGTCGAACGCTATTGTCAGAAATCCTCTTTCCGCGAGAGTTTGGGCATATAGTCCTGAGCTTTGCTCCTTAACTGCGCCGAAAGGTCCGCATACAGCTACAGCGGAAAGCTTTCCCTGCGTGTTTTTCGGCTCATACAAATCGGCCGCTAAAGTTATTCCGTATCTGTTATGGAACGTAACCTTTCTGTGATTTACCTTTTCACTTTTAGGAAATGTCTTATCCCATTCATTTGTCAAAGTTATTTTTTCTTTAAACATTTTCTTTACCTCCGTTTATATGTGTTTTCTTAATTTCATATACGAGAAAATCCAGACAATCAATCTGTTCTTCACTTTTGTGGAGTTTGTTAAGTAATACTGTCCTTTGTTGTGCAAGCATATTACTCAGTTTTATCCATTCCCTATTTTGGGCAAGAATCAGACATTGATTGGCTTCTGATTCGTTATACCCTGCGTCGATTAAGTTCTGATACAGCATTGCTTTGATGTCTCCTGCATAGGCCATATACATCGCCTCCTTACATTTATATTTTACCCTCTTTCTTATGATATGTCTAATACTTATAAATAATATCGTGTTATTATTGACAAGAATAACACGATAAAATATAATAAAAATATCTGGTATAGGAGTGATATATATGGAAATACGAGTTTTAAGATATTTCTTAGAAATAGCCCGTGAAGAGAATATGACACGTGCATCCAATAGGCTTCACGTATCTCAGCCTACTCTATCCAAACAAATGAAAGACTTGGAGGCAGAACTCGGCAAAAAATTATTCCGCCGTAGCAGTGCGAGTATTCATCTTACAGACGAAGGAATGTTACTGAGAAAGCGAGCGGAAGATATCCTCGCAATGGTTGACAAAACCATAGATGAATTCAAGGCACTCAATGAGATTATAGGTGGCGATGTTTATATTGGATGTGCTGAATCATATCAAATACGCTATCTTGCAGAGATCATTAAAAATTTTCGGGAAATTTATCCAATGCTCAAATACCATATCTTAAGCGGTGATACGGCGCAGGTTTCGGAGCGTCTTAATCGCGGGCTGCTGGATTTCGCGGTCATTGTAGAGCCTCCAAATCTTCAAAAATACAACTATATTGAGCTTCCTGTTGCCGACAGTTGGGGTGTGGTTATGAGAAAAGACTGTCCATTATCAGAAAAACAGTCTATTACAGCGGACGATCTAATTGGTTTTGATTTGATCACCTCTCCACAGTCATTGGAAGCCGATTTTCCCAGATGGTGCGGAGAAAAACTCGATAAACTTAATATAGTCGGAACAGTCAATCTGTTTTATAACGGAACTGTATTTGTAAAATCAGGTGACTGTCTGCTTTTGACTTTTGACCGCCTTGCGGACACGGGCAGCAACAACGAACTATGCTTCCGCCCTCTAACACCGACGCTCAAATCAAAAATGTTTATTATTTGGAAGCGATATCAGGTATTTAGTCCAATTGCAGAACGGCTGGTTGAGAAAATTAAGGAGAAATTTGGCAAAAATATTCTTAATAACAGCAATGCAAGCGTAAAATAACCCCATATATACAAAACGCACACTTTATTTTAAGATAGTAAAACCCCAGAAATGGGTAAGCTGGACGGAAACAAAGGAAAAGGTCCGGAGATTTATCAATGAATTTTTTCTCCCCCAACTGTTGTTAAGCTAATGTAGAGACAAACTTAGTACTCGCTTGAAAGGGCGATTTTAAAGGTAAAAACGGAGTAAACCCAACGGCGGGGAAATGCTCACGCAGGAGCATTTCCCCTTTCCGCCTTTCGAGCCCAGTTGGCAAAACTAAAAGCAAGCCCTTTGGACTTGCTTTTTGTTTTGGCTCCCCCAACTGGGCTCGAACCAGTGACATCATGATTAACAGTCATACAATAATTTTACTAAAACGGCTTAAATACTGCACTAATCACAGTTTTTAATTAAACTCGTAGCAACCGCGGAGCAATTTTGATAATTTCAAAAAACATATTTCGTCATTAATTAATATCCCTCAATATTCAAAAAATAACGAAAGATCCCCTGTAGTTTTACTACAGGGGAAAATTTTCGTTGATATGTAAATTATTAAAAAGTCAAATTACCCATAAGGTAACTTGACTTTAACTTACCATTGAGAAACCGCAGTATGTAGTTAGCTACAATGTATTACTTACACAAATACATTATAGCATACTTAGTTTCTTTTTGCAGCTGAACTATTCGATTACGCCCAATCATGCTCAAGTGAAATGATTTTTTTCATAACAATCACTCCTTTTTAAACTGTTATAGCTTAGCATAATAATGCTTGCCATTAACTTTGATATAAGAATAACCTTTATATTCACCCTTTTCAATCTCGCAGATTGATGTGTATTTTGTATTCTTTTTAAGCTTAACTTTATCGGAAAGCTTTTTATCTTCGATAAGAAATGCGTTTGTATCGGATTTAAGAGTGTATTTCTTAAAGCTTGACAGGCCTTTAACATTAAGATGTTTATTCATCATCCAACCCGTTATATCTTCGTACTTAACCTTGCTCCAACCGTAGCCGTCATCTGTGTCCTCAACAAGCGTTACCTTATCGCCTTTTTTAAGGTTTTTTAAATTTTTAGAGCTTTCGCCGATGACATCTTTATAAGCATATTTGTAAATCGCGCCGTTCTCTTTCAAAACGGCGGTTTTTTCTGATTTTGCAAATTTCGGCGTGCAATAGCCAACAATCCTTGAGTTTGTTAAGGAATATTTCCACCGTGCGCATTCGCCGTCCGATTTGTTTCCGCTGTTCCCCTCAATAGTGTGAACATATCCATCTGCTGTTTTTTCAACAATTCCGATATGGCTTGCTGGCATACCGTCACCGTCTATGTAATCGAATAAGATAATATCTGACGGCTTTGGAGTGTAATCTTTTCTTTCGTGGAAAAGCCCCTTGCTTTTAAAGAAGTTTAACATAACGGATGAGGAGGCTGTATGAGTGATAATATCCTTTGGTACTCCCGCGTTTACCGCGCAGTAAACGACCGTTGCGCAACACCACGCCCATTTGCCCGAGCCGATATTTTCAACGTTTTTGTTGTACCAGTTTCGTACCTTATCACCGCCGACAGTTCCGACCAGTTTTTTTGCGATATTTAAAAATTCATTAGCTGTTGCTTTAGCCATTATTTCCACCGTCCTTGAAGCTTTTAATCTGTTTAATAGTCTGAATTACTTTATCATAGCCGTTTGTCGCGACAAGAAAGCTAAGATACACAAGTACCGCTGTTTCAATTATTATCTGCGTTGTAATTTGAATGTTGTTGTATAAACAATATAAAAATACAATGAATACAGATAAAACTGCTGAAACTATAACGGCTAAAATGTTTGATGAATAATTCTTGTTACTCGTATCAAGTATGTACTTTATTCCCTGCACAGTCAGGGTAGTGAGTATGCTCACGACAAATAAAATAATAAAAATAAACTGTATTCCCAATTTAATCTTCCTCACTTTCTTCACTTTCGAGTTCAAGTTCATTATCTCCGACTTTAACTCTTTTGATTTTAATTCCTTTTAAGGTTAAGATACCCGACATTACTATCGCTATGGTTAAAGCTGAAAATACACAATAGATAAGACTGTCGGGAACTGTGTTCCCATTACTGCTGATTATTAAAATTGCGATTGTAAAAAACGTCATAAATACGAATGAAAAGAAAATAATGACGGTTCTCGTTTTCATCTTTTTAATCCAATTCCAAAATTTCTCAATCATTCTTTTCGCTCCTGTGTCGGCAGGTTCATTACCTGCTCGTGAAGCTCGGTCATAGTTCCGTTACCGCCGAGTTCGTGGTACGCTATGTAAGCTTTATCAAACGCGTCTTTCGCGTATATTTTACAATACCGCTTTTGAATATATTTCTCTCCACTCCGTATCATTTCAGCTCTAAGTAAGGAACAAACTCCATTTTCAAGAGCTTTTTCCTTGTCAAGCTGTTTTTTTAACTTTGAGCGCAGAGAAATTGAAACGGTTCCCACGCCTGCTACGACTACTCCGAATATCACTTCAAGCCAGTATTGCATAATAAACTCAATCATTATACACCCTCTCTTTCTATAGGCTTGTCCACAGGTTCAGGCAGAGGAGTGTTTTCATCAATCTCTATAAAACTATCCTTGCGCTCGCCTTTTGCAAGGTAAATTTCCTTAACGCGCATTGTTTGTGTTTCTTTATCGGTAATTACCATACCTTCGTCTGCGGTCAGCTTTCTTAAATTAACTGTAGTGGATGTCAATTCCATTATCTCATTCCTCACTTTCTATCGGAATATCAGTTTCAACATATGTATTCTCGCTGTTCATAATCTCTATAGCTTCGCTGTAAAGAGTGCCTGTCAGCTCGTTTTTTATCATCATTCCGTTATCTGATTTAAACTGATAGAGCTTAACTCCGTCTTTACGGGTTTTAAAATATTTTCCTTTAATCTGCATATTCTCACCTACTTAATGTGCAGTAATTCACTATGAATGGGATAGTCTGCTTCATCTAATGCCCTAATCAGAACGTGGCTTGAATATTCGTCCGAAAATACTCCGCGACTAATTATTCTTGTTTCGCCTGTTTCGGGATTAGTTTCGGCTTCACAGCCATTTACTGTCACGCAATCCCATTTAGAGACTTCTCCGTCATATTCGGGAATGTGTATTTCACCAACTGCAATATTGCCTTTATCATCAAAGCCAGCGATTTGGTCGCCGAATAAGCTCCAGTTTGTGGCTGACTTGTAATCTTCCACACTTTGAGAGGGAACATAGATATATCCGTATCCATTACTTACAGGTGAATTAGTGAAGGCGTTTGCGCCACTTCCCATTGTACAATCCATTCTTCCTAAAATTACAGCAGTTAAAGCATAAGAGTCTCCCATAAAGGGATATGAGGCTGTAGCCACAAACTGTTTAAGCCGTGGAAAATATATAGACTGTATAGAATAAATATCATCAAAAGCATTACGAACATCTATATTCTCTAATTTAGGTATATTGATGTTTTTCAATATCGACATCGACTGTAAATCAAGTCCTATTGTCGTAACATCAGGTAAATTTATACTTACTAAACTTGTATTATTGGAAATTGCCGAACTCGTACGATTTGAGGGAGGGTGTAAATCAGAAAGATTTCGGATTTCTAATTTTTCGAGCTTAGAACAATGTGCTACCATACTTGAACTTGCAGAACGAATATTATTCATTTTTAGAAGCCCTATGCGAGCGTTTAAGTTGTAAAACATATTATCCCGCGTCTCTTCGCCGTTGTACTCCAAAACTTCAACGCCATTTTTAAAAAAGTCACTCAAAGTGGTAGCCTTTTCTTCGAGTTCCTTTTGCTGACTGTAAGATATATCAACAAGCTGTTCGACCGCTTCTTGAGTAGTAGCAAGTTCAGATTTAATGCTGTCGATTTCAGAGTTAAGCTCAGCAATAGTCTGCTCGGACAATTCACCCTTAGAAAGCAAGTCCGTTATTTCCGATTGCTTTTCGCTAAGTTCCTTTTGAAGCTCTTTTAACTTCTCATCTAAGTCTGCACGGGGTAAGATTTCTTCTGTAGGGCTTTCACTCTCCTCAACATTAAGGCTGACGGGATTGGTAATTCCAATGACATTATCCTTATCATCTGCGATGCGGACTATAAGCTTTAGTTCCTGTGCTTTTTCAGTCAAATCATATGTAATAGGCAGTCTGCCCTCGTATTCTTCGCAGAGAGTTTTATTTGTTTTCGGTTGAAAGTCGATTTTAAATGACATATATCTGTCATCAGAAAATATGACCTGTAATTCAAAGTTCAGTTTCTCTGTGTCATAAATGCCAATTTTATTACCGACTACAAAATACAACCACGAGATTTTATTTTCACCGACATATATTTTCTCGCCGTAGCTCTGACGGCTTAATTTTTTATTGCTTAGAATTTTAAATTTAATCATCATTTCACCCCTATGCTAAATTCCAATTTTTATTGGTAGCGATTGCTTTCTGTTCATCTGTGAGTTTAGCAAGATTTTCATTACCTATAGTTAATGTATAGGGAAATTCGTTTGTACGGTCGGCAAGAGATTTTAGCCAACTAACTATAGTATCAACGCTATATAATGCACTTGCGGACAAGTTTAGTCCGCTTCCATTAAAGCCGTCTGCAATTGTTACATTTTCAAGGTTTTTGCAACCTTGAAATACGTCAGGGCTCATACTTTTTAAATTACCAATTATTAAATTAGTCAAATTTGTACAACCTCCAAATGATGTTGAATACATCATTTGAATACTATCAGGAAGTATTAAGGCTTCAAGCTTTGTACAGCTATTAAATGCTCGCGAATATATATGCGTTACTCCGTATGGAATATCAAGATTTATTATCGGACAATTTAAAAATGCTTCGTAGCCTATGCTTGTAACGCTGTCAGGTATTACTACACTCGTTAAATTTCTGCAACCATTACACAATTCCCCACCTATCTCTGTGGTTCCATTCGGTATTACAAGACTTGTAATATCACGCTGTATTAATCCTTTTAGATATTCGGTATCTTTTGATGAGTTATTTGAAATATCATTAATAGCCTTTGGCATCTCATCAAGAGTGAGACTGTCTGTAGTTCCTGTTCTATCTCGAATTGAGTTTGCGACCGCGGTTAACTTCGATTTCGTGACTATTACTTTATCTGCCATTAATAGCTCACCTCGTCTCCGTTTTCTATATCGCCGAGAGCATTTTCAATCCAATCCTTGACTACAGCAGTAGTCGGGATAGTAGTATCGTTCGCGAACGCATAAGCCTGTCCTGCGTTAGCCGATATAGCAAGAGCCGTATCGCTTATATGTGTTGTGTCTATAGATTTAAGCGGAATACTGTCAAGCTTGCTGTCTATAGTCTGTTGCAGGTCCGAAGATATGCTCTGCTGAAAGTCGGACCATATTCCTTCATCTAATAATTCACTGTAAAATACACCGCCAGTAGGTGATATGATATGTCTAAGAGTTTCATTATATTGAATTAGCGATACGTATTGCGTGATTGAGTCGGGATATATCTCTCCTGCATTCATCAGAATTTTATAAACAGTATCTTGCTCAAAATCAATCTCATCAATCTGTCGCTTTGACAAAGGAGCTCCACCAATTGTTTTATAATTCATTTTATTTTTGATTTCATCTATAGTCTGCTTTAGATTTGCGGTCAGCTTTGAGGGTGATATAGAACCGTCCTGAATATTTAATGTTCTCACAGCATTCGGCGCAAGCTTTTCCGTTGAAACAGCTTCATCTGCAAGCTTATCGGTCGTGACTGCTCCGTCAGCTATATTCGATGTTAAGATTGAACTTTCCTCAACGCTTATAGTCCTCCAGTCGCTCCACGATGAACCGCTCCGAACCCTGCGTTCTATGCCAAGAACGCTAATACGGTGTTGAACCTTATCGGAAGCGGTCTGTAAAGCATTGATGAAGAATATGTAATATCTGCTATAGAGGACAGTCGCATAAATATATCCCTCATTTAAATGCAGGTCGAATACTCTCTCATTATCATTTGAATTAACAAATTGATAAGTGGCCTTGCTGTCAACGTTAGTTTCAATGCTTTTAAATCTTTCAGAAAGCGATTTAAAATTCGCTCTCGCTTCAATAACTTCACGAACTATGTCCGCGACTGTTCCATAACTTTTATCTGTGATATGGGCATTGTTTAAAATGTAGGGGTTGACTTGAATTACGAAAATCGGAAGGGCAAGAATTGAATCTGTTGATGTTATTGTAATTTCAACTAACATCCGTCCCGGGCGAATAATTGCGTCTTTGTTTTTTTCATTGCAAATATTAAGCCTAAGAGTTGTCTCATTTTTTCGCTCAACTATTCTATTATTCACAATTAAAACTCCGTCTGTCACGAAAGAGGCGCTAACGACATCCCCCTCGTTAATTGTTAAAGGGATTTTGTCGTTTAGTGGAGTAATTTCTAAAAATATGGAGTCCGCGTTAAGCTCGTGAGAATTTAAAACCGTCACGCTGGGATATTTGTCCACGAAATCAACGCTTAATTCTTTGGTTATTGTCATTTTTATCCTCCTTTAAAAAATTCCGTTTAGATATTTTTTATGATTTAAAAACAAACTCGCAAGGGTTGCTTTCGGCTCTCCAACGTCAATGACATCCCAACGCTCGTTCAATACGTCATATTCAACTTCGGATATCTGCGAATAGGTTGCCGTGCCGAAATTGTCCAAAATGACTTTTACATCGTCGCCAAGCGAAAATTTAGACATTTCATCAAGCTCCGCCCTGTGAGTGACTTTTATGTTGACGGAAATATTCCCAAGCTTATTGCTTTTTGAATATTTTAAAGCCAAGCTCTCCATTTTAGATTTTGCTTCGTCATAGCCAAAACCCGCGTCGTGAGCTTCTGTTCTTGCCGAATAGACTTTTAAATTTTTTGTTTTTTCGCTACAATCATATAAAAACACTCTTCTGAATTTACTCTCTGAATTAGGAATTTTAACTAAATTTCCAACGAGATTAATAGTAGAATCCTGCGCCATATCTTTAACCTCGCCATAAGGAAGGATGTGGGAATATAGGGAGCTTATTTCTTCGGTTTGCGTTGCTTCAGAAATATTCCTTCCGTATCTAAGCTCATAGTTTTGCTTTTCGCCACGATTTTTCAACAATTTAATGTTAAAATTATCATACTCAAAATAGCCTCCCCATGTGTCCAGAAAGCTTCCTTCTGTTCCGCCAAGAATATTTCCGAGCGTTTCAGATTTTGTTAAGCCCAGGCTGAAATTTGCTCTGCTTGTGATGTCGCTGTTAAATGAGAACGGCGGTTGAGTGTTATCGTTCATATTTTCGGTAATAATTTTATTCCACGCCAAAACAGGTGTAGTATTTTCTAAAATATTTTCATCATCGTCGGTATAAACCGTCGCATTTTTTGTAACATATTGATTGCAAAGACTTTTAATGTGGTCGGCGTAGATATTTATTTTTCCGTCAATGAAACGCTCTACTTTGTTAATGATGAAAAGCTGAGATTTATGCTGAGGGTTAGGCTTTGCTTCAATAATCTTCTGCGTTGAAATATATCCGTTTGTAAAATCGTTAATGTCGGTTGATAGCTCAAGCGTATATTCGCCGTTAAGGGCTTCTTTAACTATGCATCGAGACGTATGGTTAATTAAACCCAGAGGCGTTCGTGAAGTCCCATATGAGTTGTCGGGATTGTATAAAATTGGAATCATTTACAAAAACCTCCAATTGGGTTTAATTTTAACTTCTGTTAGTGAAATGTTTTTGTTGCTAAATTCAATAATAATCTCATTTTCGCCGTGACTTAACGGCAGGGGAAAGCCCCCTGTGACTACTTTATATCTTTTTGTATCTAAATTGATTAAAACAATTTGATTAATTTTTCTGTCGATTAGAAAAGTAGGCGTTTCTTCGCTAAAAGTCACGTTTTCGTAAAAAATTCCATTAATGTTGATATCTGTCGTGCAAGGTAGAGCAGAGATTATAAAATCCGCGTCCGATTCGAACTGATAGGGATTGGATAGTTTTATTGAATTTTTCTGACCGAAAGAATACCACCGCTGTCCTTCGTCCGAAAACCAAAACGGCTCACGATTAAAGCTTAATTTTGCGGTCGTCAATCTCGGCAGGTCACGAATTACCTCGCTCGCATTTAATAAGATGGCGTTTGTAAATGCTCTCGGGTGTAACGTATCGCGAAATTCCTTATATCCAATATTGTAGCCCAGCCAGTCTATAGCTTTCTCGATTTGCTGTCGCGTAGGAAGTTGTTTTCTATCATTGACGAAAGCGATTGAACGTTCAAACGGAACGTTTTTGTATCTTCTTTTATCTAAAAAAACATCGCCACTTCGTCCGGGGATTTCTACGAGTTCGATATCGCGTTCAGCTATTTCATATTTTGGCGACTCTTTAATTCTTCCACCTAATTCTGAAAGCCACGTTCCGGCGAACGAAAAATCTTGCTTCATTAAGCGAACGCTCCTTTCTTTGAGATTACCATATCAGCGAATAAATTAAACAGCTTTTCAGCAAGCGTCTTAACGTCGCTGTCGTTGTTTATATCTACTCCGTTGATATTAAAAGTTACATTAAATGTTGTTGAATTTTCATCAAACTCGTTATTATTTTCGTTAAACGACAGCGGAGATGAATTGCTCGTTTCTCTCATTCGCTTATAAACTTTGTCGGAAACTTTGTCAATCCACTCTGTATTTTGTGAAAGTGGGACAACCGCTTCAGTTCCGTTTCCTTCAAGAAGACCGACTTGTCCTTTTTCAAGAACTCCTCCTTCTTCAAGCTTAGGAATGAGTGGAGGCTTTTTAGGCATTGAAAATCCCCATTCCTGTCCGAAGATGCTTCCGATAGCGTCTGCTACTCCGCCTATAGCGTCAACAATTCCTTTAACTGCTTTGTAAATTCCGCTCCATAATGAATTTATTCCGTCAATTATAAGATTAATTGGAACTTTAATTATTCCAAATAGCGTGTCCCACACGCCCTTGAATATCTTTTTAATTCCTTTCCAAGCTTTTTCCCATTTGCCTGAAAATACGCCTGTGATAAACTCTATAATTCCGCTGAATATATTTTTTAAGCCTTCAATTCTGGATTTAATGCCTTCCAGTACATTTCCTAAAACATTTTTAAAAATCTTCGCCAGATGTTTAATCACGGGAATAATTGCTGGCAGGACATATTCTAATAGTTTAGTGAATATCTTAAATATCGGTTTTAATATATCCGAAAAATCGTTAAATATCGGAGTTAGCGCTTCAAATATCGGAGCAAGCGTTTCGGATATAATGTTAGCGATTTCAGTAATTATCGGAATAAACGGCTTTAATAAATCGTTAAATAATTCCGCCAAGTTTTCAATAAGGGGAGCAAGCGCGTTTGAGATGAGAGATGTTATAGGTTTTAATAATTGCAAAACGAGGTTAATTATTGGTTTCAACAAATCAAATATTGTCTTCACCAAAGGCATTAACGCCTCAATTATTTCAACTAACGGTGGAAGCAATTCTTCAATTATTTGCACGAGAGGAGGCAAGAGCGTTTCTATCAATTCTATAAATACGGGCATTATCGCATTAGTTATATTTCCGATGATTGGAATGATTGCAGAAAGCAATTTTATTATCATTGGAAAAAGGGCTTTCGCCAAGTCCATAAGCGGAGGCATTAAATTTTCAAACAAATTAACAACTACAGGTTCTAACGCTTTAAATAACTGCTCTATATGCGGAAGCCCTTTCTGAATGCTTTTCATAACTTTTGTTATGAACGGCATTAACGAGGCTCCTAATTTAGTGATTATGGCGCTTAACGAACGTTTTGTTTGGTCTAAAGTGTCCGAAAATTCAACTCAGCTATCTACAGCTTCATCTGAAAGGACTAAACCTAAATCGTGGGCTTGCTTCTTCATCTCATCTATGGATTTGGAAGAACCGTTGAGCATTGGCATTAGGTCGCTTCCCGCTTTACCGAACAGCATTGAGGCAAGGCGAGCCTTTTCTGTCTGATTTTCCATACTTTGAAGAGTTTTAAGCGATTCCCAAATCACTTCTTCAGAATCTCGCAGATTACCCTTAGCGTCAGTCGCCGAAATTCCTAAACGCTCTAACGCGGTTGCAGTTTTACTATTACCTTGAGAAGTAGAATCCATAACAGAGCGCATCGTTTTTAATCCGTTCTTCAAACTGTCTACGCTTGTTCCTGTTTGTGAACATATAAAATCAAGCTCTTGATATGATTCGCGTGAAATCCCTATCTTTTGACTCATCTTGTCGATGTGGTCTGTAGTTTCCGCTGCGCTGTTTGCCATTTTAAACATTCCGCCGGCTGCCACAGTCGCTCCGCCTACGATAGCCGTCCCCCATTTAGCTGCGCTTTTTATGCCTTTTCCGAGAGTTTTCGCAACGCCCTGTGCATTTTTATCTGTCTTTGAAATTGACTTATTCGCTTCCGTGTTATCGACAAATATTGAACCGAACAGTTTAAAAACTTCAACTGCCATTACTTTCCACCTCCCATCTGTTGTTGTCAAGAATGTCTGCTACATTCTTTTCAATCTCATCACTTTCTATATCATTATTCACGCCGTTATATCTTTTGGCGTTTTTTAAAACCTCGTTTTTAAATTCATCAAATCCTATGCCTGCCAAGCTCGCAAATGTTGACGAGTATATTTTAAGTAAATATTCGTCATTTTCGCGTTCCTGCATATAGTTGATTGCCTCGAGGATTTCACTAAAAGAAAGCTCTTGAAAAATAGCTAAGTTTCCCTGACTATATTTCAAGAGCAAGCCCACGCTCCTTATATTAAGCTCGAGGCTGACTTGAAAAAAGAGCCGAGGTCGTTTTCCTTAATTATTTTTACAAAAATATCTTTCAAACCGCTTATTGATAGATTTTTAATTTCTTCGGGCGTCGTTTCCACCACGCCTGCCAACAGCTCATATATTTGGCTTTCAACATCCTTATTTCCTGATGCTGAAATTAGGGTTAAAATTACTTCAAGCCCTATTTCATTTACGTTTGTTTTTTTGTTTTTTGTATCGCCGAATTTAGTCGCAAGCTTTGAAAGTTCGTCTTTGATTTCAGTAGTTTTTAAAATACGAGCCATTTTAAAGGCGTCAGAGAGAATAAGCTTTCGCATATTTTACCTCCTTATTCTTCTGCTGTTTTAGGATAAAAAATAGCATATGGAGCTTTTACATCTTCGCCGTCATCAGCAAGGTCATATGCTTCTTCTTCTAACGCTCCGAAGAATTGAAGCTCTACCGATGCCTGTCCTTTGTCGGCTACCGTCATCGTAAAGCCATTTTCGTTAAAAGCATTGTAAACTTGAATAATTACGGGCTTTTCTTCTCCAAGCAATGTTCCAACCCAAGTTATATTTTCAACGTAATCTTCATCTACTACATAGCTTCTGCCTTCAATTTTGTCGTAGCCGTTAACAGCGTCGCTGACTACGTCTGCTGTGCCGACAGCGTTTTTAATAATTTCTTCTGTAATTTCAGCAACAGTCGCTTTTAAATATACTTCGGTCGAATCGATGAACAGATTTCCTTTAACGCGTGAACGCACGCCGTCAAACTCACCTGAACGATATGTATTAACTACGCTAAATTCTCCGCCTCCGCTTGTGGCTCCGATACACTTTCCTGCTTTTTTTGCCGAAGCGTAAGTATCGGTCCCAACTGTGAAGTTTTTAAAAAAGGCTCCTGCGTCAAGAATGAGGTGGTCAACTGTTTGCTTGTTAAAACCGCTATACGGTTTAATCCTTCTTTTATTCATACGGATTTTCCCTCCTATAAACATTGATTTCATATGTGAACATTAAACGCGCTATAGAAGCATCGCTTTCGTTAATAATTTGCCGGTCATTTGTATTTACGATTTTAAAATAGAAGTTTGGATTTTCAAAAGTCGCTGCGCTTATTTCTTTATCAAGAATATCCGCGAGTTCTTGAATTTTCAAAAACGTGTTTTTGTCATAAAAATTTATTGTCAAAAGATATTTCTCGATTAAATCGACATCAAGACGCTTGAGTTCGTATTCTCCGCGCGGATAGCCTATATTTATTGGAGCGTGCCAAAAAAATAAACGAGGCGAATATGAGTTTAGAACTTCTTTTATTGCTGAATATAATTCATTGGTTTTATTCACCTTCGTATTCTCCTTCGTCAATCTTATGCTCGGCGGATTCGTGTCCGATGCCACTAAGATATTGGGCTTGAATATCCCTGATTTGATTTATATTATCGTTGACAGAATGCGATAAGGCTCCTGTCTTTGGGATTCCACGCGAGCTTACTCCTATTTCTTGATATAAGCCGTAAAAGCCTCCGGGTTTAAAGCCCACCTGTAGGTCGGGGACTTCCTGCCTCCGTCGCACCCAATATTGAGTATTTTCTGCAAGACGTCCGGTTCGCCGTCTTATTTTCTGACGAGTTTTTCTGCAAATAAACTTTCCTGCGTCACGCAGGGCGGCGCGAATAAGCTCATTAAGCGTATATTCAATCCTGTTTACGTTGCTGAGATATTCCACGCCGTCCTTTTTAAATTTCACGCTTTTAGGTAAAGACATCTGTTTCACCCGCTAATTGAGTTAAATATAATTCCACGCGTTCTGAATTAGCAATTGGATAAGCACGGTATATCCTAAACCGCTGCCCCTCTAATTCACAAATTGTTTCGTTTTTGTATTCAAAAGAATTGATTTCCACAACAATTTCGGGAGTGAAGCCACGGGCCGCCGCCTGAAAGAACTCCGACTGCTTGACAGATTTTTTAATCCCAAAAATCTGCCTTTTTTTTTCAACAAAAACGGGCTCCCCAATTTCGTTAGTGTTTTTAAAAGCGGTTTCGTCATTTCCTCCTGTTGAAGAAATAATGTAAATTAAACAATCTCTATTCATTCGCTGTCCGAGCTCCTCAGTGAAAGCGCGTTTCTCAAACCTTCATATGCCTCCCGCCAATCTAAACGATTGGGATTTTCACCGAAATAACCTTTGCAATAATGTTTGATAGCCTGTCTGTGCAACGGTTTTTCTAAGTCAACTTTAATTCCCACGTCTTTCATATCAGCGATAGCTGAATCAATTAGCGGGAAGATTTCGCTTTCATCAAAATTAGTCGTGGTAATTCGCAAGGCGGTCTTAACCTCTTCAAGTAAGCGTTCTTCGCAAATCGCCCAGTCCATAATTACGCGGATTTTTTAACGACTTTAACGAGGCTTGAATCGTCGATTACCTTTCCGTCAGCAAGCATTACTGCCTTGATGACGGTCTGGTCATTCTCCGGGTCCGTATATCGTGAAATTTGAACGCCCATAACCTCGTTAAGAATGTAGTCTTTTAGATTAAATACAGCAGCAACAGTCGTGTCTTCCTCGACAGAATCCGAATAGTTGCTCATATATCCGTCCGCGGGAATTACTTCACGTCCTAAGATATTGTAGGAAGGCTTGCCGTCTAATCCTGCGTTAATTCTCGCTATAGGTTGTCCATTTGTGTCTGTAATTCCGAAATAACTCATAAAGGTTTCCTTCGTCATCAGGTAAACGGTATCAGGGCCGTCATACGCTGACGGAAGTTTAGCTTCTGTTTCAACAAATGTCTTATACTCGATGCCTTCGCCTGCTGGAATTTCAACTTTATTTTCTGTTTCTTTTGTTAAAATTCCTTCGGGCGCGCCTGTTCCGGAACCGCTGATTATTGCTTTTTCAATAGCTTTAATCATTGCTTCTGAAATAACCGACACGAATTGGCTTTCAAATTTTTCAAGAGCTGTTACGCTCATAAATAGTGAGAACGCTGTACGACATTCAAGCTTATAGCCGGAGAATTGGATTTTATCAAGCGTAAATTTCTGACGGTCTGAACCCTTGTCCTCATCTACCCATTTCGCCTCAGGCTTAACTGTTGCTACGGGAATAAGCAGAGCAGCGGGATATGCCGTTTTGAACACACGCGAATAAATCTTACCTGTCGTATCGAGCTTAAAGAATATTTGCTCGTAAATCGGGGTGGGTACGATAACTCCTGCATCCGTACTTAAAGTCGCTTCGTTTGCGTTTCTAAATTTTGCAGGAATTTCTTTTCCGCGCACTATGTGATTCATAAATGCTCGCCTATATTCGAGGGATGAATAGACGTCTGTCGGCTTCTCGTTTTTAATGCTTTCGCCATTTCCAAAATTTACTGCGCTTGAAAAACCCTTTCCGATTTTTTCACCACTTAAAGCTTTCAAGTCTGCCTGTGCGTGTGCTTCGTTCTCAAAAGTCGCGTCAAGGTCACGAATCTCCTGCATTTTCTCGTTTGCTTTGTCGATGCTGCCTGAATTTATTAAATTTTGGGCTTCGTCGCAAAGCTCTTTCCTTTTGTTTTTGTAATCTGATTTTGTCATTTAAAAATCCTCCTTAGATTAATTTTAAAAGGTTAAGTTGTGCTTCAACCTTTGAATTTGCTTTTTTATTTTGCATTTCTTTTATAACCGACTGTGGGAGTAGACCGCTGCGGTAAGACGCCGCGAGTTTGGTGCTCGACTGCGGTTCTGTAATTTTATCAATAAACCCCATTGATACCGCCTCATCGGCTGTAATCCAACTTTCTTTATCCATTAATTTTAAAATTTCCTCAATAGGTTTTCCCGTTTTTTCACAATAAGAATTCGCTATTGCCTTATTCGCTTTCTGAAGCACTTCGCTCGACTCTTCCATATCGTGAAAATCCCCTTCGGCATATGACGATACATTATGAATCATAAGCATAGCTGTTGGAGCGATTTCGGAATATCCTGCACACGCTATGACAGAAGCCCCGCTTGCGGCGAGACCTACAACCTTAATTGTGAGATTTCCTTTATACGCTCTGAGTTCCTCATAGATTTCACTTGCTGCGAACATATCGCCGCCGTCTGAATTAATCTTTACAATTACACTTTCGTTTTTATCGGATAAATTTGAAAGTGCTTCCGATATTTCTTTCGGACAAACCGCTTCAATTCCGAAATGGTCATAAATCCATTTATCATCGTTGCTTACAATGACGCCGTTAATGTTTATGGTCATTCTTCTTCACCTCCTGTATTTTCACCTTCCAAATTTGAGACCGCTTGCGTATCAAGCCTTCTGAGTGGAACGTCACCGCCTTCTATTGGCGTTAAGCCCATAGCTTCACGCCATTCGTTCGGCGTCAAAGCTCCGCGGTCAACCATTTGAAATAAATTCAGCTTTGTTTTAAAACTTGCCACTTGCAGGTTGAACGAACCCGCTACAATATAATTTCCACATCCGCGCTGTCTTCTTGAAAACAACTTACGTGTCATTTCGTTAGCGAGTTTTGAAATCCACGGTTCAATCTCTGCTTCGTAATAGCTGTTTTCCTCATCTTCATTTGCCGTTCCTTGAATGATTTTTTCATTTATGTTAAGCAAACTTAAAATACGAGATTTTGTCCTATCCATTTGCGAAGCGTTTGGGACGTAATCGGTCGGATTAATCTGCGTAGCGTCAGTCTTCGTGTCAGTCGCTGCTACGCCGATTCCGTTACCTGAAATTTTAAGATAATTATCGGCAAAGGTCTGCGCCTTCTTCTTAATGTCTTCATCTCTTAAAGCGGTATTTATTTTTAAAAGCCAGCGAATTACCGCTGAATTTTTAATAGCATTTATAATTCCCTGGTCAGTCGTGTTTACGATTTCCATAAGCGGAGCAAGTGAAGGGAATTTTGATGTTCCGAAAATATCATTTTCGTTATAATCTTCTCGTATATGAATAATATCTTCATAAGCGAATTGATAGCGTTCGCTGTTTTTTAACGTAAAAAGTAAATATAAACTGCCGTCGTCATTATATTTTGCTTCGGCATTAACGGCAGGGATAGGATATAACTGACGAGGCACTCCGTTTTCATCACGAAGAATTAAGGCAAACGCGTTTCCATTTAAAGCGGAAAGATTTGACATTTTTTCAAGAAAATCAACGATTGACATATATGGATTTGGCTCTTGTAGCATAAAACGATAGTTCGCGCTCATATCCACTCGCTCTAATTGCCCATCGGGTTTAAAACAGTGCTTTAATTCAATTTTGCAAATCCGTTTTGCGCGAGCCGATAAGGCCCCACGTACTATATCGTTTTCATATACTTTTCCGTTCCACGCTGTGAAAAAATTTCCGGTTTCATTCACAAGCTGAACGCTGGACAGGATTTTATCTTTGCGGAGGTAATTTTTTATGTTTTTGAAAACTCCCATATTTCCTCCTTTTTAAATTATTGATTCGTAGTAGTCGCGGTCATCGGTTAGGACTGTGTAAGCGTCAAGGAGGGCTGCGGTTCCGTCGATTCTTCTTGTCGCAACAGATGTCTTAACAGGCTGGATATTTCCGTTCTTATCTTCATCTTTTGCTGTGTTTGCGAAACACCACTTGTCAATTGGGTTGTTGTTGTAATTAATAATCTTTGACTCTAAGTCAGCTTTTAAAAGCTTCATTGGATTTGATAGCGTCTTCTTGCCCTGGATGACTGGCGTCATGACGTCCTTTCCGAACGTGTCCTCCATTTCTTTGACCCAATATGTCGCGCTCCAACTGTCGTATCCGACTTTATAAATGTAAATATCAAATTCGTTCTGCAGTTCCTTGAACCATTCTGTGACACATCCTGCGTGAATTTTTCTGCCAGGACAAGTGCGCATATATCCTTGCTCAATCCACAGGTCATAGGGTATTTTATCTTCTTTAATTTTCTTATCGACTAAATCTTCGGGTATCCAATACATCGAAAGAACGTAAATGATTTCACTTTTCGGTAACATAAAAATCATCTTCGCTGCGGTTAAATCAGTCGTGCTTGAAAGGTCGGCACCACCGATTCCGTATCGAGGTTTTAATTTAGTTACATCAAAAGTCGCTTCATTGTTAAGAACATCCCAACTCAACCACGCTTCTGTTGTGGTTTCAGGTATATTAAATTCCTTACAAAGTAGGTTTTTTAACAAATCGTGATTTTGCTTTGCTTTATTTACTTTATAACGAAGAGTATCCGCATTTTTAATCTCACCCAAGCCCGGATTAGCTTTTATCCAGCTTTGTTCATCTTCCCATTCATTTTTGCTGTCAAGTTCATAAACGAAAAATAAACTATGTTCATCTTTATATCCTTGCTTGTCAGAATATCCGTTTATAATTCTTTTTCCTTCGTCATAAATAAAGTCATAAATATCCTCACGAATTTTTCCCGCTGTTGACGTGATGAAAATTAATGGTTGCTCGCGGGCGGTGATTCCGTCGGCTATAATATCATAGAGTTCACGACCATTTCTCCATTGATGAATTTCGTCGAGCAACGCTCCGTGAACGTTCAGCCCGTCGAGTGTATTACTGTCAGACGCGAGGGGCTTAAAAACTCCGTCATTGAATTTATCGGAAGTCATTTCATAAGCTAACGGCTTAATCCGCTTACAAAGCGTTGGAGATTTATTAACCATTCGTTTAGCTTCCTGCCATATGATTTTCGCCTGGTCGCGTTTGGTAGCGACGGCATAAATTTCAGGTCCATTCTCGCCGTCGGCGATTTGAAGATATAATCCGACAATTGACGAAATAAGCGACTTTCCGTTTTTCTTCGCTATAATTAAAACAGCACGGTTATATTTTCTTATCCCGTTTATATTAACAAATCCAAAGATTGCTGCCAGCGCTGCTTTTTCCCAGAGCATTAATTTAACCCGCTGCCCGCCAAGTTTGCCTTTAGAATGTCGGCAGTAATTTTCAGCAAATTCAAGAATATGATTTGCTCGAGCTGGGGAGTAAAAATATTCTCCCGGGTGTTCTATATCATAAGCGAGTTTTTTGTAAGTTTCATATATTTTTTTGCAAACTACAATTTCACCGCTTTGGATAGCCTGCCAATATTCGACAATCGGATTATAGTTGGCTGGATATTTAACCTTCGGCATTATATTTCTCTTCGGTCAATTACAAAATCGTCAAAATCATCTGTGGCTTGCGCCTCCTTCTCTGAAGAAGGGAGCAGGTCAGTAAGCTGTTTGATGATTTTTTGATAGTTAACGTTGATTTTATTATACAAATCTGCATTCGGTCGCGTACGGTCGTAAGGCTCGGTTTTATCGCTTTGCGAAAATTTCTCGGTCAAGCCATTTTCACGCAGGTCAAGCGCCAAATCTTGAAGTGTTATTCGCATAAAAGCAGAGTTTTCTAATAGACCTTCAATGCTTTTTTTGCTTTTTTCTGGGATATTTTTATATATTTTTGTAAGTCTTTTTAGCTCTTTTTTTATTCTTTCTTCTTTGCTAAATTCTTTCTTTTTATATGACAATTTTTTTACCTCTCTTTTGGGAGGGGGGTCTGTAACTCTCTTGCGTATTAAAAAAAAGTTGCCCCCCGGTCTTTTTTTATTTTCGATGTCAAAAAATTTTAGGGGGGGACTGGTTGTCCGTTTTCGTCAAAATAAATTCTGTTTTTATTCGGACAAAAATAACCGTGATGTTCATCGTGACATCTTTTACAAACGTATTGAAGATTGTTAAAGTTTAAAGTAATATTCGGGTCGTCAATATTCTCGGGCGTAAGTTCTTCAATGTGATGAACGATGTAGCCGTTGTGTTCATTACACATTTGACAAATTCCTCCGTCAGTAGCTATCCGCTCTTGAATAAAGGCAGAACGACATTTGTTCCACGCTTTTGACTTGTAAAACTTTTCGGCCCACGCTTTCATTTTTAAAACCTCTGCAATTATTCTAACATAAAAAAAAGGTCTACGACTGCATACTTTCAGCGATAGACCAAGAGATATTTATTTAGTTTTTAAAACCTTAATCCTCTTATTTTGGCGCATAACATCCAGGCTCTCTCTAAGAGTTTCCACGCTGTTCTTTCACAGCAGTAGTTTTCAAGAGCATAATTCTTTATACGTAAAGATATGTCATTGCGTTTTAGATGTTTTTTCGGTTCTGCAAAATAAACCTGACGTACTGCCGATATAGTTTCTAAATCTCCGCCTTCGGAAAGACTGTTGAGCATTTTGGCGACTGCCAACAAATCTAACTGCTCCGCCGCTGTCAGATTTGTTAATTCGTTAATTTCACTTTCGTTCGGCTCTCCCATTCTCGCGTAAAATCGGAAAGCTGAAGTTATGTAATTCCGAGTGCTGTCCTTTTTAATTTTAATTTTTTAAACCTTCCTTCGCTTCCTATGAGGTCTATAATATTTAACGGTGAAATAATATCCTCCGTTGACGTCATTGTAATACGGGCTTACGTCTGCTATCGCATAATCAGGGTGCATTTTTTCAAATACAGAAAAGTCCGTATATTCTTTTGCAAACAAAATATCTCTGTGTGAAATTTGTTTTGCTCGACTTTTAATTTTAGGTTCTTTAAGATTTCGGCTTCTAAAATATGTACACTTAATTCCGCTGCGGATATTCTCTTCTATATGCTTGATTATATAGCGCGCAATATTCTCAATTCCGAATTGATTAAATATCAGCGGTTTAACGTCAATATACCCTCTGTAGTTTCCTGACTTTTCTTTCCACTTCTCGGTTAAGATATACAGCGGATAATCACCGTTGATTAAGAGATGATGATGAAGTCTTTTTCTTTTAGAGCCATATCCTGTAATTCCAATAATCTTCGGAGAGGGTAGATTATTTTTCTTCGCATAGTTTCTCAATCGTTCAATATATTTTCTTAATTCTTTTTCAGCTTGATTATAGTTTTCGGGTAAATGTTCTTCATCGTATGTTAAAGTTAAAAATTGGTCCTTTTCTGTAAAGTTTGTATTAGCTAAGAATATAACTTTTTCTTTCCGATTTTCGTCATTCAGTCTTTGACGAACATCTGATGTCGGCTTACTCTTTTTTCTACGTCCACCTTTCGGTAAACTATATTCAGGATATATTCTTGTTGTTATGTAATTTTTACCGCATATAATATCGGTAGTTCTGTATCTGCGTCTCATATTTTGATATTCCCTTTTATAACCGTAACTTTATCATTAAATTACAAGTTTTAAAAAAGCCTTTCGGCTTTATATAAAACCGCTGAATATCCGCGCCTATACAGCGGTTTCGTTGCAAACTTTTTTATTTTTTGTTGGAGTAAAAAAAGGATGAAATTGAAAAGTGTTTCAATATATATAAACTGCGCGGAGCTTATATCTTTTTAAATTAGCGATATAAATTCTTGTCAAACGCTGCTTTGAGGTCAATCACCATACCTATGTAGCATATCTCGTTTTTATAAAAAATTTTAAATTCGGCGTGTGGCATATTCGTTTTAAAGCTCCATAAAGAATGGCGTTCGTCATCATGCCATATAGCGACTATTGGATATGGAATATCATTATTTCTAATTATGCTTTCACCGCCGCCATCTCTGGCAAAAAATACATCATTAACAGCGCCACGAATTTCACCAGTACAGCCCCCTGAACCGCAAACTATTATGAATCCTAATTCTTTTGCTTTTTTTATTTCATCGAGATTGGGCTGTTTATAATATTGCCTGCCATCAAGCGTTTCTGCGAATTCTTGTATTGTCATTTTCTTGTTTCCTTTTTTTCGGTTTTTTAATAAAAGTTTTCATCCTCATTAATTTAATTTTCGCAGGGCAATTACCACATGCCCATTTGCCTATACTTGTGACACTATTGGGAATTGTTATGCTTGTAAGGTTTGTGCAACTATTAAATGCAAAATCGCCTATACTTGTAACGCTGTTACCTATTGTTACACTTGTAAGGCTTGCACAATTAAAAAACGCGCCACGTTTTATTTCCTTAATACTATTTGTAATTATTACTTTTTCAAGGCTCGCGCAATATGCAAATGCCCATTTACCTATATTCTTAATACTATTTGGTATTGTTACACTTTTAAAACTTGCACAATATGCAAATGCCTCATAGCCTATATTTGTAACAGTATATCCGTCAATCGTATGGGGAATTTTTAACTCTGTAGCGTTACCGTGATAAGCTGTAATTAGAGCCGTACCGTCATCAAGAATGTTGTATTCAAAATCATTACTTTTCATTTTTCCTCCTATAATTCTTCAACATAGCACCAACTCTGAGGCGGTCGAGTTAGTGATTTCTTCCAACAGTTACCTCGGCAAAAATCGTTAGTTTTTTTGCATAGATATGTTCCATTAAGATAAACTCCGTTTGTATAATCAGGATTTGTATAAATTCTTTCTCTTAAACTACATTCCTTTACAGCCTGCTTATGAATAGTATAAAACTCACTTAAATCTTTCGGCGTGTCGTAGATTTTGAGGCTGGAGATATTCCAATAAAAAAGTTCTTGTCCATTTGCGTAACGCAGTAGTTCGAAGTCTGTTAAGCAAGTTTGTTGTTTGTTGTTAAAATAAGTCTGCACAAGATTATCTGCCCTCAAAGATGATATTTCATCACAAACAAACTCGCCTATGACTTTGCCGTCAAGAAAATTATCCTTTCTATAATCTTGGTAAATCATTAATTCTCCGCTCCATCCGAATTTTATTTCACCGTTTGGCAATCTGTATAATTCATCTGAATATTCTACTATATGGTTATGTCGAAATCTCTCTTTTGCTTTTGTGCAGTATATGTAACACTTAAACGGCGTTTTAAGTTTAGGTCTGTTCTTTCTAACCTCAATAGTCTTTTTACCATTTGCAATCAGCTCGCAGTATTTGGGTTTAATGCTTAATAATACTGATTTCATTTGTGTTCACTTCCTTTAATGCCTGTTCGGCTGACTCTTTGGATAGAAATACGGTTTTGCCGATATATTCAAGATAAAAACAAATAATTACTCCTTTGGGATTATACGTCCTTATTTGACAACCGCTTTTATCAAAACATAATCCTGTTATAGAATATTCCTCTATTTTTGCCGGTGTAATAACAGGTGAAATATAATATTATTACCACTACAGTCTATTACGTTAAAAAAATGCCGAAGAAATTCACTCATTTCTTCTATACTCATACGTTTAATCTTCTCGTAGTTCGTTAAAGGTCTGCCTGTTTTTTCCTCCTGTGGCTTATTCATACTTTCAGAACCTGTCGGATTTTCCGACAAGTTAATTACTTTACTCACTATTCCCATTCTCCTTAAGGTACTTCAGGCACTCGTCTTTTGCCTGAGTGTATTTGTTGAAGCTGTCACTATCGCCGCCGACATCAGGATGATATAAACTCGCTATTTTTCTATACGACTTCTTGACATCTTCTGATGAGGGAATATCTGTAAACCCCAAAAGCAGAAAACATTGCGGAATATCTTTTGGCTTAGGAAGGGCTTTCATTCCCTCAATCCAAGCAGATAATTCATATATCCCCCTATTTGTCATTCTCGCCAGATCCTCAAGAGCCATTACAAGCTGAGCAAAACAATCCGAAATATAGGAAATATTCTGTCCTGATGCTTTCGCTTTCTCCAAAGAATGCTCAAAGCGATAAAGCTGACCTTTATATGTAAACTCGATAAAGCAATCTTTTCTCGACCAATCGTAGTTGTAATTATCAACGCCGAATTTCTCCATAACCGTAGATAACTTTTTTTCATAATCTACAGTCGAGCTATATTTTTTACTCATTACTTAATTCCTTTCGTAATTAAAATAAACTTAACTGTACTGCCTCCACTATCTCCTCTTTAGGCTGCAGAGTAGGTTCCTTTTCTTCTGTCGGCTTGTCCTGGACCTTTTGCGTACCAAAATAGTGGAACATTTCGGAGACCAATTTCGCCTCCGTGTTCTTTTAATTCCTCGCAACAATATCGTATTAATCGTGTCGGTGGCATTCCCTTTTCGGCTATTAACTGCCACATAGTTTTTTTAGGCATATTAATCCGTACATTGGGATTTGACTTTATATACTGAACGGTCGCAGGTTCGTCAACCGTAGTTAAATTATGTACTGCTTCAAAATTGACACCCGCCAATTTTGCAAGGATTAAAATAGTATCGCTATCTTTTCCACCACTATAACATAGGAAATATGGCTCGGTCTGCGGTTGGAAGTTTTTTTAAATAGTCTATAGCACGTTTTTCTTTTGTAATATCCATTAATTAGTCCCTTCCGCAAGCAAAGCCGTTATTGCATTCAATATCGTATCCTGCTTCGCAAGATACGGTTCTTAATGAACAGCCTTTGCCGTCTTTGCAGTCATCACAAAAATTATAATTATCGGCATATTCACACTCATCGTAAAACTCGCAACAATTACAACGGTTCATATTTCTCCCTCCGCATCACTCTTTCTCCTCTAAATGATATTTCTCTCATTTGTATCTCCTCTTTCAATGATTAATTGTTTTTATTCTTCGCAAACAGTCTGGGCAATAATCTATTCCGTCACTAACTCTTGTAGAACATTCATCGCAAATAGGACGGTCACAAGTTATGACATTCAACATTTTAATTTTGTGTTTTAAAATTTTAAAATATGGCGGATGTCCGATATATCTAAGCCTTGCTATCGGAGCATCGCATAATTTTGTTGCAATCCGTCTGCAACAAAAGGGGCATTTTCTCCATTGAAAATCAAAATTTATTATTTTGTCCATATTGTTTTTTCAGTCCCTTAACGCCTATTCTGCAATGTTTAATTTTTCATTATCAAATAGACTAATCTGTGACACGGCTTGAGTTATTTCCTCGCAATTAGCTTTCATCTGAAAAAAATATTCGGGTTTTAATTCCGCGGCTATGGCTCGGCGGTTCTGCTCAAGAGCAACATAAGGTTCCGAGCCTATTCCTCCGAATGGTGAATATACAATATCGTTTGGGTTGCTCCATAGTTGCACCGCTCGGCGTATGACTTCAAGCTGTAACGGACAGATATGCTTTTCATCGCGGTCTGAACGAGCAATTTTAGCATTTAATACGTCCGTACGTTTAATATCAAACCATACGGGGGAAGCGTATTTTTGCCACGACTCAAGGTTAAATATCTGTTCGGGATATCCTCCTTTTTTCTCCGCGTCCTCTGCGGATTTGTAATGCCTTATAGGCTCGCTTTCGCCCTCATCCCATTTTTTGAACAGTACAAGATATTCGGGCATTCCTATTCCTGTATAGCTTGCATCGCGCTGTAACTGGCAATATAAAAGTCGCTGGGTTTTCGTCTTTTGCATCTCAAGGACAGGGTCGGTCCATATTACAATCTCGCTATGATATTGAAAGTCTGCCTTCTCAAAATGACGAATTATATCCCCGCGAAAGTCAATCCATCCACTCGCTCCATCTCGTCCCTTGTATTTCGCTAATTGTTTGCAATGTACGGCACAAATTCGGCCGTTCATTAAAACTCGGCGAAGTTCGGGAATAAGATAATCGAACTGTTCAAAAAATTCGTCAGTATTTTTACAATTCCCCATATCTCTAAGGTCATCACTATAGATATATAGGTTCGCGAACGGCGGTGAGAATATTTCAAAATGTACTGAATTATCCGGCATTTGTCGCGTAATATCAATACAATCTCCATTATATAAAGCGTATCTTTCAGTAATCACAGGATTTAACTTTTCCATTTTTTAAGCTCCTTTCAGCCAAGCTGGCATATTGTATTCTTTCTTGTTGACATCTAAATGATAGGTATTGACTTTCCTGGTCTGATATTTTTTAACCGCATCAGCCATACTATTCCGCATTTGTTCTTTTATCGAGGCCTTACGGTTAATGCTGTCAAGTATACTTTTTTCGGTTTCACCGAGAACGCGCCATATGTTGACCTCTTGCTTTTGCCCAAACCGATAAAAACGCCTTACAGCCTGATAATAATTCTCAAAGCTATAATCCATACCGCAAAATAGAGAGTTATGGCAATTCTGAAAGTTTAATCCGTATCCGAAGATTGAAGGCTTACTTATGAGCACTCTAATATCGCCTTTTACAAATCCTATAGCGGATTGCTCTTTTTTCTCTGATTTATCACTTCCGCGTATTTCTACGGCATCGGGAATAAGTTCTTTCAATCTGTCGGCTTCTTCGTTGAGCCCACACCACACGACATATTGATTATTTAAATCGTTCGCATATTCGGCGGTAGCTTTACAGCGCGCCTCAAGGGTTCGCCGTCTTTCTTTGTGGTACCCAGTCGCTGAAATATCAACTTTGCGTGCAATATCTGTAAGCGCAGTTTCAGCTGTAGAGCTGTTAATTATTACATCATTTTCATGTAATTCAGGAAGAATATATCCGTCATCCGAATAACCTATATCAGACGGTTTACTTATACACACGGCCCAAGAACTCACCCATTGCCAGAAGTCCTTTTCTGCGTGCTTTTTAAGCCGATATTTTCCGCTTTGACTTTGGTCGGCTATGAACCAAATTGAGAGTGCCTCGTTTGACTTCATTATTCCGAGAAATTCGGCGTGATTTAATAATTCCATTAAGTCATTTGGTGCTGGCGTAGCTGTGCAGGCTAAGCGATAGGGTGTATCTTTAAATCTTTCAACAATTAAACGTTTAGTTTTTCCCATATAGCTTTTTAGAATTGAACTTTCGTCTAAAACAACCGCGCCAAAAGCTTTGGCATCAAACTTGTCCAATTTTTCATAGTTTGTAATATTTATTCCTCGCTTTATATCTGATTGACTTTCGCATATATTTACGTCAATTCCGAATTTAGCTCCTTCTTCTTTAGTTTGTGGTGCGACCGCTAAGGGTGAAAGAATAATAACAGGTTTATTTGTCGCTTTGCTTATTTCATCTGACCAAATTAACTGTTGCAAGGTTTTTCCAAGACCGCAGTCCTCAAATAGCGCCGCCTTACCTCTCTCAAGCGCCCAACTTACGCAATGTTTCTGCCAATCAAAAGCGTCCGAGTTAAGTTTATCTTCGGCAACTTTAATCCCTGTCGAAAGAGATTTAATTTTTTTGTTTTTTAAAAAATCTATGTAATTCATTGTAGTTGTTGCTCCTCAACTCTCCTATCAGTTCATTTCTTCTTTTGCGTATAATTCATGAGTGCCATTAATAAATTCAAGCTCTTCATCGGCAGGAGTATAGCCAAGCTTTTGAATTGTTTCGTATAGAGAAACTAAAGCTTTAACATCGGTTGCATCGGCACAATAGTGGCAATGGTAATCGAAAGGTTTTATTTTGTCAAAATCCACTGTATCATATATTATTCTTAACAGCGCTTGCCCTACGTCTTTCACGACTGGCATATCATCAAGAACTACTGCGTCTTCGTCAATCTCGTTTTCTTCAAAAAAAGATGATATGTCTATCCAATAGCATTCTCCGATATAATTTAAATAAAACAAAAGCGACATTATTATCGAAAGATGTTCCGGCTTCGAGATATATCTATCAATCCACTCCTCTCTAATTTTTTTGAAACTCTCTTCGATAGTAATTAGCTTATTATATGTTTCACGACGAATACACTCTTCTTCTGTTTCGGCAGTTTCTTCTTCGGCTTCTTCTATATTATGTTCTACATAAATATAAAACCAGCCGTATTCGAATTTGTAATAAAGCTGTTTGTCGGCATATTTTTCGGGAATGATAAGGTCATCCACATTGCTTGTTAATATATGACCTGATTTAATTGAGGCGCCGTATTTGGAATATATATCCCTCTCGTTCAAAATATCAATTGCATTTAATGCTTTTAACTTCTCTGCTATTTTTTCTTTTTTTTCTTCTTCTGCTTCGGCTTGCAGAGCGCTTTGCAAAAAATATTCAAAATTATTAGTTCCAATTTTTTTCAAAACTTCATTTCTGCGTTCGGGGCTTTTTATTTTCTCCAACTTGATATAGTCGGTAATGGAGACGTTCATATTCTCCTGCTTTTTTAATTCGTCTTTATCGAGTTCGAGGAGTTTAACTCTATGCCTTACTGTTGACTGTGAAAAACCTGTCTGTTCGGATATGGACTTAACACTTTCGCCTAAATCTATCATCATCTGAAAGCCTTCCGCTTGTTCAAGAATTGTTAAATCTTCTCTCTGCATATTTTCAAGAAGCATAGTAGAGAGCTGTTCCTTTTCAGTCATTTCCACGACTGCGCAGGGCAGTTCGGTTAATCCTGCCTCTTTAGCCGCCGCGTGTCTGCGATGTCCGATGATAATCGTATATGTGTCGTCCTCATTCGGAACGACAGTTAAGTTTTGAAATATTCCGTTCTTTTTAATACTATCCGCAAGCTCTGAAATGTCTCCTATAGCCTTTCTCGGATTATTCGGATGCGGTTTTAATTTTGAAATTTCAATATTTTTAATCATTTTTTATCCTTTCTTCTAAAAATTTAGCGTTATTTTGCACTTTGACATCAGACGGCGGAATATCAACTCCGAGGTCGAAATCGCAATATACTAACGGCTCATCTTTAACTTTGTCGTAATATATTTTAAGTCTTTTAATTTCAGGAAATTTAAGTTTAAGCTTTTGGTCTGTTCTCATCACATATCCATGTAGACGCATATGCGTCTCTGCGGACAGCTTGTCCCCTCTAACTCTGACTTCTACGGGCAGGCGCTTTATGAATATATCTTTTATTTCATCGTCAATAATGAGCGGTGGAGTATTGGCGAAATCCGGCTCATCTGTATTAAAAGAATATGTAACACCGTCATCGTCGGGATAGTCATTAAGGCAGGGTTCAATATATCTCAATTCAACGACTGCCTGCGAACACGGAGATTGATTATCAAATACGCATACATTGACTTGAATATTTCCTCGCTTCTGCCGTAAATATTCTATATAATGGATTTCTCGAAAGCGAATTGCAGGAAAATTAGGCTTTCTATACATTACCGGAAGCGAATATTTAAAAGCAATGTTCAGTTGCTCCGGAGTCATATTATCGCCTCGCTTTCCAATATTCTTTTAGCGATTTCGACATTATCAATCATTGCGAAAACCTGTCTGAAATTAACCAAGAATATTGCGAGCTGTTCGATGTCAAAGCTTTTAATCAACTCAAAATTCGTTCGAGGCGGTAAGGTTCGGCTCTTTTTCTTTTGATGTTTGACAAATGTACAATTACGAGTTATAATAATATTACGATATTCTCTTTTGACCACTGTTAAGGTTTCGGCCTTGCAGTGGTCTTTTCTTTTGCCGTTTATTTTCATTTTTTAAAACTCACTTTCTGTTCGCGTATTTATAAAGGAAATACCAGCCAATTATAACGGCGGTGGTAAGAATTCCGATTATTATGTATCTATTCATCGCTTAAACCTCACTATATTGATGACGGTTTATGTCTTCTTTATAAAAATCTCGCTTACAAGCAAGCCTAATCGCATTTAAAACGAAGAGTAATCTTTTTGAAATCATCTTTAGATGAAGTTTAAATTTCGTTTTGCGTGACAATTTAATTTTCCCAAAGCGCTCTGAAACGTTTTTAACCGCTGCCGAGGCGATTTCAAAAGGGACATCAGAATATACCTTGCGGACTCTTCCGCTTTCCGAAAGTTTAATTACTATTTTTTTGCTCATTTTTATTTCTCCTTTTTTGTTCTTTGTACTTCAAAATCATATCGTTTCTTGCTCTTATAAAACGGGCAACCTCCGCCTTTAAATTTCGTGTCATTCAGGCAGGTGCAAAATCCGTTTCGATAAGCGAAGCAGTCTGTAACGAAATGGCAGGGCGGTTGTTTTAAATTCATAATTAATCTCCTTTCTGCAATTTAGCTTTACGATTTTTAAAATTTTTATAAATAGAATGATAAACTCGCCTAAATATTTCAATATTGTTTTCCACGCAATCAGTAATATTAATCCTCTCTGTGGCTTCGGCACGATAAATTATCGTGACATAGGATTTTTTATTAAATTTCTTATTAAAAGTTGATAGAGCAATCGCTTGAATTTCGATGTCTAATTTTCTTAAAAACTCCGACAAGTCGACATTTATAAATTTCGCGAGATTTATTTCGCTTTTCGCTCTTTGCTTTTCAATTTCGTTCATAACATCAGTCCTTTTTACTTTCGCCATTCTAAGCACCTGCTTTGAGTGATTCAACCATATCAATTAAATAGTCAAATTTAAGGTCACTTGCGTTTTTATAAGCTTTTAAGCGCTCAACTGGTATTAAAAACTTCCATTTGCCTCCTTCACTTTGTGGCGGAATAGCGCTCCCGAACGGAAATATCCCCGATTTTAATCCTGAATACATTGACGGAATTCCTATATCGAGATATTCTGCCGCTATTTTAGGCGGAACGTTCTCGTATTCTTCTCCTGTCATGGGGTCAATCAAAATGCTCATAGTTTCACCTCCTAATTAAGTCGAAATACATATTTTTTTAAAAAAAGTTCAAGTAGTTTGAACAACTGGCGTAAAAAAATATATTGGGATGTCCTCGTATCTTATTTTGAGTAGTTCGCAAGCAAGAATTATTTCTGTTTGTTTCCAAAGAGACTTCCCGGCAAGCTTTTCGGACATAGAATGTTCGGATAAGCCCATTTTGTTGGCAAATTTTGCTTGCGTCTTGAAAATTTCAATAATTTTCCCGCGCAATTTTGAGTAGTCAAACATTAGCATTACCTCCTTTTAAATTTTGTTCAATAGTTTTGAACTTTTGTTGTATAATAACACTATTTTTATAGCATGTCAAGGCAAAATTCAAAAAAATTGAACATTTTTGTAAAAAAGCCTTGAACTTTTATTCAATTTATGATATGATAACGATACATTTTAATAGGTGGTAGTTATATGAGTACAAAAAAATTTACAACAAGTGAAAGATTACAGTATATTATGAGAACACGAAACCTCAAACAAATAGACATTGTTAACGCTGCTCAACCTTTTTGCGAAAAATATCATATATCCCTTCACAGGAACGACCTAAGTCAATATGTTAACGGCAAGGCTTCTCCTAAGCAAGACAAACTATTTATCTTAGCTTTAACATTAAATGTTAGTGAGGCGTGGCTATGGGGGTTTGATGTCCCAATAGATAGAATTACATATTCGTCAGAAGAAATAAACAATTTAATACCTATACCTAATATGAAGAAGGTTCCTCTTATTGGGACGATTGCTTGCGGGGAACCCATATTAGCAGAAGAAAATATAGAAACATATGTAAATATGCCTGATATTGTTAAGGGAACTTTTGCATTACGGTGTAAAGGAGACAGTATGATTAACGCTCGGATTTTTGATGGAGATATTGTTTTTATTAGACAACAACCTGATGTTGAAAACGGTGAAATCGCAGCGGTTTTAATCGGCGACGAAGCCACCCTCAAAAGAGTTTATAAATATGAAAACAGAATTGAGCTTCGTTCAGAAAATCCTACTTTCCCCACTTTGAATTATGAAGGAGACAGACTCCAAGACATTTGCATTATGGGCAAGGCGGTAGGATTTTTGAGCACGATTATTTAAAAATACAGGTGAAGTTATGAATAAATATTTAAGAATCAAACATAGAATATTTGAAGTTATAGAAGTCGCAGGCGAAGGAGATATTTTAAGTAAAATATTTGACACTACTATAATCACCCTGATTATAATAAATGTCGCGTCTGTTATAATTGATACTTTTAACGTACCTGCAACAGTAACTAAAGTTCTCTCATACATAGAGATTATATCAGTAATAATCTTTACGATAGAATACGCCCTAAGAATATGGACTGCGGACCTGCTTCGTCCTGAAATGTCACCTATAAAGGCACGTATTCGTTACATTTTCTCTTTTATGGCAATTATAGATTTATTAGCTATTCTGCCGTTCTACTTGCCGTTCCTCATTCCGATTGATTTAAGGATATTAAGGGCATTAAGAATTATAAGACTGCTAAGAATGTTTAAGATTAACAGATATACCGCTGCTTTGAAAACTCTCGGTAATGTATTTAGAGCAAAAGCAAGCGAACTAATGTCATCTATGCTTGTTGTGCTTATTTTAATGATAATCTCCGCTGTGTTAATGTATAACATAGAACATTCAGCACAGCCTGAAGCTTTTGATAATGCTTTTTCGAGCCTTTGGTGGGCAGTAGCGACTTTAACTACTGTAGGATATGGCGATATTTATCCCGTGACTGTTTTGGGAAAAATATTAAGCGCTATTATAGCATTACTCGGAATTGCGCTCGTTGCTGTTCCGACTGGCATTATTTCAGCAGGACTTTCAGAACAAATCAGCAATAATGCAAATGATGATTTAGGCGAAAAAGAGTATTGTCCTTTTTGTGGGAAGAAAATAAAATAAAAATCGCTCTATTCTGCGCCAACAGAATAGAGCGAGCGCACAGCGAAGCTGCACAATAGGTCCTCAAACCTTATCTTATTATACATTTTTGTGGCCTCGCTGTCAATGAAAGCGAGGTTTTTATGTCTAATAAATGCAAAAATCGGAGATGTAACCGCGAATTAGATGAAGATTTTATATTTTGTCCTTATTGCGGGAAAAATCAGAAAGAGAAAATTAATAGGGCGCAGAAACGCCCTAACGGTACGGGATCAATATATAAGAGAAAGGATATTAAGAACCAGCCTTATGCTGTTTCGAGCTCAATAACTGGAAAGCGTGTCTACCTCGGGTTGTTCCCGAGCAGGACTGCAGCGGTTAAGGCATTAAATGATTATGAATCAAACCCAAATTCCGCATATAACATCACCCTTGAAGAGTTGCACGAAAAATGGATAAAAAGCAAGTCATATACCAAGCTTGGCGAAAGTACTAAAAGCAATTATAAAGCATCGTGGGATAAGCTTGAACCTTTATATAAGAGGAAGTTTAAGGACTTACGAAAAAGCGACTATCAAGCGATTATAGATTATTATGAATCTAATCATCAAAAACGCGGAGTTGACGGAAAGCTTATGTTTATTGATGATAAAGGTAGACATACTTATAATGTCACAAATAAACCCTATATGATAGATGGACTCAAATTTTCGGCTCTTCATAAAATAAAATGCCTGCTTACGAAAATGTATCCTTTCGCTATGGAAGATGATATCGTTAACAAGAACTATGCTTCGTTTATTGAACTTCCCGATAAAAATGAATCAGAAAAAACAAGCTTTACTGACATTCAACTTGAAATTATACGTCAAAATCTCGATAAAGTACCTTATGCTGATTATATCTATTCTCTATGTTATCTTAATTTCCGAGTTTCCGAGTTTTTGGAACTCACAAAAGATAATTATTATATTAGTGATACGAAAATTCCTGTTTTTATTGGCGGCAAAAAAACAGAAGCCGGAACAGATAGGCTGGTCCCGATTCATCCAAAAATCCAGCCTATTGTTGAAAAGCAATTGAAATTAAACGGCGAAACAATATTTTGTGACGAGAACGGAAAGGCAATGAATAAAGACAAGTTCAGAGAGCGTTATTTTTATCCGGCGCTCGATGTGCTCGGTATGCCGAGAAGCTTAACTCCGCATAGTTGTCGTCGCACATTTTCCACAAGGATGAGCGCCGCTGGAGCGCGTCCCGAAGATATAATTGCATTGATGGGCCATACTTCTTTTGATACAGATATAAAGCATTACATCAATCAGGAAGCTGATACATTATATAAAGCAGTTAAATTAATGGCATAAATATACCCCCTTGCATTAAATACAAGGGGGTATATGATATAAAAATCCGTAGCAACCGCGGAGCAACCGAGATTAAATGCACATAAACGCAGTTAAATTAAAACGGTTTTTAGTAGTGATTTTAAAATGGAACAAACCGCATAGGCAAGCGATTTTTGGCTTATCTATGCGGTTTATTATTTGGCTCCCCCAACTGGGCTCGAACCAGTGACATCATGATTAACAGTCATGCGCTCTACCGACTGAGCTATGGAGGAATATAAATGTTGGCATCTCCCTATTTTCACAGGCCGTCGCCAGCCAACTATCTTCGGCACCACTGAGCTTAACTTCTGTGTTCG
>CANQVS010000004.1 GCA_947627345.1 uncultured Clostridia bacterium
CAGCATACGCGCTGTTATACGCATTTTCAAATTCGTCCGCAGATTTTACAAGACGGATACCCCGTCCGCCGCCTCCTGAACGCGCCTTTATAAGAAGCGGATACCCCACCTCTTCGGCGAGAACTTTTGCGCTCTCGACATCTTCAAGCACATCTGTACCCGGAGTTACGGGAACGCCTGCACTGCGCATCGTTTTTCTTGCCATATCCTTATCGCCGAGCAAATTAATCATCTCAGAGGAAGGACCGATAAATTCTATATTACATTCCTCGCAAAGCTTTACAAACTTTGCGTTTTCGGAAAGAAGTCCGTAACCTGGGTGAATAGCCTGCGCTCCGCTTTCGACAGCAACAGTCAGAATCGCGGGCATATTGAGATAGCTGTCGGCTACTCTGGCGCCCCCGACGCAATAACTCTCGTCTGCGAGTTTAACGTGCATCGCGTCCTTATCGGCTGTGGAATAAATCGCAACCGTATCTATTCCCATTTCTCTGCAGGCTCTAATAATACGAACCGCAATTTCGCCTCGGTTGGCAATTAATATCTTACTAAACATTTCTTCACATCCAAAACTTACATTAACGCAAAACTGAAGTCTGCACTCACGCAGAGCTTTCCGTTAACATAGCCCTTTGCGCTTATAAAATAGAAATTTCCTCGGCTTCTCGTCAGAGTGCAGGTGCTTTCGAGAGTGTCGCCCGGCTTTACCATACCCTTGAATTTTACGTTATCCATTTTTGTGAAATACGGGGTTTTCCCCTCGCACTTGTCGGCGAGCATAACACAGCTTGACTGCGCCATCATCTCGCATAGGATAACGCCGGGAACAACGGGATTGCCGGGAAAATGTCCTTTTAAAAAGAACTCGTCTCCGCTTATAGTATATTTACCGTGAGAAGTTACATCGTCAATTTTTTCAGCCTCCTGCACAAGGAGCATATTGTCGCGATGAGGTATAATCTTTTTTATTTCTTCCTGATTCATAATCCACCTTAACCGATTTTAAAAAGAGGCTCGTCGTACTCGACAACATCGCCGTTATTTACAAGGATTTCGGTAATTGTACCGCTTTCCTCGGCTGTAATTTCATTCATAATTTTCATAGCCTCGATAATGCAGACTACATCGCCCTTATTAACCGTACTTCCGACTTGCACATATGCGGGCTTATCGGGCGCCGGCGCGGAATAAAATACGCCGACCATAGGACTTTTAATAAACTTACCGTCGGATTTAAAAGCCGTGTCCTGAACAGGACTTGCAGGTGCCGTTACTGCGGCCGCGGGGGGCTGAATAGTCTGAACGGCGGTATTTTCGCAGGCGGTAAAGGGCTTTTCAAGATGAATTGAACCGTCTTCATCAGCAACATCCAAAACCGCCAGCTCGCTGTCTTCAAGAAGTTTCATTAGAGTTTTAATTCTTTCTATATCCATAATTTCCTCCGTTAAATCTTTTTAAATACGAGGCAGGTATCGTGACCGCCGAAGCCTAAATTCGTGCTTGCAGACACGGTTAAATCTCTCTTTTTTGCCTTGCCTAAAGTATAGTCAAGGTCGCATTCGGGGTCAACCTCATCTGTTGCGATTGTCGGCGGAATAATTCCGTCTTTTAAGGCGAGTACGGAAATAATTGCCTCAACCGCTCCTGTCGCGCCGAGCATATGGCCCGTCATTGATTTTGTAGAGCTTATGCTTATGTCGTATGCCTTTTTTCCGAGAGCGGACTTAACCGCCATTGTTTCTGTTTTATCATTCATAGGGGTTGACGTTCCGTGGGCGTTTAAGTAAATAGTATCGCTGTCTTTTACGCCCGCCTCGTCAAACGCAATTCTGATAGCCTGAGCAAGTCCCTCGCCCTCGGGGTCGGGAGCGGTTACGTGGTAGGCGTCGCAGGTGTTTCCGTAACCCGAAATTTCAGCATATATCTTGGCTTTGCGCGCTTTAGCGTGTTCATATTCCTCAAGGATAAGAACTCCGGCGCCTTCTCCCATAACAAAACCGTTTCTTTTCACATCAAACGGGATAGACGCCTTTTTCGGGTCCTCGGTAGTCGAAAGGGCTTTCATATTTGCAAAACCCGCTATTGTAAGCGGATGTATAACATACTCTGTACCGCCTGCTATAACCGCGTCCGCGTAGCCGTCCTTTATAGCGTGAAAAGCCTCGCCTACAGAGTTTGCGCCTGTAGCGCAAGCGGACATAACCGAAAGACTTGTTCCCTTTGCCTTATATTTAATTGCAACCTGACCTGTAGCGATATTTCCAATCATCTTGGGAATAAAGTGAGGAGTTACCTTTCGCGGTCCCTTTTCAAGATAAGATTGTGTGTTTTCAACAAAAGAATACAGTCCGCCTATACCTGTACCGATATATGAGCCCAAGCGTTTTTCATCTACCGTGCCAATAATTCCGCTGTCCTTTACAGCCTCCTCAGCCGCCGCTAAAGCATAAACTGTGTACATATCCGTTTTTCTTAAATCACGCTTTTCAATTACTGAAGTCGGGTCAAAATTCTTTACCTCGCCCGCAATTTTCACAGCGAGATTTTCAGTATCAAACTTCGTTATCTTATCAATACCGCAAACACCGTCGAGCAGATTTTTCCACATAGTCGGTACATCGTTTCCGACCGGAGTAACAGCTCCTACGCCTGTGACAACAACTCGTTTCATAATTTTCTCCTTAAATTTTATTACATCGCAATTCCGCCGTCAACACGGATAACCTCTCCCGTTACATAAGACGCGTAATCACTGCATAAGAACGCAATTACATTTGCCACGTCTTCGGGAAGTCCGCGCCGTTTCATCGGAATTGAGGAAGCAATTTCATCTTTGATTTTATCAGAAAGCGCCTGCGTCATAGCCGTATCTATGTATCCCGGAGCGACCGCGTTTACGGTAACTCCTCTGGGGGCAAGCTCCTTTGCGACTGACTTTGTAAGACCGATTACGCCCGCCTTTGAGGCTGAATAGTTGGATTGACCCGCGTTTCCGTTAATGCCTACAATAGACGCTACGTTAACTATACGTCCGCATCTCTGTCGCATAAACGGTTTATAAACGTGCTTAGTCATATTAAACGCCCCTTTAAGGTTTACGTTTATAACCGCGTCAAAGTCAGCCTCCGGCATATTAAGCATTAGCTTATCTCTTGTTATTCCCGCGTTATTTACGAGGATATCAATTTTACCGTACTCGGAAATAATCTCCTTTATAACCGCTTCGCCTGCCGAAAAATCGCTGACGTCGCAGTCATACGCTTTAACCTTTACTCCTAAAGCGCCTATCGACTCAAGAGCAGAATTTTTATCTTCGTCAGAGCCTATTCCAACCAAAGCAATATCCGCGCCGAAAGACGCCAGCTTTTCGCTTACCGCTTTACCAATTCCGCTGTAACCGCCTGTTACAACGGCAACCTTATTTTTAAAATCCATAAGCTTCTCCTTTTAAATATCAAGAGCCTCAAGGTCAGACAAATTCTCAACCTTTAAAGCTTTAATTTCCTTATTAATTCTTCCTACGAGTCCCGTAAGGGTTTTTCCCACACCGACTTCGATAACGGTATCAACTCCGTCTTTTGCCATATTTTCAACAATTGTCTGCCAGCGCACGGGATTTTCGACCTGCGATTTTATAAGCTGTTTATAGTCGCCCGAATACGGTTTTGCGGTATAGTTTGAGTAAATCGGAATTTTTGGACTGCCGATTTTTATGCCGTCTAAATACTTTTCAAGTCCGTCTGCCGCCTGCGCCATAAACGGAGAATGAAACGCTCCGCTTACCGCAAGACGTTTTGCTCTTCCCTTTTCGGCAGAAAATGCTTCGATTAATGCAGTAATATTTTCTTCTTTTGCGGCTACAACCGTCTGTGCGGGACTATTGTAATTTACAGGATATGTATCGGAAAATTTTGAGCAGATTTCCTCAACCTTTTCAGGAGGTAATTTTAACACGGCAAGCATAGCGCCGGGATTTTCCTTAGCCGCCTTGTCCATCAACTCACCCCGACGGCAAACGAGCTTAAACGCTTCTTCGTCGCTTAACATTCCGCTAAACGCGAGCGCGGCGATTTCTCCGAGGGAAAATCCGGCAACGCAGTCGGCTTTTATCCCCTTTTCCGAAACGGCTCTCGCCGCCGCTAAATCCGCCGTAAAAACACAGGGCTGGGTATTTACGGTAACGGAAAGCTCCTCCGCAGTACCCTCAAAGCATTGTTTGGAAGTGCCGGGGCGGATACTGTCGGCCATATCGAACACAGCCTTCGCGGCGGGAGAATTATCGTACAACTCCTTGCCCATTCCCGAATACTGCGCTCCCTGTCCTGAAAAAACTAACGCTATTTTACCCATTTATCAGCACCGCCTAAAACTTCTTCCGCCTTAGTAAACAAATCCTCGATAATGTCCTTGGCGGGCTCCTCCTTATTAACCATAGAGGCTACCTGCCCCGCTAAAACGCAACCGTTTTTAACATCGCCCTCTCTTGCGGCAAGACGTAAAACACCCGCGCCCTTTGCTTCAAGCTCCTCGTCCGAGTAGGTGGACGAATCGTACTCCATTTTTGTATATTCTCTTGTATAGCTTCCTTTAATACAACGCACAGGATGGCCGAGACGTTTACCTGTTACAACGGTATCTATATCCTTTGCCTTTAAAATTTTATCCTTATATTCCTGCGAAATGGTACATTCCTTTGCAACCAAAAAGCGGGTTCCTACCTGGATACCGACAGCGCCGAGCATAAAACTCGCGGCAACCTGACGTCCGTCGGCAATTCCTCCTGCGGCAATTACGGGAATATTCACGGCGTCAACTACCTGCGGTACAAGCGCCATTGTAGTTAAATCGCCAACGTGGCCTCCGCTTTCACCGCCCTCGGCGATTACAGCGAACGCACCGAGCTTTTCCATTCTTCTGGCTAAAGCAGTAGACGGAACAACGGGGATAACCTTAATTCCCGCTTCATTCCACTTGTTCATATATTTACCCGGATTTCCAGCGCCCGTAGTAACTACCTTTACGCCTTCCTCAACAACGACGTCCGACACTTCATCGGCAAACGGGCTCATAAGCATAATATTTACGCCGAAAGGTTTATCTGTAAGCTCTTTGCATTTCTTTATTTCGGCTCTCAACTGTTCTCCGTTTGAATTCATTGCGGCGATAAGTCCGAGTCCGCCCGCGTTGCTTACGCCTGCGGCGAGAGAAGCGTCTGCTACCCAAGCCATTCCGCCCTGAAAAATCGGGTATTTTATTCCGAGTTTCTCGTTAATTACGGTTGAAATCATTATGTATCATCCTTTTTGACAAAAAATCTTTATTTTTAGCATATTCCTTTTGAATATTCCGTTTTTATTATCAATCCGAACAGTATATTTTTACATAGTAACTCAATATAAAACTATTCTCCATAATTTTACTATATGTAGGCAAAATAGTCAATGCCTATTTTTATACGGCAGACTATTTTGCGCTCTGTTAACTGCAGAAATCCTCCAGCAAAAGTCTAAGCTCCTCATCGCTTTCAACCTTAATCCCTTTATTAAGCATACGTCTGTCCTGTTCGGGCAAAATTGATACGAGAGTATCTGTTTTTTTTATTATTTCTCCTGATTTTGCGTCGACAACCACAATTTTACCTCCGTCAGATTTCAGCACATAAAGTTCCTCCGGCTCTATTTCCGTAACGGTTTCGGTAGCATAGGTTTCAAACTGAACCTGCTCGGAGGTCTTGTTTCCCTTTGACGCGTCGGCAATCATAGCAACGGCAAACAGAGAATAAACGAGAATACCTGTAATAAGTATAAGCTTTTTCATATTTTCACTTTCCGTTTCTTTTTAAATTATACTAATATTTTCCGCGGTTATCTCGGTAATATTCATACATTTTATCCTGTAAAGCCTAAAAAATTCTCTATATAATGGAAAGAAAATGTCGGTAAAAGGTTTATTTTTCATTAAATTTATGTTATTATGTTAAAGTATAGTGTGTAAGTTTGCAAAAATGTACATAAGTTTTGAATAAGGAGAATTCCTATGCGTGAAACAGACATCAGTAAATTTACAGAAAAAGATAATGAAAGTCTGCTCCCCGACACGACAACGCGAAGATGTTTTAAAGCCATTGGAAGAGCTTTGTTTACTCTCTTTATGGTACTCGTTTTCACGGGAACAATTGTCGGCATATCGCTTTCGGTTTATATAGCAAAAATTGCGTCAGAGCCAACGGGAATTGACTTAAAAGCTAAATCTATAAATCAGACAAGCTTTATCTACGTTAAAAACAGCAAGGGCAAGTTCCAAAAATACCAATCTCTTTACTCATCGGAAAACAGAGTTTGGGTTAATTTTAACGATATTCCCGAAAATATGAAAGAGGCGCAAATTGCGATTGAGGACAAGCGCTTCACAGAGCATCACGGGGTCGACTGGACGCGTACGCTCGGAGCGGTATTAAATCTTTCAAGCGGTCAGGCAAGCTACGGCGGTTCGACTTTGACGCAACAGCTTATTAAAAATATTTCGGACGATAACGATGTTTCGCTTAACCGTAAATTGCGGGAAATTATTAAGGCTCTAAAGCTTGAAACCGAGTACACCAAAGATGAAATTTTAGAGGCGTATTTGAATGTCGTCAACTACGGAAACAACTGTCAGGGCGTTCAGGCGGCGGCAAATCTTTATTTTGGAAAGGATATAGGAGATTGCTCTCTCGCTCAATGCGCCGCAATCGCCGGTATCACTCAGAATCCGAGCAAATACAATCCGCTGTATCACCCTGAGGATAATAAAAAAAGGCGTGAAACCGTGCTTGCCGAGATGTACGACCAAAAGATAATTTCAAAGCAGGAATACGCGGACGCTCTGAAAGAATCCGAAAATATGACTTTTGTTGGATTTAAAAAGAGCAACAGAAAGAATATAGGAAGCAAGGTACAAAACTGGTATATTGACGAGCTTCAGCGCGATTTGCAGGCAGACCTCGCGACATATTACAACATAAGCGAAAAGGCGGCGTCAAATAAAATCTTTACCGAGGGACTTAAAATATACTGCGCTATGGATAAGGACACACAGTCATACCTCGAAAATGCCGCAATGAATATCAACACAAGCTATGATGAAGGTATGCAGTGCGCCGCAACTATGATTGATTTAAACGGAGCGGTTATTGCGACAACGGGTTCATCACAGGAAAAAACGAAAAACCTCGTTTTCGACAGAGCAACGCAGTCGGTTTTACAGCCGGGTTCTTCTATTAAACCCGTTGTGGTATATTCATACGCTATTGAAAAAGGAAAACTTAATTACAGCTCGGTTGTTAAGGACGAGCCCCTTGCAAAATACAAGGTTGTGGACGGTCGCTATGTTGCGGGACCCAACAACTGGTATCACAGCTATAAAGGCAATATGCTCCTTCCTGACGCAATCGAATGGTCCGCGAACGCGACAGCGGTTCAGGTTATGAATACGATTAGTCCCGAGGCGGCATATAATCAAGTCGTAACCCTGCAAGGCTTTTCACACCTTGACGAACAGGACAAGGATAATACGGGCGGACTTTCAATCGGAGGTCTTACGGGCGGTGTAACCGTCAGAGAAATGGCGGCGGCATTCACTTATATAGGCAACGGCGGAAGATACTTTAAGCCGTATACTTATTACTATGTAACAGACGCAGACGGCAACATTATTATAGATAACCGTGACGCAATTCCAAAGACATCTTATTCGCCCGATACAGCCTATATTATGAACAGACTTCTCCACTATAATATGACCTACTGCGCCCACACCAACGCGGCTTACGCGAGGGTTGACGGCTGGGATATAGTCGGAAAGACAGGTACTACCGACTCGGATAAGGACTCGTGGTACTGCGGACTAAGCCCGTACTCAACGCTCGCTGTTTGGACAGGCTTTGACTCTCCGAGAACAATTTCAATTACAGGCCAAAGAACGGCGACAACGCTGTTCAGCGATGTTATGGGGTATTATCTGAGGAATAAAGCCAAGAAAAACTATGCAAGGCCGACTTCAATTGTTGAGGCAAATTACAACTCGTCAAGCGGAAGCATTTACAACGTCGGTAATGCTTACGAGGGCAGATATTTGGGATATTATTCCGAAAACAAACTGCCGTCGGGAAGTTCATCTTACGTTGATTACTATGCGGAAGATAATAACGACTACAACTACCAAAACTATAACTATGATGATTCAAATGACAGTGATGACGAAGACGACGACAGCGGAGATAACGATGACAACAGCTCCGATGAAGACGATGAGGGCAGAGAAAGCGGAGATGAAGACAATAACTCAAACAGCAATAACTCCGATGATAATGACTCAAATGCCAACGGCAATGACGGGGAAGATGAAAACTCCGCGTTTGAATAAATAAATTTTCCGAAAGGATTGATATAATGGTACAGGTTGCAATTATGGGATATGGAGTAGTAGGCTCCGGTGTTGCGGAAATTATTACAACTCATAAGAAAAAACTCTTTGCAAGCTTAGGCGAAGAAGTGTATATAAAGAAAATTTTAGACCTGCGTGAATTTCCCGACTCCCCCCTTTCAGACCGTTTCACTAAAAATTTTAACGATATTTTAAACGACGCTGAAATCAGAGTTGTAGCGGAAGTTATGGGCGGAATAAATCCGGCATATGATTACACAATGAAGCTTTTAAAAGCGGGAAAAAGCGTTGTAACTTCCAATAAAGAACTTGTTGCGTCAAAGGGAGCTCAGCTTATTGAAATTGCAAAAAACAACAACGCAAATTTTCTTTTCGAGGCTTCGGTAGGCGGAGGTATTCCGATTCTCCGTCCTCTTATCCAATGCCTTGTTGCAAACAATGTTAAGGAAATCGCGGGAATTTTAAACGGTACGACAAACTTTATTCTCTCGAAGATGATAAATGAAGGTATGGATTTTGACTCGGCTTTAAAGCTTGCGCAGGATTTAGGCTTTGCGGAGCGCAACCCCGAGGCCGATGTTGAGGGTCACGACGCGTGCCGTAAAATTTGTATTCTCGCCTCGCTCGCCTACGGAAAGCACATTTATCCCGACAATATACACACAGAGGGAATTACAAAAATAAGCCTTAAAGACGTAAAATACGCCTCCGATTACAAGAGCGTAATTAAGCTTATCGGCGACGTTAAGCTTTTAGATAACGGTAAAATCGACATATTCGTATCTCCTATGCTTATCGGCAAAAAGAGCCAGCTCGCCAACATAAACGATGAGTTTAACGGAATTATGGTAAGGGGCGACTGTACCGACGACGTTCTGTTCTACGGCAAAGGCGCGGGTTCACTCCCGACAGCCTCGGCTGTTGTAGCTGACATAATGGACAGCTGTATGCACATTAAAGAAAGAAAACATCTATACTGGGCTGACAGCAACAATGAGAGCGTTTTGCCATATAATGAATCGAGAACCAGAATGTATCTTAGAGTAAACACACCAAACGCGCTCGATAAAATAAATAAAATTTTCGGAAAGGTTTATGTAATTGCAAGCGACGAAGAGCTTGCGGTAGCAACAGACCTTATGACAATCTCTCAAATTGAAAGCAACCTTGAAAAACTTGAAAGCGAGGGCGTAAAGGTTCTCTCAAAAATCAGAATAAGCGATTTATAACAGGTAATGAGGTAATTTTAAAAAGGAGTAAAATAAATGAGTTTAATTGTACAGAAATTCGGAGGCAGTTCGGTTGCGAACGCCGAACGTGTATTTAATGTCGCCCGTATTGTTACGTCAACCTATGACGAGGGCAACGATGTAGTTGTTGTCGTTTCCGCGCAGGGCGATACTACCGACGATTTAATCGCCAAAGGAAATGAAATTAACCCTAACGCGTCAAAAAGAGAAAGGGATATGCTTTTATCGGCAGGTGAACAGGTAAGCATCTCGCTTTTGGCTATGGCGATTGAAAAGCTCGGATACCCTGTCGTATCGCTTTTGGGCTGGCAGGCAGGCTTTCAGACAAGTTCCGCGCACACTTCGGCGCGTATCAAACGGGTTGTTCCCAACCGCATAAGAAAAGAGCTCGACAAGAAATGTATCGTTGTTGTGGCGGGTTTTCAGGGCATTTCAAAATATGACGACATCACAACCTTGGGCAGAGGCGGTTCGGATACATCAGCGGTAGCAATTGCGGCGGCAATGCACGCAGATTTGTGCCAGATTTATACTGACGTCGAGGGCGTTTATACCGCAGACCCGAGAAAAGTTAAAAACGCAAGAAAGCTTAAAGATATTTCCTACGATGAAATGCTTGAGCTTGCGACCTTAGGCGCGCAGGTACTTAACAACCGTTCCGTGGAAATGGCAAAAAAATATAACATTGAGCTCGAAGTCCTTTCAAGCTTGGTAAAGGCTCCGGGTACTATAGTAAAGGAGAAAAGTAAAATGGAGAAAATGTTAATCAGCGGTGTTGCAAAGGATACAGACGTAGCGAGAATTTCGGTTATCGGAGTTCCCGATGAGCCCGGGTTCGCTTTTAAAATATTCTCAAAGCTTTCGTCCAAAAACATCAACGTTGATATTATCCTCCAGTCTATCGGCCACAACGGCAAAAAGGACATTTCCTTTACCGTAGCTAAGGACAGAGCCGCAGACGCGGAAAAATGCGTTCAGGAGTATGTAGAGAATGTAAACGCCAAGGATTTCATCGTCAACACGGAAGTTGCGAAGATTTCGATTGTCGGCGCAGGTATGGAAAGCCACGCAGGCGTTGCGACAAAAATGTTCGAGGCGCTTTATGACGCTCAAATCAACATTCAGATGATAGCAACCTCGGAAATTAAAGTAAGTGTTCTTATAGATAAAAAGGACGCCGACAGAGCGGTGTCCGCAATTCACGAAAAATTCTTTGAACAGTAAGGAGATAATAAAATGAAAAAAGATTTAGGCGTACTTCCCGCTGTATTTCCAATGCCCGTGCTTATGATTGCGACTTATGACGAAAACGGCGTCGTCGACGTTATGAACGCCGCTTGGGGTTCAATCTGCGCTCCCGACAAAATCGCTCTCTTTATAAGCGAGCCTCACAAAACCACGAAAAATATCAGAAAGATAAAGGCTTTTACCGTTGCTCTCGCTGACGAAAAGCACACGGCGGAGGCGGACTACTTCGGTATTGCTACAGGAAATAAAACACCCGATAAATTTGAGCGCACAGGTTTTACGGCTGTTAAAAGCAAAAATGTAAACGCTCCGATTATTGATGAATTTCCCCTTTCGCTTGAATGTGAGCTTGCAGAGATAACCGAAACCGAAAACCTCCACGCTGTTGTAGGTAAAATTGTCAACGTCTGCGCTGACGAGGAAGTAATTGGAGATGACGGAAAGGTTAATCCCGAAAAATTAAACGCAATTTTATTCGACCAATTCCGCTCGGGCTATTACAACATCGGCGATAAAGTCGGTCAGGCCTGGAGTTCGGGTAAAAAGTTTTAAATTCCTTCGTCACCATATACAGCCTTAATTTAAAGCTCATATCCCAAAAATGTTTTCGAGTTTTATACGGCTTTGAATGGAAAGATAAGGTTTTCTGAACTTATATTCATAAAATAAAGCGCACAACTCCTGCTCTTTTGACAGAGCAGGAGTTGTTTTTATGGTGTACAAAATTTGCGAATTATTTTTTTACCTTTCCGCTTTCAACCACAAGCTGTTCCTCGTAGTCCTTACCGTAGGTATCGGCGAGGGTTTTTTCGTAATTTTTATGGAAAAATTTTTCTTTTCCGAGTGCTTTAATTTCATTGTTAATCCAATTTAAAAGCGTTTTGTTTCCTTTTGATACCGCAGGCGCAATTGTATCCTTACTTCCAAGCGAGGGTATTCCCACAGTATAGCCTTTATTTTGGAGAGCGTATGCAATGACCTCCGTGTTGTCGTTTGCCCACGCGGCGCCCTCGCCGTTTTCCAATGCCGTTTTAGCCTGCGCGTAAGCGTCAAACTTCTTCAGCTTTATGTCGGGATGATTTTCTGTAAGATATGTTTCGGCTGTCGTGCCCGAAATTACTATGACCTCATCGCCGTCTTTAATGTCATTAAGACTTTTTATTACTTTTTTGTCAGGAGATACCACGCCGAGCGAAACGCTCATATAAGGGAGCGCGAAATCCACTTCCTCCTTACGCTCGTCTGTCACGGTAAAATTAGCGAGAATGATGTCTACTTTTCCTGTCTGCAAATACTCAATACGATTCGCCGCCTCGGTCGATACATACTCCGCCTTTACGCCCAAATCCTTTGCGAGGCGTTTTGCGAAATACACGTCATAGCCCTGATACTCGCCGTTTTCGTCAACGTATCCAAATGGGTTTTTATCGGAAAATACGCCGATTTTAACCGTACCGCTCTCTTTAATCTCATCAAGCGTACGGTAAACTGTTTTTTTTGAAGTGTTATACGCGTTTGAGCTCGTATCGGAACAGCCCGCGGCAACGGCAACAATCATCATTACCGCGGTAAGTACAGCAAATATTCTCTTAAATTTTTTCATTTAATTACCTCTTTTTCTCTATTAATTCAAACCTTTCGGTTTAATGTATCGGTATGATTTTTAACCGCGTCGTACTCAAAGGTATGGAAAAATCTTCTCGCACGTTCGGTTTTCGGATTATCAAATATCTTTTCGGGAATGTCCTCCTCGATGATTTCACCCTTATCCAAAAACAGCACCCTGTCGGAAACCGCCCTTGCGAACGACATTTCGTGAGTAACTACTATCATCGTTCTCCCCTGCTTCGCAAGCTCAAGAATTGTATCGAGCACCTCGCGCACCATTTCGGGGTCAAGCGCCGCTGTCACCTCGTCAAAAAGCATTATCTCGGGGTGCATACAAAGCGCGCGTACAATGGCAACTCTCTGCTTCTGACCTCCGGAAAGCTGACGGGGATAAACATCTCTTTTATCCGAAAGTCCAACCTTTTCAAGCAAATATTCCGCCTCTTTTATAACGTCTGATTTACTGCGCTTTTGAACCTTTATCGGCGCGAGAATTATGTTTTGAAGGACGGTCTTGTGGGGAAACAGCTCATAGCTTTGGAATACCATTCCGATTTTTTGGCGGATTTCGGCAATATTCTTTTTATTGCGGTCTATTTTCTCGCCGTAAAGTTTAATTTCTCCGCCCTGTATTTCCTCAAGCCCGTTGATACATCTAAGCAACGTACTTTTTCCACAGCCTGACGGTCCGATTATAACGACAACCTCTCCTCTGTTCACCGTAAGATTAAAATCCTTTAAAATGAGGTTATCGCCGTAGGATTTTTTGAGATGTTCTATTGTAAGAAGTTTATCAGCCATTTTAAGCACTCCACTTCTTTTCAAGATAAGACGCAAGCAGGCTTATCGGCCAGCAAGCCAAAAAATACAAAATGAATACCGTAAGATAAAGTCCGAAAGCCGCGTTCGGAGCAGTCATTCGGTTTGCCTCTATAATCTGTTGGGTTACCTTCAGCGCCTCAACAACGCCTATCATCATAACTAAGCTTGTCGTCTTTATCATTCTGGTGACAAGATTTATGGAAAGAGGGATAAGTCTTCGTAACGTCTGCGGAATAACAATATAGAAGTAGGTCTGCGCTTTATTTAAACCGAGAGCATAACTGCTCTCGTACTGGTGCTTAGGTATATTTGAAACCGCTCCGCGCACTAAATCTCCCATTTCCGCAGTTCCCCAGAATGTAAATACAATTATCGAGGCAAGCTCGGCGTCTAAATTTAAGCCGAACATTCTCGTTGTACCGAAAAAAACGATAAAAAGAAGAACCATTTGAGGCATAATACGCACGATTTCCAGGTAAACTCTTGAAACAACCCTTATAACGGTATTTTTATATGTCATTACTATACCGAATACAATCCCAAAAACAATGCTGAAAATAACGGAAACGAGGCTTATTCTAAGCGCCGTGCAAAGCCCGTCGATGAGCCTTATAAAATTATTTCCTTTAAGGAGGACGTCAATCCCCAAAGCTTGCATAGCTAAGCCTCCTCTCTACAACCGAGCCGATAACGGATACGGGCAACAGTATGAGCAGATAGAAAACTACAAGCATCACAAGACATTCAGCGGTTTTATAGTAAAGCCCAATTAAATCCTTAGCCGTAAACATCAAATCCATAAGGCTTATCGCGCTGAATACGCTTGTTTCCTTTAAAAGAAAAATTATATTAGCAACAAAAGCAGGCGTGCTGTAGGTTATCGCTTGCGGTAATACAATATGAAACATAACCTGCGCTTTGCTCATTCCAAGGCTCAAAGCCGTTTCGTACTGGATTTTATCAACGGCTTCGATTCCGCTCCTGAAGGTTTCCGCCATATAGCTTCCGCCTAAAAGTCCAAGTCCTAAAACTCCGCAAAATTCGGGCGAAAAGCTGACTCCGATTTTCGGAAGCCCGAAATAAATAAAAAAAAGCTGGATAAGCAAGGGGGTGTTTCTGAAAATCTCGATATAAATTTTTGCCGTCTGCCGAAGCACCGGAATACGGTAATGAACAATCAATGAAACCGCAAGACCGATAGCCACCGAAAAAAGCACCCCGAGCCACCCTATCTTCAAGGTAAGAACCGTCGCTTTTTCATACAACGGAAGGTATTTTTCAATTACGCTCCAATTCAATCTATCACTTCTTTCCAACCGTCGTAACATATTATGTAATTTTTCTTCTTGTGATACCAAAATGTTAATAAAACAGTAAAAAAGCCTGTTACAAAAAAGCTCTATAAAATCGGGATAACAAACAGAGCCTTAAAAAATAAAAAAACAGCCTTAAAAAATAAGGCTGTTTTTTAAAACACTAAGAAATTTATTCTGAAATCTGATACCTGAAATTTCGGTCATTCGCAAAATCATCAGTAACCGAAAAGCTCAACTCAACGCTTTCACGTTGCTTGGGAATCTTGTAAACATAGGTTACTATCTCGCTTTTTCCGACGTCTAAATATCTGTTCGGGTCGGGCGAATTAAAACTTTCATATAAAAAGTCGTCTGTATAAAGGTTAATTTCAGCGTCTACATATTCGCTGATATCGGAAGTATTTTTAATTATAACATCAACCTTTAAAAATTCGTAGCCGTCACCCGCCTTATCATTTCCGTATGTATCGGTGTAAGATATATTGTCAACGCTGTAACTGAAATCACCCATATCCACAGTTTCATCTGTTGAATAAACTGCTGTCAGGTCCTGCGAGGCTATAAACTCACTTCCCGCATTGTCGATGCTTGATACGCATATTATAAAGCCAAACGGAACTATGTAGATTAAAACGACCACAGCAAGCATAATTCCGATCACTGTTGCCGCGATTTTACCGCCTGTCATCGGCTTTTTCGGCGGAATTTGCTGATACTGCTGATATTGGTATGGAACATTTACAGTATTTTGCTGATTATTGTTTTGGTAAACATTCTGATTGTATGAGGGAGCAACCGGCGGAGTTGTATAGCTTGGAGCTTCAGGTGTCCGCGTTTCCTGACTATCTGAATAACTCTGCTCGTAGGGATTTTCCTCATTTTGATTAACCGAGCCGAATTTATTTTCTTCAATAGTTTTTTCAGCCTCGTTCACAGCCTTTGTACCGCATTTCGGGCAGAAATTTCCGTTAAAAATATGACCGCAATTACCGCATTTCATAACAACACTTCCTTTTTCTTAGGATAACATTTTATACTCGAATTTGTCAATATAAATTGTCAGCTTTATGCATATCATTATTATGGGATTTATATTGTAAAAATTTGAAAAACAAGTATAATAATAAAAGGTAAAAAAATGAAAGCATTAAGTATATCAGAGTTTATCGAGTTAAAAAACACAGCCGAAAAAGAGTATGGTATAGAGCTTCACTTGCACGATACATGCGGCGCTCAATATATTTCTGCAAAAGAAATATTTTCTAATGAATTTACAAATTACCTTAAAAAATTTATAATGTCAAAAAGGCTCGGATTAACGATAAACGATGACAAACATTCTTTTACGGTAAAGGAAAAGTAATATGATAAATCAATTTTCAAGAACGCAACTTCTTTTAGGAAAAGAAGGTATGGACAAGCTTAAAAATGCACGAGTGGCGGTTTTCGGGATTGGCGGAGTAGGCGGATTTACAGCGGAGGCATTAGTCAGAAGCGGTATCGGCGCAATTGATATTATCGATGACGATAAAGTATGCCTTTCTAATATTAACCGTCAGATATTCGCAACGCACAAAACTATAGGTAAATTTAAGGTTGACGTCGCTATGGAACGCCTGCTTGACATTAATCCTGAAGTTAAAATAAAAAAGCACCAAATATTCTACACACCCGAAACCTCTCCTCAATTTGATTTTTCGCAGTACGATTACATAGTTGACGCTATTGATACTGTTTCCGGGAAAATTGAGCTTGCCCTTAACGCGCAAAAAACTAACACGCCGATAATCTCATCAATGGGCGCAGGAAATAAGCTTGACCCTACTGCATTTGAGGTAACCGATATATATAAAACATCTGTCTGCCCTCTTGCGAGAGTTATGCGTTCCGAGCTTAGAAAACGAAATATAAAGAGTCTAAAGGTCGTTTATTCCAAGGAAAAACCGATTACTCCCTTAGAAGATACAGAAATAATCGGTAATGATTCTGACTTTTCTGATAAAAACAGCGAAAGAGAACGAAAAATACGCAGACAAGTCCCTGGAAGTACCGCATTCGTTCCGTCAGTAGCAGGACTTATTATCGCGGGTGAGGTTGTAAAGGATTTAATTAATTCTAAGTAATGAAAATTTAAGAATTGAAAACAGAAATTTAAAAATTGACTTTAATTTTATAAAATAAGATATATAGGAAATGTTGTGGCATAAAATCAGAGCAGAAAATTTCCTTACTATCCATTCTGGCAGAGAAAAACACTTGATGTGATATGAATTTAAGATAGGGACTGCATTATCAGACGTGAATATATAAAAATTGAGAATTGAGATTTAAAAATAAACTTTAATTTTATAAAATAAGATATATAGGAAATGTTGTACAATAAAATCAGAACGGAAAATTTCCTTACTATCCATTCTGGCAGAGAAAAACACTTGATGTGATATGAATTTAAGATAGGGACTGCATTATCAGACGTGAATATATAAAAATTGAGAATTGAGATTTAAAAATAAACTTTTATTTTATAAAATAAGATATATAGGAAATGTTGTACAATAAAATCAGAACGGAAAAATTCCCCTCTATTCAAAACAAGACAAAAAAGAAATATTTGGGGATTAGAAATTCAGATAATTATTTTACTGTTTTGCAAAGAAAATTAAAAAACTGTACCATAAAATAATTATGATACAGTTTTTATTATTAAATTCTATCAGGCTCTCAATGAACTGTCGGTTGTATGGTCAAAATAAACCTTTTTTATATCCGCACCTAAAGCGGTGAGCTTTTCAACTATATTTTCATAACCACGCTCTATATACTGAATTGAACTGACTTCGGTTGTTCCGTCGGCACAAAGTCCTGCAATTACCATCGCAGCGCCTGCGCGAAGGTCTGTCGCCTTTACCGGAGCGGCAGTAAGCTTTGAACCGCCTTCAATTATTGCAAGTCTGCCCTCAACCGAAATGTGAGCGCCCATAAGAGTAAGCTCTGAAACATACTGATAACGGTTATCCCATACGCTTTCGTTGATAATACTTGTTCCCTCTACAGTACAAAGCAAGGTTGCAAACTGCGGTTGGCAATCTGTCGGAAAACCGGGGTGAGGCATTGTTTTAATATTACAGCGGTTAAGCGGACGTTTTGTTGCATCTACCAATACTGCCTCGTCAAATTCTCTTACCTCACATCCAATTTCGCGAAGCTTAGCCGTAATTGATTCGAGATGCTTAGGAGTTACATTAGTAACTAAAACACGTCCCCGAGTTGCAACAGCTGCGCACATATAGGTACCCGCCTCAATCTGGTCGGGAATAATAGAATATGTTACACCGTGAAGAAAATCAACTCCACGGATTTTTATTGTATCTGTACCAGCGCCGCGAATCTGCGCTCCCATTGAGTTAAGGAAGTTCGCAAGGTCAACGATATGCGGTTCCTTAGCAGCGTTTTCAATAACAGTCTGACCGTCAGCCTTTACAGCCGCGAGCATAATATTAATCGTTGCTCCGACAGACGCAAAATCAAGATAAATATGACTGCCCTGCAACTTTGTATCAGACTTAACGTCAATAATTGCGCCGTTTACAAGCTCGTGGCGTGCTCCCATAGCGGCAAATCCTTTAAGGTGCAGGTCTATCGGTCTTGCTCCGAAATTACATCCGCCCGGCAAACAAACCTTAGCCTGATGACATCTTCCGAGCAAAGCACCCAAAAGATAGTATGACGCACGCATTCCGCGTACTAAGTCGGAAGTAGCTGAGCAGGAATTAATATGTGTAGGGTCAATATATAAAGTACTTTTATCTATTCTTTTAACTTCAGCGCCCATTTCCTGAAGTATTCTTCCAATAAGGGTAACGTCGCTGATATTGGGTATATTTTCAATACGACAAGGCTCGTCGCAAAGAATTACAGCAGGAATTATAGCAACCGCCGCATTCTTAGCACCGCTGATGGCAACTTCACCATCAAGAACTTTGCCGCCGTTAATAACGTATTTCTCCAACGTGGCACACTCCAATTTCCAAAAATTGCTTAAACGCAACAAGTAAAATTCATTACTTAACTTATGCTCTAAATATAGCGTAACATACCTTCCAAAATTTTAATAAAAGTTACAAATTTGTTAAAAAGCACAAGCAGTTGTGGTAATACAAATATTACACCACAATTTCATCCAAGGAAAATAATAACCCAAATTACATATAAAGTCAATACATTTTTGAAAACTGTAACCGAAATTTGGTAAACTTGTATGATAATTATTATTGCATTGTAATTTTTATTCTAAATATGCATAAATGAGTAAAAAGTTTGTTATTTTCTAAATTAGAAAATTAAGTTTTGTATATTTTTACAATAATGAATTAAAACTTTGATACTTTTTTACTTTGTAGAATTATATAAATAAACATAAAAATTAATAAAGTATCTTTAGAAATGTAAAAACAGAAAAAGCGGACAGCCAAAATGGCTGTCCGCAAAGCAGTTTTATATTTTTTACCAGGAACCTACAACATAATGTCCGTTTGTATCTGTTTCATCAGTAGGATAGAAACCTGTTTCTCCGTTATAAACAGCGTCGGCAGTTTGAGATTCGCCGTTTGTAAATATAACATTTACACCAATCGGTATTTCAATACTGTACTGAGGTTCGTTATAGTCATTTTTACCGGCTTCCGCCATAGGCTGTCCCGGCCATTCGGGCGTTTCGCCGTCATGCCAATAATAACAGTAAATTGTTCCTGACCAACCCTTGTTATTGGTGAAAAGAACTGTACCGAGTTCAGGATCGGGGTCGGGAATTGGGTCTGGGTCGGGAATCGGTTCGGGATCAGGGTCGGGCTCGGGGTCTGTATATATCGGATTAGTTACTGTCGTCATAGGAACAGTAGTCGTTTCCGTTGCTTTTGTTGTAACGGTAGTTGGAGCCGTTTCCTTAACTTCCTTACCTATATCATAAGGTACGCTGATTTTAACAATCCACCTCTGAATGTAAGAAGCGTCCTTAATATTTATAAAGCCGTTTCCGTCAACATCCGAATTTCTTATACTGTTTTTGTCAAAGAAAGTGAGTTTAACGATATACTGCTGGATATAGGTTACATCAAGAATGTTAACGCTTGTATCACAGTTTGAATCACCCAGAATAAAGCTCTCGCCCGTTGTCGATGGAATTACCGTTGAAGACTCCGATACGGAAGTCGGCTGTGTTGTTGCTGTGGTACTCTGTGTAGTTTCGGATGTAGGAGGTGTAGTGCCTGTATTATAGAGATAAACTACGTTTGTAACACCCGGCTGATAGAAACCTGCGGAGTTTGCGGGAGTTTCAACTAATTTACCGAGAGAATCGTCGCCGACAGTTGTGTACTGGTCAGTATTCTTTGTGGTTTCGGTTTTGCTCGAATCAGCCTTCAGCTTTTTACCCGTTGCCATATCAATATAGGAAACAATTACAGTTGATTGATAGGTTACAACCTTATTGTCAATAAAGCACTCGCCCGCTACGGAATATCCGGGTTCATTAGCTCCCGGTTCCTGATTGCTTCCGCCGTCGTGGAACATTACACGGCAGGAAGCTACGGGGACTGTAGCTATATACCAGCCCGAACCCTTTGAGGTATCGGCAGTCATACGCTTAGCCTGCGTCCAAGATCCGTTCGGCTCATCACCGTTATCGGTATAAGCATAGCAACGAACACTGGTCCAGTTGTTGGTCTTGTGATAATGAACTGTAGTTGTCTGTGAAGCAAGAGGTTTATAAGTGAATGTAATAGTCTTTGAATTACCGTCAAATGTACCTGATGTACCTGCAGGATACTTATCTGTGTCAAGCTGATAACTCTGAATAGCGCATACAGGAATAGAGTAAGTTTCGCCCTTTTCAAGAGTATATGTCATATCAGGAGTAAGAGTAACTCCCGTTTGGCTCAGATATTTAACGGTAAGATTTCCTGTAGTCTTGCCGTTTGATTCGTAGTAGTAATCTACGGTAGTATCACCTGTAAAGTTACCATAAGCGTTGCCTTCTGTTTTTGTTACATTGTAATTTCTAAGAAGGTCAGCGTCCTTTAAAGCGTGGTATTTCGTACCGATTCTGTATGTTGTTTTAACGGTTGTAACATTTCCGTTAACGTGATGATTGGTTGTAAGCGTTCCGTACTTGAAATTATCGCTGAAATCCTTATATGAAGAAGTCTGAACAAGAATAGCTGCGGACCTTGCAGGTACCGTATAGCTTGAGCTTGAAACTGTGCCGAGGCTCTTAACGCCTGCCTGCTTGTCGTTAGCGACAATTGTCCAGCCTGACGAACCGAGATTAGCTGTCGCCGACGCAGAACCGCTGTTCAAAAGAACTGCGACTGTTCCCCATTCATTAGCTTTATTAGCTGTATTATTGTTAATTGTATATGCTATGAATGTACCTGATGAATTTTTAAAGCTCATAGTATTCTTAGAGGTTGTTCCGTCATCGTTAAACGGAGAATAAACCTCGTTAATCTGGCGCAAGCCCTTATAGTATTCAACTACTTCGGAATATGTCTGGGCACGTTTCCAATCGAGTTTATTAATTGAGTCGGGAGAGTTATAGGAGTTGGCTTGACCGTTCTTTGTACGTGCAAATTCAGTACCCGAATTAAAGAACGAAATACCCTGCGAGGTTAACGTAAGCGCGCCCGCAAGCTTAAGAACTCCTGTATAGTTTGAGGCTGTGCTGTTAACATTTTTTGCTTCAGTAGTCGAATTTTTACCTTCGCCTGTTTTAGTGTATGCGCCGACAATCTTATCCCAAACCGTAAGGTCATCGTGACAGTCGATAAAGTTAACCGTCTTTGTATTATCCGCAGAGTCGTGGATATTACCCTTTATACCGTTTACAACAACGTCTGTACCGCAGCCGTCATAACCGGAGGTTACTCCGCCTATCCAGCCTTGCGAAGCCGCCCTAGTTGTATTAACGCGCGAAGTCGCTGTACGGAATTTACCTGAGAATACACCCACGCCTGGGCTTAAACTCTTAGCGTTGTTCTCATTCGGAGAGTTAGGGCAGGCAGTAGTATCGCCGGTCCAGGGTTCGCCGTACATAAGAATATTTTTGTCAATCTGATTAAGACGGGTACGAGCCTGATTAAGAGTAGGAATATCAATACAGCCCATAAGGTCAAAACGGAAACCGTCGATGTGATATTCTTCAGCCCAATATGCAAGCGACTGAATGATATAATTTCTAACCATTCCCTTATCGGAAGCAAGCTCGTTACCTTGACCGGAGCCGTTTACATACGCAACATTGCTCGACATTCTGTAGTAATAGCCCGGAACCGTCTTTGTAAAGCAGGAGCCGTCCGCTCCTGCGGTATGGTTATATACAACGTCCATTACAACGGAAATTCCTCTGTCGTGGAGCGCCTGTACCATCTGTTTTACTTCGTTAATACGAACATTACCGTCATATGCGTTTGATGAATATGAGCCGTCGGGAACATTATAGTTTTTGGGATTGTAACCCCAGTTACGGTCCTTTTCGGACGCGCCGTAAATCTCATCAACACCGTCAAAGTCGGCAATAGGCATAAGCTGAACTGTGTTGATATTGTTCTCAACGAGATAGTCCATACAGGTCTTTAATGAGCCCTGCTTTTTATAGGTTGTTCCGCCCTCGGTAAACGCAAGGTAATTACCCTGATTCTTTTCGCTTACACCTGAGTCCTTATCAGCGGAGAAGTCACGAACATGAAGCTCCCAAACAGCAGCCTCCGTCTTATTATTAAATGTTACGTGCTTGTCTTCGCTCCAGCCTTCGGGGTCGGTTTTATCAAGGTCAACAACCATTGAACGGTCGCCGTTGGCGCCTACAGCCTTGGAATAAACGTCCTGCGTTTCGGTAGTTACAACGGTACCGTTAATGTTCTTAGCAGTAACAAGGTATGTATAATAAACATTTTTATAGTCGCCCTGCAAGGTATACGACCATACGGAGCTTGCGCCCTTTGTAAGGTCATATGTGCCGATTACACCCGCTCCCTTTTCGCGGTCAGTACCTGTTTTATACAGCTTTAACTGAATTTTTGTAGCAGCCGGAGACCATACCTTCCAGGTTGTAGCCGAGGGAGTATAGTTAGCACCCAAATCGGTTCCCGAATAAACAGAATTCGGGTAATTGCGTTTTGAGTCTTCGCCTTGGTTATAGTATGCGCCGGTTGACGTTTTATCTGTATTGACAGCATTGGCAGAAACTACAGTCATTGTGCCAATCAAAAGCAAAGTCAGCATCAGCGAAACTATTCTTCGCATTTTCATAAAATCAACTCCTAAACATTGCAAAAATATTGCATTTGTAATTATTATCATACCAAATACAAAAGCCGTCAATATTCTGATAAAGAATTATTTTAGTCTTCTTATAACGAAATTTCAGGGCTTTTTTTGTGCATATTGATGATAGTTTATAAAACACAGCAAGTTTAAACTTACTATCGTATTTACCAGAGTTACCTGTTACTTTGAAAATTGATTATAATGTGATATAATTTTCTCGGTGATTTTATGATTTGCAATTTATGTCCGCGAAAATGCAACGCGCAGCGTGATAAAATATCGGGCAAGGGCTTCTGCTCCTTAGGAACACTACCTAAAATAGCAAGGATTGCCCCTCATATGTGGGAAGAACCCTGTATAAGCGGAAACAAAGGCAGCGGCGCCGTGTTTTTTTCGGGCTGCACATTAAGGTGCATATTCTGTCAGAATTACAAAATTTCCGCCGAAAATTACGGAAAAACCATTAATGCGCAAAGGCTCGCGGATGAGTTTAAAAAGCTTGAAAGCCTCGGCGTTCATAACATAAACTTTGTCTCCCCTACTCCTTATACTGTTGAAATTATAAAAGCCCTTGAGATTTACAAGCCTAAAATTCCTATTGTATACAACTGTTCGGGTTACGAAAACACGGAAACTATTAAAGCGCTCAACGGTTATGTAGACATATATTTGCCTGATCTCAAATACAGTGACAATGAGCTTGCGAAAAGCTATTCAAACGCGCCGAATTACGTTGAGATTGCTAAAAACGCAATTGCTGAAATGATAAGCCAAACAGGGGAAAACTTATTTGACGAAATCGGAATGATGAAAAAAGGCGTAATAATCCGCCACCTTGTACTTCCATCTCATACCAAAAACAGTATAGGCGTAATTGATATAATAAAAGAAAATTTTCCGCAGGCTCTTGTAAGTTTGATGTGCCAGTACATACCGATGTATAAAGCAAAAACCCACTTAAAGCTTAGCAGAAAAATCACCCTTCGCGAATACGAAAAGGTTAAAAACTATCTTTTTATGTCAGGGCTTGACGGCTTTGTTCAGGAGTTAAACTCCGCTGATGAAAAGTACATACCCAAATGGAATTACAATGAATAAAATTACTCATTTAGATTCATTATGCTTGCGCTTTAATATATACTGTCAGAATATAGAATAATAAATAAAAATCGGTCGGGTAAAACCAATCCTTTAAAAAGGATGATATGTTTTAACCCCGCCGATTTTATAATTTACTGAATATTAATAGTACAGGACGGATTTTCCTTATCAAGAAAACTGCCTCTGTATATGCTGAAAGTAATGTCAACTTTTTTGATGCTTTCGGAATCAATATTATTGTCATCCAAATCCGATGAATTCAAAACAATACCGTCGTTCTTTTTCTTATTATCACCTACCTCGGCGTACATATAACCGCTGACAGAAATACCGTCGATTGACATTTCGTCTACCGAAACCGTCACCTTTTTACCCGAGTTGTTTTCAACCCTGAATTTCAGCTCCTTTGAAAATATCCCGTTATCAAAACCGATGTAATAAATCTTTAGACCATCTTTATTATAGACCGATTTTTCTGAAAACGTCTTAGCTTTTTCAGTCTGTTGTTCTGTTTGCGCCTCGGTTTCTTCTTCCGTTACTGCCTCGGTTTCTTCTTCGGTTACCGCCTCGGTTTCCGTCTTTGAGGGTGAACCAATATTATTCGCTATTGACGACGCCTCTGCCAAATACTCGGAAGCTTTTTCTAAGGTACCAAACCTATTTACAGTTGAACCGACAGAGTAGATAACGCCTACAGCCAAAACAATCAGAACCCAGAACCACCATTTCTTATAAACAGGCTTTTTGTTTTCCTTATTGTTTGAGTTTTGGTAATGCTTAGTTTCATATTGCGCGGGCTGAGGCTGTCCTGTTTCAGCTTTCAAACCGCAGTTCGGACAATAACCGCCCTCGTATTCGGTATTACAATTTCTGCATTTCATTAAATAACCCCCTTTAAAATTCGCGGAAAAGTAAATCCGTGCATATATAATACACGGATAACGTTCTCTTTTGGTATGCTTTGAGCATACCATTATCAATTTGTCTGCTGATATAATTTAATAAAAAGACGAATTACTCATCATTATTAAAAATCCAATTGCAAAAGATAATATGCCGATTATCTTTAAAAGATTTTTAGCTTTTTTAGGATTCCTGCGATTTATAACCCGCGAGATATTTCCAAAATCCCCGAGACAGATATAAGGTACCGCGGACCAAAAAACAAGAATTGTAATACTCATTCTCACTTGCATCTCCCATAACGGAGAACCGCTGATTTTAGGCATATAAGTTACAAACGAAAAAAGAAAAAGAAAGTAATAAATATAACATATTACTGTCAAAACTTTCTGCCACTTCTTACCCGTTCTGAAACCGGGAATATTTTTCGGAAATTCCTCGAGAAAACTTATCTTTTGAGGCTCCCTAAGAGGAGTTTCATTTTTTCCGAAAAGAGCGTTTTTAAGCTGTTCGGTATTTTCGTAGCGTTTGTTCTCGTCTATCTCAATGCAACGGCAGATTATTGGGCGGTAATTACCGCTGTAGAGATTTTCGCTCGGGAGTTTTCCCGTCAGCAAAAAATTCATCAAGACACCGCAGGAATAAATATCCGCCCTTTCGTTTGTCTGCGAAAACCCGAATTGTTCGGGCGACGCATAGCCCGCCGTGCCGAGCACACGGGTATCTTTCGCTTTATTTTCCTTAACCGTTCTTGTAATATCGAAATCTATTATCTTAACAATTCCGTTTTTATCAAGCATTACATTACTCGGGTTAATATCGCGGTGTATAATTCCAAAGCGGTGCAACTCGCTCAACCCGTCGCAGAGCTGTGCCATAATGTTTTTAACTGCCTGCTCATTGTACGGCGTAAAATCCAAAACAGCTCTTTCCAGAATTGTACCCTCAATGTACTCGGAAAGGCTTATGCACTTTCCGTTATCAAGAATACAGTCGTAAACTCTCATAAGATTAGGGTGATTAATTCCAGCGATTCTCTCCATAACGGAAAAGTTCTCACCCGATGAAATTCTTTTGACCATAATACTGCCGTCTATGTTATTTCTTACAATAGAGATATTTTCCGCAAGCTGATACAGCTCGCTGAACTGCCAAAGATTATACCTTTCAATGTTAGTCATCAAATTTAATAGCCTTTCTAACCAAAAATATATTGAATTGCAAATTAAATTACTATAAAATAAACTATGACAATATTTTACCATAATTTACAAAAAAGGGAAGATATAATATGAAAAAAACAACAGACGAACTCATCAAAATTTTAAAAATCAAAAACAGCGTCGAAGAATATTTTCACGAAAATTCGGAAGAGATTATTTTCGACACCCTGCCCGAGCTGTTGGAAACGCACCTGAAAAACAAGGGAATAAGCAAAAGCGAGGCGATTGAAAACTCGCAGATTGAAAAGCATTACGGCTATCAGATATTTTCCGGTCTTAAAAGGCCGTCGCGTGATAAGCTTATTATGCTTTGCTTTGGATTGGAACTTAAATTAGGTCAATTCCAACAAGCGCTGAAAAAAGCAGGCTGGGGCGAGCTTTATCCGCGTGACAGGCGCGATTCTGTAATTATATTTGCAATTTATCATAAGCTTAACGTTATGGAAACCAACGATATGCTCTATGATATGAAACTAAAAATTTTGGAGTAAATTATAAAAAGATTATAAAAAACTCGGATTCAGGAGAACCTGATTCCGAGTTTTTGGTTTATTAATTTCTCAACATATCTATTACTGGTATAATAAAAAGTTTATTTTGACTATAACTTTGACTATAACTTTTGCGTAATAATAGTCTATTTTGGGAAGTTTTGAGCAGAAAAAAACCGCACCTGATTGCCTGTAATTGGCTTTCTGATGCGGTTTTTCTATGGTCCGAGTGACAGGAGTCGAACCTGCGGCCTCTTGAACCCCATTCAAGCGCGCTACCAAACTGCGCCACACCCGGATAATTTATTCAACCGTGCTATTATAGCATAAATTACCTTAAAGTGCAAGGCTTTTTTAGTTTTATTTTTAAAAGCGCTGGAGGTAATTCAGCGCTTTTAAAATTCCTAATGTTTATATTTTGAAAATTCCGAGAGAGCCAAGCAACAGAACAAACAGCATTATCGGCGCTATCACCTTTACCATTACTATATACAGCGTTTTCCGCCCAAATTTTTCGCCGTTCTTTGTAGCTTCTTCTATAATAGTCTTCGGCTTAACTATCCAGCCTATAAGCACGCAGGTTCCTATCGCCAAGACAGGCATCAGGATACTGTTGCTGATATAATCTACAACGTCAAGCAACTGCGCGGTTACTCCGTTTGGAAGCGGAATTTCAAAATACAGAACATTGTATCCCATACATATTACCACTCCCAAAATAAGCGTAACAACGCCCTCTATAACAGTAGCTTTTTTTCTCGTCGTTTTTGTTTTGTCTATTATTCCTGAAACTACCGCTTCTAAGATGGATATTGAACTTGTAAGAGCAGCGAAAAGCACCATTAAAAAGAATGTGCAACCGATTATTCTTCCAGCTATTCCCATATGGGTAAAAATTTTCGGCATAGCGACAAACATCAAGCCCGGCCCTTGCGCCATTCCCTCTTGGCCGAGAAATACAAAAACCGCGGGAATTATCATTACGCCTGCAAGAAAAGCTACAACCGTATCGAAAATTTCAATCTGATTTACGGATTTCATAAGATTGCTCTTGTCCTTAAAATACGAGCCATAGGTAACCATAATTCCCATAGCGACGCTTACGCTGTAGAAAAGCTGTCCCATAGCGTCCATTGTAACAACAAGCAAATCCTGTGCGGTTACCCCTTCTAAATTTGGAACAACATATACCATAAAGCCCTCGATACCTGTTCTTCCTCCGGATTGCTCTCCGCCTTTCAGCGTCAAAGAATAAACTGACATTCCGACAACAAGCAAAATTAAAGCGGGCATAATAATTTTTGACAGAGCCTCAATTCCCTTATTTACACCGCGGTAAACTACCACGCAGGTAACAGCGAGGAAAATTAAATCGTACACAATCGGTTCAACAGGATTTGAAATAAAGTCTGTAAAATAACCGTCCGCAGAAGCGTCCATTCCCTGACCCGTAAGGAAAGCGACAAAATATTTAAGCACCCAGCCGCCGATAACGCAGTAGTAAGGCAATATCAAAAACGGAACGGCGCTCGCGATACTACCGAGCCAACCCCAGTTTTTGTTTAACTTCCCGTAGGCAGTAAGACAGCTTTGGTGTGTTTTCCGTCCGATAGATATTTCCGTAACAAGAAGTGTAAATCCAAATGTTAACGCAAGAATGAGATATATGACAAGAAAAAGTCCGCCTCCGTCCTTAGCTGCAAGATAAGGAAATCTCCAAATATTGCCCAATCCGACTGCGGAACCCGCCGCCGCAAGCACAAAGCCTATTGAACTTGAAAAAGAATTTCTTTTATGCTCCATTTTCATCCTCATTTTCAACAATAAATCAACAATTTTTATGATAATATGTGTTAAATTTTACCATAGACAGAATTTATTTTCAATTGATATAAATCACAAATTTCTCAAACGTCTTTTGTGTATTATTTTTATAAGAAAAACAGGCAGTTTTTTAAACCGCCTGTTTTATGGTATGCCTGACCAAATTTGAATCGGTACTCTACAGAGGTCGGAGACTGAGTAAAAACGACTAAATTACAATAGCAATGGGCATTTTAGCGACACTTGACTAACATATTGACTAACATTATTTTTTAATTAACAGCCAAATAATTGATTTTATTAATATCCATTGGAAGTGATTTTAGCTTCCGCTTTCTTCCCCAAATATATTAATCGTTATTTCCTATACCACATTAATTAAACTTAACGTAATAATGCTTGCCATTGATTTTGATATAAGAATAACCTTTGTAATCACCTTTTTCAATCTCACTTATAAGTGTGTATTTTGTACCCTTTTTAAGCTTTACTTTATCAGAAAGCTTTTTATCCTTAACAAGTGTTGCTGTTGTATCCGATTTAAGAGTATATTTCTTAAAACCTGAAAGGCTTTTTTTATCAAGATGTTTATTCATCATCCAGCCTGTTACTTTTCCGTACTTAACCTTGCTCCAGCCGTAACCGTCGTCCGTATCGGCAACAAGTTTTACCTTTGAACCTTTTTTTAGGTTCTTTAAGTTTTTAGAGCTTTTTCCGATAACGTCTTTATAAGCATATTTGTAAATCGCGCCGTTCTCTTTCAGAGCAACAGTTTTTTCTGCCTCTGAAGAGTATTCCGGGCGGATAAAGCAGTTGACTTGATTTTTATTCCTTTTCTGTTCAAGAACGTAACCGCCGTTTGTAAAGTTCGTACTGCCCGTATTGCCCTCAATTGCTTTAAACTCTGTTGAGCTTATAATCTCGGAAACAATTCCTATATGGGTATGTTCTTTATGGTTTCCGCTGAAATCATAAATCGCAAGGTCGCCCTTCTTTGGCTTAGTTTTATAACTAAGCTTTTGAGCCGACATCTCGGACATTACCACTCCACAGCTTGCCACCTTATCTCCGCCACAAAAGAGCTTGGAAGCTCCAAGTGATTTGAACAGATACCATATAAATACCACACACCACGGATAAGCGTCTCCGCTGACAGCTCGTCCGTAAAATTCCGTGTTAAAAAGCACCTTGTTGTTACCATCGTCTTTTGTGCCTATATAAGATTTTGCCTTTTTTAATATCTTTTTAGCTGTAATCATTTAAAAATGTCCTTTCCTAAGTTTTCCTTAATCTGTTTAATAGTCTGAATTACCTTGTCGTATCCGTTCGTCGTGACAAGAAAGCTCAAATACATAAGCACCGCTGTTTCAATCACGATTTGAGTTGTTACAGGTTTGTTGAAGTACAGACAATAAAGTAATACCATAAGGGCAGAAAGTACCACAGAAACAATCACAGCAAGAATATTTGACGAATAGTTCTTGTTGTTCATATCAAGTATGTACTTTATTCCCTGCACAGTCAGAGTTGTGAGTATGCTTACGACAAATAAGACAATAAGTATAAATTGAAATCCCATAACTTTAATCCTCCTCGATGAAATCATCGTCTGTTATTTCTTCGTTTAACTCTTCGTTATCTAAACTGTTTTTAATCTTATGTTTGTTTTCAATTGCGGATTTTATCAGATACATTATAATTCCTCCCGCCATAGGAGCGCCCACATAACTGTATAATCCTTCGAGATTAACATTATCGGGGGAAGTAATTGCCTGATAAATTGTTATACCAACTCCAAAAAGCGCAATTAAAAGCCAAAGAACAGCTATTAAAAGCAAAATTTTTTTCGAGTATTCTTTCATATAATCAATCTTCCCTTTCTGAACATTTATTTTTTTCTTGCTCCTGTGCGGGCAAGTTCATCACTTGCTCGTGAAGCTCGGTCATAGTTCCGTTACCGCCCAAATCGTGATAAGCTTTGTAAGCTTTGTCGAACGCGTCTTTAGCGTATATATTACAATAACGCTTTTGAATATATTTCTCTCCGCTTCGTATCATTTCGGCTCTAAGCAGAGAGCATACGCCATTTTCAAGCGATTTCTCTTTTTCTATTTGTTTTTTTAGTTTAGAGCGCAAAGATGCGAAAACGGCTCCTACTCCTGCTACAACTATTCCAAATATTACCTCCAACCAATATTGCATTATAAATTCAATCATTATACACCCTCGCTTTCTGATATAGGCTTGTCTGCCGGTTCGGGCAAATAAGTATTCTCGTCTATTTCAATAAAGCTGTCTTTTCGCTCGCCCTTAGCGAGATAAATTTCTTTAACACGCATTGTCTGTGTTTCTTTATCGGTAATAACCATACCATCGTCTGCGATTAATCTTCTAAGATTAATTGTTCTTTTTTCTGCTGCCATTCTTTAATATCTCCTTTATATTCTATGCTCGTCCACTAAAAAGTGATTTATAATTTACTCACTCTTTTTATCCGAATATCAGTTTCAACATATATTTCCGCTGTTCTCAATCTCTGAATGTGAATTTTTATGATTATTTGGATATCACAAAGTTTAGGGTTCTTCTCAGAGTAATAGAGCATTTTACGGCTCATAACCTTAGGCATACGCACACAACAAACCTTTTCAACGCTAACAACCATATTTTATATATCTAAAAGAAGTCAGACCATTTCCTACCTGAAACTACAATAAATATCTACACTCACTTATTAAGGGAACGGAAAAAATCAATACAAATAAACTCGATAAATTTCTTGAACCTGATAAATACAAAATAGAAGATGCTGTATAGGATTATTTTTAATACAATTTTGACTAACATTTGACTAATATTCCTAACAAATAACAACATCTATTTACTACATTTACACGCATTTTAATTCAGTTATAATAAAAGAAAAACCCACTAAATAAGCTATTTTCAGCTTATTTAATGAGTTTTTATATGGCCTGCCTGACTGGATTTGAACCAGCGCTCTACAGAGTCGGAGTCTGTTGCATTATCCAACTGTGCTACAGGCAGATTTATGTAATTATAATACTACAAAATTCTTTAATTGTCTACTCCAAAGCGTTCAAACTCTCCCAGTCCTCATACGCTTTTTCAAGTTCATTTTGCTTTTCTTCTATTTTTTCGGAAAGTTCCATAAGCTTGTTGTAGTCGCTTGCTGTATCGTCGCTTTGAAGTTCTCTGTTAAGATTTTCGATTTCCATATCGAGGTTTTCGATAAGCTTTTCAAGCTTTTTTATCTCATTCTCCCGTTTGCGTTTTTTTGCTCGTTCCTGTTTTTCAAGCATATAGTCGTTCGGTTTTTTGACTATATCGTGTTCTGAAGTAATTACGTTTTTATTTGGTGTCGATTTACGTTCAAGATAGTAGTCGTAATTTCCGAGATATTCGCAAACCCCTGATTTATCAAGGCATAAAATTCTCGTTGCAAGACGATTAATAAAATATCTGTCGTGACTTATGATAAGCATTGTTCCGTCATAATTTTCAAGAGTATTTTCAAGCTGTTCACGCGAGGCGCTGTCAAGATGATTGGTAGGCTCGTCAAGCAGGAGAAGATTAGAGCCGTTGAGCATAAGCTTTAAAAGGCTGACTCTCGCGCGTTCGCCGCCGCTCATTTTTTTAAGCGGTTTAAAAACCTCATCGCCTTTAAAAAGAAAACTTCCGAGGCAGGTTCTCACCTTAGTTTCAGTCATATCGGGAAATGCGTCCCACACCTCGTCCAAAGCTGTTTTATTTAAGTCGAGAGTACTTTGCATCTGGTCAAAATATCCGACATCAACCTGCGCCCCGAAGTCCACCATACCGCTGTCAAGAGCGCAACGTCCAAGCAGTATATTAAAGAGCGTAGTTTTTCCGCATCCGTTTTCCCCGATTACAAAAACTCTTTCTCCCCTGCGGATATGAAAATCAACGTTTGAAAAAAGATGTTTTTCCCCAAAGCTTTTTGAAAGATTTTCAGCAATAAGAACATCGTCACCGCTTGTGCGTTTCGGCTCAAAGCGCATATGAATTGTTTCAAGCGCTTTATCGGGTATTACAAGCTGTGCTTTAATTCTGTCCGCCTCTTTCTGCTTGCTTTCGGCGGTTATAAAATTACGCTCTCTACCCCAGCGTTTTTGCTGTTCAACAATACCCTCAATGCGTTTAATCTCTTTTAAATCATTCTTGTACTTATTTTCAAGGCTTTCGACAAAAGCCTGTTTTTTTCTTTTAAACTCGGTATAATTGCCCTTATACATCATCGTCTTTTTATTTTCAAGTTCAATCGTTTTATTCGTAACGTTATCAAGAAAATATCTGTCGTGACTTATAATCAGCATTGAACCCCGAAAATCCTTTATAAAGCTTTCAAGCCAATTGACAGAGCTTATGTCAAGATGATTAGTAGGTTCGTCTAAAAGCAGAAAATTCGACTGCGAAAGCAAAAGCTTTAAAAGGCTTAATTTAGAACGCTGACCTCCCGAAAGCTTTCCCGTCGGCATATTAAAATTCTTTTCTTCAAATCCGAAACCAATCAGCGCAGAACGTGTGCGCGATTTATATGTAAGACCGCCCAAGCTCTCAAAACGCTCGATTAAAGCGGTCTGTTTTTCTATATTTTCAGCGGTCGGAGAATTTTCAACCAAATTATTCAGCTTTTCAATTTCGCTCTCCATATCAATCAAGTAGCCAAAACCCGAAATAAGCTCATCGTAAACGCTTCTTTCAGGATGTGTGCAGGCGTGCTGTTCCATATAACCGAGCGATGTATTCGCAGATGTAAAAACATCTCCGCTGTCAGCGTCTGTTTCTCCGTTTATAATTTTTAACAGCGTAGTTTTACCCGTACCGTTTGCGCCGATAAAACCGACCTTATCTCCCTTTTCAATATCAAAGGTAACGTTTTCAAACAATGTTCTCTCAACAAAACTTTTACATAAATTGCGGACGCTTAGCGCAGGCAAAACCTCACCCCCATTTATCCGACGGTTGAATACAACGTCACAAAATTAACAATATGAACAAGGATAACCGCTGAGTAAATCACAACCCCGCTGTAGATAATAAAATTAGTAAATTTGCTCTGTTCAAGGTTAAAGATTCTGTAAAAAAGCCAAATCAAAACACTGAGAGCAAGCGGAAGAATACATTTTACAAAAAAGCCGACAATCGGATAATCCATTATCCAACTCATTATCGGATTTGCCTCGTGAAAATATCCCGTATCAATCAAAACCTGCGTACAAAACCAGTCGCACACATTGAGAAAATACAGAAAAAACAGCTTTGTTCCAAAACCGTATTGGCGGACTTCTTCCTGTTCGTGATAATCAAGTACCAATTCTGACATAAAAACACCTCACAGGTATTATTACCCGTGAGATGTAAAATATTAATTTTTTTTCCAAGCAGTGGGCATAAAAATCAGCAAAAGCGGATAAAGTTCAAGTCGTCCCGCTATCATATCAAAGCAGAAAACAACTTTTGAGAATATGTTAAATCCGCTGTAGTTTCCGGCAGAGCCTACAATTGAAAATCCGGGACCCGTATTATTAAAGGTTGCAAGCACACTTGTCAGGTTTGTTGTAAAATCAAAGCCGTTGAGCGCAATCAGCGCTGTGCTTATCAATACAAAAAGAATATAAATTATAAGATAAACACTTACATTTCGGGCAACCTCGTGGCTTATCTTCTTGCCGTTTACTTTAACCGTCTGGACTGTACGCGGATGGACGATAAGGCGGAATTCCTTTCGCATTTCTTTTAAAAGGATAATAATTCTCGAAACCTTAAATCCTCCGCCCGTACTTCCCGCGCAGGCTCCTATACAGGTCAGAACGCAAATTAACGCCTTGCTGAACTCCGGCCATTTATCGGTATTGTCAATCGCAAAGCCCGTACTCGAAAGAATTGAACTTACATAGAAAAAGCTCTGATGGAAAGAATCAAAAGCGTTATGATATATCTTCATTATATTAACGGCAATAATAACCGTTGATACAATAACTATTCCTATATAATACCAAAGCTCCTCAAAATGCAGAATGGATTTTAATTTCCTTGTGAGAATTAAAATGTACACATAGAAATTAACTCCGAACAACATCATAAACACGGCGACAACGCCCTGAAGATAATAGCTGTCAAAGTAACCCATTGATTTGTTGTACGCCGAAAAACCTCCCGTACCGGCGGTTGACATCGCGGTAGTTACAGCGTCAAAGAAATACATTCCTCCGCACATAAGAAGAACCGTTTCTATTATAGTGAGTCCTATATAAATTGAGTAAAGCAGTACCGCGTAGTTCCTGAGTTTCGGCATAGTTTTATCAACTTCGGGTCCTGTGGATTCTGCTTTCATAAGGTTAATACCCGAATTCCCTCCGAGCTTAGGAATAAGCGCAAGCAGAAATACTATTACACCCATTCCGCCGAGAAAATGGCTTAAACTTCTCCAAAAGAGCATACAGTTATCAAGCGCCTCTATATCCTGTAAAATTGTAGCTCCCGTAGTTGTAAAACCCGAAACAGATTCAAAAACAGCGTCAATAAAGCTTGGAATTGAACCGCTGAGCCAAAGCGGTAAAGCTCCGCAAAACGAAAGTAAAATCCAGCTTAAAGCTGTAGCCGCAAAGCCGTCCTTGCGCTGCATTTCAAACCGCTTGGGTTTATTAAAGACAATTACAGCTCCCGCAACAATCATCGCGATTCCGATAAAAAGAAAATAACTGTATGTATTCTCTTTGTACCACAATCCGACTAATGTGCTTGCCTGCATTGCAATACCTTCGATTAAAAGCACCCAGCCGAGTATATAAATTAAAGTCCTTTTGTTCATAAATATCCTCTTATAATATTATTTTAAGCGAAGAAAATAAACGAAAAATAAGAAACGTAAATTTATTTGAGTATATCCTTTAAGTCAAACAAACCCTTATGCTTTGTGACTACTATAACAGTGTCGCCGAGTTCAATCGTATCTTTACCGCTTGGGATAATGATTTTACCTTTGCGGTTTATGCAGGCAATCTGCAAATCCGATTTTAGGTTTAGCATAGAAAGCGGTACTCCGATTGCCATATTATCCTCTCTCGCCTTAAATTCAAGAGCCTCCGCCTGGTCTTTGCAAATAGAATAAAGCGTTTCAATATTGCTTCCGAACGAATTTTGCATCGCACGAACGTAACGTATAATATATTTTCCGGTAAGGTGTTTTGGGTGAATTACCGAGTCAAGCGGTAAACTGTCGATTATTTTAAAGCTTATATCGTCAATTTCCGTGATTATTTTCGCGTCGGGGTTAACATCTTTCGCAAAAAGCGAAACGATAATATTTTCCTCATCGGTATCCATAAGCGCCACGATTGCGTCCGCGTGCTCAATACCCTCTGAGATAAGGAGGTCTTGGTTCATACCGTTTCCGTGGATAATAACAGCGTCGTCCAGATTTTCACTAAGCTGTTCGCACCGCTGTATGTTACTCTCTATAATTTTAACCTTAATTCCCGTTTCAACAAGTGATTTTGCAAGATAATAGGCGATTTTACTTCCGCCGAGAATTAAAACGTGGTGGCTCTTTCCGTTAATTACTCCGAGGTCCTTCAACAGCTTCGCCGCCGCCTTGCTCTCGGATATAATTGAAATTACATCGCCAGATTTTATTTCAAAATCGCCGTTTGGAATAAATCCCTCGTTACCGCGCTCAACCGTACAAATTCTCAGTCCGCTCTTGAAAAGTCCCGCGCAGTCCACGACCTTTTTATTCGCCAAAACGGACTTATCGCTTATTTTTACTTTAATCAAATCGACAACGCCCTTGGCAAAGGAATCAATCTCAACTGCTCCGGGGAATTTTATGAGACGGCTGAGTTCGCGCGCGCAGGTCTGCTCGGGATTAATAGCGAGCGAAAGCATAAGTTCGTCTTTAAGCTTTGGAACATCGTTAGTATATTCGGGATTACGCACACGCGCAATCGTTCTCGGCGCTCCCGCGTTTTTCGCTATAAGGCACGCGTAAAGATTAAGTTCATCGGAAGCCGTAACCGCAATCATAAGGTCGCAGTCCTTAACGCCTGCGTCGATAAGGGTTGCAAAGGTTGCGCCGTTTCCGACAACTCCCATAACATTTTGAGTACCCGCCACCGACTGCAAGGCGTCGGTATCGGTGTCAATTACCGTAATGCTGTGGCCTTCTCTGTTAAGCTGGTCGGCGATTGTTCTGCCGACGCGTCCGCATCCGACAATAATAATTTTCATAGGTTTACCTCTTAAATTATAATTAAGGATATTATATTATATTAAAGTTTTAAAATCAATAGTTTTTTCAATATCTTAACAAGTATATGTGACTGAAATTTACAAAACGCTTTTTTAGTCCTGTTTTCTAATAAAACATAATAAATTTTTTATTTATCAATATTTCAGTTACTGTTCGGGTACAACCGCAAAAAACACGAGTTCATCAAAATCACTGTTATTTATAAGACTGTGGCTGTGTCCTTTCGGGCAATAGTGGCACTGACCCGCATTTAAAAATTCAACTGTATCATCGTAAATACAACGCGCCTCTCCGCTTAATATATAAATTATCTCGGAATTTGTTTCGTGCTTATGAAGCCCGATTGACGCTCCGACCTCCAATGTGCCGTGCATAATCTTATTCTTCCCGTCAAAAAGCATACGGGCTTTTGTTTTCTTTTTTCCGCCCTTAAACTCATTTATTACATTTAACTCAATTTCATTAAAATCAATCTTCATATAACTCACCTTAAAGTTTATTTTACTACATCTTTTATCAAAACTCAACACAAAAAGATTTACTGTCTCATAATAAATCATAAGAATAAAAATTCTCTCGTTTTCACAATCGTATATTACATATTTTTCATCAAGTATAAAATAAGCGACAAATTCTCACTATCGCTTGCCTTAATCTTTTTTCAGATTTACCCCGAATGTTGACATAGAGCCTCTTTTCCTTCTTTCGGGTTTACCCCGAATATTGACATAGAGTATATAAAATTAAGAGTTAAGAATTAAAAATTTTACAGAATACATTTCTCTCTGTCTGAAAACGGATAGAGAGGAATGTTTGATAGGGATTTTTCGCAGAACCTTACCTCTCTATCCAAAGTAAGATAGAGGCAGAAAGGTTTTTTTGGGGAGATTAATTGTCAGAGAGGGACTGCAATATCTGACGAGGAGACATAAAAAGCCCGTGGCAAAAGCCACGGGCGAAATTATTTAGAACATTGGTCTATCCTCATATTAAATTAAAATGATGTATAAACTAATTAGAATAAATTAAATACTATAAACAAATCATGGGACTATCCCCTATCTATAAAAATTCTTAATTCAAATCTATAATTAAATATTACATCGGACCAGTCTCCGTTAAACTAATTAAAATTTTTATAAACCTATGATTTAATTTTCAGCTTTGCCGTTTCCGGCTTAATCAGTTAGGCGGTAAACTCCGCTTGAGGTCTTTGATAGAAATTCTGTATGGTCTTTGTAACATCTTTAAAACCTCCTCTTTTGTTTGTTGTATATATTATATAATAGTTTTTAGCATTTGTCAACACTTTTATTGAATTTTTTTAAAATTTTTTTAAAGTTTAAAGGATTTGCCCCTATACGGCTCAACCGCATAGGGGCGCACATTGGGGAAAATATAGAAATGATATTGGAAACAGCTATTTTATCTTAACTTTTAAGCTAAGTTTTTTACCGTTAACGGTAATTTTAATTGTTGTATTACCCTTTTTAAGTCCTTTGACTTTAATTGTTTTAGATGAGGTCTTTGAAATAATCGCAGCGTACTTTGTGTTTTTGTAATTGTTTTTAACACTCGGGGCTTTACCTATGATTTTAACTCTTGCTGTTTGATTCCTTTTTACGGTAATTTTATCTTTAGAAAGCTTAGGGTTGGAGGTAACTGTAACTAAACATTTAATTTTAATACCCTTTTTATTAGACGCGGTAATTACAGCCGTACCCTTTCTAAGGGCAATCGGTGATTTTTCTTTGCCATCAAAAATTTTTACAACCTTTTTGTTTGAGCTTTTTACACTCTTGTAGTACGGCGGAAGAAAGCCGTTTGGATAAATCTCCCTGCCGGCCTTTACAGAAATTGCATTTACTCTCATATCTTTAAGATATCCGTCAATTTCCGAAAGGATTTTCTTGTTGATTTTTCCGCTCTCAAAAGCTTTTTTAATTGAGGTCAATTTCTTCCCGTCAAAAATACGGGCCTCGTTATCGTATCCGTATTCATAGTAATACTTATCAATACAGCACATACACAAAACAGAGGGATAGGCTCTGCCTTTCAGCCTATAAATAACAAGTCTGTTGCCGTCTGAAAGCTTTTTATATAAATCGACCTTAACATCATCTACAGTAATATTCTTGTATTTTTTTGCAATAAAGTTTCTAAATTTATATGGAGAAGACGGCGCAAGCGCATTTGCTTTCTGATTTGTGATGAAAGCTTGTGAATAGCCGACCGCGAAAACAGCGGAGAATGAAATAATCAGAGAGAGGAAAATTGATATAAATTTTTTTGAGTGTTTCATCATATTTACACACATCCTTTTCGCGCTCTGTTATAATCTCAATAAATTGTGACGTTTAAATTATTTTTACCTTTATTTTGAAAACAACTCCGTTAACCTTGACTTTAACAAATGTTTTGCCACGCCTCAGTCCGCGGATTTTAAAGGTGTTCGACTTCCTTTTACCGAGAATTTTCGCTTTTTTTGAATCCTTGTATGTATTTTTCACCGAACTTGCCCGTCCCGTAATTTTTATAATCGCGGTTTTTCCACGGCGCACCTTAACACTCGTTCTTGAAAGTTTCGGGCTCGAAACGACCCTGACGGTACAGTACAGCTTTTTCTCGGCAACCTTTGCGTAAATTTTTACAATACCCTTTTTAAGAGAGGTTACAACTCCCTTTTTGCTTACCTTTGCAATTCTTTTATTGCCCGAAGAAAATTTAACGCTTTTTCCGTTTTTATTCTTAACATAAAGTCTTACAGTCTTTCCGCATTTTAAGGTTGCGCTTTTAAAATTAAGCTTGGGCGTTGATTTACTATTTGAAGACGAGTTTTTAGACGGTTTAACGGTCGCGGGCGGCTTCTTTTCAGTTGCAGATGTAGGTTTATGTGTTGTAGGTACTGTAGTCGGATGCTTAACGTCATCCGGCGGTTTAGGCTCTGTTGCGTCTGTTCCAACGTATACGGATTCAGTCGTAATCCCCGGCGGAACATCAGGTTTTGACTGAGGCTCAGTAGAAACAGTTTCTGACGAGCTTTCAGTAGGTTCGGTTTGAGCGTTGTTCTCGTCTTTTATATAGACAATATTCCACGTTGTAAACGGTTCAACTCCGTTTTCCTTAGCAGAACATATAAGACGTACGATAACGTCCATATCTTCATCGCCGACAGTTTTTCCGTAAGCAATATCGAGAGAATCGCTTTCTCCTTTATTATTAACAACGAAAAGCGAGGAAACAGGCTCTTTAGAGTAAAAGCAAAAGCCTCCTATTATACTGCATTGTTCTGTATCGGAAGTTAAGTTAATGTTTTTATAGGCGAGAGTATATTCCTCGTTTATTTCTCCAAAAGAATAATCATACTCCGCTAAAAAATCGGTTTCTTTTTCTTCAACAGCCGATACGGCAGAAACGTTAAAGCAGGAAACAAAAAGCATAAAAACTATAACTAAAGCCGTTAGCTTTTTCATTGTGATACCCCCTTATCCTTTACAGAGTCCGCAATCTTAAACATTTCACTTTTCTCTGCAAATCCGACAAGTTCAAAAACGTATCCGTCCCTTTCCCAAATCAGCATAGTCATATCATTGTCAGTCCGTATTATATAATCCTGACCGTTAAAGCTTTCTGATTTCGGCGCTGAAAACTCGCTGTCCGACGCCGAGGAATAATCCGCCTTGGTGAATTGCTCAAAATCAAGGTAATTGTCTTTATATATATAGATTTCGCCCGCGTTATTTTCATCAGATGTTTTTTCGCTAAGCTTATAGCCCTTCGGGACATACGAAAGCGAATAGACTTTCTCAATCTTTTTAGGATAAGACGACGCGTCTTTTGAATTATATTCAATCATCTCAACACTGTTTTTACCGCCGTTTTGATGTACAAAGAAATTCAAAATAGTTTCTCTGACAGCCGTTACGCTCATAGCGGACATCAACAACACAAAAACGGCAACAAGCACGGCAACGGTTTTCCCTGTTTTTGTACAGGTAGTTCGGTAATAAAGATTTGTCTGAGATTTTATCAGCCTTTTCATTTTCTTCTCAAAGTTTTTTGAGGGGGTAAAGCTTTCATTAAGATTGTAGCCTGAAAGCCGTTTATCCTCATAAATTTCGAGCGCTTTAATTAGCATTTCGTTATCAATAATTCTATCCATAAAATTCTCCTCCCACAAGCTTTTTGAGCTTTTCCCGTGAGCGTTGCAGGCGCTTTCGTGCCGAGGTTTGGGAAATATTCAAAACAGACGCGATTTCTTTATCGTTAAATCCGTGCAGGTATTTAAGCGTAATTATCTCGCGGTAATTATCGGGAAGCTGAGCAATTTTCTGAGCGATAAATTCAGCGGTAAGCTTTTCCTCAGTATCAATTTCAACATTTGTATCCACAGAAATATTTTCGTTAAGTTCAATAATATTATGCTTTCTGCTATTTACATACATAGTTTTCGCGACATTTTCAAGCACAATCATCACAAAACCTTTAGTGCGATTGCTGTCTGCCTCGTCAAGCTTTTCAAGATTTTTAAGTATGCGGATAAAAGCATTATGTACGGCGTCCTCCGAAAGCTCCCTGTCGCGAAGAATTTCATAGGCACGGCTTAGCATAAGGCTTTTATAGCGAATGTAAATTTCCTCAAATTTTCCCTTATCATTTTCGTTTTCAACAAACGAAAGATATAACGCTATCATTTCTTCTCCAAACTCTGAATAATTTCCCCTTTATACACTTAAACTCTGAAAATTCAAATTTGTGACAGGAAATATTTAATTTTATTATATACAAATTTCACATCCTTTTAAAGAGGTATTTTTTTACGGTAATAAAAATCAACTATCATCCAAAACAGTTTAAAACTCAATATAAAATGTTATTTGGTCCTTATTCGTTTTTGCTCCGTATTTAAAATTATGAAGTTCTAAAATTCGTTTTGAAATAGCGAGTCCGAGTCCGTTGCCTGTTGACACGCGGGAAGAATCAAGCTTTGAATACGGCTTCCACATTTTTTCAATTTGTTCATCGGTTATCTCCTTTTCAAGAGAGTTTGAAACGCTCAGCCTGTTTTCCTTTATCTCAATCTCAATCGGATTCTTTTTACTTCCGTATTTTAAAGCGTTATCTATAAAATTATTAACAACTGTAGTTAAAAGATTTCTGTCCGCAAAAACGGAAATATCACCGTATACGGATTTTTCAATTCTGTCATCGTGATATTTTTCAACTGCTTCAAGCACAAGTGCAAGCAAAGAAAACTCGCTTTTTTTAAGTTCAAAATCGTCCGACTCGAATTTTGAATAATCAAGCATACTGTGTATAAGATTGTTCATATGCCTGCTCTGTTCAAGTATAACGTCAGTATAATGTTCACGCTTTTCAAAACTTTCATCCTCGCGAAGATTTTCCGCAAAACCGCTTATTATGAACAGCGGAGTTTTTAAATCGTGCGCCATAGCCTTAGTCATATCCAAACGAATTTTCTCCTGCTCAATTTCGGTCGCTATTGACCGCCAGCTCAACCGTGTAATTAAATATCCCACAATCAGGAAAAACAAGAAAATTATAATTGAGGCAAATAAAATATTTAAAAGACAAACATCTAAAATATTGTAGGAGCTTGCATATTTTATCTCGTACAGTTCGCCCTCGTCCGAAGTGTTGTAGGGACTATCAAACGAATAGTAAATACGCCCAACGGTATCGAACTGAAAGAAAATGAATTCAAACGGGGAAACTTTTATCTCCGAACTTCCGTTGGATACAGGCTCTTTGCCGTTTTCTATTTTTTCAACCTGCTCAAAAAGGCCTTTGTTTCGGTATTTATCCAAAACAAAATCGCGGTCGATAACATTTTTATACATATCCCCGCTTTTATAAACCCCCGTGTTGTTAAGCTTTGTTTTATCGACATTAAGCTTAAAGCTTTTGACCTTTTCATCCTGCGCGTACCAAGTGTTTATATCATTGGTAATAACGATTTCTACCCTTTTTGGAATTATTTGCTCGTCGTCAAAATAAAATTCCCTGCACACAAGCTCATATCGGAGATTTCCGTTTAGTTCACTTTCGTCAGCGTCGGGAGTTTCCTCTAAGTAATTAATTATTTCTACATACTGACTGCTTGTGAGAGTATCTTTAAAATTATAAAAATTAATTGTCCCCTCTCCTACGTCTCCTGTATCTTTATCTTTAAAATTAACCGAAAGAATATTATCTGTTTTGGCGATTACTATACCATCTTTCAGTACCTCAATTTCAACGGATTTATTGTTATAATTATTGTTTATTGTGTAATTAAGAGTATCGGATTTAGACTGAAAAGCCTCATAGTGGAGCCTTGCCGCCTCCTCCTGCTTTTCAATATACAGCATATTATGCGCATTGCTAAGAGCAATTACCGCGTACGCTCCCGATACAATGATAAACACCGCCAAAAACAAGCTCATTATCTTTATATAATGATTGCGTTTTTTTCTCTTTAGTTTTTTATTCTCCGTCCTCAATTCTGTATCCCCGTTTTATAATAGTTCTTATCAATCCCGAGTTTGCTCCGAGCGCCTTTCTTATATTTTTTATGTGGGTGTCAAGAACTCTGTCGTCGACGCATGTATCATATCCCCAAACCTCATTTATAAGCTTTTCTCGGGATATGACTTTCTTTTTATTTTCTAAAAGAATTTTAAGTATTGTATATTCCTTTGCGGTAAGTTTAATCTCCTCCCCGTCGGAAATTACAATCCCGTTGTTAGGATTAAGTGAAACCGTCCCTGCAGAAAGCACGCTGTTTCTTACAAGGCCTTTTGAGCGCTTTATTGTAGCGATTACCTTTTCATAAAACACAGGCAGAGAAAATGGTTTTACTATGTAGTCGTCACAGCCGAGGGCGTATCCTCTCAAAATATCCCTCTGCGAAGTTCTCGCGGTAATGAAAATAATGGGTGTGTCGCTGTACCTGCGCACTTCCGAGCAAATTTCAAATCCGTCAATTTCGGGAAGCATAACGTCGAGCAAAAGAATGTCGTACCTGTTTTCGTACGCTTTCTCCAGCCCCATTTCTCCACTGTACGCAGTGTCAATTTTTAAATCTATTTTTCCTTTCATAAGAAAATAGTCTTGTATCATTTCACAAATATTTTTATCGTCCTCAACAAGCAAAATTCTATACATCTTATCACCTCGTAAAAGGATTTTAAATAAAAATCTTTTAGATTTTGATTTTTACTTTAACATTGTACCACATAAATCTGTATTTTATCTGTAGTAATGTAAAAAAATTACAATTTTTTTAGTAAAAAATATAATTTTTTATTTATTTTCTTCTTTTTTTTCACATAAAATACAGATTTATATGTTATGATTAATTTGGTGGTTTGTATGAAAAATCAAAAATTAAAGACAGCTTATGTTATTTTAATAATATTTACGCTTATTTTTTCCGTTTCCTGTTCAAAATCAGAGCCGGAAGTTAAAAGCAATAAAATTCTTATTTATTGTACTGACGGCACTGTTGAATGGTATAAGGGGCTTTTTAATACATATAACTCATACTGCGCGTCTATGGACGGACTTGACACTTCGTATCAGGTTGATTACGTAACATTTGATGACGAAACACAGCTTTACAATAAAATGTCAACCGAAATAATGGCTGGAGGCGGTCCCGACATCTTTTTAACGGACGAGTATTTACCCTTTGAAAAAATGATTGAGGCAAAGCTCTTTGCTGACGTTGACGAGATTTTTGAGGAAAACAATGAAAAGTTTGACGAATCAAATCTCAATAAAAATGTTTTAAAATCGGGAGTTTTTGACGGCAAGAGATATATTGTTCCACTGCTTTTTACACCTAAAGCGCACATAGCGAGCAAATATGTTTTAGAAAAGCTTAATATGCCGACCTCCCAAAATTCCGTTATTACATACGGCGACAGCGGTTTTTTTGAAAACCTTATAAAACATTGTGACGAATACGAACTTTCCTCATCACAGGGCTACGACGCGTTGCTTATAAGCAATATAATCTGTGATTATGTTGACTTTGACAATAAAGAGATTGACTTTAACAACCGTGAATTTAAAAATATCCTGGACACAGCGGCAAAGCTTGTAAAAGCGGGCGCAAGATATAACGAGGATAGCGAAAATTTCAGAGAAAGTCTTTTTTCAAGCGAGCTTAACAGCTTTTATGACCTTCAAATAAGTTTTTTGGACGAGGAATGGTCAACCGAGGGAAAAGGAAGTCGTATTACTATAAATAAAGCACGTCAGGACGACGCCGTTCTTTACAGAGGTCCGGTAAGAAACAAAAACGACAATACGGGTTCAATCGACTTTGGAATAGCGGTAAATAAAAATTCAGATAAAAAGGAAAAAGTAATCGAGCTAATCAAATTCGCGTTAAGCGACACGGGGCAGTCGCATTTTACCAGCAACTTCAATTCCAACGCTATACCTGCTTTTCCCGTTAACAACAAGGTTATGGAAAAAAGAATAAGAAACGCATCTGAAATTGAGGACAGTTTTGGAAATGAAATAGGCTTAAATTCAGATATTATGAAAGCAAGCGTCAAAGCGGTTAAAAGCGTAAAAAAATGCGAGCTTAACAGAAACTATTATAAAAATGCAATTATCGGTGAATTAGTAGAAAAATACGCAAGCGGTATGCTCCCTAAAAATAAGTTTATACGACAGCTTAATACCGCTACTAAATTCTATCTTGAGGAATAAAAGGAGAAAAAATGACACACAAAGCAAAAGAAGCCGTTGCGGCTATACTGTTTATTCTGCCGAGCCTTTTGGGCATAACGGTGTTCTATATTATTCCGTACATAATCTGTTTTATTGAGAGCCTTTTTGCGGGCAATAAATTCGTCGGACTCGTAAACTATATCGAGCTGTTTTCTAACTATTCGTTTACTCTTGCCTTAAAAAATACAGCCATATTCACCTTAATCGCAATTCCTCTTTTAATGGTTATTTCCTTTTTAATAGCATTGTTTTTAAATTCTTTTAAGAGGATTTCGGCTTTTTTCAGAAGCTCGCTGTTAATCCCCGTAATAATCCCCGTGTCGTCTTTAATCGTAGTATGGCAGGTGTTTTTCGAGGATTACGGAGCGATAAACGGACTTTTAAACGCTATGGGACTTGAAAGCGTAGAGTTTTTCAGTTCGCCCTTTTCAATGGTGATGATTATAATAATTTTTATCTGGAAATACTGCGGATTTTGCGTGATTCTTTTTACAGCGGGACTTGCAAATGTTCCGAACGCCTATGTTGAAAGCGCAAGGCTCGACGGCGCTAACGCCTTTACAATAGTTACCCGTATTAAAATACCTAACATTGTGCCTACTATCTTCTTTGTTTTCCTTATGGAGCTTATATACTCGTTTAAAATTTACCGAGAAGTTTTCGCTCTTTTCGGAGATTATCCTGACGAGCACGTTTACTTTATGCAGAATTTTGTAAACAACAACTACTATAATCTTAACTATCCGAGGCTTTCCGCCGCCTCGATAATTCTGTCCGTATTTATCATTGTTATACTGCTTGTGTTCTTTATATTCGAGAGAAAACGCGGTTATATGGAATGAGGTGCAAAATGAAGAAAACTAAATCTGTTCTTAAATACATAATTTTAATTCTGCTGACTGCCGTTTTCCTTTTTCCGATAATATATATGCTTGCAAATTCCTTTATGCAGTCAGGCGAAATCGAAAAAACTTTAAATTTTTCAGAAGAGACGTTCAAATCCGTTAATTTAATACCTAATATGTTTTCCGCGGAGCAATATTACGAGGTGTTTTTCAGAAGAGCTGAGTATCTGCTTAAATTCTGGAACTCAGTTATAATAACATTGCCAACGGTAATTTTGCAGGTCGTTTTTTCAGCGCTCGCGGCATTCGCGTTTGCTAAATTAAAATTTCCGTTTCGGGACAAACTCTTTTTCATTTATATAGTCCTGCTTATTCTTCCGCTTCAGGTAACGCTCGTGCCAAACTATATTGTTATGGACAATCTTAATATACTTAACACTTTTTTGTCAGTTATATTGCCCGGTACATTTTCAGCATTCGGAATCTGCCTTTTGAGACAAAGCATAAAATATATTTCATATTCTTCGATTGAGGCGGCAAGAATTGACGGAGCGTCTTACCTGAGAATTTTTACACGCATAATACTTCCGCAGATAAAGGGAGGACTAGTAACTTTAACGCTCTTAACATTTATAGACAGTTGGAGCGCGGTCGAACAGCCTATGATTTACTTTACGGATAAGGGTATGTATCCTCTTTCGATAACGCTTTCGGATATTGTCGACTCCGACTATGGAATAATATTCGCCTGCGGAGTGATGTTTTTGATACCGCCTCTCTTAATTTATCTTTACGGCGAAAATGATATACGCTCGCCGTTTACAACTTCTGATAAACTGTAAGGAGGACATATGAGAAAGAAAATTAAAAAAATTACTGTGATTTTTGCCGTTGTATTTTTCTCTTTGGTCGCTGTTTTAACATATTTTTCGGATACAATTGACCGAATGCTTCTACCGCAGGTTAAAACCTGCGAGGCTGTTTTAAGCGATTTAAAAGGCAACACCAGAATATATAACAAATACCTTATTCCGAAATCGGTAATCACGGTTGACGGAGATGTGGGAACCGTTTACTATGCACAAAGAATTACAGACTTCAGCGATGAGGCGTATGTCTATGAATTACAGGTTTCAATAACGGGAAGCGACGAGCTTTACTACGAGGTTTCCAATTCAAACGGCGATATGTTTACCACAAGCTTACAGCTTATATATTCGTCCTCCAAAAATATTTCCGATGGCGACAGGGTTTATATCGTTGAGGAGGAATCCGATGAAGAATAAAATTGTTTCGGTTATTCTGAGCGTTTTGACCTTTGTATCTCTTTTCTTATTGCTTTTAACCGCCTCAAACGCCCTGAACAGTATCCCCTCTGTCACTCAAATCAATTACAACAAATCTTCCGGCATAAAACCTTTTACCGTTTCAAAAGCGGTTGAAACAGACAAAAGAATAAACGAAATTTATGTAGGCGAACCGACGCTTTCATTTTGCGCTGAAGCAAAAGAAACTGAGGTGCGTGAAAATTCCGTTACTCCAGTGCTTGTCAATGAAAGATTTTTTAATAACTATAAAATTGACGCGGGAAATTTTGAAAAGAACAGCGCTGTAATAAGTAAAGATTTAGCGCTAAAGCTGTACCTTAACACTAACGCCGTGGGAAAACCGCTTGAACTTTTCGGTAAAACCTATAAGGTATCCGCGGTTTATGACAAGTTAGACGGACTTTGTTATGACGGAAAAGAGCGCGTGTATATACCGTATAACAGCGTCAAGAATTATGAAAGCTTTGAGGTTTCGGAATTCGCCTGCAAAAACGGCTCGCAGTCGGCTGTTGCTTTCACCCAGATGAAGCTTGAAAACTACTATTATACAAATTTAGCGGAGAAGAAAAAAGTAATAAATGATTTTATAAAGCTATCTATGCTTATTCTTTATTTTGTGTTTTTGGCTTTCGCTTTAAGGCTGAGAAAGTATCTATGCAAAAAATTCAAGGCGAACATCAACGACTCTTTAGAAACGAACTACGCGCTCAAAAGTATTAAAAAGTCATTAAAAAGCTATGTTGTGTATTACCTTTCCTTTTTCGGAATACCCGCTCTTTTAATCGCGCTGTTCATATTCGGAAATTTCGGAATTTATATTATCCCAAGCTACATACCGTACAATAATATTTTTGATATTCCGTATTATCTTGAACAGCTTACAAAATCCGTAAACGAATTTAACAGAACCGCCCTTGTCGGAAATCTGTTTTACATAAGGCTCTACCACGAAACATTCAATTCGCTTGTTCACCAGACTTTAATTTTTCTTGCCCTTTCATTTTCGGCAACGGTCAGCTGGTTTATATCGTTTAGAAACGTTGACTAAAAATTTCAATCGTGGTATCATAATAAATCGGTAAAACAGATTACGGAGTGAGCAGATATGAGAATTGTAATAAAGCTCGGAACATCAACTTTAGCGCATAAAACGGGACTTTTAAATATCAAAAGAGTTGAGAAATTGTGCAAGGTTATTTCCGATTTAAAAAACGCGGGAAACGAAATTATCCTTGTTTCTTCAGGCGCAATCGGAATGGGGCTCGGTAAAATTGGAATTAAAAAACGCCCCGATGATATTCCCACTAAACAGGCCGCCGCCGCTATCGGCCAATGCGAACTGATGTATACCTACGATAAGCTCTTCTCCGAATACAATCATACCGTAGCGCAGATACTTATGACAGGCGCGTATGTCGCTTTGGAGGATTACGGCAAAAACTTAAATAATACTCTGTTCAGACTTTTAGAACTCGGCGTTATTCCGATTATAAATGAAAACGATACGGTCACTACCGATGAAATTATTATCGGCGACAACGATACTTTAGGCGCTACAATCGCGAATACTGTAAATGCAGATTTGCTGATTATCCTCTCAGATATTGACGGCCTCTATACGGGCGACCCCAATAATGACCCGAGCGCAAAGCGCATTGACGCTGTAGATACTATTACAAAGGACATTGAAAATCTTGCAAGCAGCCGCGGTTCCGTACTCGGAACGGGCGGTATGGTTACAAAAATCAACGCCGCAAAAATGGTAAATGAAAACGGAATTGATATGGTTGTCGCAAACGGCAGCAATCCCGAAATACTTTATGATATTTTAAACGGCGGCGGAATTTGTACACGCTTTAAAGGGAGAAAAAATGACAACTAAAGAATTGCTTATAAAAGCGAAAAACGCAAAATCAAAATTAAACTCTGTTTCCGTTGAGCAAATAAACAGCGCTCTCAATTCTATGGCGGACGCGCTGGTTAAAAACACGGATAAAATACTTACGGAAAACGCAAAGGATATTGAGAACGCAAGAGGTACCATCAGCGACGTTATGATTGACCGCCTTGCGCTTTCCGAAAAAAGAATTAAGGATATGGCTGACGGAGTAAAAAATGTTGCTCTTCTCCCCTCTCCAATCGGCAGGGTTATTAAGAGAACAGAACGTGACGACGGACTTGTCATCGAGAAAACCTCGGTTGCTCTCGGAGTTGTCGCTATAATATATGAAAGCAGGCCGAACGTCACCTCCGACGCAGCCGCGCTTGCGATAAAAAGCGGTAACGTCTGCGTTCTCCGCTGCGGAAAGGAAGCCCACAAAAGCGCGCAGGCTATTGTAAATGCCCTGCAAAACGGACTTGAAAACGCAGGTTTAAGCAGAGATTTCGTCCTCCTTGTCGAGGACACAACGCGCGGGAGCGCAAATGAACTTATGACCGCAGACGGATATGTTGACCTTCTTATTCCGAGGGGCGGAAAGGGCTTAATTACAGCCTGTGTAAACAACGCGACCGTCCCCTGTATTCAGACGGGAACGGGAATCTGCCACATTTATGTTGACGAAAGCGCGGATATTGATATGGCTCTAAACATTGTAGAAAACGCCAAAACGAGCCGTCCGTCCGTCTGCAACGCGGAGGAAGTTTTAGTTGTAAACGAAAAAATAGCGAAGGAATTTCTTCCCAAATTAAAGGAAAGACTGGTTGACAAACGGAGTGAAAATCCCGTTGAACTTAGGCTTGATGACAGAGCGCAAAAAATTATAGACGGCACTCCTGCCAAATCAGACGACTTCGATACGGAATTTTTAGACTATATTCTCGCTGTTAAAATCGTTGACAGCGTTGAAGATGCGATTGAGCATATAAATACCCACTCAACGGGACACAGCGAGGCAATAATAACAGAGGACAGCGTGTCTGCCGACAAATTCACGAGAGGGATTGACAGTTCGGCCGTTTATGTCAACGCAAGCACACGTTTTACGGACGGCGGAGAGTTTGGTCTGGGGTGCGAAATGGGAATTTCAACTCAAAAACTCCACGCAAGAGGTCCTATGGGACTTGAGGAGCTTAATACTTATAAATACATCATAAAAGGAACAGGTCAGGTGAGATAAATGCACACATTCGGATTTATCGGCGCGGGAAATATGGGCGGAGCGCTTGCTAAGGCAGTTTCAAAAAGCACGAAAAATATTTTAATTTCCGACCATTTCTCTGACAAGGCCGAACATCTTGCGGATAAAACAGGCGGTAAAGCCGTAGATAATATTCAAATCGCAGAAAGATGTCAATATATTTTTCTCGGTGTTAAACCGCAAATGATGTCTGATATGCTTGTAGAAATTAAAGATAATTTAAAAAACAGAACCGATGATTTTGTACTTGTTACAATGGCGGCAGGACTTACTATTGAAACAATCCGTGCTATGTCGGGCAGTAATTATAAGGTTATAAGAATTATGCCTAACACACCCGTAGAAGTCGGCGAGGGGCAAATTCTTTACTGCAAAAGCGATAACGTAACTGATGATGAGCTTGACGCATTTCTTGAAAATATGAAATATGCGGGCAGATTGACCGAAATTTCCGAAAGCCTTATGGACGCGGGATGCTCACTGTCGGGCTGCGGACCCGCGTTTGTTTATATGTTCATACGCGCGCTTGCACAAGGCGGAATTGAATGCGGAATCGACGAAAAAACCGCTTTGACACTGGCTGCGCAGACTGTACTCGGAAGCTCTAAGCTTTTGATTGAGAGCGGCGAGGAGCCGTCCGCACTCATTGAAAAGGTCTGCTCCCCGGGAGGCAGTACGATTGAGGGCGTTAAATCTCTCGATAACGACAACCTTGAAGATGTAATTATAAACGCTGTTCTTGCCTCTTATGAGAGGAACATTGAACTCGGAAAATCATAAAACAAAACAATGGTCAAGCTAAAGAATTGCGCCTTTTGGCGCTTTTCTTTTGCATGATTTCGTCATAATATTATATATTTAAAAACAAATATTAATTTTTCGTCATAAAGGTTGCTATAACCCCTTCTTATATGATATAATATTATATAATTATATATCTTTACATTTCGTTTGAAGTGTACGGAGGAGAATATGGAAAAAATTATTACGTTCGCGGTACCTTGTTATAATTCCGCTGAATATATGGACCATTGTATAAACACGCTCCTGTCGGTCGGAGAGGATGCTGAGATAATTCTTGTTGACGATGGTTCCGCAAAGGACAATACTCCCGAAATCTGTGACAGCTATGCGGAAAAATATCCCAACATTATTAAGGTCATACACCAGGAAAACGGCGGTCACGGCGAGGGTGTTAATCAGGGCTTAAAAAACGCGACGGGAACTTATTATAAAGTCGTAGACAGTGACGACTGGCTCGATACCGAGGCTTTACAGAAGGTTATCATCAAGCTAAAAGAACTTGAAAATAAAAATCTTGATATGATGATTTGCAATTACGTTTATGAGCATGTCGAGGACAATACAACCCACACTATGCACTACAAAAACGTTTTTCCGCAAAATACAGTTTTCTCGTGGGACGATATAAGCGGTTTCAGCATTTCACAATGCCTGCTTATGCACTCGGTAATCTACAGGACGCAACTCCTTAAAGATTGTAAGGTAGACCTTCCTAAGCATACATTTTATGTTGACAATATTTTCGTTTACCAGCCGTTACCGTTTGTCAAAAACATTTATTATATGGACCTTGATTTGTACCGTTATTTTATCGGCAGAGAGGACCAGAGCGTTAACGAAAAGGTTATGGCGTCAAGAATTGACCAACAGCTCCGTGTTACAAAAATTATGATTGACTCTCATAAAATTGACGATGTATATAAGGTAAGCAAAAAGCTCGGAAAATATATGAGAAAATACATAACTATGATGATGACAATTTCCAACATTTTCTGCGAGCTTTGCGAATATCCCGACAAGGACGAAAAACGCAAAGACCTTTGGAAGTATCTGAAAGACAAAGATAAAAAGCTTTACAACCACGTCAGATTTCATACAATATGGAGCTTTGCAAATATTCAGAACACCCCCGGCAGAAAGCTTGCAATATTCCTCTATAGAATTGCAAGAAAAATTTATAAATTTAACTAAGCTTAACCCCCTCCGCATTAACGGCGGGGGTTCTTTATATACCTTTTAACTTTATGTTGAATATTACAATTTACCGTGCTATAATGATAGTGTCAAATAATAATACAATTTAATAATCAATTAATAGTTATGATATGTATAATGTCATTATAAGCGGGTATTTTATTTTTAAAAATACTGGCTCTATTTATCATTCCGCTTTAGTGGCATTAATTGATATTGTATAATTGTTTGGCGACAATCGGAGCTATGTGTTTTTGGCGTACGACTTCGGTTGTGCGCTTTTTTATTTTTATTAAAGGAGAAAACAGTATGAAGTTTCAAGCAAAAAAATCAGTCGGCTTGCTGTTGTCATTTTTAATGATTATCAGCTTATTTACTGCTATGCCATTTACCGCGGGAGCTGTAACATCTGCAATAAGCGGTGATTTTGGGTACGACATTCTTGACGACGGTACGGCGGAAATTACGTTTTATTACGGAAATGCAACAACCCTCGAACTTCCCAGCACGCTTGACGGATATACTGTTACAAGTATAGGAAGTTCTGCATTTTCTTATGAAACACTTACAAGCGTAACAATACCTGACAGCGTTACAAGTATAGGTGATTATGCATTTTATGAATGCGCAAGCTTGAAAGATGTAACAATCCCCAACAGTGTTACAAGTATAGGTGTAAGTGCATTTGGATATTGTTCAAACCTTACAAATGTAAAAATAGGAAATAGAGTTACAAGTATAGGTGATTATGCATTTTGGGTTTGTGAAAGTCTTACAAGTATAACAATCCCCGACAATGTTACAAGTATAGGTGATAGCGCGTTTAAAGATTGCACAAACCTTACAAACGTAACAATAGGCAACAGTGTTACAAGTATAGGTGATTATGCATTTTATGAATGCACAAGCTTGAAAGATGTAACAATCCCCAACAGTGTTACAAGTATAGGTGTAAGTGCATTTGGAAAATGCACAAGTCTTACAAGTGTAAAAATGGGCAATAGTGTTACAAGTATAGGTGATTATACATTTTATAATTGTACTAACCTTACAAGCATAACAATTCCCGACAGCGTTACAAATATAGGTGATTATGCATTTTATGAATGCATAAGTCTTACAAGTGTAAAAATAGGCAACAGTGTTACAAGTATAGGTTTTGTCGCGTTTAAAGATTGCGCAAGCCTTACAAGTGTAATAATAGGCAACAGTGTTACAAGTATAGGAGATTGGGCATTTGAAAATTGCACAAGTCTTAAAAGCGTAACAATTCCGAGTAGCGTTACGAAAATAGATTTTGAGGCGTTTGGATATTATAATGATGAAAATGATAAATACTATAAAGTAAAAAACTTTACTATTACAGGCTGCAGCGGTACAGAGGCTGAAAAATACGCAAAGGAAAACGAATTTAAATTTATAAATATAGGAACAGACGTCAAACTCAAAAAATCCTCCGCTACTGTTTATGTAAAAGGAACGGCGCAAATCAAAGCGACAGTTAAGAACGGCAAAGGAAAAACAACCTATAAAACAAGCAATAAAAAGGTCGCAAAGGTTACTTCAAGCGGAAAGGTGACGGGTATTAAGAAGGGCACGGCAACAATTACCGTAACCAACAACGGCGTGTCAAAGAAGTTTAAAGTTACAGTTAAAAACCCGAAGCTGAACAAGAGCAAACTAACTCTGAAAAAAGGAAAATCCTTTAAATTAAGTATTAAAGGAAAGGTAGGAAATACCAAGTTTACCTCAAGCGACAAAAAGGTTGCGACCGTCAGCAAAAAGGGTAACATTAAAGCCAAGAAGAAAGGCAAAGCTAAAATTACCGTAAAGACAAACGGTATGAAACTAAAATGCAAAATTACGGTTAAATAAATTATGAAAGAAAGCACCCTGAATGTCTATGACATTCAGGGTGCTTTTTTAGTTATAGTGAAATATTTTTCTTGATTCGCATATTAATATATGATATACTATTTTTGCCAAACAAATCTGAATAATTTTACTGTTTTTACATAACGTAAGTTTGTATTTTATGATAAAAATACAGGCTCTTTATTTGCATACTTGCGTTATGTTAATTACAGATTTGTTTGGCGACAATCGGAGCTATGTGTTTTTGGCGTACGACTTCGGTTGTACGCTTTTTTATTTTTTATGGGAGGAAGAAAATGAACCGCAAACAAAAAATTATCGTACTTACATACAACGTTCCGCATAGAAAAACCTATGACGTATTGTGCCTGCTGAAATCAAGAGGATATGAAAATGTTCATATTTACGCAAAACCTATGCACTATAAAAAGAAAAAATACCCTTTAATTTGCCACCGCCCCGATATGCCGTATAACATACCGCCAAAGCAAATTTGCACCGCGTTTGATTATGAATATCAGGAAATATCTGAATATGATGATAAAAGTCTTGATAAAAACGGAATATATCTTATATGCGGAGCAGGTATTCTTCCTGACGATTTTATAAGCAACAGAACAATAATTAATGCTCACCCCGGATATATTCCCAATTGCCGTGGGTTAGACGCTTTAAAGTGGGCAATTTGGGACGGCGAACCTATAGGCGTAACCGCCCATTTAATCGGGGATGAGGTTGACGCGGGAATTGTTTTAATTAGAAAGACTATAAATGTATCTGCATATGATACCTTTCACTCGGTTGCAACCAAGGTTTACGAAAGTGAAATATCCGCCCTTGTTGACGCGGTTGAAGAGGTTTGCGAGGGAAGAACTCTCGGAGTTTTTCACGGTAATAATTTTGAGGTACATAAAAGAATGCCTGAATATTTAGAGAAAGATTTGTTCAAAAAATTTGAACAGTATAAAAAAAGAAATACCGATACAAAAATACTGAAAGGAGATAAAAAATGAGCTATAATATGAAAGACGTCTACCCTAACTGGGACTTTGAATTGCACGGAACTTCTACAATTGAAAATCCGATTGATAACACTTTAATAAAAGTAGAAAAAAACGATAAGAATCTTTTAAATAATTTGACGGGCCATAAATATTGCGTAATAGTTACAGATAAAGACGAATTGCCCGAAAATAAAAACATAATGACTTACAACTTCTTTTTATATCCTGATGATATTAATCGCGAATATAAAAGAATTAAAAGTAAAATAAAAGAAAATTCTTAATTTTAAAACCTTAAATTTATATTAAATAAGGCGTATGGGTATCCTTGGGGGATATGAATTGTCAGAAAGAATACGTTGTTTGACGTGGAGATAAAAAGCTGAACCTATTTCCTATATTCAAAAAAAGATAGAGAAACAATCACTCGGGGGATATGAACTGTCAGAAAAAACGCGTTGTTTGATGTGGAGATAAAAAGCTGAACCTATTTCCTATATTCAAAACAAGATAGAGAAACAATCACTCGGGGGATATGAATTGTCAGAAAAAACGCGTTGTTTGACGTGGAGATAAAAAAATGACCATATTTCCTATATTCAAAACAAGATAGAGAAACAATCACTCGGGGGATATGAACTGTCAGAAAGAATACGTTGTTTGACGTGGAGATAAAAAGCTGGACCTATTTCCTATATTCAAAACAAGATAGAGAAACAATAACTCGGGAGTATGAATTGCCGAAGAATAACCGCATTGTTTTATGTAGAGATAAAAAAGGACCGAAAGCAATGCTTTCGGCCTTTTTATGTGATTTTAATTATTCGTTGATAGCGATAACTGCGCCTGAACCTACTGTTCTACCGCCTTCACGGATAGCGAAACGAAGACCAACTTCGATAGCGATAGGAGTGATAAGCTCAACGTCCATTTCTACGTTATCACCGGGCATACACATCTCTGTTCCCTCGGGAAGAGTGATTGTACCAGTAACGTCAGTTGTTCTGAAATAGAACTGAGGACGATAGTTGTTAAAGAACGGTGTATGACGGCCACCCTCGTCCTTAGTAAGAACGTAAACCTGACCGCGGAACTTTGTGTGAGGATTGATAGAACCGGGCTTAGCAAGAACCTGTCCTCTTTCAATCTCTGTTCTCTGAACACCACGGAGAAGTGCGCCAACGTTGTCGCCTGCCTCAGCATAGTCAAGAGTCTTTCTGAACATCTCAAGACCTGTAACAACAACCTTACGTCTTTCCTCTGTAAGACCAACGATTTCAACCTCGTCGTTAGTGTTAATCTTTCCTCTTTCAACTCTACCTGTAGCAACAGTACCACGACCTGTGATAGTGAATACGTCCTCGACAGGCATAATGAACGGAAGGTCAGACTTTCTCTCAGGAGTAGGAATATACTCGTCTACAGCGTCCATAAGCTTGTGGATGCACTCATACTCAGGAGCGTTAGGATCAGTAGATGTACACTGAAGTGCAACATATGCAGAACCGGGGATGATAGGTGTATCGTCGCCGGGGAACTCATACTCGTTAAGAATATCTCTGATTTCCATCTCTACGAGCTCAAGAAGCTCGGGGTCATCAACCTGGTCAGTCTTGTTCATAAATACAACAATGTAAGGAACGCCAACCTGACGTGAAAGAAGAATATGCTCTCTTGTCTGAGGCATAGGACCGTCAGCAGCAGAAACAACGAGGATAGCGCCGTCCATCTGAGCAGCACCTGTAATCATATTCTTAACGTAGTCGGCATGTCCGGGGCAGTCAACGTGAGCATAGTGACGCTTTTCTGTTTGATACTCAACGTGAGCTGTGTTGATTGTGATACCACGCTCTCTCTCTTCGGGAGCCTTATCAATGTTAGCATAATCAACAAAGTCGGCAGCAGACGAATCAGTAAGGCTAAGTACCTTTGTGATAGCAGCCGTGAGGGTTGTCTTACCATGGTCAACGTGACCGATGGTACCAATGTTTACATGCGGTTTATTTCTTTCAAATTTCTCTCTTGCCATTTGAAAAAATCCTCCTTTAAATTAAATTTTACATAGCTATTTTAGCAATTAATTGGAAAAATTGCAATAGTTTTTTTAATGTTTAGTCTTTCTTTGCCTTTTCAGACATAATTTTCTCAGCAATACTTCTCGGAACTTCCGCATATGTGTCGGGTTCCATTACATATTGGCCTCTGCCCTGTGTGATAGAACGCATATCAGTAGCGTAGCCGAACATCTCCGAAAGCGGAACCTGCGCGGTAATTCTGTCAGTGCCGTTTTCTGATTCCGTACCCTGTACCATACCGCGACGGCTGTTAAGGTCGCCGATAACTCCTCCCATATACTCATCGGGAACAGTAACAGAAACCTTCATAAGGGGTTCCAAAAGAACAGGGTCAGCTTTCTTCATAGCGTCCTTAAACGCCATAGAACCCGCAATCTTAAACGCCATTTCGGATGAATCGACCTCGTGATAAGAACCGTCGTAAAGCTCTACTCTACAGTCAACTACATTGTATCCTGCAACAACACCGCTCTGCATAGCGCCCTGAATACCCTGGTCAACAGCAGGAATGTATTCCTTGGGAATTGCACCGCCGACAACCTTGTTCTCAAACACATAGCCCTCTCCGGGGTTCGGAAATACATTAATCTTAACGTGACCGTACTGACCCTTACCGCCTGACTGACGGGCATACTTGCAATCTACAGAAGCCTCTTTGCGGATAGTTTCCTTATAAGCAACCTGAGGTTTACCGATGTTAGCTTCAACCTTGAACTCACGAAGAAGTCTGTCTACGATAATCTCAAGATGTAACTCGCCCATACCTGCAATGATAGTCTGACCTGTCTCTTCGTCTGTATAAGCCTTAAATGTCGGGTCTTCTTCGGCGAGTTTCGCAAGCGCGATACCCATTTTTTCCTGACCCGCCTTTGTTTTAGGCTCAATGGCTACACGGATAACGGGATCGGGGAACTCCATAGACTCAAGAATTACAGGATGGTCTTCATCGCAGAGTGTATCTCCTGTTGTAGTGTTTTTAAGACCAACGGCAGCGGCAATATCACCTGAATATACAATATCAAGGTCTTTTCTGTCGTTTGCGTGCATCTGAAGAATACGTCCGACTCTTTCACGATTTCCTTTTACGGAGTTGTAAACTGCGGAACCCTTAGCAAGAGTACCGGAATAAACTCTGAAGAAACAAAGCTTACCTACAAACGGGTCGGTAGCAATCTTAAATGCTAAAGCAGAGAACGGCTCGCTGTCAGATGAAGGTCTTTCAACCTCCTCGTTGGTTTCGGGATCGATACCCTTAATTGCGGGAACGTCTACGGGAGACGGCATATAATCTACAATTGCGTCGAGAAGTTTCTGAACTCCCTTGTTACGGTAGGAAGTACCGCAGGTTACGGGAACCATTGTATTCTCGATTGTGCATTTACGGATTGTAGCCTTAATTTCTTCCTCTGTAAGCTCCTCGCCCGAAAAATATTTTTCCATAAGAGCCTCGTCCTGCTCCGCAACAGCCTCGATAAGCTCATCATGGTATTTCTGCGCTAATTCTTTCATATCCTCGGGAATTTCTTCCTCTCTCATATCCTTGCCGAGGTCGTCATAATAAACCTCAGCCTTCATAGATACGAGGTCGATAATTCCCTTGAAAGTATCTTCTACACCGATAGGAAGCTGAATAGGAACAGCGTTACACTTTAATCTGTCCTTCATCATCTGAACAACTCTGTAGAAGTCAGCGCCCATAATGTCCATTTTATTTACATAGACCATTCTCGGAACTCCGTAGTTATCAGCCTGACGCCATACAGTTTCCGACTGAGGCTCAACGCCCCCCTTAGCGCAGAGAACTGTTACAGAGCCGTCAAGCACACGAAGTGAACGCTCAACCTCAACTGTGAAGTCAACGTGTCCCGGTGTATCAATGATGTTAATTCTTACATCGTTTTTCTTACTGTCTTTCCAGAAACAAGTTGTAGCAGCGGAGGTAATTGTAATACCTCTCTCCTGCTCCTGTACCATCCAGTCCATCGTAGCGCCACCGTCATGGGTTTCGCCAATTTTATGGTTGATACCTGTGTAGAACAGGATTCTTTCTGTCGTTGTCGTTTTACCGGCGTCTATGTGAGCCATAATGCCGATGTTTCTGGTCTGTTCGAGTGATACTTGTCTTGACATAAAATATCCTCCTCTCAAATTACCTTTTTTACATTACCATCTGTAATGTGCGAAAGCCTTGTTAGCCTCAGCCATCTTGTGAGTGTCCTCACGCTTTTTGAACGCTGAACCCGTGCTATTAATAGCGTCTAAAATCTCGCCTGCAAGTCTTTCTTTCATAGTTTTCTCGCTGCGGGTTCTCGAATAGGTTGTAATCCAGCGCAGACCGAGCGTCTGACGTCTTGCGGGACGAACCTCAATCGGAACCTGATAAGTAGCACCGCCGACACGGCGGGCCTTTACCTCGAGTACAGGCATTACGTTTTCCATAGCCTGCTCAAAAACCTCTAACGGGTCTTTGCCTGTCTTTTCAGCAACAATATCAAATGCTCCGTAAACAATTTTCTGAGCAACACCCTTTTTACCGTCGAGCATAATGTTGTTGATAAGACGAGTTACTAATTTTGAGTTATAAAGCGGATCAGGTAATACATCTCGCTTTGCAATAGAACCTCTTCTTGGCACTTTGCTTCCCTCCTTCACAATAATTGAGATATCATAGGTACTCGAAAGCGACAAACTCCCGTATGCCAACAAGACGTTCTTAGAATATATGAACATCTTGTATAGCTATACAAGTTTAATTTCACTTAAACGGCAGTTGTCATTTCCTTACTTTTTACCTGCTTTTGGGCGCTTTGCGCCATACTTGGAACGAGCCTGCATACGTCCTGAAACACCCTGAGCATCAAGTGTGCCTCTGATAATATGATAACGTACACCAGGTAAGTCCTTAACACGTCCGCCTCTGATAAGAACAACGGAGTGCTCCTGAAGATTGTGACCTACGCCGGGGATATAGGAACTGACTTCGATACCGTTTGAAAGTCTTACTCTGGCAATTTTTCTAAGCGCAGAGTTAGGCTTTTTAGGGGTAGCTGTCTTAACGGCAGTACAAACGCCTCTCTTCTGTGGTGAGCTCTGGTCGATTGCTCGACGCTTCTGTGAGTTCCAACCCTTTAAAAGAGCAGGTGCCTTTGCCTTTTTTTCAGTTACCTGTCTGCCCTTGCGAACAAGCTGGTTAAATGTAGGCATATTTCTCCTCCTTCTTTAAAAATTTTTATTTTATCGGTTATTTTATAAAACTAAAACCGAAAAATAAACAATGTTAAAATGCACAATAAAACGTAGATTTCATCGGGCATTTCGGATGTTTTAGATAGTTTTTTTAACGCACTACCACACAATATCCGACAATAAATTATTTTATCAAAACAGGGTGAATTTGTCAAGAGTTTTATTTAAGTGATTTTTGATAAATAATATGTATTAATAAACAATAAAATAAAATGATAAAATACTTTCTCCCGACAGAATTTTACCGATCTCAAAAAGAGCGTTAAAATCTATCGGGATTAAAACAAATTTATACTGTTTTCCGACCGAGCTTATTAGTTAATAACAGATTATAAGAACGATTTCATTTCCTCAATGTTTGCCTGCTGGGTACTCATAAGCTTATCCGCTAAACTGCTTACAATCTGATTTTTCTTGTCGTAATGACGTATATGCTGAGCAATCTTTTTAACTCCCATTGTGTTGCCCTCAATCATCATTTCGGCAATATGGGAAGTGGAGTTGTCGTTTTTCATCTCGCGTTTTGTTTTTGCTCTTGCGAGAGCGGAGACCGCTTTGCTAACCCTTACAGGTGAATAACCGCGGTTTCGCAATATGTTGTACGCATTATGATAAATGTGACTGTACTCAATATTTTGAGAACGCAGAGCGTTGCTGATGTCAGCGTTTTTTGCATAAGGTTTAAGGTCGTTTATTCCGTGGCAACCCATTTCCGCATTTTTCATAATAAACTGTAGCATTTCTTCATCGTTAATCATAATATCACCTCATTTTTAGTATAACCGAGGCGTAAAAGAATATAATAAATATTGCCTATTTTTTTAGATATAGTCTTATATAATTTAGAAAATATAATTTTATTTCCAATAAAATATCAAATTAAAAATTTTGAAATACAAAAAAGCAGACTAAATGTCTGCTTTTTAATTACATATAAGATTTTGTTATTTAATAATCTCTCCGTAAACCTCTCCAGAAAGTCCTGCGGCATTTGCCTCGTCTGTGTCTATGTGCATAGCTTTGGCGTAGTTTTTGCTCACGCGAACTACAACGTCTCCGAAAATTGTTTCACGTGCGCCCGAATTTCCTACCTTAACAGAAACAATCTGCTTGTCCTCGAGTCCCATTTCCTCCGCATCGGCGGGAGTAAGGTGAATATGTCTTTTAGCCGCGATTACACCACATTCAATTTCAATTTCCCCGTTAGGTCCTATAAGCTTACATCCCGGTGTTCCCTTGATGTCGCCCGACTCTCGAACTGGAGGAGTTATACCGAGCTTGCGGGCGTCTGTAAGCGAAACTTCAACCTGAGTTTCAGCCCGCTCGGGTCCGAGAATAGACAAAGCCATCTCTCCTCTCGGTCCGACTACCGTTACCTTTTCAACACATGCGAACTGTCCCGGCTGTGATAAATCTTTTTTATTAGTAAGCTGCGCGTCTTTTCCGTAAAGAACTTCAAAATCCTCTCTCGAAACGTGAATGTGACGAGCGGAGGTTTCGACTAAAACTTTCATTTTACTAACCACCAATCAAAAAATTTCTGCAAAAGCAGTTTATAGTTATTTTAACTCATTATAGATTAAAATTCAAGGGTTATAATAGGGTATATTATATTTTTAAAAGTTTTGCGGAGGTTAAAAATGTATAACAGTTTCAGCGAACTTAGGGAAAATTGTGTTGAGTGCAGAAAATGCGGACTGTGCGAAACAAGGCACAATGTCGTTGTCGGAGTTGGAAACGAAAACGCTGACGTGCTCTTTATCGGAGAAGGTCCGGGCGAAAACGAGGATTTGCAGGGCGAACCGTTCGTAGGCAGAGGCGGTAAACTGCTTGATAAAATGATGAATGCCGTGGACTTAGACAGACATAAAAATATCTACATTGCTAATATTGTAAAATGCAGACCACCCCATAACCGCGACCCGAAACCTGAGGAACAGGATATGTGCATTGACTGGCTGAGAAATCAAGTCAGATTGATTAATCCTAAAATCATTGTGTGTTTGGGACGAATTTCCGCGCAGAAATTAATAAAACCCGATTTAAGAATAACAAAAGAACACGGACTTTTCTTTCAAAAAGGGGAATTTCTTATGATGCCTATGTTTCACCCTGCCGCAATTTTGAGAAATCCTAATCAAAAACCCGACGCTTTTGACGATTTTTTAAAACTCAGGGAGAAGATTAAAGAAGTCTGCCCGAGTACATATGAGGAAATTTAATTTTTATATTTAAAACTTTTGTATAAATCCTTTTGGATATGTTCCTTAAAAAAGGTAATGCAACGTTTAGCGAGATAAAAATTATGAATTAAGAATTAAAACGCTAACATTTAACTTTTATGTTGTATTTTAAAGAAAACGTCGTGAAAAAATATAGAGCAGAACCTTTCCTGACTATCCAAAGTAAATAGAATCTCAAACGTCTGGGGGATATGAAGTATCAGATAGGAGCTTTAATGTCTGACGCAGATATATAAAAATCCGAGCCATACCGTACGGTACAGCTTGGATTTTGTCTTAATTTGGAAATGGAGTAGAATTTTTATTCTTTCTTTTTATGAAATGCAAGTAAAGTTATTATAGACAGAGCCATAATAAGAGCCGAGATTATAAGAATTGTATCCTCCTGACCGTCTGCCCCGGAACCTGAATTATTGACGGACGAATTAGTGTTTTGTGCTTTTATGCTACTGTTTTTTTGGTTGTTCGCGCTTGGAGTATAGCCTTCTTTTGCACGCTTTTTGGCTTTATCTTTATTAATTTTTTCTTTCGTTGAGTAAGCCTTGGAATATGCGTTTTCAAGCATTTTTTGTATTGTGTTATACTCTGATTCAGGCAGTCCGAGATTTTTGGATAGTATGTAAGTGTAAACCTCCTGAATATCTTTTACCTCAAACTTTTTAAGCGCGTCAACAAGAGTGTTTTCGGCGTTAACAAATTTGCTGTTGTAATAGGTTGGAAGCCAATCGCCGATAACCTGTATACCGTTTTCATTTGGGCAAAGCTTTGAACCGACAATGTTTCCAATTGAGGTGATAGCCAAATGAGGACCATAAATAGAACTGTTTTTGCTCCATACCGCCTCATAAGCGTCCTTATTTGAATCCATAACATTCTCGATTTTTTTACCCGTCATTTTAGCGGTATCGCCAACGCAATCCAATCCAAAGGTTAAATCGTAGGTTTGAACTCCCGTATCTGCGCTGAAGATAACGCAATAGTCCGTGCCGGATTTCATTCCTCCTGAAACCAGGGTGGAGTCCGCAAGTCTTGAAAGGTCGTAAGAGTATTTTGAGCCATTCTTTTTGCAAACCTCCTTTTTGGACTGCCAGTTAAAGAATTTTTCACCGCCTCTTACCCAAATGTGACAGTAAATATTTGCAAAATTTTTCCATCCGCTTGCATCAAAATAGATTATCTTTCCTGTCCCTGTTGTCATACTTGAACTATCAGCGCCGACGCTATTGCTTCCCTCTGCTCCGACCGAGCTGTTGCTGTCAGCTCCCGCTGCAGCGTTATCAATATCGACCGCATTAACCGAAGCAGTTGCTAAAATTATCATAAGCGCTGATAAAACAGTACAAATGATTTTTTTCAACATTAAAATCTCCTCCTAAAAATCTTGAAAATTGTTTCAAGAATGAATAGCAGCGAAATAAGCATTATCGCTGTCCCCTGAGCAAAATTCTTATTTCGTTACTGTAAATTCATAATATCACTGAGGTCTGTTTTTTTAATGGAGTTAATCTGTTTTTTATATGTATTTTTGGAAAAAATTGTTTTTTATAAATCACTTTTAATATATAATTAGAAATATAAAGTATAAGAGGAACAGTAAGTAAAACGAGTAAAATATTTGTGAATATCAATCCGGATAAGAACTTAATTATCTGACATATATAAAATCAGAACCTTTCCTTTCTATACAAAACAGAAAATATGTCTGAAAACGGACTTGCGAGGAGGGCTGCAATATTATTTAACGCAAACAAAGGCTCTATAATAAAAGCTATATAATAAGGCTTATAATAAAAAGGCTTTAAAATAAAAGTTGGGGTAACAAACAGAGACTAAATAAAAAGGTCTGTGCCGAAACACAGACCTTTTGTTTATGTCTTAATTAAATATTTTCTTATTTAATTATTCAGTTCTTCTTCTGCGTGTAACAAACATTACACCTGCTGCAGCAAGCATAACACCTGCAAGTACAAAGAAGATTGTATCTTCTTCACCGTCAGCTCCTGAACCTGAGCTGTTAGTTGAACTGCTTCCTGTTGAGCTTGAAGACGAACTGCTTGAGCCTGAGGAAATAGCGCTTGTGCTACCGCCGCCATTCTTGATAGCCTCTGACTGATTCTTAGCCTTTTTATCGTCAATCTTAGCAGCTTTCTGTGAAGGATAAGCCTTCTTGAACGCATCTTCAAGTATCTTCTTCATAGCAGCTTCGTCCTCGCCTGTCTTCTTGGAAAGGATATAAGCATATGCAACCTGAATATCATCAGCAGACTTAATACCAAACTTAGGATAAGCCTTTACGAGAGTGCTTTCAGCATTTACGTTCTTGCTCTTGTAATAATTCGGGAGCCAGTCGCCGATAACTTCTGTACCCTTTTCGTTCGGGCAAAGCTTAGATCCAACAATGTTACCGATTGAGGTAATTGCTAAGTGAGGACCATATGATGAGCTGTTGTTTGACCATACAGCCTCAAAAGCCTGTTTCTCGGAGTCCATAGGATTTTCAATCTTTTTTCCTCCTGAAAGCTTAACTGTATCACCGATGCAAGGCTTACCGAATGTCAAGTCGTAAGTCTGAACACCCGTGTCAGCACTAAAGATTACACAATAATCTTTTCCGGACTGAAGTCCGCCCGAAACTGTTGCTTTCGGATCATCAAGCTTGGAAAGGTCGTAAGCATACTTAGAACCCTGCTTTGTGCAAGCTTCTTTCTTAGACTGCCAAGAGAAGAATGAGTCTCCGCCTCTCTGCCAAATATGGCAGAAAATTGTTGTAAAGTTCTTCCAACCGCTTGCGTCAAAGTAAATCATATTACCCGCGCCCGAAACAGCACTGGAAGTATCTGCGCCGGCAGAGTTGTTGCTGTCCGCGCCTACGTTAGAGTCTGTAACTTCTGCTGCGGAAACTGCTACAACAGCCATAGCAAAAATCATAACTACTGCTAACGCGATAGAAATAATTCTTTTAATCATTAAAATCTCCTCCAAAATAATATTAAGACATATTTAAGACATAGTCCCATTAATGATATTATACAATATTAGTTACAATTTCGCAATAAAAAGTTTCTGAAAATGCAATGTCGTTTTACACAAAGATTATGGTAAATATTTGAACAATATGCACAATTATTTGATATAAAGGTAAAATAAAACAGCTCTGCTTGTTTATATTGAACAGAGCCGTTATGATAATTATTCTTCAGTTTTAACAGTATCTTCTTCCCTGCCATCCTCTGAAGTTTCATCGGTTTTTCCATTCTCGAGTGTTTCGGTATCATCAGCTTTCTTTACAAAATGGTTACGGAGAATAACTACAATAATAATCGCAACAATTACTAAAATAATTCCAAGAATCATAACAATAGTTGCAACAGGAGTTTGCTCGTCCTTAGTCACATCCGTTACACTATCGGAAGCAGATTTTGAGGGAAGCGTTGTAACGCCCGTTACGGCTATATGATTTTTGCCAGAGCCGTTTTTCTCCCCTTTACCGTCAGCGTAGTTCACCAGCGAGCCCTGATATTTATTGTTAAGCTCACTGTCCTCACTTAAAATAGGGGGTTCTCCTTTTACAATATTCTTACCGTTCACGCTAATGTCATTTGTAAATGTATAGTCCTTAAAGTAGGTCATATCGTTTCCGTACATTTCGGTAACAAAATATGTAATATTAACCTTGCCCGCCTTTTTTACCTTAAAATCAACGGTCATAAGAGTCTTTGTTTCTTTGAAACTTACGAGGTCGGTTACGCTGGTCCAGTTAAAAGCAATTCCGTCAGAAAAATTCGAGTTTGAAACAGCACCGCTTAACTCCGGAAAGATTAAAGATTGGGAGTCAATCTCTAAATAATCCTTATCGTAAAAAACATACATCTGTATTCCTTCAAGCTTGTCACTGCAATCTCCGAGTTTAAGTGTATATGTTACTGTATCGCCCTTAGACGCCTTAACCTTTTTGTTAACTGTTAAATCCGACTCCGCAAACACGGATATACAGGATAATAAAACCATAAGAGAAGCTATAATAATTGCTAAAGAAATTTTTAAACCTTTTTTCATAACAAATCTCAACTTTCATAAGTTATAGAATACTTTAATAATTATATAACATAATTAAAAAAAATTCAACGATATTTTCGGTTATTTAAAATAAAGTATGTCTAAAGCATATGTTCATTATAAATAATATAAAACAAAGCGTAAAATATTACATTACATAGTTATATTTAAAGTAAGATAGATGAAGATACGTTTTGAAAATATGATTTTCCGAGAGGAACTGCAATATTTGACGTGGATATATAAAAAGATTCCAAAGCCGAATAGGGTTTTGGAATCTTTTAACTTATAACTTATTTAATGAATATTTTAATGAATATTAAAAATATTAAACTTTCTCACAAACAGCATTGAGGTCGTTTGGAATTTCATCTTCTGCCGCAGAGATGAGAAGAATGATATTAGCGTTTGAGCTTTCGCTTAAATCCTGAAGCTTTTTAGTAAAAATATCAAGTCCCGCTACACCGTCGGGGCAGATTTTGAATGTTGAGTCAATAAGAATATCGGTTACGTCGTAGTTACCCGCGCAGATACCGCTTAAAAATCCGAAAAGCATATCATAGCCGGAGATTGAATACTGGTCTGTATCAATAAGGCGAGCTTTAGATGTAATATCATAGGTGAGTTTAGCTCCTTTTTCGATAACAACAACGTTTCCCTGAGAAGCCGCAACAGCCTCGTTAGCAAGCTGAATGAGCTTTTTAGTTTTTCCTGAACCTTTTTTTCCGATAAGTAAAGTAACCATACTTTTACTCCTCCTTATGTTTTTAACTTTAGAAATTACTTCAATCTCGCCTCAAGCTCAGCTTTAGCGTCCTCATAGCCCGGTTTACCGAGAAGCGCAAACATATTCTTCTTGTAGCTTTCAACACCCGGCTGATTGAATGGATTTACTCCGAGAATATAACCCGAAATCGCGCAGGCTTTTTCCAAAAAGTAGATAAGATAACCGAGGTTTTCCTCGTCCATTTTCTCAACGTTTAACACAATATTCGGAACACCGCCGTCGTTATGCGCCAAAACAGTACCCTCGAATGCCTTTTGATTGACAAATCCCATAGTCTTACCAGAAAGGAAATTAAGTCCGTCAACATTCGTAGGGTCTTCGCCGAGAGTAATTTCTTTTTTACATTTATCAAAGAGAACAACAGTCTCAAAAAGATTGCGTCTGCCGTCCTGAATGTACTGACCAAGTGAGTGAAGGTCTGTTGAAAAGATAACGCTAGCGGGGAAAATTCCCTTTTTATCCTTACCTTCAGACTCACCGTAGAGTTGTTTAAACCACTCGTTCATAAGTGTATAAGCAGGCTCATAGCTTACCATAATTTCGGTTGAATAGCCTTTGTTATAAAGAATATTTCTTATAGCCGCATATTTGTAGCAGTCGTTAGAGTATAAATCGTCATTGTTAAACTCGTCCTGCGCTTTTTTAGCGCCCGCCATAAGAGCGTCAATGTCCGCACCGGCCACAGCGATAGGAAGAAGTCCTACGGCAGTGAGCACGGAGTAACGTCCGCCGACATCGTCGGGAACAACGAAAGTTTCATAGCCTTCCTTGTCAGCAAGCTGTTTTAAGGTTCCCTTAGCTTTATCGGTTGTGCAGTAAATGCGCTCTTTAGCACCCTGTTTGCCGTATTTTTTCTCAAGCATATCGCGGAATACTCGAAAGGCAATTGCGGGTTCGGTAGTAGTACCCGATTTTGAAATCATATTAATAGAAACGTCCTTGCCCTCGCAAAGCTCAATAATATCGGACAGTGCTGAGGAGCTGATTGAATTACCCGTAAAATAAATCTGCGGAGTATCCTTTGCGAGCGCGTTATAATTGGGAGAGGTTAAAAATTCGATAGCCGCTCTTGCGCCAAGATACGAACCGCCGATACCGATTACAACAAAAACATCGGTATCCTTTTTAATTTTTTCAGCCGCCTTTTTAATGCGGGCAAATTCTTCCTTATCATAATTTGTAGGCAAGTCTACCCAGCCTATAAAATCGTTTCCGAGTCCTGTTCCGTCGTGAAGAGCCTTGTGAGCATTTTTTACCTGCGCTTCAATACCCTTATACTCATCCTCGCCTACAAAACCGTTAAGATACTTTTCTATAATTTTTGTTGACATTTGATTACCCCCAAATGATATAGTTATGCCATACTGCATAATTATAGAACCATTTTACCACAAAAAGGCAGGGTATGCAATATTTAATACAAAATTTTTTCAAATACCTATAAAGCAATCAGCGCCTTATATACAGCCGACACCACGGACGAAAACGTCATTTTTTCTATTGTATTTTTCGCCGTGATTTTACAGCTTTTTAAAAGTTCCTTGCCCGAATAGTAGTTAACTTCACCTATAGTATCCCCCGCTTTTATCGGAGCTTGCAATTCTTTTTTTACTTTGCACTCGGTCACGAGCTTTTCGTCGGCAGTACGGCTTACTATCATTGTGCCGGGCTTTTCGCAGCGAAGAAACAGAGTGTCGCTCATTCCGCCCTTTACCTTGACGTTTTCGGTCGCCTTTTTAGGCAAAGTCAGTTTCTTTACCGTATAATTTGCAAATCCGTAGTCGAGTAAAGCGGCGCTGTCGGCAAATCTCGAGGTTCCGCTGTCACAACCGAGAACGACGGAGATAAGTGAAAGTCCGTCACGCTCCGCAGTCGCGCTCATACAGCAACCTGCGTCATCGGTCGTGCCGGTTTTAAGTCCCGTTATTCCCTTATATGTTTTTAAAAGTTTATTTGTATTGACAATCTGTGTTTTTCCTCCGCGTAAATTGTCAAGCCATATTGAAGTATAATCGAAAATTTTCTTGTGAGTGATAAGCTCCGCCGACATAAGCGCCACATCGTAAGCGGACGTCAGGTGGCCCTCCTCGTCAAGTCCGTTGCAGTTCTTAAAGGTCGTATCTTTCATTCCGAGTTTTTTCGCCTTTTTATTCATTTGAGCGACAAATGCCGTCTCGCTTCCGCTTATTGCTTCAGCCAAAACGACGGCCGCGTCGTTTGCCGACGCTACGGCAGTCGCTTTAATAAGGTCGTCAACAGACATCGTTTCGCCTTCCTCAAGCCATATGTCCGAGCCTCCCATAGACGCCGCGTGAGCAGAGGCGGACAAAGTATCGGAAAGCTTTAATTTTCCGCTGTCTACAGCCTCCATAGCAAGGAGTAAAGTCATAACCTTTGTAACGGACGCACAGGCGCGTTTTTCGTGGCTGTTTTTATCGGATAGTACCTTTCGGCTGTTCGCCTCAATTAAAACCGCGGACGGTGCGCTTACCTCGACGTTGCTTTTTGCAGATGCAACGATTGGAACCGACGCGATTATCATAATACATATAAATATTGACACCAATTTTTTAAACATAAAAAACACCTCGTTCAAATATACGAACAAGGTGTTTATTTTATACATTTATAAAATATTATTTATAAGGCAGACCGCGTGAGCCGAAATTCCCTCTCCCGAACCTGTAAAGCCGAGCTTTTCCTCTGTTGTCGCCTTTACGCTGATATTTGATATGTCAATTTTACAGGCGTCCGCAATATTCTTACGCATTGAAACTATGTAATCTTTAAGCTTCGGTCTTTGAGCAATTACAGTTGAGTCTATGTTCTCAATATAATAGCCGTTCTTTTCAAGCACAGCGCACACCTCTTTTAAGAGCAAAATGCTGTCGGCACCCTTAAAGCGTTCATCGGTATCGGGAAACAGTTTTCCTATGTCGCCGAGAGCCGCCGCTCCGAGCAGCGCGTCCATAACGGCGTGCAAAAGCACGTCGGCGTCGCTGTGTCCGAGCAGACCTTTCTCATACGGAATTTCAACCCCTCCCAAAATCAACTTCCTGTTTTCTGTTAATTTATGTACGTCATAGCCGTGTCCTATTCTCATTTTTACAGCCTTTCCTCTTTTAAAATACTTTCCGCAAGCTTAATATCGTTTTTAGTCGTCAGCTTAATGTTCGTTTCACTTCCGATAACTATTTTTATCTTTCCACCGATATTTTCAACAAGCTTGCAGTCGTCTGTTACGAGTTCGTTGTTTTCCTTTGCGTATTCAAGGGCTTTGAGATAAATATTTTTTTCAAACACCTGCGGTGTCTGAACCGCCCGCAGAGTACTTCTTACGGGAGTTGAAACAATCTCATCGTTTTCGTCTACAACCTTAATAGTGTCAGTTACAAAAGTTGCCAAAACTGCAGAGCCGTTTTCAACCGCGCAGGAAACTACCTTTTTAATATCATTCAGGCTTATTAGCGGACGTGCGCCGTCGTGAATGGCAAAATGCGTAGTCCTTTCATCACATTTAAAGATACCGTTGCGAACACTTTCATCGCGCGTTAAACCGCCCAAGGCGATAGACTTTACCTTTTTTAAATCATTTTGCAAAACAATATCTTCAATCTGCTTTTTGTCACTGTCACGGCAAACCACAACAACGCTGTCAATCACGCTTGACTTTTCAAAGGCGTTGAGCGTACGGGCTATAACGGGTTCACCGTTAAGGTCGATAAACTGCTTGCTTATTTCAAGTCCCATTCGGGTGGAATTTCCTGCGGCAACTACAACCGCGCTGACAAAACAATTTTTCATACTCAACCAAACAGAGATTTTATAAACGCTGTTATAAAATCAGTTCCGTAAATTACTAATGCCAAAACGATGATAAAAAGCAAGGCGGTTAAAATCCTTACAAATGTACGTTTTGTGCGTGACATATCCTCAAATTCTTCCTCTGATAGGCGTTCGGGAGCTTCATCAACAATTTCCGCGCCTTCAATTTCAATCGCACCGATTCCTACGGCGACGTCATATGCCTTTTCATAGAGCTCATATGGTACTAAAATATCAAAACTGTCAAAATCCATTCCCGTTACGACCTGCGAATTTGCGCTGACCATATGGCGTGTATAAACGCTCGGTATACCGCTGTCGGACAATGCCGCCTGAACACGGTCGCGCTCCAAAACATCACCGCTGCAAAGATAAACGGATGTTGTTTTGTCCTCAACAGCTTTAAGAACTTTATTTTTACATCCCGTGCAGGTGCAGTTTGTATCCCCGTCATTATAAAGTTTTTTACATTTCGGACAGTACTTCACAAAATAAGCCCCCTTTGCGTAATGCTTAAATTAATGAAATTATACCAAAGTGAGCGATTTTTTTCAAGAGGATAACAAAAGACATAAACCAATGCCGGAAAGACAGCTTTTAACAAAAACTATCTTCCCGGCATAATCCATATTAAATCGTATATCATTTTTTTACTAAACATCGGTCAAATCAAATCATTATTTCCGTACGAAATTTTTGCAGGCGTACTGCTTATCCATCTAAAATTAAGATTTTGCCTACATAAAAATCGGCTGATACTGTTCTCTTTTAAGCGTTTTCTCAACACATTCGGGTATCAATTCAAAATGACCGACAAGGGACTTAGGCTTGTTCACATAATCGTCCTGACTCATAGGAACAAAATAAATATTTTTGGTATTTAAAAGCCTTCCGATATTTTGGGCTGAGGCTCCCAGTCCGTCGTTTGTTGCAACGCAGAGCAATACGGGACGGTTTATGCGAAGATGTGATTTTACAGCCATTGACACGGCGCTGTCGGTAAGACCTAAAGAAAGCTTGGCAATAGTATTTCCCGTACAGGGAGCCACAACGATTAAATCGCACATTTTCTTGGGGCCTATAGGCTCCGCGTCGCAGATTGAGCTTATTACTTTATTTCCCGTTATGTTTTCAATTTTATCTATAAAATCCCGGGCAAGTCCAAAACGCGTGTCTGTTGACGCGGCTGTTTCGGACATTATGGGAATAACATTATAACCGTCTGTTTTTAGCCTTTCAATTTGAGAAATTGTTTTTGAAAAGGTACAAAACGAACCGCAAACAGCATATCCTATATCCGCTTTCGCCAACTGTATTCCTCCTTAATGATTGTTAAGACGGTGTCTGCTATGATTTTACCCGCCGACAAAGGAGAGTATTTTCCCGGAAGCGCGGAGGCCAAAAACGCTGTGTAGCCGAGCTTGTCGGCAACTTCAAAATCCACTCCTCCCGGATAAGAGGATAAATCTATTATAAGAGTATCAAAATCGCTGTTTTCGAGAATATTTTTGTCAATAACAAGTGCGTCAGCGGTATTAAAAACTATATCGTAATCGGAAATTGATTTTATTTCGGAGGTATTTACCGCTTTGTTTCCGTCAGATTTTATATAGGCGGAATTAACCGAGCTTCGTGTTGCGACGGTTACGTCCGCGTTAAGAGCTTTAAGCATTTTAGAGAGGATTTTTCCAATTCTTCCATATCCTATTACAAGAATTTTTGCACCGAAAATTGTTCCCTCGTAACTTTTAACAGCCACTCCTACCGCACCTTCGGCAGTAGGAAGCGCGTTTTGTACGGCGAAGTCCTCACGTTTTAGTAAATCAACCGCATTTACTCCTTTAAGAGAACTTGCTTTACCCATAAAAACAGGCTTTTCAGAAAGCTTTTTTATAAGTTTATCATCTATTTTTATTTCTTTCTCAGAAAAATTACAGGGGATGATATCGCCTTTAACTCCCGTAACGGGAAGAATGTAAATATCGCCAGCATTTAACGCTGTATCCAAATCCACAAGTTCGAGCGCGCCGTAGCTTTCAAGCGAATCAAATCCCGAGAGCAAAACACGAAAGCCGTAATCGGAAAACGCCTTCGCGCAGAAAAGCTGGCGTTTATCTCCGCCTATTAAAGCTATAGTATCAAGTTTCATATCAAACACCTTTTTGGGATATATGACATAATATGAAATTCAACAAAAGTTGTGAAAGCAAATCAAACGTAAAAATAATTATGAAACTTCCCCGCCTGAAAAAATATAAGGATAAAACCTTTAATATATACAAAACATAGGAAGATATGTTTGAAAAACAGATTTTAAAAAGCTCTGTATTGTCTGACGCGGATATATAAAAAGAGGTTGCAAACGCAACCTCCTTTTTAACTATTTAACTTTTATTTAGCTTTTTATTCTTTTTATTATTTTTTTGCAAATTTTATTATTTTGCAAAATCAACCGCTCTCGCCTCGCGGATAATATTTACTTTAATCTGTCCGGGATATTCGAGGTCCTCCTCAATTTTCTTACAGATTTCTCTTGCAAGCGGGACCATACGCTCATCGTCGACAACCTCGGGTTTAACCATAATGCGTATTTCTCTGCCGGCTTGAATAGCATATGAACTTTCAACTCCGTCAAACGAGGACGCAACCTCCTCAAGCTTTTGAAGCCGTTTAATGTAATTTTCAAGATTTTCACGTCTTGCACCGGGACGTGCCGCTGAAATAGCGTCAGCCGCCTGAACAATGCAGGCAACTACCGTCTTAGCCTCAACATCGCCGTGGTGAGCCTGGATTGCGTGAATAACCGCGTCGCTCTCCTTATATTTGCGGGCAACCTCAACGCCGAGCTCGACGTGGCTTCCCTCCATCTCGTGGTCGAGCGCCTTACCGATGTCGTGTAAAAGTCCGGCGCGCTTTGCGACAGTCGGGTCAAGTCCCAGTTCGGACGCAATCATACCCGAAATGTAGGCAACCTCTAAGCTGTGGTCTAAAACATTCTGACCGTAGCTTGTACGGTATCTTAATTTACCGAGAAGTTTAACAAGTTCGGGATGTATTCCGCGGATACCAATATCCAGAACAGCTCTCTCGCCTGCCTGTTTAATTTTTGAATTAACCTCACGGCGGGCTTTGTCTATAGTTTCCTCAATTCTTGCGGGGTGAATACGTCCGTCGGAAATGAGTTTTTCCAAAGCGACCCTTGCGATTTCACGTCTTACGGGCTCAAAGCTCGAAAGCGTAATTGCCTCGGGAGTATCGTCAATAATAAGGTCAACGCCTGTAGCGTTTTCAATAGCGCGGATATTTCTGCCCTCTCGTCCGATAATTCTTCCCTTCATTTCATCGTTGGGAAGCGCTACAACAGAAACCGTAGCCTCCGAAACCTGGTCGGCCGCCAAACGCTGGATTGACAGAGATATAATCTTGCGCGCGAGCTTTTCGCTGTCGTCCTTTAACTGCTCCTCGTACTCAAGAATTTTTACGCTCTTTTCGTGAGAAAGCTCTTGGTCAAGCTGTTCAAGCAAGTACGCCTTAGCCTGGTCAGCAGTATAGCCCGAAATCCTCTCAAGCATCTCAAACTGGCTCTTTTTAACCTGCTCAATCTCAGCTACCTTAGCCTCTGCCTCTTTTAATTTTTTACTTACTTTTTCTTCCTTTCGCTCAAGATTATTCATCTTTCGGTCAAGGTTTTCTTCTTTTTGCTGAATACGTCTTTCCTGACGCTGTACTTCTCTTCTGCGGTCTGAAAGCTCTTTTTCGCTCTCGTTGCGCAGGCGGTGGACTTCATCCTTACCCTCAAGAATAGCTTCCTTTTTCTTAGCTTCAGCGGTCTTCATCGCCTCGGAAACTATCTTGTTAGCCTCTTTTTCAGCACTGCCGATTTGCTTTTCCGCAACATTTTTACGGTATGCTATACCAATAAATACGCCCAAAAAACCGCAGACTACCGCGGCGGCAACAATACTAATAACTGCAATCAATATCGGCATTTTGACACCTCCTTGATTTAATGATTCCAAAACTTTCATTCTAACATAAAATCAAACTCGGTGCCGTTAGAAAGATATTAAATTGTAACAATATTTTGAACACAAATGTGGTAGAGTATAAGCTAATTACAAAATATCTATAAATAACGGCTCTTTCGAGTCTGATTAAAAAAATTGAACCTTAAAGGCTCCCGGTATGTCGTCATACATACACATATATAATAACTTATTCCCGTCAAAATGTCAAGAAAATAATCTAAACGCAGTAGAAAGTTTGTCATCTTTTTATCACAAATGTTGTGAGATTTGTTTAATTGGTAAAATTTTCAGATAAATTCCGTTTTGGACTTGCATTTGTTATAAAAATACAATATAATGGGTATGATAAAAAAATAACAGGAGGATTTTTTATTATGTCAGTAAAAGTTGCTATTAATGGTTTCGGCCGTATCGGCCGTCTTGCATTCAGACAAATGTTTGGTGCAGAGGGTTATGACGTTGTTGCTATCAACGACCTCACAAAGCCTTCAATGCTCGCTCATCTTCTTAAATACGATACAGCTCAGAGAGGTTACTGCGGTACTATCGGTCAGAACCTTCACACTGTAGAGGCTGATGACGAGGCTAACACAATTACAGTAGACGGTAAAACTCTTAAAATTTATGCAGAGTCTGACGCTTCCAAGCTTCCTTGGGGCGAAATCGGTGTAGACGTTGTGCTCGAATGCACAGGTTTCTACTGCTCAAAGGCTAAGAGCCAGGCTCATATTGACGCAGGCGCTAAAAAAGTTGTTATTTCCGCTCCCGCAGGTAACGACCTTAAAACTGTTGTATTCTCCGTTAACGAGGATATACTGACAGCTGATGATAAGATTATCTCCGCTGCTTCCTGCACAACAAACTGCCTCGCTCCTATGGCTGATACTCTTAATAAGTATGCGGAAATCCAGAGCGGTATTATGAGCACAATCCACGCTTACACAGGAGATCAGATGATTCTTGACGGTCCTCACAGAAAGGGCGACCTCAGAAGAGCGCGCGCAGGCGCTTCCAACATCGTTCCTAACTCAACAGGCGCAGCTAAGGCTATCGGTCTTGTAATTCCCGAGTTAAACGGAAAGCTCATCGGTTCCGCACAGCGTGTTCCTGTTCCCACAGGTTCAACAACAATTCTTACGGCAGTTGTTAAGGGCAAGGACGTAACAGTTGAGGGCATTAACGCCGCTATGAAAGCTGCCGCTTCAGACAGCTACGGCTACAACGAGGATCCTATCGTTTCTTCCGACATTATCGGTATGACATACGGTTCACTCTTTGACGCTACACAGACAATGGTAGCTCCTATCGGCGATGACCTCTATGAGGTACAGGTTGTTTCCTGGTACGACAACGAAAACAGCTACACAAGCCAGATGGTTCGTACAATCAAATACTTCGCTGAATTAGGCTAAAATATAACTGAATAAAATATTTCCCATCGCAGAAAGTGCAATTATTTTTGCTCTCCTGCGGTGGGTTTTTTATATCATTTTTACAGTATATATTTTTATAATCACTTATTTAAGGTACACAAAAAGCTAACCGCCTTTTCGTGTTATTTTAAAAATAATATTTGGAATTTTTATGAAGTTTTTTTATTGATATTTAATTTCACGATGATATAATTATGGTAATAATTCACTTTTAATACAATGAGGTGAAGATTGTGAAAAAACTTATTTTTTTAATCTTGTCAATAGCTGTTTTCATTGTTTTGCTTGGTGGCTGCCAAATTTCATATCTGCCCGAGGGAGAGTATATTAAGTCGGTTTCTTCCCCCAATAATGCATATATTGTTAAGGCATATTTATGTATGAATGGCGCAACGGATCCTGATTCTGTCAGATGTGAAGTTATTGAAACATCAACCCGTAGATGCAGAAATATATTTTGGCAAAATCGAAGAAATGATGTAGAAAAAATGGATAAATAACACCGTTGTAAGTATAGATGATGTTAAGCTTGATATGGAGAATAATGAGTATTATGATTGGAGAGAACACTATTCAATTGATGACGATGATGAATACTGGGAAAAGTATTTTGAGCTTGATGATGAAGATTTATTAGAATAAATTAAATATTTATATTTGATAAAACATACATTGCCTGCAAATTATTAAAAAACGTATAAAGCTGTTACTTTTATAACTGACAAAACGAAAGAGTATATTCTGCCGTCTGAAAACTATTGCAGAGTTGAATACTGCAATTTGCAGGGTAGAACATTTATTTTTAACGCAGGAAATTTTAAAGAGAAGTTTACATTTTAAAAAATATCCTCCATTTTGCAGTTATCATCTGAATTTCAATGAGATTAGACGGCATATGACAACGCTTTATTTAAAAATATACATTTTATATAATATAATTTTTACAAGCAACAACTCCCGTGATTAAAAATCGCGGGAGTTGTTGTGTTCCTATATATGCAAAGTAAAACTTGAAATCTTATTAAGAATAAATCAGGCGGTTGTGAAAATCATAAATTTGATTTAGATTAAAACTGCTTTCACTATAGTAGTGTCAAAAAAACTGAAAAAAGTTTCAAAATTTATTAAAAAATATATTTTTCTCACTCAGTACATATATTTTATATATTTTTAATAAAAATTTAAATAAAAAATGTTCTTTATTTTATATTTTTACTTGAATTTGCTAATAATATTTGATATTATATATTGTGTATATATGTTATTTTTTGGAAATCCATTAAAGGAGGCGGACTATGAACTATAACTTTAACGACGAACGCACAGCGCTTGAACGGTATCACGACGGCGACGCTGTAAGAGCGCAGGATATTATGGGCGCACACCTTGTCAATTGGGACGGTCGCGAGGGTGTAGTTTTCCGCGTTTGGGCGCCGAATGCTCTGACGGTGTCCGTTATCGGTCCGTTCAACGACTGGAACAATATGAGCAACTATATGTATAAAGTCGGCGACAAGGGCGTCTGGGAGCTTTTTATTGAGGGGTTGGGCGAATTTACACGCTATAAATTCTGCATTGAAACTCCTTGGTTTGAAAAAAATATAAAATCCGACCCGTTCGCTTTTCATACAGAAACAAGACCCGATAATACGTCTATCGTCTATAATCTTGAAAAGTATCAGTGGCAGGATGAAGAATGGTTTCAATACAAAAAGGAACATCCGCACAAGGAACAGCCTATGAATATATACGAAATTCACGCAGGCTCCTGGCGGAGATTTGCCGATGGAAATTTCTTCAGCTATAGAAAATTAGCGGAAGAACTTATCCCCTATGTTAAGGAAATGGGATATACTCACATTGAGTTTATGCCGATAACGGAGTATCCGTTTGACGACAGCTGGGGGTATCAGGTTACGGGATTTTTTGCTCCTACCTCTCGCTACGGAGAGCCGGATGATTTAAAGTATTTTATAGATTTGTGTCATCAAAATAACATCGGCGTAATTTTGGATTGGGTTCCTGCGCATTTTCCCAAAGATGCCCACGGTCTTGCCCGCTTTGACGGAACCTGCTGTTATGAATATGAGGGCGAGCGCCGAGGCGAACACAAGGAATGGGGTACTTATGTATTTAATTACGCGAGATACGAGGTAATAAGCTTTCTTGTTTCAAGCGCGATGTTCTGGATTGAGAAGTATCACTTTGACGGAATACGCGTTGACGCCGTGGCTTCGATGCTGTATCTCGATTATAACCGCCGAAAGGGCGAATGGGACCCCAATGAATTTGGAGGAAAAGAAAATCTTGAGGCGGTTGAGTTCATTAAGAGAATGAACACCGCAATTCATATGTACCACCCCGACGCGATGATGATTGCCGAGGAGAGTACCTCGTGGCCGAATGTTTCTACTCCCGTGGAAAAAGGCGGACTGGGATTTGACTACAAATGGAATATGGGCTGGATGAACGATATGCTCCACTATATGTCGCTTGACCCGCTCTGGAGACCCTTTAATCACGACAGTCTGACGTTCAGTTTCTTCTACGCATTTTCGGAAAGCTTTATTCTCCCGGTATCGCACGATGAAGTTGTTTACGGAAAACATTCTCTTATTGATAAAATGCCGGGCGATCCTGTTCAGAAGCTTGCTTCCGTACGCGTATTTATTGCGTATATGATAGCCCACCCCGGCAAAAAACTCCTGTTTATGGGAAGTGAAATTGGCCAGGAAAAAGAATGGGATTCAAATTCCGAGCTTGACTGGGCAGTTTTAGCGGACGAAAACCACCGTATGCTCCATAACTTCTACCGCGATATAAACCATTTTTATATTGAAAACAAGGCTTTATATGAGGTTGACTTTAACTGGGCAGGGTTTAATTGGATTCATCACGACGACTACACAAAAAGCATTATAGCTTTCAGAAGAATTGCTAAAGACGGAGAGGAACTTATTGTTCTCTGCAATTTTCAGCCAACTGCGCACAAGGATTATTATATCGGCGTTCCCGAATACGGAATTTATGATGAAGTTTTCAACTCCGACGACCCGCGTTACGGCGGAAGCGGAGTAAGCAACGGAAAGGATATTAAAACGGTTGACATAGCTATTCACGGTTATAATCAGGCAATCAAAATTAAAATTCCTCCGCTGTCGGTAAGCTTTATAAAGCTTAGAGAAAAGCTCGAACGTCCTGTTAAGGCGAAGTCCGAGAAGAAAAAGCCTGTTAAAAAGAAACCCGCAAAGAAAAAAGTAAAAATGACATTAAACACAACTGCTGATACTGAAAAAAGCGAGCGCACATAACGCGCGTTCGCTTTCGTCTGCCCGCAAAACAGTACGTTCAGCAAGTTAAAATGCAGAAAAATTTTTATAAAATTTAGATTTCCTTTGTTTTCCTTTTTGCTAAAAAATTGCTTGTAAAATAAAAAACATAAATTATTATAATTTTAAATATAAATTATACAATATAGATACACGGAGGTTGTAATATGATACCCAAACAAAAGGTTGTTGCTATGGTTCTCGCAGGAGGACAAGGTTCACGGCTGGGCGTTCTCACAAAAAAGCTCGCTAAACCTGCTGTTCCTTTCGGAGGAAAATACAGAATTATTGATTTTCCCCTGTCTAACTGCGTAAACTCCGGAATAGAGGCCGTTGGTATCCTCACTCAGTACCAGCCATTGGTACTCAACGAATATATCGGAAACGGTCAGCCGTGGGATCTTGACGGTATGCATTCCGGCGCAAATTGTTTAAGTCCATACGAGGCTTTGGGCAGAGCGGACTGGTACTCGGGAACAGCTAACGCAATTTATCAGAACATAAGCTATATCGACAGATATAATCCCGATTATGTTCTGATTCTTTCAGGCGACCATATTTATAAAATGGATTACAACGAAATGCTTGAATTTCACAAGGAAAATGACGCGTCATGCACTATTGCGTCAATTGACGTTCCCAAGGAAGAAGCCTCGCGCTTTGGCATTTTAAATACCAATGAGGACGGCTCGATTTACGAATTTGACGAAAAACCGAAGCACCCAAAAAGCACAAACGCGTCTATGGGAATTTATATTTTCAGTTGGGATAAGCTTAGAAAATATCTTATTGATGACGCTAACGACCCTGACTCTTCAAACGACTTCGGCAAAAACGTTCTCCCCGCTATGCTTAACGCGGGCGAAAAAATGTTTGCTTATCAGTTTGAGGGATATTGGAAAGACGTTGGAACGATAGACAGTCTTTGGGAAGCTAATATGGACCTTCTTGACCCAAACGTTGCTCTGGACCTTAACAATATTTATTCACGCAACCCGATGATGCCTCCGCACTACATAGCTGACGGAGTTTCAATTCAAAACTCTTTAATTGCAGACGGTTGTAACGTAAACGGCGACCTTGAATTTTCTATCCTTTTCGCAGGGGTTACGATAGGAAAAGGCGCGACAATCAACTCGTCGATTATTATGCCCGGAGCAGTTATTGAGGACGGCGCAAAGGTTGAGTTCGCCATTGTTGCGGAAAATTCGATTATCGGAAAGAACGCTGTTGTCGGAGCTAATCCGAGTGACGTTGAGAATCGCGATGACTGGGGAGTAACCGTTATAGGAGATAACATTAAAATCGGAGATAACGTTGTTGTACCTCCTAAGGCTATGATAGATAAGGATATGGAGGTTTAATCTGATGAAAAGTAACGACGTGTTAGGACTGATTTTTTCAAATTCCTGTGAAACAACATTAACGGAGCTGACTGCTCACCGAACGACTGCCTCCGTCCCTATCGGCGGAAAATACAGAATGATTGATTTCGTTTTATCAAATCTTGCAAACTCAAACGTAAATAACGTGGGAATTGTCGCAAAAAGCGGATTTATGTCGCTTATGGACCATATCGGTTCGGGTTCTGCGTGGGATTTATCTAAAAAGAGAAGCGGAGTTACTATTCTCCCTCCGTACGCAGGGGTCAGCTTTTCAAATAAAATTGAAACGCTTTATCAGCTCAGAGGCTATTTTGAGGACGCTGATGAAAACTATGTACTCCTCACTGAAAGCAATGTAATTTCTAATGTAGATTTTTCCGAGCTTTTCTACCTCCACTCCGTTAACGACGCCGACATCACCCTGCTTTACAAGCATATGGCAGTGCCCGAAAAATCAATCCCGATAGTTATTAAACATAACAATGTCGGAAAGATTGAAAAGGTTCTTATTCAGCCGAACATTAAAGGCAAAGAGAATATTTACCTTGGAACGCTGATTATGAAAAAGGAGCTTTTCCTAAATCTTATCAATAAGGCAATAAGCGAAAACGAGCTTAATTTTAACCGTCTTATTCAGAAATGGGCCGCCGAATATAACGTATTCGCGTACGAATGCCCAAGCACCTGCACGGTAATCAGCTCGATGAATGAATACTATAAATTTAATATGAGACTTATGAACGGTGAACTCAGAAAGGAGCTTTTCAAGACCGACAGACCTATTCTCACTAAAGTCAGAGATGACGCTCCGTGCAAATACGGACTTACAAGCTCAGTTAAAAACTCGCTTGTATCTCAGGGTTGCTTTATTGAGGGTGAAGTTGAAAACTGTGTAATTTCAAAGGGCGTTCATATTGCTAAAGGCGCAAAGGTAAGCAACTGCATTATTATGCAGGATACTGAAATAGGAGAAGATTGCAACCTTAACTACCTTATTATTGACAAAGATGTTGAAATCGCGCCCGGAAAAGCAATGGCAGGCGCCGACTCTTATCCTATTCACATTGAAAAGAAATCTGTAATTAATTAAGGAGGACATAAAATGAGAATTCTTTACTGTACATCTGAAGCCAATCCCTTTGCAGGCTCGGGCGGACTTGCCGACGTAGCAGGCTCTCTGCCTCACGCTCTGTGTCGTAAAGGGCAGGACTGCCGAATTGTTATGCCGCTTTATGGTACAATTCCGCAGGATTTGAAAAATCAAATGAATTTTATTGCGAATTTCACCGTTCCCGTAGCCTGGAGACATCAATACTGCGGACTTTTCTGGGCGAAATGGAACGAATGCGTTTACTATTTCATTGATAACGAGTATTACTTTAAGCGAGGAACGCTTTACGGTTCTTATGACGATGCGGAGAGATTTTCATTCTTCTCAAGAGCTATTCTTGAAATGCTTCCGTATATAGACTTCCACCCCGACATTATTCATACAAACGACTGGCAAACCGCCTTGGTTCCGACCTATTATTATCTTTTCTACTCAAAGAATCCGTGGTACGCAAATATTAAAAACATATTTACTATCCACAACATTCAGTATCAGGGAATGTACGGCTGGGAGGTCAACACAGAGTGTGTAGGTATCCCTCCCGAAGAGGCAAATATCCTTGAAATGGACGGAAAGCTGAATATGGTTAAGGGAGCTATTGAAACTGCGGTCCGAGTTACGACCGTATCTCCCACCTATGCGCTTGAAATCCGTGACCCGTGGTACAGCTTTGGTCTTTATCACGAGCTTAATCTCCGCCACTATAAGCTTTGCGGAGTTAAAAACGGCATTGACCTTGAAAGCTATAACCCCGAAACCGACTATCAGCTTTATTGTAACTACTCAAAGGATGATATGAGCGGTAAGGGCGTATGTAAACAAAAGCTTCAGGAGCGCCTCTGCCTTGAGCAAAGATGGGACGTTCCGATTGTCGCGATGGTTACTCGTCTTGTGGAGCATAAGGGCTTGGACCTTGTTCGTATGGGACTTGAAGAGCTTATGAACACTGAGAATATGCAGTTTGTAATTCTCGGTTCAGGAGATGAGGAGTACGAGCAGTTTTTCCGTGATATGCAGTGGAAATATCCGGGCCGTCTTTGCTTCTGCCATGGATTTGTTCCCGAACTTGCGCGTAAAATTTACTCGGGCGCTGATATTTTCCTTATGCCGTCTAAAATGGAGCCTTGCGGACTTTCGCAGATGATTGCTCTGCGTTACGGTACAATCCCCGTAGTCCGTGAAACGGGAGGACTCAAGGACTCCGTATTCGACAGCGCGGACGGCTACGGAAACGGTTTTACTTTTGCAAATTACTACACCGCCGATTTACAGGGCGCCGTAAGGAGAGCGTTGTGGGGTATTCAGGATAACGAAGGCTGGCACAAACTGATGTGGCGTGCGATGATGAGTGACAACAGCTGGGAGCGTTCTGCTCAGGATTATCTGAATATATATAACGATACCTTGAACTGGGCATAAAATTTAGGCTATATAATAAAAGTTGGAATAAGAAATAGAGCCAAAATTTAATAAATAACAAATATCGGGAATATAGACGGCTGAATCTATGTTCCCGATTTAAATTAAAAAAATTTTTTAATTATAATAAAGTATAATTTTAAAAGAGAGGCAACGCCTCTCTTTTTTATTTTAAATATACTTTTTTATATCTTCAATCTCACTTTGAATATTTGAAAGTTTCTTGATTATATCATCATGTGAATATAACGGAATATCTATTCTTCCCACGAGATAATCAATACTTACATTAAAAAAATTTGATAACTGAATTAATGAAAAACTGTCAGGATTAGTTTTTCCCGTTTCATAATTTGATAAAGTTTTTTGGTCTATTCCTGTAGCATTTGCTACGTCTATTTGCCTTAAATCTAAATTTTCTCTAAGAGTCCTTATACGGTTCATACTTGCATCACCCTCTTTTTTTAATTTTACTATATTTTTTCTAAATATGCTTGACTTACTAAAAATAATCTGTTAATATAGATATATACTAATATATTAGTATATATCTATTTTTTAGTAACTTATTTCATTACATTTTAATATTAAAAATTGGGTAAATTGTGAATAAACCGTTAAACAACAGGAGGTTAAAAATGAAAACTAAAAAGTATTCTAAAAAATTTTTACTAAAAATCATTGCGGTGTTATCGGTAATGGCGACAGTAATATGCTCGACCGCTGTTTTTGCAAATGCATCAACCGGTGGGTCAAACAATACAAGAAAAATTACTGTTAAAACAAAAGCCAATTATTTATTGCCCGGTTCATCTTCTATAACACTTAAACAAAGCAAAGGAAAGTACACATATAGTTCTTTTAGTTTCTTTAGAGGCTGGAAAACAAAAACAAGTTCCGGTTACGGCGTTTACAAAATTACCGCTACCCCCATAAAGGGAAAGGGCGCTAAAAAAACTGCTAAATTAACAGGTAAAAGTAAAAAGATTTCATTAGATAAAAATACTACATACTCTGTTACTGTTGCTTATGACAGCAATGCAACGTGGTTACAAAATAAATGTAAGCCTGAAAACTGGACAACGTACCCTTCTTGGAAAGTAAGCGGCACTTGGAAAGTAAGCTCTTATTATTGATTAAAACTAAATATTAATTCATAATTTATCCATTTTAATATAAAAAGGATACCTTAATAGATTAGCCCGCAATTAAGCTTACGGTAAATCTGAAAAGGTATCCTCTTTTAATTATAAAATCAGGTTGTGAGCAAAGAAAAAATATGTTATAATTTTTTGAGTTATTATAAGCGGTGACTTTTATGAAAAATGTTATTAAGAAAACATTTAAATATACTCTGCCTGTTTTGTTCGGATACATACCGCTGGGATTTGCTTTCGGAATTTTGCTGCACTCAGCGGGATACGGACCGATATGGGCTTTTTTTATGAGCGTTTTTATATACGCGGGTACGGGACAGTTTCTCTGCGTTGAACTTCTTGCGGTCGGCGCGTCGATTCCGCAGGTTATATTAATGACCTTTCTGCTTCATTTCAGACACTTTTTTTACGGACTATCCCTTATAAACAAATACAAAGGTACGGGAAAATTTAAGCTGTATATGATTTTCGGACTGACCGATGAAACCTATGCGCTCGTTTCAACCTCTAAGCCTCCAAAAGACGTTAAGCCGTCACACTTTTACACGGCGATTACGCTTTTAAACCATTGTTATTGGATAACGGGGAGTGTACTCGGGGCTTCATTCGGCTCGCTTTTTACATTCAACTCAAAGGGTATTGACTTTGTTATGACGGCGCTTTTCGCCGTGCTTGTCGTTGAACAATGGAAGAACAACAAAAATCACATTCCCGCTTTAATCGGATTTGCCGTTCCTGTACTGAGTTTAATTATATTCGGAGCGGATAACTTCCTTATACCTGCGCTGTTTATTGTATCGGTACTGCTTATGTGTCTGCGCCCTATGCTTGAGGAAAAGGGGGAAAGACTATGAGCGATTTTTCAGTTTCGATTTCAATTGTCGCAACTATGGCAATAGTAACCGCCCTCACGCGATTTATCCCGTTTATACTTTTTGACAGAGGAAAACAAGCGCCGAACTGGATAAAGTACCTCGGTTATGTTCTCCCGTCGGCAATAATGAGTGTTCTGTTGATTTACTGTCTTAAAGATGTAAATTTTACAGGCGGAAATTTCGGTATCCCCGAACTTATCTGCATAGCTGTCGCGATAGGTCTTCATATTTGGAAAGGAAACGTGCTTTTAAGTATCGGAGCGAGCACCGTTTTATATATGATTTTTGTACAGGTTGTGTTCATATAAAAAGCCTTCTCATTTAAGAGAAGGCTTTTTGTTACTGTATAAAAACATCACAAATGCCATAGAAACAATAATTACATAACCGATTACCGAATAAACATCGGGAATATCTGCAAATACTAAAAATCCGAGCGCGGAGGCAAAGATAATCTGGCTATAGTCGTAAATGGAAATTTCCCTTGCGGGGGCGTAGGTATAAGCCGCAGTAATGGAGAACTGACCGCCCGCGGCGCTAAGTCCGGCGAGGAGGAGAAAAATAAGCTGTTGCAGTGTGAACATTTTAAAATCGAATATCATAAACGGTATCATACTAAGACAGCTCACACCCGAAAAGAACAGAACGATAAAGCTCCCCTTCTCTCCCCTTTTTCCGAGAGCGCGAACCATAGAATATGCGGCTCCCGCGCCTACTCCGCCTAAAAGTCCGCACAAAGACGGTACTAAATCGGCATTGACAAAACTCGGCTTTACAACGAACATCGCTCCGATGAACGCTCCGATTAAAATTAAAACCTGCGGGAATTTTAGTCTTTCTTTAAGAAAAATAAGAGAAAATATTATCGCAAAAAAAGGCGACATTTTATTGAGAATTGACGCATCGCCTAAGGCAAGGTGGTCAACAGCATAAAAGTTTCCGAGGATTCCCAAGGTTCCCGCAAGCGAGCGTCCAAGAAGAAGAGGAAGATTACTTTTTTGAAAATGAAAACTCTGTTTATCCTTAATCATAATAGCCAAAGCGAATATAAACGCGACAAAATTTCTAAAAAAGCTTTTTTCAGGCGTTGGCAAATCTCCCGAAAGCCGAACAAACATATTCATCAGCGCAAAACAAAACGCCGATATAATTATCATAATTATGCCCATATATTTTTTATTCCGCATTATTTAATTCACCTCAACAGTTAATATAATATCACAGTTTTAAAGTTTCAGCAAGAAAAAGCGCTATCGAATAAACGATAGCGCTTTCGGTATAGATAAAAATTAAACTAACTCAATGACTGCCATTTCAGCCGCGTCTCCGCGACGCGGACCGATTTTTGTAATACGGGTATAACCGCCGTTTCTGTCCTTATACTTGGGAGCAATCTCGTCAAAAAGCTTCTTTGTTACGTCCTCCTTAGTAACGAATCTCATAACAAGACGCTTATTCGCGAGAGAGTTGTCCTTAGCTATAGTAATCATTTTCTCCGCCATTGAGCTGACCTCTTTAGCGCGAGTAACCGTAGTTTCAATTTTGCCCTTTTCTAAAAGGAAAGTAACCATTGCGCGGAGCATTGCGGTTCTCTGGGCAGTAGTTCTTCCAAGCTTTCTTGTACCTGGCATACTAATTCACTCCTTTTTGCTATTTTAAAAGGATTTTATTCGTCTTCCTTTTTCAGGCTGAAGCCGAGGCTGTCAAGCTTAAACTCAACTTCCTCAAGCGACTTACGTCCAAGGTTACGAACTTTCATCATATCCTCTGTTGTTTTGTTTGTCAGGTCTTCAACTGTATTTATACCTGCACGCTTTAAGCAGTTGAATGAACGAACAGAAAGGTCGAGCTCCTCAATAGTCATTTCAAGAACCTTTTCCTTGCCCTTCTCGTCCTTTTCAACCATAATCTCGCTGTTTGTAACGCTGTCGGAAAGGTTTACAAACAGGTTAAGATGCTCTGTGAGTACCTTAGCGGCGAGAGAAACCGCCTCCTGCGCGTTGATTACGCCGTTTGTCCAAACATCGAGCGTAAGCTTGTCATAGTCGGTAATCTGACCGACACGGGTATTATCAACAGTATAATTAACCTTTAAAACAGGTGTATAAATTGAATCAATTGGCAGAACGCCGATTACGTTATTTCCGGCAAGCTGTTTATTGCGTTCGCCCGGAACGTAACCTCTGCCCCTGTCAAGTGTAATTTCAATATTAAGCTTTGCATCGTCTGCTAATGTTGCGATATGAAGCTCGGGGTTTAAAATCTCAACCTCCGCGTCGTGCTTTATATCAGCAGCAGTCACCTTGCAAGGACCCTCGGCAGCAATCTCTACTACCTTAGGAGCAGTGTCAAGGAGTTTCGGAACAAGGCTTTTAATATTTAGCGCAATTTCAGTAACGTCTTCTTTTACTCCCGGAACAGTCGAAAACTCGTGGAGCACGCCGTTAATCTTAATAGAAGTAACTGCGCAACCCTCAAGTGACGAGAGGAGTACTCTCCTCAAACTGTTACCTAATGTATTACCGAATCCACGCTCAAGAGGTTCTACGACAAATCTGCCGTATTTTCCGTCATCTGTGAGTTCTTCTGTTTCTATTCTTGGTTTTTCAATCTCTATCATAGTGAATCCTCCTTATTAGGCAGCTAAATAGCTGTCGTTTTGTAATCTGCCTTTAATAAACTTATGTGGATTACTTGGAGTACAACTCGACAATGAGATGCTCTTCTACCGGGAAGTCAATATCCTCTCTCTCTGGCTCTGCAATCACCTTGCCGCCGAGATTATTAGAAGCTTTCTCAAGCCACTTGGGAGTAGCTGTGGAATTATTCTCTGCAATAGCCTTAAAACGAGTAGTAGAAGCGCTGCTCTGTTTAACCTCGATAACATCGCCGACCTTTACAAGATAAGAAGGAATGTTTACCTTCTTGCCGTTTACAGTAAAGTGAGCGTGGCTGACAAGCTGACGAGCCTCACGGCGTGTAGACGCAAGACCAAGTCTGAAAACTACGTTGTCAAGTCTATGTTCAATAAGAGTAAGGAGTACAGAACCTGTCTTTCCCTGAGCCTTTTCAGCTTTCTCATAGTAAGCTCTGAACTGCTTTTCCATTATACCGTAAATAAACTTAACCTTCTGCTTTTCCGTAAGCTGGAGGCTGTATTCACTCTTTTTTCTTCTTGAGTTACCGTTCGGGTTTCTGAAAGAACTTTTGCCCGAATAACCCATTACTGCAGGAGAAATACCGAGAGCTCTGCAGCGTTTAGCGATAGGCTGTCTGTTTTTTGCCATCTTAAATTTCCTCCTTTATATACTATACACGTCTTCTCTTGGGAGGACGACATCCGTTATGAGGAATCGGAGTTACGTCCTTAATCATAGTAACCTCGAGTCCAGCGGATTGCAATGCTCTGATAGCCGCCTCACGTCCCTGACCGGGGCCCTTAACGTAAACCTCTACACTTTTCATACCGAAGTCGATAGCGGTCTTTGCGGCAGTTTCAGCAGCAGACTGAGCAGCAAACGGAGTGGACTTTCGTGAGCCACGAAAGCCGAGCTCGCCTGCGCTTGCCCATGATACTGCGTTACCGTTTGTATCTGAAATTGTAACAATTGTATTGTTAAATGTAGACTGAATATGAGCGCTGCCTTTTTCAATGTGCTTTTTCTCTCGACGGCGGCGTACAGTCTTTTTACCCTTAGGTGCTGCCATATAAGCGTTCCTCCTTACTTCTTCTTGTTGGCCATTGTCTTACGGGGGCCTTTACGGGTACGAGCGTTAGTCTTAGAACGCTGACCTCTTACGGGGAGTCCCTTTCTGTGGCGCACGCCACGATAACAACCAATTTCAATAAGTCTTTTAATATCAAAAGCGATGTCACGGCGGAGGTCGCCCTCAACGCGACAGTTCTTTTCAATATAATCTCTTAGCTTTGAAACATCATCTTCTGTTAAATCTCTGACACGAGTGTCAGGGTTAACACCTGTTGCAGCAATAATGTCTGTTGCAGTTTTACGTCCGATACCGAAAATATAAGTTAATCCGATTTCAACTCTTTTATCTCTCGGTAAGTCAACACCTGCTATACGAGCCATTTAGTTGCACCTCCATATAAAAATTTAATTTCGGCTTTTGCCTTGTAACTTTCAAATTAACCCTGACGCTGTTTATGCTTCGGGTTTTCGCAGATTACTAAAATCTTGCCTTTTCTTTTGATTACTTTGCACTTTTCGCACATTTTCTTTACAGAAGGTCTGACTTTCATCAATAATCATTCCTTTCAAAAATAGTCTTTCGGAATCTTGAATTACTTGGTTCTCCAGGTAATTCTGCCTCTTGTAAGGTCATATGGAGACATCTCCACAGTAACCTTATCGCCCGGAAGGATACGAATGTAGTTCATTCTGAGTTTTCCGGAAATAACAGCTAATATTACATGGCCGTTCGGGAGCTCTACCTTGAATTGCGTATTCGGCAGTGCCTCAACGACTTTGCCCTCTACTTCGAGAACGTCCTGTTTTGACATAACTAATCCTCCTGATTAACCCGGCTGAAATTATTCAGCAGTTTTCTTAATTGCTTATCTGAATTCGGCATTTCAACGACCGCGTCGGTTTTTACGATGTGTTTCAGGTTCTTTTTTTTCGGACTTAAAAGCTTTCTTTCTTTTCCGTCAGCTAAATAAGCGAAACCGTTTTTAACTTCCAAAACCACGAAAAACCTTCCCTCGTCGTGACCTGCCTTCGACGCTACTATTTGTCCTCTGACTATTTGCATAGCTCACCTTAAAATCAACCCGCGACGGTTAAAATCTTCGGACCGTCTTTTGTGATAGCGATTGTGTTTTCATAGTGAGCGGCAAGCTTACCGTCTACGGTTACAGTCGTCCAGTCATCGTCAAGGACATCCACCTCATAGCTTCCTTCACATACCATCGGTTCGATGGCTATTGTCATACCGGGAAGAAGTCGTATTCCGTGTCCGGCTTTGCCGAAATTCGGAATACTCGGGTCTTCATGTAACTTCGCACCTACGCCGTGGCCGACAAAATCTCGTACCACCGAGTAACTGCGAGCTTCGACATACGTCTGAACTGCGTTGCCTATATCGCCTACGCGATTACCTGCAAGCGCCGCCTCGATTCCCTTTTCGAGGCCGATTCTTGTTGCGTCCATAAGTTTCTGAGCTTTTTCGCTTACCTTTCCGCAAGCAAAAGTATAAGCGTTATCGCCGTGAAAGCCTTCGTAGAACGCACCGACATCTACGCTTACGATGTCGCCCTCTTTAAGAACCTGTTCTTTGCTTGGTATGCCATGGATAACCACATCATTTACGGAAATACAAGCGCTTGCCGGAAATCCGCCGTAACCGAGAAACGAAGGCGTTGCGCCCTGTTTCTCGATATATTCACGGACTTTTTCGTCAATCTCCCAGGTAGTGATACCGGGCTTGACATATTCACCGGCAACACGCAGAGCGTTTGCGGAAATTCTGCAAGCGTCCATCATTTTTGATATTTCGCGCGCTGTCTTAACAATTACCATATTATACCCCGATTGCCTTAAATACCGCTTCGGTGGTCTCCTTTACGGTATCCTTGCCCTCGACAACTTTGAGTTTTCCCTGGCTCTTGTAGTAATTTACAAGAGGCTCGGTTTCTCTGTGATAGATGTCAAGGCGGTTTTTAATGGTGTCAATCTGGTCATCCTTGCGCTGAACAAGGGCGCCGTTACAGTCGTCGCATACCCCATCAACCTTTGGCTTTAAGCTTTCAATATGATAAGGTCTGCCACAATTTTCACAGACGCGGCGTCCGGACAGTCTGTTTATGATAACATCGTCTTTAACCTCAATGTCGATTACGCAGTCGATGTCAGCACCCATTTTGTCCAGAGCCTCGGCCTGAGGAATGGTTCTCGGGAATCCGTCAAGAATGTATCCGTTCTTGCAGTCGTCCTCCTGAAGGCGATCCTTTACTATGCCGATAACAACCTCGTCAGGAACGAGCTGTCCCGCATCCATATAGGATTTTGCCTGTAGTCCCATTTCAGTGCCGGTTCTCAGCGCCTCACGGATAATATTACCCGTTGAGATAGTAGGGATATTTAAGTGCTCGCAAAGTACAGCGGCCTGTGTGCCTTTTCCCGCACCGGGAGCACCCAACATAATAATGTTCATAGCTTTCTATCCTTTCAATTAATCAAGGAAGCCCTTGTAATGGCGCATCATCATTTGAGATTCCATCTGCTTCGATGTTTCAAGCGCAACACCTACAACGATGATGATTGAGGTACCGCCCATTGACATACCGCCCATACCTGTAAACGCGGCATAGAGAAGCGGAAATTCAGCGATGAAGCCAAGGAACAAACAACCGATAAGTGTAATTCTGGAGAGAATCTTCCTTATAAAGTCAGCAGTCGGAGCGCCCGGACGGATACCGGGGATTGTTCCGTTGTTCTGCTTAAGGTTATTAGCCATCTCAACAGGATTATACTGAATGGTTGTATAGAAATAACCGAACATTATAATCAAAACGAAGTACAAAGTCATATACAGCCAACCCGTTGTGTTGAAAGCGTCAAAGAAGCTTTTCCAGAAACCTTCGGACGGATTAAAGCCGAATGCCTGAATTGTACTCGGAATTGAAAGAATTGATGAAGCAAAGATGATAGGAAGTACTCCGCCGAGCGCTACCTTAATAGGAAGGTGGGTTGACTGACCGCCGTACATCTTTCTTCCGACTACGCGTTTAGCGTACTGGATAGGAATTCTTCTCTCACTATCCTGCATAAAGGTGATAACCCATACAACAACAAGGAATACAATAACCCAGAGAGGTACAAGAATAAAGTACTGACTAAGGCCGTTAACACCGTACTCCCAATAAGAACCGAGAATGGAGATTGTATAGGGGAAACGGGCTACGATTCCCGCGAAAAGGAGAATTGAGATACCGTTTCCGATACCGTGCTCGTTAATCTGCTCGCCGAACCACATCATTACTGCTGTACCTGCTGTGAAAGCGAGGATTATTACGATAGCGGAATACCAAAGTCCGAATCCGTCGTTATAAGTCGTAACACCCGATGCTTTCAGATACCACCAATATGCAAATCCTTGGATAAGACCGAGACCAACAGTTACATATCTCGTAATAGTTGCGATTTTTTTACGGCCTGCCTCTCCCTCTTTTGCCATTCTCTCGAGAGGAGGAATAGCAACGGTAAGAAGCTGCATAATAATGGAACTGTTGATATAAGGTGTAACACCCATCGCGAAAAGCGTTGCGTTTGAAAAAGCGCCTCCGGAAAGAGTGTTCAGATAAGCTAACGCCGAGTTACCTGTATTTACACCGTTTTCAGCCATAAGATTACTTAACGCATTCATATCAAGAAAAGGTACAGGGATAACCGAACCTATTCTGAAGAAAATTACGATAAGAATTGTAAATAAAATCTTTCTTCTAAGGTCTGGAATACTCCAGGCATTTCTAATTGTTTTAAACAATTAAATCACCTCTGCCTTTCCCCCGGCAGCCTCAATGGCAGCCTTTGCGGATTCTGAAAAAGCAGAAACCTTAACATTTAACTTTTTATCGACCTTGCCGTTGCCCAAAATCTTGACAGCATCAAAGGAATTTTTAATAACACCTGCAGAAACGAGAGCGTCAATTGTAACGTCTGCTCCGTCCTCAAACTTTCTGTTCAAAGTTGAAAGGTTAACAGTAACAACTTTCTTTGCGAAAATGTTATTGAATCCTCTCTTAGGAAGACGGCGCTGAAGCGGCATCTGACCGCCTTCAAAGCCCGGACGAATGCTTCCGCCTGAACGTGACTTCTGACCTTTCTGACCTTTTCCGGATGTTTTTCCCCAGCCCGAAGCGTGGCCGCGTCCTACTCTTTTCACAGACTTTTTAGAGCCTGCGGCAGGTGAAAGTTCATGTAACTTCATAATTTTCGCACCTCCTTATGCTTCTGTAACCTCTACGAGGTGGTTAATTTTTGCTATCTTGCCCTTGGTCGCAGCGTTATCGGGCTGAGTTGTTTCATCGCCGATTTTCCTAAGACCTAAAGCGTGGGCGGTTGCAATCTGATCCTTTTTTGAACCGATAAGGCTCTTAACTAACTTAACCTTCATTTTGCAAACCTCCCTTATAAGATTTCCTTAACGCTCTTACCGCGGATAGCGGCAACTTCCTCTGCTGTACGAAGTGAAGCAAGTCCCTGAAGGGTTGCGCGAACTACGTTACAAGGATTGTTTGAGCGTAAAGCCTTTGTACGAATATCTCTGATGCCTACAGCCTCTACAACCGCACGCACAGGACCGCCCGCGATAACTCCGGTACCGGGAGCGGCAGGCTTCATAAGAACTCTGCCCGCGCCGTAAGCGCCGATAACCTCGTGCGGAATTGTTGTACCTCTGAGCGATACTTTAATAAGGTTCTTTTTAGCGTCCTCGATACCCTTGCGGATAGCGTCGGGAACTTCGCCTGCTTTACCGATTCCGAAGCCGACTGTTCCTTCGCCGTCGCCTACAACTACCAAAGCCGCAAACTTATAAATACGACCGCCCTTAACTGTTTTGGAAACTCGGTTGATTGTAACAACTCTCTCCACGAGTTCCTTAGTTGTTTCAACATTTTTAGCCAAAGTGATTCCTCCCCTTCCTTAGAAATTGAGGCCGCCCTCACGGGCGCCTTCGGCCAATTCCTTAACACGGCCGTGATAGATGTTTCCACCTCTGTCGAAAACGACGTCGGTAATCTTCTTCTCTGCTGCACGCTCGGCAACAAGCTTGCCTACTGCCTTTGCAGCCTCTTTGTTTCCGCCGTTAGCGGTGATAGTCTTATCAAGGCTTGACGCCTGCACAAGAGTAACACCCTTTACGTCATCAATAATCTGAGCGTAAATATTATTAGTGGAGCGGAATACACATAAACGCGGACGCTCTGCGGTGCCGCTGATTTTACCGCGAACTCTCTTATGTCTTTTCAGACGAGCTTTCTTAGTATCAGGTCTGTTTACCATTTGTCATTCACTCCTTAATTATTTACCCTTACCGGCTTTGCCTTCCTTACGGCGGATATATTCGTCAGCGTACTTAATACCTTTACCTTTATACGGCTCAGGCGGACGCTTTTCTCTAACCTCGGCAGCAAACTGACCGACTTTTTGCTTATCAATGCCGACGATTACGATTTTGTTCGGATTGGGAACTTCGATTTTGATGTCCTCTGTATCCTCAACTATAACCTTATGAGAAAAACCGAGGTTCATAATGCACTGCTTACCTTTCTTTTCAACACGGTAACCAACGCCGTTAACATCAAGTTCCTTTTTATAGCCTTCCGTAACTCCCGTCACCATATTAGCGATAAGCGTACGGGTAAGGCCGTGTAAAGAACGATTTGTCTTTTCGTCATTAGGACGCGTAACTATAATCTCTTCGCCCTTTACTTCAACCGTCATAGCGGGGTTGAATTTGAAGTTCAAGGTTCCCTTAGGTCCCTTTACTTCGATAACACCGTCGTTAACGGAAACATTAACTCCGGCGGGAATATTTATAGGTTTTCTTCCAATTCGAGACATTTTCGCACCTCCTATTACCAGATATATGCGAGAACTTCGCCGCCAACATTCTCCTTGCGCGCCTGACGGTCAGTCATAACGCCCTTGGAAGTTGAAATGATAGCAACGCCTAAGCCCTTCATAACCTTAGGCATATCCTCTACATTACTGTATATACGCAAGCCGGGCTTTGATACACGGCGCAGTCCGGTGATAATCGGGGTTTTGCCCTCACCGTACTTTAGCGTTACCTTAATTACGCCCTGCTTACCATCCTCGATAACTGTGAAGCTTTTGATATAACCCTCATCAACAAGAATCTGACAGATGTCCTTCTTGAGATTAGACGCAGGTATTTCAACAGTATCATGCTTTGCTGAGTTTGCATTACGGATTCTTGTAAGTAAATCAGCTATTGTATCTGTAATTTGCATACCTTTTACCTCCCTTGCTTACCAGCTTGCTTTCTTTACGCCCGGAATTTCGCCTTTATAAGCGAGTTCACGGAAGCAAATACGGCAAATACCGAACTTACGGAGGTAGGCGTGTGGTCTACCACAGATTTTACATCTTGAATACTCGCGAGTAGAGAATTTCTGCTTTCTCTGCTGCTTAATTTTCATAGCAGTCTTAGCCACAACAATCCCTCCTTTACCTTGCAAACGGCGCGCCCATAAGCGTTAACAGCTCACGAGCCTCTTCGTCAGTTTCAGCGGTTGTGATAAATGAAATATCCATACCGCGAACCTTGTCTACCTTATCGTAGTCGATTTCAGGGAAAATGAGCTGTTCTTTCAGGCCCATAGAATAGTTTCCGCGTCCGTCAAACGAGTTCGGATTGATTCCTCTGAAGTCACGAACACGAGGAAGAGCAACATTAAAGAGTCTGTCTAAAAACTCGTACATTCTCTCTCCTCTTAAAGTAACCTTAGCTCCGATAGGCATACCCTCACGGAGTTTAAAGTTAGCCACAGATTTCTTCGCACGGCAAATGAGAGCCTTCTGACCTGTGATTAGTCCGAGGTCGTTAACAATATTGTCAATAACCTTTGCGTTATCCTTAGCCTCGCCGGCGCCAACGTTTACGACGATTTTATCAAGCTTGGGAATTTGCATAACGCTCTTATAGGAGAACTTCTTCATAAGAGCAGGTGCAACTTCGTCAGCATAAAATTTCTTAAGTCTTGCCATTTCTTATATCCTCCTTAAAGCGCTTCGCCGCATTTTCTGCAAATTCGGCCCTTTGAGCCGTCTTCGTAGATTTTATGACCGACTCTTGTCGGCTTTTTGCAACGCGGACAAACTATCTGAACCTTGTCGGCATACATAGCTGCCTCAGCCTTTATAATACCGCCCGGCTCGCCCATTTTTCTGGGTTTAACGTGCTTTGAAACCATATTAATCTTTTCAACGATAACCTTTCGTTCGCTGGGTGATACTGCTAAAACAGTACCCTGCTTGCCTTTATCCTTACCGCTGATAACAACTACGGTGTCGCCTGTTTTTACATGAACCTTATTCATTTGTGACACCTCCATTAAAGTACTTCGGGAGCGAGGGATAAGATTTTGAGATAACCCTTATCACGAAGCTCTCTTGCAACAGGTCCGAAGATACGTGTTCCGCGGGGGTCCTTATCTTCCTTAATAACTACTGCTGCGTTTTCATCAAAGCGGATGTATGTTCCGTCCTCACGGCGTACGCCCTTGGCGCTTCGCACTACGACAGCCTTTACAACATCGCCCTTCTTTACTACACCGCCGGGAGCCGCTTTCTTTACGGAAGCAACGATTACATCGCCGATGTTAGCATATCTTCTTCTTGTACCGCCGAGAACACGAATGCACATAAGTTCCTTTGCGCCTGTGTTGTCAGCGACTTTTAATAAAGTTTGCTGCTGTATCACAGTGTGTTCCTCCTTATTTAGCCTTTTCTACAATCTCGACAAGACGGTATCTTTTATCCTTAGAAAGAGGACGTGTCTCCATAACCTTAACGCGGTCGCCTACTTTTGCCTCATTCTTTTCATCGTGAGCTTTAAGACGGCGGGAGCGCTTAACGACCTTATTATAAAGCTTATGCTTTACGCTGTCCTCGATAAGAACTACGATAGTTTTATCCATTTTGTCGGATACGACCTTACCGATGGCAGTCTTTCTCATATTTCTTTCAGCCATTGTTATGTCCTCCTTCCTTATTCTTCGCTCTCAGCAAGCTGGAACTCGCGGATTACGGTTGAAACCCTCGCAATGTCCTTTTTAACTGCCTTGATGCGGGTAGGATTTTCCAGCTGATTAATCGCAAGCTGGAAACGAAGGTTAAATAACTCTTCTTTCAGGTCCTTGAGCTTAATTTCGAGCTCGTCTATAGAGGACTCTCTAAGTTCTGATGCTTTCATTACTGCTCAACCTCCTGATCTGATTTTCTAACAAATTTACACTTAATCGGGAGCTTTGTTGCCGCAAGACGCATAGCCTCTCTGGCTGTCGCCTCGTCAACACCGCCGCCGATTTCAAACATAACTCTGTCCGGCTTAACAACTGCAACCCAATACTCGGGAGCACCTTTACCTTTACCCATTCGGGTTTCGGCAGGTCTTGCTGTAACAGGCTTGTCGGGGAAAATTTTAATCCAAACCTTACCTACACGCTTGCAGTAACGCGTCATAGCGACACGGGCTGCTTCTATCTGGTTGGAAGTAATCCAGGCAGGTTCTAATGCCTGAAGACCGAAATCACCGTAAGTAACTTTGTTACCGCGATACGCTCTGCCTGTCATACGACCTCTGTGAACACGTCTGTATTTCACACGCTTTGGCATCAGCATTATTTTCTGCCCCCTTCCTTACGAGGCTTTCTCTCTCTTCTCTCTCTTTTGCCTCTGTTCTCGTTTAAGACCTCTCCTTTATAGAGCCAAACCTTAATACCTATTTTTCCGTAGGTTGTGTCTGCCTCCGCGAAGCCGTAGTCGATGTCAGCTCTGAGAGTCTGAAGAGGAATTGTACCCTCGTGATAAGTTTCGCCTCTCGCGATTTCAGCGCCGTTAAGACGGCCTGAACACTGAACTTTGATACCCTTTGCGCCAAGCTTCATTGCGTTTCTGATAGCCTGCTTCATAGCACGTCGATATGCGATACGCTTTTCAAGCTGTGTTGCAATACTTTCGGAAACGAGCTGTGCGTTTAAGTCGGGATTTTTAATTTCTACAATATTGATAGCAACGGGTTTATTAAGAATTTTCTCACACTGAACGCGGAGCTTCTCAATCTCTGAACCGCCCTTACCGATAACCATACCGGGTTTTCCGCAGTGGATATGAAGTCTTACTCTCTTGCCGTCACGTTCAATCTCGATTTTTGAGATACCTGCGGGGTAAAGCTGTTTTTTAAGAGTTTTACGGAGGTTGTAATCCTCTACGAGAATATCTCCGAAATCCTTCTTATTAGCAAACCAACGGGAATCCCAGTTTTTGATGATACCTACACGAAGACCGTGCGGATTAACTTTTTGTCCCATACTGTTAACCTCCCCTTATTCTTTTTCCTTGAGCACAAGGGCAATGTGGGATGTTCTTTTATTAATTCTGAATGCTCTACCCTGTGCTCTGGGTCTGATTCTTTTAAGGATAGGGCCTGCCGTTGCATTCGCTGACGCAACATAAAGTTTAGATACATCCATATCGTGGTTATTCTCTGCATTTGCCATAGCGGACTTGAGCACCTTCAAAACAGGAGTGCAAGCGGCTTTCGGGGTATGCTTGAGAACAGCCTGTGCGTAGTTTACATCCTTGCCTCTTATAAGACCGAGTACAAGATTAACCTTGCGCGGTGACATACGGACATATTTTGCATATGCCTTTGCTTCCATTGCAATACTCTCCTTCCGCCTTATGATGTCTTGGAACCGGAATGTCCCTTAAAGGTTCTGGTCGGAGCAAACTCGCCGAGCTTGTGTCCTACCATATCCTCGGTAACATATACCGGAACGTGCTTGCGTCCGTCATGGACCGCAAATGTATGGCCTACAAAATCAGGGAAAATTGTTGAACTTCTTGACCATGTTTTAAGAATTCTCTTTTCTCCCTTTTCATTCATTTCTTGAACCCTTTTTAAAAGCTTAGGCTGGACAAAAGGGCCCTTTTTAGTACTTCTACTCATAATTAAGCTCCTTTCCTGCCTTACTTACCGTTTCTTCTGCGAACGATTAATCTGTCGCTCTGCTTATGCTTCTTACGGGTCTTATAACCGAGAGCCGGTTTACCCCAAGGGGTAACAGGTCCGGGACGGCCGACAGGGGATTTACCTTCACCACCGCCGTGAGGGTGGTCGTTCGGGTTCATAACAGAACCGCGGACTGTCGGGCGCCAGCCCATATTTCTCTTACGACCGGCTTTACCGATTTTAACGTTCTCGTGGTCTGTGTTGCCGACCTGGCCGATTGTTGCCATACAGCTTTCGGGAACGTTGCGAAGCTCTGAACTCGGAAGTCTTAAAAGAGCTAAACCGTTTTCTTTTGCCATAAGCTGTGCCATATTTCCGGCTGAACGGGCAAGCTGTGCTCCTCTGCCCGGATAAAGCTCAACGTTGTGAACAAAAGTACCTACGGGGATATTTTTAAGCGGAAGCGCGTTGCCGGGCTTGATGTCAGCGTCAGGACCTGCAACAACCGTATCTCCTACCTTTAATCCCTCCGGGGCAACAATATATGCTTTCTCGCCGTCTGTGTACTCAATAAGGGCGATAAAAGCCGAGCGGTTCGGGTCATACTCTAAAGTAACGACCTTACCCTCTACGCCGAATTTCTGGCGTTTAAAATCAATAATACGATACTTTCTGCGGTTACCGCCGCCGCGATGACGAACGGTAATTCTGCCGTAGCTGTTACGGCCCGAATGCTTCTTTAAAGGAGCAAGCAAGCTCTTTTCGGGAGCAACCTTTGAAAGACCGGAGTAGTCAGTAACCGACTTATTTCTCATCGAGTTTATCGTCGGCTTATATACTTTAATAGCCATTTAATTCACTCTCCTCATGATGGCTTTGCGGGGAAATGGCGTTCCCCATACATTCTAAATACCGAATTATGTTTTTATTAGGATTAAAATCCCAATCTTCTTAAACCGAGTCTGCAAAGCTTTCTATATATAGTATAAATAACTTCAACGATTAGTTGTCGTCGGTCGCTATTTTAAGGCTCGAAGTCTCGGCTCTTCTTGATGTCAAGCCTCGTTGAGCTACGCTTCTCCTCTCATAACTCCCACTCGTCTAATCTGTTTCAAATTACTTTGTAATTCTTCACTGCCCAGTCCTCGTCAGTCGTTATTCGAGGGCTACGCTCCTCGGCTCTTCTTGATGTCAAGCCTCGTTGAGCTACGCTTCTCCTCTCATAACTCCCACTCGTCTAATCTGTTTCAA
>CANQVS010000005.1 GCA_947627345.1 uncultured Clostridia bacterium
CAGACATACGCAAGTCCCTTTTTTATAAGCTCCACCGCATAGTCATACATCTGCTCAAAATAGTCCGAGGCATAGTAAAATCTGTCCCCCCAGTCAAAGCCGAGCCACTTTATATCCTCCTTTATGGCGTCCACATACTCGACATCCTCTTTGGTCGGGTTGGTGTCGTCCATACGGAGATTGCAAAGTCCGCCGTACTTATCGGCTGTCGCGAAATTTACGAAAACCGCCTTTGCGTGTCCTATATGAAGATAACCGTTCGGCTCGGGAGGAAAACGGGTGTGAACCTTTTTTCCGCAGTAATCTCCGCCCTCGGCAATATCCTCGTCAATAAACTGATGTATAAAATTATTAGACATTACTTCTTTATTTTCGTCCATAAAATTTCCTCTTAACTTCTTAATTTTTCAAGTCCTTTTTCAAGCCTTTTAAGGCTTTCTTCTCTGCCTAAAATATCGAGAATTTCAATCGCTCCGCCGGGCGTTACTTTCTGTCCCGCCGCCGCGATACGAACGGGCCACATAACCGTTCCGTTTTTAAGCTCCTTTTCAACCGCCATATTGATAAGACAATCGTGTATTGCGTCAAACGTCCAATTCGGCAGAGCCTTTAATCTCTCATACGCCTCTTGCAGATTTACGGGAGCGTTTTCAAGATTCGTCTTGCTCTTTTTATTTATAAATATATCCTTTTCATACTCGGGAAGTTCTGCAAAGAATTTAATCTTTTCGGGAATGTCGGTGAATTTTTCGAGCCGCTGCTGTAAAATTCCCGCAAATTTTGAATAATCAACGTCCCTGTCCCCGAAAACTTCCTTATAATAAGGCATAGCGCGCTCTGTAAATTCCTCGGCGCTCATCGCCTTAATATACTGCTCGTTAAACCACAAAAGCTTATCGTAATCGAATACGGCGGGCGACTTTGAAATTCCCTCGATAAAAAAGTTTTCTTCGAGCTGTTTCATTGAGAAAATTTCCTGATTGTCCTTAGGACACCAGCCTAAAAGCGCGATATAGTTAATTATCGCCTCGGGCAGGTAGCCGTCCTTTATCAAATCCTCAAAACCCGTTGAGCCGTGGCGTTTGCTCAGCTTGCTCACGGAGCCGTCCTCGTTTTTGCCCATAATAAGGGGCAGGTGAACATAAGTTGGAATTTCCCATCCGAACGCCTCGTAAAGAAGATTATACTTAGGCGTTGAACTAAGATACTCGCTTCCGCGCACGACGTGGGTTATCCCCATAGTATGGTCGTCAATTACGTTTGCGAAATTATAGGTCGGATAACCGTCCGCCTTTATAAGGATTTGGTCCTGAAGCTCGCTGTTGTCGACTGTAATTTCTCCAAATACCGCGTCAGAAAACGTAGTCTTTCCGCTTAACGGCATTTTTTGCCGTATAACGTAAGGAATACCCTCTTTGAGCTTTTCGTTGATTTCGTCCTCGCTGAGGTCACGGCAATGCCTGTCATATCCGCCGAACTCGGAGCTTTGCGAAAGCTCTTCGAGCCTTTCTTTAGAGCAGAAACAGCGGTAAGCCTTTCCCTCGTCTATGAGCCTTTGAGCGTACGGCATATACATTTCTCTGCGCTCGCTCTGAACGTAGGGCCCGAACTCCCCTCCGACGTCGGGACCCTCGTCGTGAATAATTCCCGCGGTTTTTAGCGTGTCGTAAATTACATCGACAGCTCCCTCGACATATCGTTCTCTGTCGGTATCCTCAATACGGAGTACAAAATCCCCTCCGTTTGACTTAGCAATCAGATACTCATAAAGCGCCGTCCTCAAATTTCCGACGTGCATAAATCCCGTCGGCGACGGAGCATAACGTGTGCGGACCTTTTTAATTACCATATTATCACCTATAATTAATTTCAGTTAAATTTTATTATAGCATAATTTTAATTCGGAGTAAAGACAATAAACTTTATAATCAGTCCGCCTTAGTTATATGATAAAAAAAGAGTGCTATTCAAACATTTCTTTAAAGCTTGTTAAGTCATAGCGGTTAACGCTTTATCGGCAACTCGATTCCCATAAAGTAATATAAAGTAAAAACGGCTCCGATTGGAGCCGTTTTTTACGCTAAAACATATATGTTTACATTTCTTCTGCCGAATTGGATACAGGTGCTTTCCTTAGGATAGAAAAGGTCGACAACAGTATTGCTTGTGTAAACAAATCCGCCTGTATCATTCGCTACAGCGTAGCCGTAAACGAAACTTCCGTCGGGGCTTTGGATATAAAGCTTTGAGCCGTACGGAATTACTCTCGGGTTAACCGCCACACCGCCGATATGAACTCGGCTTCCGACCGCCGTATACGCGCCTACCTCTGAGGAGTACGCGGTAGCAGGTCCCTTTACTACCTTCTTATATGCAATCTTCTTTCCGTTATGGTCGTAAAGCGTTCCGATTCCGCCCTTAGACTTTGTTTTGAACGAAGTCGGGTTGTTTACGAGCATATGGTAGTTTTTGCGCTTTGTACCTACAAGTACAACTTTCTTTTTTGACTTCTTAGTGATTTTGGTTGCCGATACAATTGTCTTGGTAATCTTGCCATTGACAATCTTCTTGGTATAGGTAACTCTCTTTGAGCCTTTCTTACCCTTTTTGGTAACCTTTTTCTGTCCGACATATAAAGAAGCTGTTTTCTTCTTTACTGTCTTGTACATTACTTTCTTTGTTTTGGTCGTCTTTTTAAAGGAAACACGGTTTACTTTAATCTTTGTGTTTTCCTTTACTTTAGCCTTCAGGCTCTTGTCAACCGTATCGTACTCGCCGAGCTTGATGTTTGCGTGCTCAAGCGCGTCCTCTACGTCCGTCTTGGGAACATCGTACTTTTTGTAGCCCTTTGCCCCCACTTTGATGTTTACAGTAACTCCGTCGACAATATCAAAATCGCCCGTCTTGTTACTTACAATTGCGTCTCCGTTAGGAAGAACAAGAAGTTCATCGCTAACTTGCGTTTCCGTATTGGTTGAATTTTCGTCAGAAATTGCCTGTGCTGATACGGAAAAAACAGATGTCCATAAAATAGTCATAGCCGCAACAGCTGTGATTACCTTAATGGCTGGACGCTGATTTTCTGTGTTTGCCATTAAATTTCTCCTTAGTATTCAATTATAAAGATTTGCAACAAAACTTGCAGACGAATACGCCTGTTTTTTTGCTACGATAGAATTATACGAGCAAAACGAAAAATTGTCAACAACTTTGAAATTAAGTTTTTGTGCAATTTGACGATGTATTCGTCAAAAAAACATACATTTTTCTTTTTATTTCCTTTAATTCATAATAAAAAGACTTCATTTTTTGTTAGTTTTGCAAGAAATCGGGGTATTACTTTCCTGTAACTTTTGTAATTTTTCTGTAACTATTCATTTTTTGTCACATTTTATACTCTGCCTTGAAAAAATCAAAATCCCAAAAAGGTTAGGAAAATAAGGAAATTTTCCTTATTTATTAAGGAAATATATGTTGAATTATACAAATTTTGTATCCCCTAAAGAGAATTTTTGTATCTCCTCGTCAGACATTATATTCCCTCTCTGAAAGCCATATCCCCCAGATATTTCTTACTCTAACTCGTTTTGGATAGGGAGTACAGGCTCCTCAAAAAATCTTTATATATAAGTTTTCTCCCTATCTAACTTTAGATAGGGAGATTAATTTTTATATCTCCACGTCAAACATTGCAGTCCCTATCGGACAATTCATCTCCCCCATATAATTGTGCCATTCTCTTATTTTGGATATGGAGGACAGGTTCTGCTGTAGACTTTTCATTAAATAAAACGTGGGATAGAATAAAAATTAATTCTATTAGACGTTTCCTTTATTTCTCTTTGGATAGTAAAGAAAGGTTCAGCAAAAAATTTTATATATCTTCGTCAAACATTGCAGTCCCTCTCGGAAATTCATATCTCCCATACGATTGTGCCCTTATCTTGTTTTGGATAGGGAGGACAGGCTCCTCAAAAATCTTTATATATAAGTTTTCTCTCTATCTAATTTTAGATAAGGGGATTAATTTTTATATCTCCACGTCAGACATTGCAGTCCCTATCGGACAATTCATCTCCCCCATATAATTGTGCCATTCTCTTATTTTGGATATGGAGGACAGTTTCTGCGGTAGACTTTTTTCAAACTTTTCCTCTAAATCCAATTTGAAAAGGAAATAAAAGGTTACCTTTAAATTTTTAATTCTTAACTCTTAATTTTTAATTTAAAAACCCCTGACGTTTATACTGTATCTAAAAAAGATAAAGTCGTAAACATCAGGGGGAAATTCATTTAAAATATAAATTGTATGTTTAACGCGGAGATATTGAAAGTCCCAAAACGTCCAAACTCTCGCCGTCTACCTCTGACGGACACCCGCTCATAAGCTCGGACGCGTTTTGAACCTTGGGGAATGCCGTAACATCACGCAGGCTCTGCGCCTTACACATAAGCATAACAACCCTGTCAAGACCTATTCCCATACCTCCGTGAGGCGGAGCGCCGTATTTGTACGCCTCGACAAGGAATCCGAATTTTGCTTCAATCTCCTCATCGCTCATCTTTAAAGCGCGGAACATCTTCTGCTGTAGCTCGTAATCGGTAATTCTGATTGAGCCCGAACTTAGCTCCGTTCCGTTGAGGGTTAAATCGTACGCTTTCGCAATTACCTTGCCCTTATCCTCCTCGTTGTCGAGGTACTTCAGGCAGTCCTCTCTCGGCATTGTAAACGGGTGGTGCATAGCGACCCACTCATTACTCTCCTCATCAAACTCAAAGAACGGAAAGTCCACAATCCACACAAATTTAAACGTATCGGGGATTATGTCGAGCCTCTTCGCTACAGCGAGGCGGAGCGCTCCGAGTACGGGAAGAACTACGCTGTTTTTGTCCGCGACAATAAGCACAACGTCGCCCTTTTGCGCGCCTGTTCTTTCCAAAATGCTCTCAAGCTCGCCCTCCTTCATAAATTTCTTAAACGAGCAGGACGGCTCGTCCTCAACCCAGCGAATAAAGGCTAAACCCTTCGCGCCGATTCCACGCGCGTATTCCGTCAGTTTATCTATCTCCTTGCGCGTATAAACACCTGACGCGTTTTTAGCGACAATACAGCGCACGGAGCCTCCCTCTTTTATCGGGTTGCTGAACACGCCGAAACCGCTGTCCTTTACAAGCTCGGAAATATCCTGAATTTCCATTTTAAAACGTGTGTCGGGCTTGTCGGAGCCGTAGGTATTCATAGCGTACTCATAGCTCATCTTCTCAAACGGGGTCTCAATCTCCTGTCCGAGAACCTCCTTAAACAAACGCTTGAAAAGTCCCTCGTTAATCTCCATAATTTCGTCCATATCCGCAAAGCTTAACTCCATATCAATCTGAGTGAACTCGGGCTGGCGGTCGGCTCTCAAATCCTCGTCACGGAAACACCTCGCAAGCTGAATATATCGGTCAAATCCCGACAGCATAAGGAGTTGCTTGTAAATCTGCGGGGACTGGGGAAGCGCGTAAAATTTACCCTGATGAATACGAGAGGGGACAAGATAATTCCTTGCGCCCTCGGGAGTGCTTTTTATCATCATCGGGGTTTCTATCTCTATAAAACCGTTTTCGTAAAAATAATCCCTCGTAATTTTCGCAATTTTACTTCTCATTATGAGGTTATCCTGCAGGGGCTTGCGCCTTAAATCAAGATAGCGGTGTTTAAGCCTTAATTCTTCGCTTGTTTTGCTCTCGTCAACAATCTCGAAAGGCGGAGTCTGCGCCTTGGAAAGAATACGAAGCTCCTCAACCCGGATTTCAATATCTCCCGTGGGGATTTTATCCGTCTTTGCGCTTCTTTCGCAGACCTTTCCCCTTACAGCCAGCACAAACTCGCTTCGGCAGGAGCCTGCCTTTTCAAAAACTCCCTTATCGGTATCATCGCCAAACGCAAGCTGAACAATTCCCGTGCGGTCGCGCAAATCAATAAAAATAAGCTGTCCGAGGTCGCGCTGACGCTGAACCCAGCCGAAAAGCGTAACTTCCCTTCCTGCGTCCTTAATTCTCAAATCACCGCACATATCGGTTCTTTTAAGACCTGTCATAAATTCTGCCATATTAATTACTCCACATTCTCAAATTTTGACGCCGTATAAAGCGCGATGAATCTTTCGGCAAAGCTTTCGTCAAGCGCAAGCTCTGTCTGTTCGCCAGTTGTCATATTTTTAACCTTAGCGCGTCCCTCTTCAAGCTCGTTGTCGCCGAGAACCATACTAAACCGCGCTCCGATTTTATCGGCATATTTCATCTGCGCCCTTAAACCGCGTCCGACAACGTCGCCCTCGGCAAAAAGACCGCTGTTTCTTATCATATTTACAATCTCAAATGCCTTTTCCTGCGCGTTTTCACCCAACCCCGCGACATACAGCGCGCACGGCTCGGGCAAGGGAATTTCAATATCCTGATTATCCATAACCATAAGAAGTCTTTCGATTCCCATAGCGTAGCCCAGAGAGGGAAGACGGGGACCTCCCAATTCCTCAACAAGGCCGTCGTAACGTCCGCCTCCGCAGACCGTACCCTGACTTCCGATTGCGTTTGAAACAAATTCAAACACGGTTTTCGTGTAGTAGTCAAGTCCCCGCACAATAGACGGATTAACCTTAAACTCCACACCCGCGACCGCGAGATACTTTTTAACCTGCTCAAAGTGGCTGTTACAGTCGCCGCAGAGAAAATCCAAAATACTCGGCGCGCCTTTCGCTATTTCGGCGCAGTAGGGATTCTTGCAGTCGATAAGACGCATAGGATTTTTCTCAAGACGGTTAAGGCAGTTTTTACATAGCTCGTCCTTGTGCTCGGAAAAATACTTTTTTAACGCCTCGTTGTATTTAGGACGGCAGTCGGGACAGCCGATTGAGTTGATTTCAAGCTGTAGATTTTCAACCTGCAATCGTTTAAATATTGAAAGGGCGAGCAAGATAACCTCCGCGTCAGCCGCGGGCGAGGAGGTGCCGTACTCCTCAATGCCGAACTGATGAAATTCCCTGAGTCTTCCCGCCTGCGGTTTTTCATATCTGTAGCAGGATGTAAGATAATACGCTTTTATCGGAAGTCCCTCGTTTATGAGAGAGTTTTCCAAAACCGCTCTCGCCGCGCCTGCCGTTCCCTCTGGACGCAGAGTTACGCTCTCTCCGCCCTTTGTATCGAACGTATACATTTCTTTCTGAACGACGTCGGTCGTCTGACCCACTCCGCGCGCAAAAAGCTCGGTATGCTCAAACACGGGGGTGCGGATTTCCTTAAAACCGAAATTTTCCGCCTCCTCGCGCATTATATTTTCAACGAACTGCCAGCGGTAACTCCGCTTGGGCAGTACGTCCTCTGTTCCTTTAATTTTCTTAGTGATTACTCCCATATCATACTCCGTAAAAATTTTATCTTATAAAACATCAAAAAGATGTCCCCGGCTTTAAGGCGGGGAACATATTTCGTTCGGCTAAAGTACAATCTTCAACTAAACGGTACTTGCGCCTCAAGCGCTCCTGCTCGTTAAAAGCGGAGCTTTAATACAGCTATCGGGCAGCAATCGCCGCCCAATAACGCCTTATTTTTTAATTTTAAAATTTTACTTAATAATATTTCTCCAGTCAAGGTCTCCTCTTTCAAGACCGTGGATAAGCACCTCGGCGGTCGCGATATTTGTAGCGACGGGGATATTGTGCATATCGCAAAGGCGCAAAAGATTCATATCGTTAGGCTCGTTAGGCTTTGGATTAAGCGGGTCGCGGAAGAACAGAAGCATATCTATCTCGTTGCAGGCGATACGCGCGGCAATCTGCTGGTCACCGCCCTGAGAGCCTGCCAAAAAGCCCGTAATTTTAAGACCTGTAGCCTCTGAAATAATTTTACCCGTTGTGCCTGTTGCGCAAAGATTATTTCTGCTTAAAATACCGCAGTACGCAATGCAAAACTGTATCATTAACTCTTTTTTCTCATCGTGGGCAATAAGTGCAATATTCATACTATACCTCCAATTTACACGAATTTTCTATATTATCCTCTTTATCCTTTAAATGCGAGCGGAACGTCAATACCGTCTATTCTCTTTGCAAGACAGTCAAAAACCGTAACCGCAGGGCTCCAGTTAAGCCCCACACAGCCGTTTTGGAGAATTGTGCTCAAACGCACGTCAAACGGCACAAGCGCGATAAGCCGTACCGCAACAATGTCGATAATCTCGTCCAAATCCTCGTAACAGCCGAGCTGTTCAAACTGCTTTCTGTCAAATTTATTAATAATAAGACGTATATCATCAATTTCAAGTCCTGAAAGGCGCGTTCTTATTTTAACCGCTCCCCGAATACTCGTAGGCTCCGCGTTGGTAACAATTAACGCTCTGTCTGAGGGAGCCGCCGCGGTTGCAAAACCCGAACCGATACCCGCGGGCGAGTCAATTATAACGTAATCGTAATCGTTTTTCAAATCATTTACAAGCTGTTTAAAAACAGACGGGCTGATTTCATTGTCGGTATCAAACGGCGCCGCCATAAGAAAAAGTCCATCGATATTTTTACTCTTGTAAACCGCGTCCGAGGGCTTGCAGTTACCGCATATGGCGTCCGAGCAGTCAAAAAGGATTTCCTCCTCAACGTCAAGCATAAGGTCAAGTCCGCGCATACCGCAGTCGCAGTCAATCAGCAAAACCTTTTTGTTCTGTTTTACCAAAGCAACTGAAAGTCCGACGCATACGGTGGATTTACCCGTACCGCCTTTTCCCGAAGCCACTACAATAACGTCGTTCATAGCACTACCTCACATACATAGTATCATAAAATTCACAAAAGGGCAAGCTATTAACTTCTTATTATTAAACAAAAATATCAGCTGATAATTAGTTAAAATGCCCACAAAACCTGAAAATTCAGACTTTTAAAAGCATAATTTAATACTTTGCGGACAAAAGTACAAAAGCGCGCAAATAAAAGCGCGCTCTCTTAAATTTTCTTCCTGCAAAATTCATTCATACAGCAACGCTCGCAGTGCGGTTTTCTCGCCGTACAGACCGCGCGTCCGTGCAAAACAATTCTGTGGCAAAAATCGTTGCTCTCCTTTGGAGGGAGAAGCTCTCTCAGGACGAACTCTATTTTTTTCGCGTCCTTAAGCTCGTGAAGTCCGAGCCTGCGCGTAAGGCGGATACAATGGGTATCGACAACAACGGCAGGTTTTTTGTAAATATCTCCCACGATTAAATTAGCGGTCTTTCTTCCTATTCCCGGAAGCCTTGTAAGGCTTTCGATGCTGTCGGGAACCTTTCCGTCAAACTCCTCGACAAGCATTTTCGCCATTGCCACAATATCCCTGCTTTTCGTTTTATAAAGCCCGCAGCTCTTTATATATTCGGAAACCTCCTCGGGCGTGGAATCGGCAAAATCCTCGGCGGTCTTAAACCGCTCAAAAAGCGCGGGGGTTACAAGGTTCACCCTCGCGTCGGTGCATTGGGCGGCAAGGCGCGTCGCGATTAAAAGCTGGAGGGGGTCCGTATATGTAAGAGAACAAACCGCATCGGGGTACTCCTTTTTAAGCGCATCTACCGCGCTCAGAGCAATCTTCTTTTTCGTCATCTTACCACCTCTTTTACAATTATACCATAATATTTATAAAATTGAAACATTACGGTTGACATAAATCTCTAAGACCGTTAAAATTAATACATAAATATAAATTTTGAAAGGGAAAAGCTATGTTTAAAAACTACGTTTTCGATTTGTACGGCACTCTTATAGATTTAAACACTGATGAATGGAACGAGGAGCTTTGGGAAAAGCTTTCTATTCTCTACCGCTACAAAAATGCCGAATATTCGGGTGAGGAAATTCACGAAAAATACCTTGAATTTGTTGATGACGAAAAGAAAAAGGTCAAAAAACGCTTTCCCGAGTACAAATTTATCGACATAAAAATAGAAAAGGTTTTTAAAAGACTTTTTACCGAAAAGAATGTAAAAGCAACGGCAAAGGAAATTGATTTGATATGCACGGCGTTTCGGTGCTTTTCGACTAAATATATAAAGCTGTACGACGGAGTTTATGACCTTTTGGATACTCTCAAGGCAAAGGGCAAAAAGGTTTATCTCCTCTCAAACGCACAGAGGAAATTTACGGAAAACGAGATTAATATGTTCGGACTTGCGAAGTATTTTGACGGAATTTTCATCAGCTCGGATGAGGAATGTTCAAAACCCGATAAGCATTTTTATGACGCGCTTATTGAGAGATACTCGCTTAAAAAAAGCGAAACGATTATGATAGGAAACGACCATATTTCCGATATTAAGGGAGCCTTTGACGCAGGAATTAAAAGCCTGTATATAAACCAGAGCATAAGCCCTGAAATCGAGGGAAAACTTTTGGCTGACTTTAAGGTTATGGACGGAGATGTTTTTAAAATCAAGCAACTCATTTTGAAGTAAATAACACAAAAATTAAACCCCCAACGTATTTTTATCTGAAGTGAGATAAAAACATAAACGTTGGGGTTTTTAATTAAGAATTAAGAATTAGATTTTAAAGATAACCCTTTTATTTCCTATTCAAAACAGATAGAAAGGAAAAGCTTATAAAAAGTCTATCGCAGAACCTTTCCTTTCTATCCAAAACAAGATATAGACAGAAACGTCTGGGGGAGATGAAATTCAGAGAGGGACTGCAATGTATGATGTGGAAATGTAAAAAATTAAATCCCCAACGTATTTTTTATCCGAAGTGAGATAAAAACATAAACGTTGGGGTTTTTTTAATTAAAAATTAAGAAGTTTAATACTTTTTTCTTAATGTAATTTTTTATATAATAGTAAACGTAAAACGTTAACGTTTAAAGACTAAGGAGGATTTATGTACAATATATTAATATGCGACGACGAACAGGACATCGTAAATGCGCTGAAAATTTATTTAAACAATCCCGAATACAAACTTTTCGAGGCAAATGACGGACAGCAGGCGTTAAATTTCATTGAAAATGAGGATATTCACCTTGTGCTAATGGATATTATGATGCCTAAGCTCGACGGAATTTGTGCGACTGTAAAATTGAGAGAAAAAAGTAATATCCCCGTAATATTTTTAACGGCAAAAGGCGAAGATACGGATAAAATCCTTGGACTTGACGTCGGCGCCGACGATTATATAACAAAACCGTTTAACCCCGTCGAGGTTTGCGCGAGAGTGCGCTCACAACTCAGAAGATATTTTAAACTCGGCTCTGGAGAAATTAAAAACGAAGTCTACACCGCAGGCGCGATTGAGCTTAACGACCGTACAAAATCCGTCACCGTCAACGGAAACGAGGTAACGCTCACTCGAAAGGAATACGAAATTTTAAAGCTTTTAATTTCAAATCGCGGAAAAGTTTTTTCTCCGAAAGAAATTTACATAAAAATCTGGAACGAAAAACCCTACGGCTCGGAAAATACTGTTGCGGTACATATTCGCCACTTGAGAGAAAAGATTGAAATTGACCCGTCAAACCCAAGATATTTAAAGCTTATTTTCGGTCAGGGGTATAAGATTGAGAAAGGAAGGGACATATGAAAATTTTAGATAAAATAAAAAGAAAAAGAGGCTGTAAAATCCCACTTATAAACAAAATATGGGCAAAAGTTATTGCGTTCATACTGGCGGTTTTATGCCCTGTTATTTCGGCGTTTTGCGTTTTTTCGGCTGTTGAAATGTGCCGACAAAACCTCTACACAACTCCGAAAGACAATTATTTGTATTCAGCCTACAACGGAACTGCGAGCAACGCAACCGATACTTTGGTTCAGCTTTTGCTCAATAACAAAACAGCAGAAGCCGAAAATTTTTGCAAAACTCACAATATATCGGAATTTACTCTTTTAGACGATAAATCAAATGCGCTTTGGTCCTACAGTTTTGATTTCAAAAGCGAAGTTTTTACATATAATCAGAAGCAGAAATGGGACATTAAAAATACAAATTTTAAAATTACAAAAAGCATTAAAAAGAATATAAAATACGCTACATCAAAGATTTCCGTTCCCGTTATTCCGATTTACGACGACGGCTTCAAATTTGTATATAATATGGTAAACATCGCCTACGCGAACCTCTATTTAATTTATTTTTACGCATTGGTTTCTGCAGTGCTTTTCATATCCTGTGTTGTATTTTTACTGTGCAGTGCAGGACATAAAAAGGGCTTTGAAAAGGTACAGCCAAGCTGGGGATATAAAATTCCGTTCGATTTAATTACGGCAGTATCGGCATTATTCGTGATTTTAAATGTTAAAACACTTGCCCCCGAAGCCTCAAATAATTTTGTGCTGTACGCTTTAGAAATCGGCGTTGAGTTTTTGATAATAGTTCTCAGCTGGTTAATGAGCTTTGCAACTCGGATAAAACTCGGAAAATGGTGGAAAAATACGTTAATTTTCAGATTTCTTAAAATTTTAAAGAAGCTGTGTTTAAGCGTTAATAAAATTCCTGTCATTTGGAAAACCGCGCTTTTGCTTGCGGTTATCAGCCTGATTGAATTTATTTTTCTTTGTGCCTTTTATTTTAACAGCAATATTTTTCTTTTGTGGTTTTTTGAAAAGCTTGTTATTGTTCCGTTTACGCTTTACGTCGCTTATAATATGAAAAAGCTTTTATTTGCCGGCAAGGCGCTCGCGTACGGCGAACACAACTACAATATTGACGTATCAAAATTTCACGGAGATTTTAAGGTTCACGCGGAAAATTTAAATAGCATTTCACTCGGAATTAACCGCGCCGTTAACGAGCAGATGAAAAGCGAAAGAATGAAAACGGAGCTGATTACAAATGTTTCCCACGATATAAAAACTCCGCTGACTTCTATTATTAATTATGCGGAATTAATAGGTAAAGAAAAGACCGAAAATAAAAAAATCAGTGAATATAGCGAAGTTCTTACGCGCCAGTCTACCCGTCTTAAAAGGTTGATTGAGGATTTAGTCGAAGCATCAAAGGCTTCAAGCGGTAACCTTGACATAAAGCTTTCGCCCTGCAACGCGGATATTATTTTCACTCAAATTTCAGGCGAATACGAAGAAAATCTAAAAAAAGCGGATTTATCACTTGTGATTGACAAACCCTCATATCCTGTTCCGATTATGGCGGACGGACGCAGGCTTTGGAGAGTTTTTGACAATCTTATGAACAATATCTGCAAATATTCCCAACCTTCAACCAGAGTTTACCTCTCGCTTGAAAAGAAGGGAAATGAAGCGGTAATAAGCTTTAAGAATACATCGCGCGAACCTCTTAATATTAATCCTACCGAGCTTTTTGAACGCTTTGTGCGAGCAGATAAGTCGCGAAACAGCGACGGAAACGGTCTCGGACTTTCTATAGCAAAGGACCTTACTCAACTGCAAAACGGTACTCTTGAAATTTTTATTGACGGCGATTTATTTAAGGCGGTTTTAACCTTTCCCATACTAAATAAAGCGAAAAACATTTAAAAATTATTATAAAACCCCAAACGTATTTTTTATCCGAAGTGAGATAAAAACATAAACGTTGGGGTTTTTAATTAAGAATTAAATTTAAAGGCAACCTTTTAATTCCTATTCAAATTAGATTTAGAGGAAATCTTCTAAAAAATCTACCGCAGAACCTATCCTCCATATCCAAAATGAGACAGGGGCACAACTGTATGGGGGATATGAAATTCAGAGAGGGACTGCAATGTCTGACGTGGAGATATAAAAAATTAAAGTAATTGTGCTCTTAATTTTTCGCCTGATTTCGGAGAGAGATAAGCGGGCGCGATGTCAAATACCGTCTTTGCGCCTGTTACGCCCTCACGGTTTAATCTGTAAACCGCTCTCGCGTACGCAACTAAAACTGCTCCCGTAAATTCGGGGTTTGAGTCGAGTTTGAGGCTGTATTCGATAACGTGTTTGTTGTCGCCCGTTTTTCCCGAATAGATAACCGAACCGCCGTGGGGAAGTCCGCTGTGGTCCTTTTTCATTTCCTGTTCGCTTATAAAATAAACTGTCGTATCATAATCGGAAAAATAGTTCGGCATAGTTTTAATTTCGTTCTCTATTTTAGCCTTGTCCGCGCCGTCTTCTGCGACTACAAAGCACTCTCTTAAATGCTTGTCACGGGTTGAAAGCTCGGGGTTTTTACCCTCTCTGACCGCTTTGAGAGAGGACTCGACAGGAATTGTGTACTGTCTTGCGTCCTTAACGCCCTCGATACGTCTAATCGCGTCGGAATGTCCCTGACTTACGCCTTTTCCCCAGAATGTGTAGTCCTTTCCATCGGGCAAAACCGCGCTTGCATAAAGACGGCTCAACGAGAACATTCCGGGGTCCCAGCCAACTGAAATAATGCCGATTTTCCCGCCCTTTTTAGCGGATTTGTCAACATTATCAAAGTGAGCGGGAATATTTGCGTGAGTATCAAAGCTGTCGACAACATTGTAGAGTTTTGCGTATTTCGGGGTCATTTCGGGTAAATCTGTAGCCGACCCTCCGCAGATTATCAGAACGTCAATATCTTCTCTGCCGTTTTCAAGCTCCTTTGCCGAACGAACAGGAACGTCCTCGGAGTCGATTTTTAAATCGGCAGGATTTCTGCGTGTGTAAACTCCCTCAAGCTCAACATCGGGGCTTTGCTTAACAGCTTTTTCGACGCCTTTGCCGAGATTTCCGTAGCCCAAAATTCCTATTTTAATGCTCATATATATCGCTCCTTTTAAAGTTTACGTGCTAATTGTATCACAAGTTAACCCCCTACACAAGCGTGATTTAAAGGTCTTTTTCTTTTCGAGCGTTTTTTATTTTTACATCCGTCAGCTCAAAGCTTATATCAAGGAGCATTTTAATTTTGTCGTCTGTCACACTGCCGTCTAAAGCAATTGTTATCCAGTTATCCTTACTCATATGATACGCGGGGAAAAATCCGCTTTCCAAGAGCAAATCCCCTATCATAATCGGGTCGCACTTCAGGTTTACAATACTTAAAAATCCTTTGTCCGACAGACCCAGTTTTTCCTTTGGAATATCCATAATCAAAGCAAACCATTTTTTGTTGCTTATGTGCCGAAACACCTCGTAATTAGGATATTTAATCCACGGAAAATCGGGCTCTGTATTGTAGTTTTCAGTTATATATGTTTCTAATTCCGTTCTTCTCATTTTTCACACCTTTTATATTTTATGTGTCAATTGTATCATAGCTTATCCTCGTATACAAGCTGTGAATTTAAGAATTAAGAGTTAAGAATTAAATTTGTGGATAACCTTTTATTTCCTATTCAAAACAAATAGAAAGGAAAAGTTTTAAAAAGTCTAAAAAGTCTACCGAAGAACCTGTCCTTTCTATCCAAAACAAGACAGTGGCAAAAATGTCTGGGGGAGATGAATTGTCCGAGGGGGACTGCACGGACTGATGTGAAGATATAAAAATTAAGAACTAAGAGTTATGAATTAAGTTTTGAAGATAAACGTTTAATTCCTTTTCAAATCGGATTTAGAGGAAATATTTTTAATAAGTCTATAGCAGAACCTGTCCTCCCTATCTAAAACAAGACAGGGGCAAAAAGGTTTGGGGGAGATGAATTTCAGAGAGGGACTGCAATGTCTGACGTGAAGATATAAAAAATTAATCTCCCTATCTAAAGTTAGATAGGGAGAAAATTTATATATAAAGTTTTTTCGCTAAACCTTTCCTCCCTATCCAAAACAAGACAGGGGCGCAGAGGTTTGGGGGATATGCTTTTCAGAGAGAACTGCAATGTATGATGAGGATATTTAAAAATTAATTTTCAAGAGCAGAAATTTTTTGATTTATTTGGGTAATTGAGTCATCTATCCTTTTGATTGCAAGCTTTATCTGCTCAACAGCATAGTTATGCTCGCAGACCGTATTATAAACTTCATAAACCGCACCGCTTGTAATGCCGACATTACTTCCCTCAGTAGGACGTGTGTCAAGAGGAATTTCAAGCTGTTTGTTTATTGAGGAAATGTCACTTTGCATCTGTGAGATTGTGCTGTCTATTCTATTTATGTCAAGCATTGTCTGCACCAATGTTGCATTAATCCTATCAACTTTGTCGTTAACTACATAGACAGCCCCGCTCGTGATTCCGTTCGTACTGCTTTTTACAGGTTCCGTGTCAAGGGGAACTTCGAGCTGTTCGTTTATATCGCTTACGCTTTCCTGAAGTTGGGAAATTGAAGAATCAATTCTTCTGATTGCAAGTTTAATCTGCTCATTCGCGTAATTGTGCTCACATACGGTTTTATAGATTTCATAAACCGCTCCGCTTGTAATTCCGAACGTACTGCCCTCTTTCGGTTCTGTATCAAGAGGAATTTCAAGGAGTTGATTTACAATGTCCTTTTCCTTTTCCAAAAGCTCGTTAAGATACTTTTCGTGGTACAAAAATTCTGAATTCTCTTTGTTGTTGTAAACGTCCGAAAATTCTATGGAAGTATTAACAATTACGTTCGTTTCATCGCTGTGAAAAACCAGTCCGCTCGAATTGGACGCTTTAATCTGCATTTTCACAACTCCGTCCTTATAAATCTGGTCGCTGGTGACGTTCCAAGTAAGCTTTGTTCCTCCCTCAATAACTTCGCTGTCTAAAAGAAAGAAGTTAGTTGTACCATCGTCAAATAGAAGATACATTCTGTATATCAGGCTGATGTCCGAAATGTCTTCGACAAAAAATTCTTTAACCGCCGAAAGATTATCTCCCGCATGTCCTATATATGCCTCATTGCAGGGTACAATAATTTTTCCGTCCTGCTTAATTGTAATCATTTTATTCACCTCCTATTATCCCTGCGAAAAAAAGAAAAATTGCATAAATTTACGCAATAGGAGTAGGAATTAAGAATTAATAGAGTAAAGGTAACCTTTAAATTCCTTTTCATATCGGACTTAGAGTAAAAGTTTCCAAAAAGTCTATAGCTGAACCTCTCCTACCTATCCAAAGTGAGATAAAGGCGGAAAAGTTTGGGGGAAATGAATTGTCCGAGAGGGACTGCACGGACTGATGTGGAAAATCTAAAAAGTCTACAGCAGAACCTGTCCTTTCTATCCAAAATAAGACAGGGGCGGAAAAGTTTGGGGGAAATGAATTGTATGAGAGGGACTGCAATGTTTGACGTGGATATGTAAAAAATTAATCCCCCTATCTAAAGTTAGATAGGGGGAAAATTTATTTATAAATATTTTCACAGAACTTTTCCTCCCTATCCAAAACAAAACAGAGGCAGAAAGGTTTGGGGGAGATGAATTGTCCGAGAGGGACTGCAATGTTTGACGTGGAGATATAAAAAATTAATCCCCCTATCTAAAGTTAGATAGAGGGAAAATTTATTTATAAATATTTTTTGCAGAACTTTTCCTCCATATCCAGAACAAGACAGAGGCACAACTGTATGGGGGAGATGAATTGTCCGAGAGGGACTGCAATGTTTAACGTGGAGATATAAAAAAAGATAGCGTTTTCAAATAACGCTATCTTTGTAAATTTTGTTGTTTTAATCTTTAACGATGCAAAAGTCGACTTCCCCGCCGTTTTTAACGCCTACCCTAAGCTCCTTGTCGTATTGTCCCTCGCGGATAAAGTTGTTTAAAACAGCGGAGGTCAGGGGCTTTGCGGGATAATAGATCGCCTTTTTTATTTCCGTCCACTGTCCGGATTGGGTAATGTAGAGGTCGTTGGTTTTAGCGAAGTAGTAATACACTTCCTTAATTCCGTCTTCAAATCGTTTAATTCCGATATACCGCAAAAACTTGGCGTTAGCGTACTCGTCGATATTTTTATCGTCGCCGTCGTACTCATCGTTATGCTTGAAAAGAAGAACCTCGTCATTACGAATTAAAAATAATCGTTTTTCCTGTAGAAATTTCACAATTTTCCCTTCCCTTATATTTTCTTCCCCTGAACGAAAGAGTTTACCCGCCGGTTTATAGGAGGACAACATCTTTCTTATATTATATTATATCTTTAAAAGCAAATTGTTCCTCATAAAATACAGAGCAGGCAAGCTTTCATTAAATATTATATATTCCTGAAAGTTAAAGTCAACATAAAATTATATTTGTAAATATTTGTAACAAAGTTTTATTTTTAATATTATATAAGCTTAAAATTAAAATAATATTAGAATTTATATCCAAAACAGACATTGCCGAACCGCCGAAAAGTTAACTGTTTAATCCAAGTTTTTTTCCTGCGTCGTGTCCCTTTGCCAAACCTCGACTGGACAACCTCCCTTAAAGGTTGATTTATCGGAAAAGGTAATCGTGTAGTTGATAACGGCAACCCCTATGCTTTTGGCCGTAACCTTTCCGCCTGAATTAACCTCCGCAACGGAGGGGTCGCTTGATTTATAGGTGATTTTATAGCGCGTCTTTTTAAAATGAGAGCCTGTATAGGTGTTGTTGATGAGGGAGCTGACTATAGTATTCTGCATATTAAAGGTTTCATTCGGGGAGAGGTATTCGACCATTTCTCCGTTTCCAAAAATGCCGTTGTCAAACCACAGCATATTCTGCTTAGCGACATAACTCATCTTAGCTTTCGTAACTTTAATTTTTACAGTTGCGATTTTTTCCGCCTCTTTTTTTCCGATTTTCTGATAAATATCGGCGCTTGTGCTTCCCTTTCCCACGGAATAGATTGTGTAATCGTCATCGCTTTGTATAGTGGACGCGATTTTCTCGTTGTCGATAACAACTGAGTAAGACGCGTTGTACTTTTTGTTTCTTAAAATTTTATCAAGGCTTATGTTGCAGTCCTTCATATAATTACTGCTTCCGTGTCCGCTGTATTTAAGCTTCAGAGGACTGTAGCTTTTCTTGACCTTTGTCGCGTAATCCCCGACAGAAATTTTGAACGTGCCTATTCTTTTTTTTGTTCCCTTTAAATAAACCTTAACGGTAGTATTGCCCTTTTTAACTCCTTTGATTTCGTAAGTGCGTTTTGTTTTTGTTCGCGTGTAATTTTTTGTGTCGATTTTAGCGGTTTTTTTGGAATATTTAAAGGTGTATTCCTTTGTATAGGGATTTTTAAGCGTAACGTTTTTTGTCATTTTCTCGTTAATTTTAACCTTTGAAAATTTAATTTTTTCAGGCGCTTTTACGGTAATGCTGTATTTTTTTACATTAACCTTTTTGCCCTTATTCTCATAGTAAATCGTAAGCACGGGCTTTTTTTCAGAGGTTTTGCTTTTTGCCGTAACAGTAAAATTATAAACGCTTTTGTTGTCCGTGAAATTAACCCCGACATACTTTTTGCCGTTGTTTTTTAAGCTGTACTTATATTCTCTTGACGAGGGCTTTGAAAAAGAGAAAGTTTTCTGCGTATACTGAATTAATGTCATTTTTGTTGTTTTCACGGTTTTTGCGGAACAGGGAATTCCCGCTGTTCCCGCTGCAATCATTAAAGCTAAAATTATACTTGCAGTCGTTTTTATAAAATTCATATAACTCCTCCTTAATTATCGCCATATATATTATAACATTTTGGGCATTTTTGCAAGTTTTATGCCGTTTTGAGCGATTTTGACGTTTAAAATATTGCTAAAAAGAGGGGATTGTAGTATTATTATCTTAAAATAAATTCAGCTTTACAGGCAGTTTTCGAGGTGATTTTTATTAAAACCGTACTCATTACAGGAGCATCGCGCGGAATAGGCGCGAAAACCGCTCAGGCTTTCGCTGAAGAAGGGTATTCCGTCATAATAAACTACAACAAAAGCGAAAAGCAGGCGAAAGCGCTCGCGGACAAGCTTTCAAAAACATATAACACAGACTGCGCCCCTTACAAATGCGACGTTTCAGACAGCAAGGCGGTCGCCGAAATGTTTGAAAACATCGGTCCTGTCGACGTGCTTGTAAACAACGCGGGAATTTCGGAGCAAAAGCTTTTTACCGATATAACCGACGATGACTGGAAGAAAATGACGGCAGTCAATCTTGACGGGGTTTTCTACTGTTGCAGAGAGGCGCTCAAAGGTATGATAAAAAGAAAAAGCGGTTCAATTATAAACATCAGCTCGATGTGGGGCGAGGTCGGCGCGTCCTGCGAGGTTCATTACAGCGCGTCAAAATCGGCTGTAATCGGACTGACAAAGGCGCTCGCAAAGGAAACCGCCCTCTCGAATATACGCGTAAACTGTATCGCTCCGGGTGTAATAGCTACCGATATGATGAAGAGTTTTGATGAAAAAACGCTCAAAACCCTTGCGGAAGAAACCCCATTGCAAAGGCTCGGCACGCCTGAGGATGTAGCAAACACGGCGGTATTTTTAGCGAGTGAACGCGCGGGATTTATTACGGGACAGGTCATCTCTGTAAACGGAGGGTTCGTCATATAATATGGAGCAGTTTTCACAAAGACAGCTTGACAATTTTTCTTACCTGATAAGCCTTTTGTCCTCGGCGGTAAACGAAACCGCGCCCGAGGAGCCCGGCGAAAGCATAAGCTTTAAGTATATTTACTACCTCGCAAAGTCACACGAGGTTTTGAATACGGTTTTTTACTCGGTCGAAAGGCTTAAAAACAAGCCCGAAAAAGAGCTTTTTGATAAATGGAAAAGCAAGAGAAATGAAGCGTTTCACAGAAATATGGTGCAGTCCGATGAATTTGAACTTATTAAAAACGCGTTTGTAAAAAACGGCGTTGAGTTTATGCCCGTAAAGGGACTGCCGATTTGCAATCTTTACCCAAAAAGCGACTACCGCTTTATGAACGACCTCGATATTCTTGTAAAGGACACAAAACGTGCGGGGAGTGTGATTGAAGCGCTCGGCTACAAACCGAAACAGGTCGGCGCAACCCACCACGACGAATTTATAAAACCGCCGTTTATGCTCGTTGAACTGCACCGCGATTTGGTAAGAACAGACTCGCCGTATTACGATTACTACAGCGATATTTTCTCCCGCGCAAAAAGGAAAAACGATTTTGAGTATGAACTCAGCCGTGAGGATTTTTATATTTATTCGCTCGTTCACCTTGAAAAGCACTACAAAAAGGCGGGCACGGGATTGCGCTCGTTTTCGGACTTATATCTTTTAAACAAGCGCCTGCTTCCCGATTCGGACAAGAAATACATAGAAAAGGAACTGGAAAAATTAGGGCTTAGGGAATTTTCTCTTAAAATGTCGGCTATTGCGGACAAGTGGTTCTTGGAAAATGATTTTAAAAACCTGTCGAAAGAGGAGCTTTATATTCTCGCAAGCGGAGCGTTCGGCACAACTCAAAACAAGGTAAATTCCGTAAAGGGCGACAAGGGGGATTTGGGCTTTATTTTAAAACGGCTTTTTCCCTCGGCTAAAACGATGAAGTGGCGATTCGTGTGGCTTAGAAAATATCCGTTTCTTTTGCCGTACGCGTATGTTTACAGAATTTTACACGACGGCATTTCAAGGCGAAAGGACGCTAAAGCGGAACTGTCGGCGCTTAAACAAAAAAACAAGAGATAAAATTATCGGGAGGACAAAGCTTTATCCTCCCGATATTTAATTCAGATGTTTAACAGATTAAAATCTTATTTTAATTCGTAAACCTTTAGCTTATTATTGACCTCAATAACAAGTTTGTCCTCCGTAATCCAGTAAGAATCCGCCTCTGTTTTTTCTTTGCCGTTTATTTTGCACGTTTCGGCTTTATCTCCCGACACCTTTTTAACCGCTACCGTGCTTGTGTACTTTTTGCCCTCTGCTGTCATTACGAAATAGGCTGTATCGCTCGGTTTCAGTCCGCTTGTGCAGGCCTCGCACTGAAAGCCCTTATCTGCCTTTGCAAGAGTTTTGTCCTTTCCCGTTTTCAAATCGAATTTTGTAAGTTTTTCGTATTTATCCGAAGAATAATCGCACATCAGCGCGTAGTCCGTATTCCTGTCGACAAAAAGAGCGTCCGCGTTCGCCGGAAGTCTTTCTGATTTTTTAATATCATCGTTTTTATCGACTGTATAGATGTATTTTTCAGCGTTTGTTCCCGAAATTTTTCTCGAATAAAAGGCTATGTTTTCGCTGTCGGGCGAGGCAATACTTTCGGCGTAGCTGTATTCGGCAACTATATCTATTCTTCCGCTTTCAAGGTCCAGCGAATATACGGGGTATTCAAGCGATTTATCGTTTAAAATATCCATCGAATAAAAGGTGTCCGCAGAAAAATAGATTTTGCCGTTGTAGTAGGTGTTGTAATTGACCTGATAATCCTGCGATACAAGCTCGGGCTCCTTTTTGCTTCCGAGTTTATAACACATAATCATCGTGTCCTCGTCCGCCTCGGTATCGGGATTGTTTTTAAAATAAAGGCTTCCGTCATAAACCGTTATCAGCGACGCGGGACCAACTCCGCTAAGCACCTTTTTCTCGTCCTTTCCGTCCGTTTTAACGGAGTAAACGGCGTATTCATACTCGGAGTCGTTGCCCTCTTTTACCGTTACATAATAAACGGTTTTGCCGTCGGAGAGCACGGCGCCGTTTGACCACTCGGTTTTGGGAGAAGTTTTTGAAATTCTTTTCCCCTTTTCTTTGAGGCTTTCTTTTACATAAATACCGTTTTTGTTCGAGTAGACGTATTTTCCACCCGCATAAAGCAGGCTTGAACACATATAATCGTCGCCTATGTAATAAAACGAGTCCTTGCTTAAAACAAAGTCGTTTTCCTTAACAGCGGGTTTCGCCTGCGTTTCGGCTGTTTCTGCCACAGTTTCCTCGGATTTCGTTTGAGACGGACCTGAACAGCCCGAAAAGACCGCCGTAAAAACCGCTAAAACGCAAAGTATTCCTAAAAATCTCTTCATAATTATCTCTCCTTAAAGGCAAAAAATCTCTGCCCGATATAATTAAACGCAACGAACAGACAGCTTCCCGCTATCATACTTAAATTCGCCGCAAAGGATTCAACCGTCAAACCGAACATCTCAATCCCGTTTGCCTTGCAGATAAAGTTAACGAACGGCACGGCAAGTCCGTAGGCAAGCGCGTAGCACACAGCGATATTTAAAGCAAAACGCAAAATCGGCTTAATCCCCTTTTCTTTGTTTTTAAAGGTAAAGTATTTGTTAAGGAAATAGCTCATAACGCTTGCTAAAATATAGCTTACAGAGCTTGCGATAATTACACCCGTTTCGTTCATATCATTAAGAAAGGTTAAGTTGTAGAAAACAAACTGCAAACCCGTTCCGACAATCGTGTTTAAAACTCCGACCAAAATAAATTTCCAGAATTTTATATCAAAAAAGTTTTTAAGAAAATTTTTCATTACGCAATACCTCATCATAAAATTATACCAACTTGTAACAAAAAAGTCTATATTTTGAAAAAATTTATTGATATTTTATATTTACCTTATAAAATAAATGTGTTATTATATAAAATGTATATTTATGTTTGACAGGAGATTTTTTTATGCCCAAAAAAAAGAAAAAGCCCGAAAAGGTTCAGTCTTCGGCGAAAGAGGTCAGAAAGCTCTCGCTGTTTGACTGTCCCGAACAGGCGGCGTTAAGAGAAGGAAAATTTTTTCAGCGAAATATTTTCGTTATCTTTTCATTTTTAGTTCCGTTCGCGCTGATGTTTATTGCGTTCGCGGTTATGGGTTGTCAGCCCTTCGGCGACAAGCAGATTCTCGTAACCGACCTTTGGCATCAGTATTATCCGTTTTTAGTTGATTTTCAGGATAAGCTCAAGCACGGCGAATCGCTGTTCTGGTCATGGACGCAGGGCGCGGGTACAAACTACTTTGCGCTTATGTCCTACTATCTTGCAAGTCCTCTAAACTTCTTTACCGTATTTATTCCCTACGAGTGGCTTGATATGTTTTTGACGTTCTCCGTAGTGCTTAAAATAGGTTTAGCAGGCGGATTTTTCGCGTTGTTTTTGCGCTATACCTTTAAGCGCGATGACATTTCGCTCGTGATTTTCTCCACAAGCTTTGCGCTCTCCGCGTTCTTTATGGGATATTATTGGTGCGAAATCTGGCTCGATACGGTCGCTTTAACCCCGCTCGTTGTAATGGGCTTTACCGCTCTTATGCGCGAGGGAAAATACCGTCTGTATGTGATTACGCTTGCGCTTTCCGTGCTCGCCAACTATTATGTCGGACTTTTCACCTGTATTTTTACCGTGCTTATTTTCATCGGCTACAGCGTTTGCCGCTGGGACGGATTTAAGGAATTTTTAAAGCGCTTTGCCAGAGTCGGCGTATGCTCCGTTGTCGCGATTATGCTCACTCTGTTCTTTATGCTCCCCGCGTTTTTCGGACTGCAAAACACCCACGCGGCAGGCAGTACGTTCCCTACGGGCTATCAGATTAACATAGGCTCCTCAAACGACTTTATGGGAACAATGGACGCGATTAAACAGGTTGTTTCAAACACGGGCGCGTTTATTAAACCCGCCACGACCGAGGGACTTCCGAACATAGCTTGCGGAGTTATCTCGCTGGTTCTCGGCATTATGTTTATGGTTTCGAGAAAAATCAGACTGCGCGAAAAGATTTTCAACGGCTGTCTGCTCCTTTTCCTTATTATGAGTTTTATTATCCGCCAGCTCGACTATATGTGGCACGGATTCCACTTTACCAATATGATACCCTACCGCTTCAGCTATCTCGTAAGCTTTGTGCTGGTTCTTATGGCGTTCAGGGCTTTTCAGGTTATATCGGATATAAATTACTTTGACATTATTATCACTGCGTTGGTTACAACTCTTGTCGTGCTTCTCTGCATCGGAACGCAGGAGCTTCTCGTAATTATTTCAACCGCCGTTATCGCGCTTTTAATTCTTACCGCCTTATTCCTTTACAAAAAATCGGTTATCAGGAAACCCGTTATGTGCATAATTTTGGGGGCGATTGTTCTCGCGCAAAGCGGAGCGACCGCGTACATAGGCGTAAAGACAACCTCCGTCACCACAACCTATGATTATCCCCGAGGCGGAGAAAACACAGCGAACGTCGTAGACTTTATGAAGAACACGGAGCAGAACACTCCCGAGCTTTGGAGAGCCGATTTCACAAGCACACAGACCTTGTGCGACTCCTCCTTAAACCGCTTTAACGGTATCTCGATGTTTAACTCTATGACGAACGAGAATATCACGCGTTTTGCCGAGAATTTCGGACTTATGGGCTGGCTTTCGGGCAACCGCTACACCTACGCGGAAAGCTCTCCCGTCACGGATATGTTTATGAACCTTAAATATATTATCTCCCGCGACGGCAATTATAACAACACAAAATATCTCTCCGAGGCGCACTCCTCATCAAATGTAAAGCTTCTTAAAAACAAAGCTTACATTCCTATGGGTATGATGGTTAACGAGGACCTTTTAAACTACAAGGGCGAAGACGACGAGGACACCTACAACGTCTTTGAAAAGCAAAACGAGTTCTTCTCGCTTGCGACAGGTATCGACGAAGACGTTTATACAAAGCTTGACGTTGTAGACCAGGGACACACAGATTACGAGCAATTCCCCGTAAACCGCTTAGACTACGGAAGCTACAGCTTCTCCTCAAACGACCAGACAAACGCTCCGCACCTCAAATGGAACTACAGAGCGCCGAAGGACGGCTATTACTTCGCGTATGTTCAGATTACCGATGGCGAAAATATCACGGTTATGGCAAACGACGCGGCGCGTATCGGCACATCAAGCTTTTACATCAAGCGCCCCTACATTATGTCTATCGGCTACTTTAACAAGGGTGATAAAATCTCAATTTACAGCGATCTCAAAGCGGGCGCTAACGGCTCGGCTAAGGTTTATGTAAATGTTCTTAATGATAAGGTTTTCGACAAAGGCTACAACAAGCTTGTTACAAACTCGATGAGCACTACCTCTCTGACAGGCTCCTCAATGGCGGGCGATATTTACGCTTCCGAGGACGGACTTTTCTACACCTCTATCCCCTACGAAACGGGCAAAACAGAGGACGACACGCTTTTAGGAAAGCTTTTCGCCACCGAAAACGAGGGCTGGGTTGCAACGGTTGACGGCAAAAAAACGGAGATAACTCCAATCGCCCACGCTCTCATAGCGTTTAAGCTCGACAAAGGAAAGCACAGCATCAGCTTGAGCTATCTCCCGAAGGGCTTTACAAGAGGAACGATACTTTCGATTATCGCTCTGGCGATTTTTGCGGGATATACCGTACTCAGATTTGTAAAGAAAAAGAAGATGACCCTTTTCGCTGACGATTTTTAGATTTTCCTCGTCAGACATTGCATTCCCTCTCGGATAAATCATCTCCCCCAAACCGTTCTTCCTCTATTTTGCTTTGGATAGAAAGGATAGGTTCTGCTATAGACTAATGAAAAAGGAAACGTATGATAAGAAATTATTAATCCTATCAAACGTTTCCTTTATATTTAACTTAAAAAACATAGCAAAAGTTAATTTACATCCCAATTCTTAATTTAATATGTTTGGGGGGTTTGAATTAAGAATTAAAAATTAAGAATTAAGAATTAGATTTATAGGTATTATTTCCTATTCAAAAAAGATAGAACGGAAAAGTTTTTAAAAAGCCTATATTAACAGAAAAATTAATCTCCCTATCTAAAGTTAGATAGGGAGATTTTTTCATTTCCACGTCAAACATTGCAGTCCCTATCGGACAATTCATCTCCCCCAAACCGTTCTTCCTCTATTTTGCTTTGGATATGGAGGACAGGTTCTGCGGTAGACTTTTTGGAAACAAAATGTAAGTAAACTTTTCAATATTTATATATAAAGATTTTTCGCAGAACTTTATCCTTTCTATCCAAAACAAGACAGAGGCTCAAACGTCTGGGGGATATGATTTGTCCGAGAGGGACTGCAATGTTTGACGTGGAGATACGAAAAAAGGGACTGCAATGTCTGACGAGGAGATATAAAAATTCTTAATTCCCCAGCGCCTCAATCGCCGTCTTAATCATCGCAATCTGCTCGCGCTCCTTTTGCGCCTGTCCCTTAACCTTTTCGACAACCGCCTCGGGGGCCTTGCTTATAAAGCCCTGATTATTGAGTTTGCCCTCGCTCTGCGCAAGACGCTTTTCAACGCTTTTCAGCTCCTTGTTAAGACGCTCAAGCTCCGCGCTCTTGTCAACAAGCTGGTCCATAGGAATATAAATCTTCGCGTCCGCGGTAACCGCTGTAACCGCGCCGTCAATATCAAAGCTTTCGCCGATTTCAACCTCGCTTGCGGACGCAAGCCTCATAACGAACGGCGCGCCCTGCTCAAAGACCTCTTTAAGCGCGGTAGCGATATACACCTTCGCCTTTTTGGACGGAGCGACATTCATCTCGTTTCTGCGGTTACGGATAGCCCTGATTGCCTCCATAATCTTCTCCATACTGCCGACAGCCTCGGGGAAGTTTATCCTTTCGTCATACTGCGGATATTCACAAAGCATAATTGTTTCTCCGCAAACGGGCAGGGTCTGCCATATTTCCTCCGTGATATACGGCATAAACGGGTGCAAAAGCTTTAGAATCTTATCAAGAGTCCAAAGAAGAACCTGACGCGCGGATTCCGCCTGCTCGCCCCCGCTTTGAAGTCTTGATTTTGAAAGCTCTATATACCAGTCGCAGAAACAGTCCCAGATAAAGTCGTAAAGCTTTGAAACGGCAACGCCAAGCTCGAATTTCTCAAGATTCGCGTTAACCTCCTTAGCGACATTGTTCAGAGTTGAAACTATCCACTTATCCTCTGTAGCGAGATTTTTCGGGAGCTCGTTTTTAACATCATAATCGTCAATATTCATATGAACGAACCTGCTCGCGTTCCACAGCTTATTCGCGAAGTTCGCGCACGCCTCAACTCTCTTGTCGGAGTAGCGCATATCATTTCCGGGCGAGTTTCCCGTCGCGAGGAAAAATCTGAGCGCGTCCGCGCCGTATTTGTCAATAACCTCCAGCGGGTCGATTCCGTTTCCGAGCGACTTACTCATCTTTACGCCGTTTTCATCACGCACAATTCCGTGCATAAAAACGGTATCAAACGGTTGCGATTTCATCTGCTCGCAGGACGAGAAAATCATTCTCGCAACCCAGAAAAAGATAATATCATAACCCGTAACAAGCGTATTTGTCGGGAAAAAATAGTCGAGTTCGGGAGTTTTATCAGGCCAGCCCAAAGTTGAAAACGGCCAAAGCGCCGAGCTGAACCAGGTATCCAAGGTGTCCTCGTCCTGCGAAAGCTTTTTGCTTCCGCATTTTGGGCAGGTATCGACTTCCGTTTTCGACACGATAACCTCTCCGCAGTCGTCGCAGTACCAGGCGGGGATTCTATGCCCCCACCAAAGCTGACGGCTGATACACCAGTCCTTGATATTCTCCATCCAATGGTAGTAAACCTTTTCAAAGCGGTCGGGGATAATTCTGGTCTTTTTATTCTTCACGCACTCAATCGCAGGCTTTGCCAAAGGCTCCATTTTTACGAACCACTGCTTTGAAACCATAGGCTCAATCGTTGTATGACAGCGGTAGCACGTTCCGACATCGTGGGTCAAATCCTCGACATTTTTAAGCGCTCCGCACTTCTTCAAATCCTCTAAAATCGCTTTTCTCGCTTCGACAGTCGTCATACCCGCGTATTTTCCGCAGTCGAGAACCTCGGGCTCGTTTTCCGCCAAATTTCCCTTTTTTAACAGCTCCTCGTATTTTTTGACGTCATCTGCGCCCGTCAGATGTCCGTCATAGGTAAAGCATCTGACGATAGGGAGATTATTCCTCAGTCCGACCTCAAAATCGTTGGGGTCGTGGGCGGGAGTAATTTTTACCACGCCCGTTCCCTTTTCCATATCCGCGTGGTCGTCGCAGACAATCGGAATTTCCTTGTTTAAAAGCGGTAAAATCGCGTGACAACCGTGCAAATGCTTATATCTTTCGTCCTTGGCGTTTATCGCAACGGCAGTATCGCCGAGCATAGTTTCGGGACGCGTCGTCGCAAGCTCCAAATACTCGCCCGTTTCCTTGACTTTATAAAGCAGATGCCAGAAATGACCGCTTTGCTCCTCGTAGTCAACCTCCGCGTCGGAAATAGACGTACAGCAATGCGGACACCAGTTTACCATTCTGTTTCCGCGGTAGATTTTTCCGTCCTCATACAGGCGGACGAAAACCTCCTTAACCGCCTTTGAACAGCCCTCGTCCATCGTAAAACGCTCGCGCTCCCAGTCGCAGGAGGAGCCGAGCTTTTTAAGCTGTTCTGTAATGCGTCCGCCGTACTCGCGTTTCCATTCCCACGCTCTTTCCAGGAATTTTTCACGTCCGATTTCTTCCTTGGTAAGTCCCTCCTCGCGCATAGCCTCAACGATTTTCGCCTCGGTCGCGATTGACGCGTGGTCCGTTCCGGGAAGCCACAAGGCGGAATATCCCTGCATTCTTCTCCAGCGGATTAAAATATCCTGCAGGGTTTCGTCGAGAGCGTGTCCCATATGGAGCTGTCCCGTAATATTCGGAGGGGGCATAACGATTGTATAGGGCTTTTTGTCCTTATCCACCTCGGCGTGGAAATAATTTCCTTTCATCCAGAAGTCGTAAATTTTACCCTCAAACTCTCTCGGATTGTACGACTTGGCCATTTCTTTTTTCAAGCTAATCTATCCTTTCTTTCAGACTTCGCAAACTTCCGCTTTAAATCAAAACGCCCCGAGCAAACGCTCAGGGCGAACAATATCCGCGGTACCACCTGTGTTCAGATAAAATCTGCACTCGATTCCATATAACGGTAGAACCCGTCAGAACCTACTTATTTCAGCCCTGAAGCTCAAAGGCTACACCCGAAAAACCCTCACGAAAGCTTTCACCGACCGCTTTCTCTCTTTGCTTCGGATTAAACGGGCCTCCTCGTCACAGCCGTTTTTCTATTGTTTTTTATTCTATCACAGCAAAATTTCGTTGTCAAGAATTTAGTCGGTTAAACCGCCTTAAAAAGGAAATTACTCCTCTTCAAACTGCGATTTATAAAGCCTGTAGTAAAATCCCCTTCTCTTGAGCAGTTCGCCGTGCGTTCCCTGCTCCACCACGTCGCCGTCGTTCATCACGAGGATAATGTCGCTCTCTTTAATTGTCGAAAGACGGTGCGCCACCACAAAGCTTGTTCTCCCCTGCATAAGCTTTTTAAACGCCTTTTGCACCCTGATTTCCGTCAGGGTATCTATCGACGAGGTCGCCTCGTCCAAAATGAGCATAGGCGGATTAAGCGCCATAGCGCGCGCGATACAGAGAAGCTGTTTCTGTCCTGCCGAGAGATTTGTCGCGCCCTCGGTTATCCTCGTGTTGTAGCCGTCGGGCATTTTTCTGATAAAGCTGTGCGCGTACGCAAGCTTTGAGGCTTTTATAATCTCCTCGTCCGTACAATTAGGGTTTCCGTAGCGGAGGTTTTCCATAATCGTTCCCGAGAAAAGACGGCTTTCCTGAAGCACCATTCCGAAAAGCTTTCTCAGACTGTCACGTTTAATCTCCTTTGTATTAACTCCGTCAATTAAAATTTCTCCCGACTGAACCTCATAAAAACGCATAATCAAATTTATAAGCGTCGTTTTTCCACAGCCTGTCGGCCCGACAATCGCAACCTGCTGACCGCTTTTTACCGAAAGCGAAAAGTCTTTAATCAACTGTCTTTCGGGGGTGTAGGAGAATTTTATGTGCCTGAATTCAATGTCGCCTTTTACTTGCCTTATCTCCCTGCTCTTGCTGTCGTCCGGCTCGTCCTCACTCTCCAAAACTTCAAAAACTCTTCCTCCCGCCGCAATAGCGGTCTGGATTTGCGTCAGCACGCCCGTCACCTCGTTAAAGGGCTTTGTATATTGATTTGCGTAGGATAAAAAGCACGAAAGCTGACCGATAGACAGAACTCCCATAAACGCGCTGACCGCCGTCAGCGCGCCGACGATTCCCGTAACGGCGTACACCATATTATTTACAAAGCGTGTGCAGGGATTTGCAAGCGCCCCCGCAAACTGCGCCCTTAGTCCGATTTTAAACAGGCGCGAGTTCATCTCTGAAAACTGCTGTCTGCTCCTGTTTTCGTAGGCGAACGCCTTTACAAGCTTTTGATTGCCGACAGTTTCCTCGACAAAGGAGCTTATCTCCCCCTGGAGCTGCTGCTGGTCACGAAAGCTTTTGGCGCACATTTTTCCGATAATTCCCGCGACAAGCACGGAAAGCGGAGTTAAAATTACAACCACAACCGCAATCCACACGTTAATCGAAAGCATAAAAATAAGCGTTCCCAAAATCGTGACAATACCCGAAAAAAGTTGTGTTATCACCTGCATAAGCCCGTCTCCGACCGCCTCGACGTCGTTCGTGATACGGCTGATTAAATCACCGTGCGGGTGCGAGTCGATATAGCTTAACGGGAGTCTGTTTATTTTTTTGAAAACATCGTTTCGCATATCCCGCACCGTTCTCGCGCAGATTATATTGGTGCAGTTTCCCATAAGCCATTGGGAAATTACGATAAACACAAGATAAATGCCGATTTGAACGATAATGCCGAAAATTCTCCCGAAGTCAACGGCACCCTTTTCTATCATAAAATCAATCGCGTTGCCGACCAATACGGGAATGTAAAGCGTGAGCGAAACGCCCGCTGCCGCAAAGAAAAGCGCGAGCAGTATATACAGGCGGTGGGGTTTTGTATAGCGGATAATTTTTTTAACTGTACTCATTTTTCCGCCTCGCTTTCGCTAAGCTGTGAAAGGCAGATTTCACGGTACGCTCCGCAGGTCTTTAACAGCTCGCCGTGAGTTCCCTCGCCCTCGAGCTTTCCGTCCTCCAGCACCAGAATTTTATCTGCTGACATAACCGTGGAAATCCGCTGCGTCACGACAATAAACGTCATATCGTTCTTCTTTAAAAGCGCGTTTCTCAAAGCCTTTTCCGTCGCGAAATCGAGGGCGGAAAAGCTGTCGTCCAAAATCACAAGCTTCGGAGAACCGACGAGCGCGCGCGCAATGCAAAGCCTTTGGCGCTGACCGCCCGAAAAGTTTGTTCCGCCCTGCGCCACCGTCTTATCAAGGTCGTCGACAAATCCTCTCGCCTGTGCCGTTTCAAGGGCGTCAAAAATCTCCTCGTCCGTGGCGTTTTCGTTTTGCCACAGCATATTTGAGCGCACCGTTCCGCTGAAAAGCACGGATTTCTGCGGTACAACTCCTATCTGTCCCCTCAGCTGTGAAAACGGATAGTCACGCACATTCACCCCGTCAACGAAAACCTCGCCCGAGGTCGTATCATAATACCTTAAAATAAGGCTTAAAAGCGTGCTTTTTCCCGAACCTGTGGTTCCGATAATTCCCGTAAAGCTGTTCTTTTCAATCGTAAAGCTTAAATCCTCAAGCTCGTTGTCTCCGTCGCCGTAGGTAAAGCTTACGTTTTTAAATTCAACTTTCGGGGCGTTTTCTGTCGGAACAACCTTTTCGGTTTTTATCTCCCTGACCGACGGTTGAACCTCAAAAACCTCGTTAATCCTGCCCGCCGAGGCATTTCCCCTCGAAAGCAGAACGACTAAATTAGCGAGCACAATCATCGCGAGCAGAATCTGCGTCATATAGCTGACAAGCGCGACAATATCGCCCGAGAGAAGTTCTCCCGAGTTTACCTTTCCCGCTCCGAAATAAAGTATCAGAATCACCGCGCCGTACGTTACCGCATATGTAGCAGGACTTAAAAGAGCGGAAAGCCTGCCAACACGCACGGAAATTTTTGAAAGCTTTTCCGTTTCCTTTTCAATCGCCTTTTGCTGTGCGTCTTGCTTTGAAAAGGCGCGGATAATACGGTTTCCTCCGAGATTTTCCCTCGACAAAAGCGAGATTTTATCAACGCTTTTCTGAACCGCCCTGTAAAACGGCAGGGATTTCGACATAACAAGGTAGAGAATAAGCGCTATAATAAGCGACGCCGAAAAGAAAATGAGCGAAAGTTCCAAATTGATAAAGCACGCCATAACTAAAGCGCCGATTATAAGAAACGGCGCTCTTAAAAGCAGGCGCATAGTCATCGCTATATTTGCCTGAACGGCGTTTATATCGCTCGTCATTCGGGTTATAAGCGACGGAGTTGTAAGCTCGTCAAGTTCCTTGTGAGATAAATTGCCGATATGCTCAAACATCGCGTCGCGGATTTTGGTACCCGCTCCCTGCGAGGTGTAGGACGCCATATACTGGCATACGAGCGCGGAGCTTAAACCGACCACAGCCAGCAAAACGAGCACCCCGCCCATTTTAAGGATATAGCCTGTATCGTTTTTTATTATTCCGTTGTCAATAATCTGCGCCATAACAAGCGGGACGAAAAGCTCCAAAACTGCCTCGAACAATTTGCAAAGAGGTCCCAAAACAAGCTGGAGCTTATAGTCCTTTAAAAATCTTCTAAGCTTGAACATAGTTTTAATCCTTAATTTTTATACGCCTATTATAGACTATATAACGGAATTTATCAACTTATTTTTCCTTAGATTTACTGACAAGTCCCGCAAATACGGAAAAGACAATTGCAACGCAGATACCGCCTGCCGCGGCGGTCAGAGGGCCGGTAATTATACCGATGGGTCCGTCCTCCTTCAACGCTTTCTCAACGCCCTGCGCCATAAGATGACCGAAGCCCGAAATTGGGACGGACGCCCCTGCTCCCGCAAAATCCACCAGCGGTTTATAAAGGCCGAAAGCGGTCAGAATAACGCCTGCTACAACAAATCCCGTTAAAATTCTTGCAGGAGTCAAGGCCGTTTTGTCAATCAAAATCTGGCCTATGACGCAGATTGCTCCGCCTACAAGAAAAGCATAAACATAATCCATAGTTTCCTCCCTGCGCTCTGCACCAATCAGAGCAGAAATCAGAGCGCTTTATGTGACAGTTTTTTGAAAAAATGTGAATTGCTTCTGATTTTTCAAATATTTTTACCAAAAATAAAATTTTTATGCTATACTATAATAAATTAATATTGCAAAAATAAAGGAGTGATAGCTGTGGTTGAGGTTAAGAACCTTACTAAGCGCTACGGCAATATGACCGTTGTCGATAACATCAGCTTCAGCGTCGGAAGCGGAGAAATTCTCGGATTTCTCGGTCCGAACGGCGCGGGCAAAAGTACGACAATGAATATGATTACGGGTTATATCTCCTCTTCAAGCGGTACGGTTACCGTCAACGGAGCGGAAATTCTCGATAACCCCAAAAAGGTAAAGAGCAATATCGGCTACTTGCCCGAAATTCCCCCGTTATACATTGATATGACCGTAAAAAAATATCTCGAGTTTATGTTCGATTTAAAAAAGGTAAGGCTCCCGAAAAAGGAGCATATCGACGAGGTTATGCGCCTTGTAAAAATTACGGATGTTTCACAGCGTATTATAAAGCACCTGTCAAAGGGCTACCGCCAGAGAGTAGGCTTTGCACAGGCGTTGCTCGGAAATCCGCCCGTTCTTATTTTGGACGAGCCGACAGTAGGACTTGACCCACAGCAGATTATCGAAATAAGAAGTCTTATAAAAAGCCTCGGCAAAAAGCACACGGTTATCTTTTCTTCACACGTTCTCTCGGAAATTTCCGCGACCTGCGACAGAATTATCGTAATCTCAAACGGAAAAATCGTCGCTGACGAAAAGACAGAAAACCTAAGCTCCTCAATTTCGGGTGAACAGAAACTAAAGCTGGACATTGAGGGAGCGTCGGGAACGGTTCTCTCAGCGCTCAAGGTTATTCCCGGAGTGTTAAAAATCCGCAAACAGCGCGACATAAGCGATAAGGTCGGACGTTATATTATCGAATATCAAAACGGCGTCGATATCCGCAGAAATGTTTTCAAGGCAGTAGCTTCCTGCGACTGCGTTATCCTCGATATGCAAAGCGGAAACGAAACCTTAGAGGACAGCTTTTTAAAGCTTGTCAGCGAGGACCAGACTAAAGATTACGCGGGAGGTGTAAGATAATGGGCGCAATACTGAAAAGAGAGCTTGGCTCCTATTTTAATTCTGCAATCGCTTATATAGTTATGGCTGTGTTTTTCGGATTTTCGGGTTACTTCTTTGTAGGTACCTGTTTTCTCTCAAACACCTCATCTTTAAGCTATACATTCAGCAATATTTTTGTAATTATAGTTTTCCTCACTCCTATTATCGCGATGAAAACTTTCAGCGAGGAAAAGCGCCAGCGCACGGACCAGGCGCTGTTTACCTCACCCGCAAGCCTGCTTGAAATTGTGCTCGGAAAATTTTTGGGCGCTTTCATTTTGTACGCTATCTGCTGTTTAATCTTTTTTGTGTTCGGACTTGTAATTCAGATGTTCACTCCTGCGGACTGGGCGGTAATAATCTGCACGACTATCGGTATTCTTTTGGTCGGCGGAGCGCTTATCGCGATTGATATTTTTATCAGCGCGCTTACGGAAAGTCAGGTAATCGCCGCGGTTATCGGTATGGCGGCAGGACTTCTGACCTATATGATGAGCACGATTATTTCTATGGTAGGAGATGTTGAGTGGCTTTCAAGCGCTCTTAACGCTATTTCCTTTACAGGCTATTATCAAAATTTCACATACGGTATCCTCGACCTCACGGGAATTGTATTCTTTTTAAGCGTAATCGCGCTTTTCCTTTTCTTTACAATCCGTGTATTCGAGAGAAAACGCTGGAGCTGAGGAGGCAGAAAAATGAGTAAAGAAGAATTAATCGAAGTAAATACCCCCGAGCCAGGCGAAACCAAAAAACCGAAAAAAGAAAGAAAAAACAAAGGTAAATTAAAGGCTCTTTTAAAGTCGAGAAAAGCTAAAAGAGGTTCGGTCGCGATTGCAATTACGGCGGTTTTTATCTGCATTATAATCCTGATAAATTTTATCACGGGACTTTTGGTAGAGCGTTTTCCGAGTTTGCAGTTTGATATGACGGCGTCGCAGACCTATCAGCTCCAAAGCGACACCTCGGAATATCTGTCACAACTCGACAAGGATATTACTCTTTACGTTCTCACAAAAGAAAGCACATTTAAAGGCGGAATGGGAGCATACTCGGGCGCGCAGTATTTCATTCAGGCGGATAAGCTTTTAAGAAAAATGGCGGCAGAAAGCGCGAGAGTCAGCCTGAAATTTATTGACCTTTCATCTAATCCGACCTTTACGGGTAAATATGACAACATAGATTGGAACAGCGATAACGCGAACAACCTTATTATAGTTGACGCGGGCGACAGCTACACCGCGCTCTCGATTGACGACTGTTTCGACTACGACAGCGAAACCTACTCCTACTACGGCTACTACGCCTACACGGGAACAAAAATCGAGCAGGCGGTAATTACGGGAATTTTGGACGTTACGACTAAAGATAAGGTCGGCATAGATATTATTACAGGCTCGGGCGAGGAACAAAAGCTTTACTCCTCGCTTCAAAATCTCCTAAAACAGAACGCTTACTCAACTAAAGAAATTAACCTCACAACTCAGAAACCGCGTGAAAACTCGAAAATCGCCGTGCTTTACGCTCCGACCGTAGACCTCTCCGAGGACGCTGTCAAAAAGCTCTCAAGCTGGCTCGACAACGACGGCGAAAAAGGCAGAACGCTTATATATCTGCCTATGGACGTTAAGACATCTACCCCGAATTTGGACGGACTTTTAGAAGAATACGGTATGAAAATTTCTGACGGACTTTCTTTCTGCACAAGCTCGCAGTATTACGTTCAGAATGTTTATATGTTCCTCACCGACTACAACAACGATACCTATACAGAAGATTTAAAGGATAAGGGCGTTCCGACTATCGTTTACAACTCAAGAAATATAGAAATTACAAACGACGACGTTGCAAAACCTCTGTTAAGCGTGGAATCCTCCGTCGGAGTTATTCCGTTCAGCGTTGACCCCTCGGAATTTACAAGCGAGCAGGATTTTGAGAAATATAAGAAAAAGAGCGTAGACCTCGCGGCTGTCGGCACTAAGTCAAACGAGGACAACAACAGCTCCAACATAGCAGTGTTCGGCTCTCCGTATATTTTCTCAGACGCGTTCTTAAGCACAACCTCATACAACAACTCAAACTATATCATTAATTTCTGCAACACTGTCACCAACCGCGGAGATATGGGAATTACAATCAACTCCGCAGGCATTGACGAGGGAGAACTCGGCGTTACCAACACGTCTGCAATTATTGCCGTGGGAGTAATATTTATCGCGGTTGTTCCGCTTATCGTTCTCCTTATAGGACTTGTAATGTTTATCCGCAGGAGGAACAGATAATGAGTGAAAAGGATAATTTAAACGCAAACGAACCCGAGGTTCTGATAGAAGAAAACGACAAGGACTATGAAAATCTCCTCGACAAATTTGAAACACCCGAGGAAAAATCCCGTCCCTCAAAAAAGAAAAACAGCCACATAAAAGCGCTTATCCTCTCAATTGCAGGCGCAGTCATTCTCGCGGGAATTGTACTTTTGTTAATCTTTTTCCCTAAGGGCGACAGTTCCTCTGACGTCGGCAAGGGAATCGCCGCAGTAAAGGGTACGGTAAATTCCAACAAGGTTCACGAGGTAAAATTAGATACTGATAAAAACGGCAAGATTAAAGAAAACGGCAGCGGTCACCTGCTTGAACTTGTTCCCGCTGACATAAGTAAAATCAATATTAAAAATAAAAAGGGAAACTACACGATAACCTCCTACACCCCGAAGAAAAAGACTAAGGAAACCGACCCCGAAACGGGTAAGAAGAAAGAAGAAACGGACGCAACGGTTTATACTATCTTAGGCTATAAGGATTTTGACCTCCAGCCGGGCGTTGCGGATGAGGTCGCAAGCGCCTGCTCAAATTTGAGCTTTAACGCCGTTGTAACGGAGGACGCGGGCAATAACCCCGCCGACTACGGCTTTGACAAGCCCAGAGCCGTCGCAAATATTACCTACGACGACAAGACGAAAGCAATTATTAAAGTCGGCGACGACGCACCCCAAAAGCTCGGAACATACGTTATGTTCGGCTCGGGAAATGCGGTTTACCTTTGCGAAAGCGATACTGTTAAAAAACTGCTCAACGGCATAACGGACTATATAAGCCTTACAATTAACGAGAGTGCGTCCGATACAAGCTCCAACGAGTTTAAATCCCTCACCCTTTCAGGCTCAAAATTTAACAGAAATATTACCCTCAAACCGAACCCCGACACGGACCACATCGCTAATTCCTACATTCTGACCTCCCCCGTCAGCACCTACGCCGACGATACCGAGGCATCGAACGTTTCGGGCGCCGTGCGCGGACTTTACGCCGACAGTGTTACGGCGGTTAAGCCGAGCAAATCAAGGCTTTCAAGCCTTGGACTTTCTTCTCCGTACGCAAAAATCTTTGCGAAATATTCCGACACGACCGTCAATATTATCGCCTCAAAACCCGACAGCAAGGGCAACTGTTATCTTATGAAAAACGGCGGTAAAATTGTCTATAAAATCGCGTCCGCATCCATTCCGTGGGTAAAAACGGACGAGGAAAAACTCATTTCCTCCTACGTACTTAACCCCGAGTTAAACGGACTGACGAAGATGTCGGTTACCTGTTCGGGCAAGACCTACGACTTTGACATCAAAACCACCGTTACAAAAACGACCGATGACGAGGGCAAAGAAAGCTCCTCGACCAACACGGTCACAAGGTACAAAAACAACGAACTGACGCAGGGTAATTTTGAAATTTTCTTCAGAAACTCCGCTCTCCTGACAAAGGCGGACAAATCGGGCGGACAACCCAAAGACCAACCCGAGCTTGTCATCAAATACTTCTACGACAAGAAAAGGAGCGCCGACACCGTTTCGTACTTTATGTCAAGCGCAAACAAGTATACGGTATCCGTAAATTCAAGGGTTGTCGGAACAGTTTACTCAAACTACGTTGAAAAGCTTATCGCCCAAGCCCCCAAGGTCGCAAAAGACAAAGAAGTAAAAACCTTCTGGTGATTTTATATATCTTCGTCATAGATGCAGTCCCTATCTGAAAAGCATATCCCCCCTACAATTGTGCCTATGTCTTGTTTTGGATATGGAGGACAGGTTCTGCGGTAGATTTTTTAGCTTTTCCACATCAGTCCGTACAGTCCCTCTCGGACAATTCATCTCCCCCAGACGTTCCTGCCTCTATCTAACTTTGGATAGAGAGAATAGGTTCTGCGAAAATCTTTATATATAAGTTTTCTCCCTATCTGACTTTAGATAGGGAGATTAATTTTACTACTATAGACTTTTTTAAAACTTTTCCTCTAAATCGGATTTTAAAAGGAATTAAAAGTTTTACCCTTAAATTTAATTCTTAATTTTTTATATATCCACGTCAGTCATTGCAGTCCCTATCTGAAAAGCATATCCCCCCTACAATTGTGCCTATGTCTTGTTTTGGATATGGAGGATAGGTTCTGCGGTAGACTTTTTAGCTTTTCCACATCAGTCCGTACAGTCCCTCTCGGACAATTCATCTCCCCCAGACGTTCCTGCCTCTATCTAACTTTGGATAGAGAGAATAGGTTCTGCGAAAATCTTTATATATAAGTTTTCTCCCTATCTAACTTTAGATAGGGAGATTTTTCTTCTATAAATTTATCCCCTTTTCTTTTTTCCTACTTCGGATAGTAAGGATAGATTCAGCGAAAATCCCTATCAATCCTTTCCTCTAAATCCGATTTTAATAAAAATTAAAAGTTACCTTTACTTTATTAACTCTTAATTTTTAATTTTCTTCGACATAGGCAGAAAAGTTTGGGGGATAGGCTTTTCAAAAAGGGACTGCACGGGGACTGATGTGAATACACAAAAACTGCATTGTCTGACATAAAAAACAAAGCGCAGAACCTATCCTACATATCCAAAGTAAAACAGAGGCACAGAGGTTTGGGGGATATGCTTTTCAGATAGGGACTGCACGGACTGATGTGGAGATATAAAAAGCGCAGAACCTGTCCGCCCTATCCAAAGTTAGATAGAGGAAGAAACATCGGGGGGATATGAATTTTCCGAGAGGGACTGCAATGTCTGACGAAGATATAAAAAAATACTTGCAATTTTTGGAAGATAGTGATATAATTCTAATGTTGAATATTGAAAGTATGAGGAGTGAGCAAACGGCTTGCTCCTTTCTGTTTGACAAATAACACAGGAGGTTATCATATGTCAAAAAAGGGCAATACTGTAGAAAGAGTATGGGATATTGCCGAACCGATTGCAAAAGAATTAGGCCTTGAGCTTTGGGACGTCCGCTACGTCAAGGAAGGCGCCGACTATTTTCTGAGGATTTTTATTGATAAAGACGGCGGTGTTGACATCAACGACTGTGAGGCGCTTTCTCGCGCAATTGACAAACCGCTTGACGACAAGGACCCTATTTCAAACCCGTATATTCTTGAGGTATGTTCTCCGGGGCTTGAAAGACCTCTTGTAAGAGACGAGCATTTCGCGCGTTTTATAGGCGCGGATATTAAGGTTAAAATGATTCGTCCGATTGAGGGCGTCGGTAAAGAATTTAAGGGAGTTCTTACGGACTACAACTCGGGCGAAGTTACAATAACAGACCACAGCGGTGAAAATCAGATGACAATAAACGTCAAACAAACCGCGTGGATTAAACTTGATGATTTTGATTAAGAAAGAAAATTTACTTAGCTTTGTGCAAGGAAAGGAATGGTCAGAAAAATGAACAACAAGGAATTATTCACAGCGCTCTCTCTGCTTGAAAAGGAAAAGGGCATACCTATGGATTATATGATTGAGCAGATTGAAAGAGCGATTAAGGTTGCGTGCAAGAACTCCTACGGCGGAAACGAAAACGTGGTGTTTAAAATTATTCCCGAGAAAAACACCTTTGACGTAAAGCTCGTTAAAACCGTCGTCGAGGAAGTAGAGGACAAAAACTTTGAAATCTCGCTTGAAGAAGTGAGAAAAAAGAAAAAGAAAATCGAAATCGGCGACCAGTACGAGGCTCCGCTCGACCCGAAACAGCTCGGACGTATCGCCGTTCAGACCGCGAGGAGCGTAATCCGCCAGGGTATCCGCGACGGCGAAAAGGGACAAATGCTTCAGGAATTTAAGAGCCGTCTGGGAGAGCTTGTCACGGCTGTTGTAGAGCGCGTTGACCCCGTAAACGGAATGGCTACCATTCGTATCGGAAAAGCTGTTGCAACCCTGCCGAAAAGCGAGCAGGTCGGCGACCGTGTTCTAAAAGACGGAGACAACATCAAGGTTTTGGTTGCCGATATTAAGGACAACGAGCGCGGTCCGAGAGCGATGATAAGCCGTACAAATCCCGAGCTTGTAAAACGTCTTTTCGAGCAGGAGGTTCCCGAAATTTACGATGGCACGGTCGAGATTAAGGCTATCTCTCGCGAGGCGGGAAGCAGAACAAAAATGGCGGTACTCTCAAACGATGAAAACATCGATGCAATCGGCTCCTGTATCGGAACACGAGGCGACAGAGTTAACGAAATTGTAGAGGAGCTCGGCGGAGAGAAAATCGACATTATCGAGTTCAGCGACGACCCCGAAAAGTACATCGCCGCCGCGCTTTCCCCCGCGACCGTTTTAAAGGTTGACATCATTGACGAAAGCGCAAAAAGCTGTAAGGTAACCGTTCCCGACGGACAGCTTTCGCTCGCTATCGGCAACAAGGGACAGAACGCGCGCCTTGCCGCACGTTTAACAGGCTGGAAAATCGACATTCGCCCCGAGTCGGGCTTTTACGGCGAGGACGAGGACGAAACTACGGAAACCGAGGAGTAATTCGTTTTGAAGCAGAAAAAAATACCGTTGAGAAAATGCACGGGCTGCGGTGAAATGAAACCGAAACGGGAACTTGTCAGAGTTGTTAAGACTCCCGATAAAAAGAGCGAAAACGGCGAAATCACGGCTAAGGGCGAAATAACTCTCGACCTCGACGGAAAAAAACCGGGCAGAGGCGCGTACGTATGCCGAAACACGGAGTGCTTTGAAAAAGCGGTCAAGGCAAGACGTTTTGAAAAGGCATTTAAATCGCAGATACCCGACGAGGTTTTTGCCGGCATAAAAGAGGAGCTGGAAAAAATTGAATGATAAAATTCTCGGTCTTCTCGGCTTATGCAGACGCGCAGGCAAGCTGACAGTCGGAAACGACGCGGTTATCGAAAACGTCCTAAACGGCAAAGCGAGGCTCGTAATTGTAAGCAGAGACATCTCTTTAAACACGGAAAAAAAGCTTAAAAACGCGTGCGCTTCGGCGAATACAGAGCTTTTAAAACTTAACAGAACCCGAAATGAGCTTTCAGACGCGCTTGGAAAATTCTGCGCGGTTGTCGCCGTATGCGACGATGGTTTTTCAAAAAAGCTCATATCGCTTATACAAAATGAAACAGGAGGTAAGTGTCTATGATAAAATATAAGGTAAAAGAAGTAGCTGATGATTTTAACGTAAAAAGCAAAAAGATTACTGAAATCCTTTCTGACAAATGCGGTGTCAACAAAAAATCAATGACCTCTTTGGACACGGAGGAGCTTAACGTCATTTTTGACGTTATGACCACGGAAAACGAGGTTAAGGATTTTTCCGAATATTTCGCGGTTCGCGACAAGGCGGTCGAGGAATACGAAAAGCAGGTTGCACAGGAAAATAAAGAAGAAAAATCAACCCGCAAGGCTATTCCTGTTGAAAAACCCGCAAAAAAACAATCCAAGAATAAAACCGCAAAGGCAAAAAGTCCGCGTGAAAAGTTTGAAACCGTTGAGGTTGTCAACACAATCGAGGAGGAGCGAAGCGACCACCGCTCCAACAGACGAGTTATCGACACGCGCCAGACTAATGTTGACGTGGAAAGATATAACCAAAAATACGACGATATGGCGAACGAAAAGCTCAGCCGTAATCAGGATATAAGCAAAAAGGAAAAATTCTCGAACCGCGCGCGCAAACAGCGCCAAAGACGCGGAGGAAAGCGTGAAACAGAGGCGCAAAGGCTCGCGCGTATTGAAAAACAGCGCAAGGAGCGTTCTATCACAATCACCGTTCCCGATGAAATTGTAGTTTCGGAGCTTGCCTCACGTCTTAAAGCTACCGTTGCCGAGGTTGTTAAAAAGGCATTTTTAATGGGCTCGATGATTACGGCGAACGACACTATCGACTTTGACACAGCCGAGCTTCTCGCTATGGAGTTTAACGCTAAGGTTGAAAGAGAGGTAGTCGTTACAATCGAGGAGCAGATTATCGACGACAGCGAGGACGACGACGCTAACCTCGTAACGAGAGCACCTGTAGTCGTTGTAATGGGACACGTTGACCACGGTAAGACCTCTATCCTCGACGCTATCCGCCACGCTAACGTAACAGAGGGCGAGGCAGGCGGTATCACACAGCATATCGGTGCGTACCGCACAATGGTAAACGACCGTCCGATTACTTTCCTCGACACACCGGGTCACGAGGCGTTTACAACGATGCGCGCAAGAGGAGCGCAGGCGACGGATATAGCCATTTTGGTAGTAGCGGCCGACGACGGAATTATGCCGCAGACAATCGAGGCGATTAACCACGCGAAAGCGGCGGGCGTTACCGTAATTGTCGCAATCAATAAGATAGATAAACCGGGCGCAAACCCCGAGCAGGTAAAGCAACAGCTCACTGAATACGAGCTTATCCCCGAAGAATGGGGCGGAGATGTAATATGCGTGCCTGTTTCCGCAAAGACTAAGGAGGGACTTGACGAGCTTTTGGAGAGCGTTCTGCTTGTCGCGGAAATGAAAGAACTCAAAGCTAACCCCGACAGAGCGGCAAAGGGTATCGTAATTGAGGCGCGCCTTGACAAGGGCAGAGGTCCTATCGCGACCGTTTTGGTACAAAACGGTACCTTAAACGCGGGCGACACGGTAGTCGCGGGAACCTGTCTGGGCAGAGTACGCGCTATGACGAACGACAAGGGCGAAACGGTAAAAACCGCGGGTCCGTCCGTCCCCGTTGAGATTATCGGTCTTGATGAGGTTCCCGTGGGCGGAGATGTGTTCAACGCCGTTACAAACGAACACCTCGCGCGCCAGCTTGTCAACCAAAGAAAGAACGAGCGCAAGGAGGAAATCTTCAACGCGCAGACCAAGGTTACTCTCGACAACCTATTCGACCAGATGAAACAGGGCGAAATGAAAGAGCTTAAAATTATTGTTAAGGCAGACGTTCAAGGCTCGGTTGAGGCTGTCCGCCAAAGCCTCGAAAAGCTCACAAACGAGGAGGTTCGCGTTAACGTAATTCACGGCGCGGTAGGCGCGGTAAACGAAAGCGACGTTATGCTCGCCAACGCCTCAAACGCGATTATCGTAGGCTTTAACGTCCGTCCCGACGCGAACGCTCAGAGTATCGCCGAGCGCGACGGCGTGGATATGCGTATGTACCGTGTAATTTACGACTGTATTGAGGAAATTGAATCCGCTATGAAAGGTATGCTCGCTCCTAAGACGAGAGAGGTTGAACTCGGAACAGCGGAAGTCAGAAACGTCATTAAGATTAAGAGCGTCGGTACGGTTGCCGGCTCATACGTCAAGAAAGGCAAAATCCAGCGCAACGGTATGGTACGGGTTGTCCGCGACGGCATTATTATTGCGGACGACAATATCTCCTCATTGCAGAGATTTAAGGATTCCGTCAAGGAGGTAGCCGAGGGCTACGAGTGCGGTATCTGCCTTGAAAAATTCAGCGACCTCAAGGAGGGCGACATCTTCGAGGTTTACGCTATAGAGGAATACAGAGATTAACAGGCGTTGACATAGGAAAACCGCTGTTTTGAATCCCGCGGTTTTCGCCGTCAACTGCCTGAAAACGGAGTTGTAAATATGTCAGGACACAAATTAGAAAGAATTACCGAGGATATTAAGCGCGAATTGACCGCGATTTTCCGCGAGCTTAAAGACCCGCGCGTAAAAGACGCGTTTATCTCGATTATCAGAGTTGACGTTACAAACGACCTCTCCTACTGTACGGTTTACGTCAGCGCAATCGAGGGAATAGAGCGTTGCAAAAAGGCGTGTAAGGGGCTTGACAGCGCGTCGGGATTTATCCGCCGTGAGCTGGGACAAAGGCTAAGATTAAGGCACGTTCCCGAACTTATTTTCACGGCGAGCGATAGCATAGAGTACAGCGCGAATATATCGAGAATTTTAAAGGAATTGGAATAAGGAAAAATTATGACGTTAAAAGAAGTTGCGAATTTAATCCTACAGCACGACAATTTTGAAATTTTAACACATCACTACCCCGACGGCGACTGTATCGGGAGCGGATTTGCGCTCGCGCTCGCGCTCAGGCAAATCGGCAAAAAAGCGCGCGTAATTACGACCGACCGTTCAAAAAGCTTTGAGTATATTTTCTCAAAGCTTAAAGAGCAGAAGTTTGACGCCGAGTTTATCATCGCGACCGACGTGGCGAATGAAAAACTGCTCGGCGTAAATCAAAAGGCGTACGAGGGTAAAATTGACCTTTGTATCGACCACCACCAAAGCAACTGCGTAAACGCTCCGTTTAAGTATGTCGAGGCGGACTCGGCGGCGGCGGGCGAGATTATTTACGAGCTTATTCCTCTGCTCGGCGCGAAAATGACGCGTGACATAGCCAACTGCATATACACCGCGATAAGCACGGATACGGGCTGTTTCCGATACGGAAACACCACCTCGCGGACAATGCGCATCGCTGCCGATTTACTCGATTTCGGTTGCGACAGCGCGTACATCAACAAAATTATGTTTGAAACAAAGTCGAAAGGCTTAATCAGGCTTGAGCGTGATTTGCTTAAAAATATGATTTTCTGCGCTGACGACAAGTGCGCGATTATCTACACCACGCTCGAAATGACCAAAGACCTCACAGACGATGAAACCGAGGGAATCGCCTCGATTCCCCGTCAGATTGAGGGTGTGAAAATGGGCATTACCGTACGGGAAAAGGCTGATAATTTCAAAATCTCCGTGCGTACAAACGACGGCATTGACGCGTGCGAATTTTGCCGTCAGTTCGGAGGAGGCGGTCACGTTTCCGCCTCGGGCTGTACGCTCAAAGGAACGCTTGACGAGGTTTTACAGACGCTTAAAGACGCGGCGGAAAAGGTGTTATGAACGGCGTTCTTTTAACAGATAAGCCAAAGGGACTTACCTCGTTTGACGTTGTGGCGCAGGTTCGCCGTTTAACAGGTCAGTGCAAAATCGGCCATACAGGGACTCTCGACCCGAACGCGACGGGAGTTCTTCCTCTTTTGCTCGGAAGTGCGACAAAGGCGCAGGACATTATCCCGAACCGCGACAAGGAATATATCGCCGATTTTAAACTCGGATTGACAAGCGACACGCTCGACATCTGGGGAAATTTAAAAATCGGGCAAAGCGACATAACAAAAAGCGAAATTGAAAAGGCAACCGAAAATTTCCGCGGAGAAATAAGCCAGATTCCTCCGATGTATTCTGCCGTTTCGGTAAACGGACAGAGGCTTTACAGCCTCGCAAGGCAGGGAATTGAAATCGAGAGAAAAAGCCGAAAGGTCACCGTATATGAGCTTACTCTTTTAAATTTCAGCGAAAAAGAGCAGAGCGGAAAGCTTAAAGTAAAATGCTCCAAAGGTACATATATCCGCACTTTAATTGACGACATCGGTAAATCGCTCGGCACGGGCGCGGTTATGAGCGCCTTGGACAGAACCTCGGCGTGCGGATTTTTAAAGGAAAACTGCCTCAGTCTTGAAGAAATAAAAACGCTTTCACAAAACGGAGAGCTTGAAAACAGGCTTATCAGCACGGAAAGCTTGTTTGAAAATTATAAAATTCTTCACGTCACAAACGCTCAGGCAAAACGCTTTTTTAACGGCGGAGCGCTCGACATAGAGCGGACCGAGCTTAAAACGGCAGGCCACTCAAACGGCGAGATTTTCAGAATAAAAGGCGAAAGCTTTGTCGGACTGGGAATAGCAGACAATTCCCTCATAAAAATCTACAAACATTTTTAGATTTTCCGCGTCAGACATTTCAGCTCCTATCTGACAATTCATCTCCCCCAAATCTTTCTTCCTCTATCTCACTTTGGATAGTAAGGAAAGGTTTTGCGTTTTGTTTTTTACATCAGACATTTCATCTCCTGTCTGACAATTCATCTCCCCCAAACTTTTCTTTCTCTATCTCGCTTTGGATAGGGAGGATAAGTTTGGGGTTTTTATATCTCCACGTCAGTTTTTTAGTTTTTCCACATCAGTCCGTGCAGTTCCTCTCGGATAAAGCATATCCCTAAAACCTTACTGCCTTTATCTCACTTTGGATAGGGAGGAAAGGTTTTGCGTTTTGTTTTTTACATTAGACATTTCATCTCCTGTCTGACAATTCATATCCCCCAAACGTTTCTTCCTTTATCTCACTTTGGATAGGGAGGATAGGTTCTGCATTTTTTATATCTCCACATCAGTTTTTTAGATTTCCACATCAGTCCGTGCAGTCCCTATTTGAAAAGCATATCCCCCAAACGTTTCTTCCTCTATCTCCCTTTGGATATGTAGGAGAAGTTCTGCGGTAGACTTTTTATAAAATAAAACGTGGGATAGAATAAAATTAAATTCTATTTGACGTTTCTTTTATTTTTCTTTAAATAGTGAAAAATTTTCAGCGAAAAGCTTTATATTTTATATATTAAAAATCTCCTTATCTAACTTTAGATAGGGAGATTTATTTTTCTGTTAATATAGACTTTTTTCAACTTTTCTGCTCTATCTTTTTTGAATAGAAATTAAAAGTTTACCTATAAATCTAATTCTTAATTCTTAACTCTTAATTCAAAAAACGCAGAACCCTTCCTCCCTATCCAAAACAAGACAGAGGCACAGAGATTTGGGGGAGATGATTTGTCCGATAGGAGCTGAAATGTCTGACGTGGTAAATCTAAAAAACTGACGTGAAAAAGCTAAAAAGTCTACCGCAGAACTTCTCCTACATATCCAAAGGGAGATAGAGGAAGAAACGTTTGGGGGATATGAATTGTCCGAGAGGGACTGCAATGTTTGACGAAGAGATAAAAAATACTTGACAAAGGAAAAAAGATGTGTTATAACAATTGTACTACTTGTAGTAATACAATTAATTCTATATTAAAAGTTTAATTAAACTCAAGACTAAAAGGTAAAGGACTGGTAAAATGTTCAGTTTGGATTTATCGTCGCGGTCCCCTATTTATGAACAGCTTTACAATAACATTATCCGCCTGATTTCGGCAGGCGTTTTAAAGCCGGGCGACAAGCTTTTGCCTGTGCGCGCGCTTGCTATGGAGCTTTCGGTAAACCCGAACACGGTTTCAAAGGCGTACAAACTGCTTGAAGCGGACGGATACATCTGTTCCGCTGTCGGCAAAGGCTCGTTCGTATCGCCTGATTTAAGCCTTATTGACGCGGAAAAGGAGCTTGCGCTTAAAAAGCTCAACAGCGCCGTCAAGGACGCTTTAAAAATCGGAATAACCCGAGACGAAATTTTAAGTTGCGTAGACGCGCTTATGGGAGGTAAATTATGATTGAAATTAAGAATTTAAGCAAAAGCTTCGGCGACGTCAAGGCGCTTTGCAACCTCAACCTTGATGTTGAGGAGGGAGCGGTTTTCGGTCTTGTCGGCTCGAACGGCGCGGGAAAAAGCACGCTCCTGCGCGTTATAAACGGCGTGTTTAAGGCTGACGGGGGCGAGACTCTCATCGACGGCGAGAGTACGTTTGAAAATCAGAAAATTAAGGATAAGTGCTTTTTTATCCCCGATTATCCCTATTTTTCAAACTCCTCGACAATCGCAAACACGGCGTTTTTCTACAGAAATGTTTACTCAGGCTGGGACGAGGAATATTTTAATACACTCTGCTCAACGTTTCCCGTAGATAAAAACCGTAAAATTATAAATATGTCAAAGGGTATGCAACGCCAGTCCGCGTTGATTTTAGCGCTTTCTACACGCCCTAAATATCTTTTTCTTGATGAAATTTTTGACGGGCTCGACCCGGTAGTGCGCAAGCTCGTTAAAAAGCTCATCATAACCAACGTGACCGACAACAATATGAGCGTTGTAATCGCCTCCCACAATCTGAGGGAGCTTGAGGACATATGCGATTATATCGGACTTCTGCACAAGGGCGGAATTATTCTCGAAAAAGAGCTTGACGACTTAAAGCTCGGTATTCACAAGGTTCAGATTGCTTTTAACAGCGAGGTTTCCGATGATGTATTTAATAATTTAGAAATAGTTAACAAAATGAAAAGCGGTAATTTGTACACTCTGACTATAAGAGGAGCGCAAAAGGATTTTATGGCTGAATTGGAATCGCTTAATCCCGTGCTTTTAGAGGCTTTACCGCTCACGCTTGAAGAAGTATTTATTAATGAAATGGAGGGCGCAGGCTATGACATCAACAACATACTCTAAGTCAAAAATTAAACAGGGTGTTTCCGTGTTTTTGTGGACGGTAAAGTCAAACCTCTCAACGCTGGTAGTTTATCTTTCAATTTTAGCTTTTTTCATAATTATAAACTGGGTAATCTGCGCAGGCACAAAAACCGCGTTTAACTCCAACGTGATGCTCGCGGAAACATTTTTAACCGCTATGGTTATCGGACTGATAGTTTCGATAAAGTCGTTTTCATATCTTCACGACAAGCGCCAGACGGATATGACGGGTGCGCTCCCCGTTTCGAGGAGAACGCTGTTTTTCTCGAGGCTTATAAGCTCAACTGTTATTTCGGGCATTCCTATGCTCATCATTTACCTTGTAATCAATATCTTTTTCCCGAATAACCAAAGCATGGTTTTGCCTGATAACAGCTTTTTTGTCACTCTAAACGTAATCATTTATCTTTTTTCAAACATCTCTCTTTTCGGTTTGCTTTCAATCTGTTGCGGAAAAACTTCAGATAAAATCGTATCCTTTATCGTATTAAATCTCCTGACTCCGTTCGCCGTTTATTTTCTTACGATTTTACCCGCGTCGCTCCTTATGGGCTACAGCGTTAATTTACATCCCGATTTTCTGCTGTTTTTAAGCCCCGCGTTTGCGTTCGCGGGAACGAATCCCGTCTACTGGGTGATTTTCTCTGCCGTGTGTCTTTTGCTTTCGTTTGTTCTGATAAAAAACCGCAGAGCGGAGAGCGCGGACTCGGGCTTTGCGTATAAGCTTCCGCTTATCGCGATAAAGGTTTTAGTCAGCTTTTCCGTGGGAATTGTATCGGCGTTTATGTTTATTGTAACAATTGAGAACAATAACGATTACCTCATTTTTTGGAGCGGAATGATAATCGGCTCGCTTACCGCCTACATTATAATTCAGATTATTTTCGCCCACGGCTTCACGGGATTTTTAAAGGGGCTTATCCCCTACGGCGCAATGCTTATATGCTTTGCCGTGCTTTTCTCCTCGCTCCATTTCGGCTGGTTCGGGTTTGAAACCTATGTCCCCGATGTAAACGATATAAAAAGCGTCAGCTTTACCGCCTCCAACCCGATTTATATAAACGGCGTGAACATTACGGCGCACGAGGTTTATGATAAAAAGGTTATTGAGGATACCGTAAAGGCGCATAAGAAAATTATTTCAATCGAAAGCTTCAAGGACAGAAAAATGCTTGAGCGCACGAAAGTTAATTATCTTTATGAAAAAAATAATGAATCGGATATTAAAGAATTGGGCACTGACGCTTTAAATTTTAACGTCACCTACACGCTGAAAAACGGAATTAAAATTCAAAGAAATTACTCGAATTTTACCACTTACGGCGACGCCTCGACAAATGTTCCGTTCTTACAGAGCGAAGAATATACAGTTAACTCAAACCCTCTGTTTGTGTGCGATGAAAAATATTTTATCTTTGTTGAGGTTGAAAAGTTAGAGGACGAGGATTTTGCCACCTACGGGGGAATTCAGCGTGAGTCAAAAACGGCAAAAAAACTTATAAGAACAATTAAAGAGGATTACAAAAAATACGGTTTTTCCTCATCATCAAGCGGATATTTGCTGACCTTTATGACCTCTAATTACGGCGAAAAAAAGAAGGACGGAGAAGTAAGCTTGTACCCGTTGGCATCTGTAAACGTCCCGTCAAACTACAGTAAAACACTAAATTTAATAAAATCATTACCCTAAAGATATTTATAAAACTTTAGTTTCAAAATAATGTGATAATCTCCTCTCTATAATCTTTCTGCTTTACGGGAGGTTAATCAAAAAACTTCCCGTAAAGCAAAGCGTACGCAAATTTTATGCGTACGCTTTTTCCTGTTGTTTGTATTTTGAGAATAAAAAATTTAAAAATTAAGAATTAAGAATTAGATTTAAAGATAAACTTTTTATTCCTTTTCAAATCGGATTTAGCGGAAAAGTTTGATAAAATTAAATTTTATTCTATCACGCGTTTTATTTAATAAAAAGTCTACCGCAGAACTTTTCCTCCATATCCAAAGTGAGATAGAGGAAAAAACGTCTGGGAGATATGCTTTTCAGAGAGGGACTGCAATGTCTGATGAGGAGATATAAAAAACGCAGAACCTGTCCTACCTATCCAAAGTGAGATAGAGGAAGAAACGTTTGGGGGAGATGAATTGTTAGAGAGTGAATGCACGGACTGATGTGGAAAATCTAAAAAAGAACCTATCCTCCATATCCAAAACAAGACAGAGGCAGAAAGGTTTGGGGGAGATGAATTATTTGAGAGGGACTGCAATGTCTGACGAAGAAATATAAAAATAAAGGCGGTTGCAGGGAAGTCCGACCACGTTGTCAAAATCACCGTTGATTTTTTCCACGAACGCTCCCGCTTTGCCCTGTATTCCGTAGGCTCCCGCCTTGTCGCTCCACTCCCCCGTCTTGATATATTCGGCGATTTGTTTATCGCTCAAATTATGAAAGGTCACAAAAGTAGTTTCGGAGAAAGAGCGGGATTTTCCGTGCGAAAACAGGCTCACGCCCGTAATAACCTTGTGCGTTTTTCCGCTTAAAAGTTTCAGCATATTTACCGCGTCCGCCTCGTTTTTCGGCTTGCCGAGAATAATATCGTCCAAAACCACGGTCGTATCGCTCCCGATAACAAGCGCGTCGGGGCGCTTTCTTCCAACGTGTTCCGCTTTCTTTTCGGCTAAATACTGAGCGACCTTTTCAGGCGGAATGTTTTTATCAACACTTTCGTCAATATCGGCGGGAATTACCTCAAATTTTGGAAAAACTTTTTTTAAAAGCTCCTGCCTCCGCGGTGACGCGGAGGCAAGAATTACATTATCAATCTTCATTTTCTGAAATTTCCTCAGTTTCGTCCTCGGGCTCGCCGTTGTCAACGGGCTTTTCCGTTTCCTCGTCCTCGTGGGGAAGATGAGCGAATGAAACAACGCGGTTGCCCTCGTTTATTTTCATAAGCGTAACGCCCTTGCTCGGCCGTGCGCAAACACGGACGTCCTCTGCGTTAATACGGATAACAACGCCCTCCTCGCTGATAAGAATAATATCGTCGTTGGGATTTATTACGCTGATTCCCGCAACCTTTCCGTATTTTGCCGTGTGGTAGTTTGTAAGTCCCTTACCGCCTCTCGACTGAACACGGTAATTATCGGGATTGCTGAGACGGCCGTAGCCTGTTTCGGAAACGGTCAGCACAAGCGCGTTTTCGTCAATAACGCTCATTCCAACGATAATATCGCCCGATTTGAGTTTCATCGCCTTAACTCCGCGCGCCTGACGTCCCATAGGACGTACATCGGTTTCCTTAAATCGGATTGCCATACCCTCGCGCGTAGCGATAATAATTTGGTTGTTGCCCTCGGTCATCTTAACGAAAGCAAGCTCATCTCCCTCGTTCAAATCGAGAGCGATAAGACCGCCCTTTCTCGCTGTGTTGTAGGCGTTGAGCGAGATTCTTTTGATGATACCGTTTTTCGTCACCATAACGAGATATTTATCCTCCTCAAATTCCTTGACGGGAATCATCGAGGTGACCTTTTCGTCAGTCGCAATCGGGAGAATATTCGCTATATTCATACCCTTGCTCTGGCGCGTGCCCTCGGGGATAGTGTAACATTTTATGCGGTAAACTCTGCCCTTATCCGTGAAGAAAAGGATATAATCGTGAGTGTTGCATATAAACATCTCCGTTGCGACGTCCTCTTCCCTCGTGGACATTCCTTTAACGCCTCTGCCCCCTCTGTGCTGAATTGTGTATTCATCCTCGGCGATACGCTTAACGTAGCCGAAACGCGTAACCGTGACAACGCAGTCCTCTTCGGGGATAAGGTCCTCAATATCAACCTCTCCGCTTATGTGGCAAATTTCCGTACGGCGCGGGTCGGCGTATTTATTTCTAAGCGCAAGCGCTTCCTCCTTAACCTTTTCAAGCAGGAGTTGACGGCTCTGTAAAAGCTCGGTATATTCTTTGATTTTCTCTTGAAGCGAGGCAATTTCGTCCTCAATTTTGGAGCGCTCCATATTTGTCAGCTGACCGAGGCGCATCTGAACAATCGCCTGCGCCTGAACGTCGTCAAGTCCGAAACGCTCAATTAAATTGGCTTTTGCGCCCGCCGTGTCCTTGCTTGCGCGGATAATTTTAATTACCTCGTCAATGTTGTCAATCGCGATTTTCAGACCCTCTAAAATGTGACAGCGTTCCTGCGCCTTTTTAAGGTCGAACTGCGTACGGCGCGTGATAATATCGACCTGGAAGTTTATGTAATGCTCAAGGCACTCTTTAAGAGTTAAAATTTTCGGCTCGCCGTTTACAATCGCAAGCAAAATAGCGCCGAAAGTTGTTTGGAGCTGAGTGTATGAGAAAAGCTGATTTAATACAATCTGAGGCGACGCGTCACGGCGCACGTCAATTTCAATGTGCATACCGTTTCTGTCGGAATGGTCCTCGATATTCGTAATTCCCTCAAGCTTTTTGTCCTTAACAAGCTCCGCAATATGCTCGATAAGACGAGCCTTGTTAACTCCGTACGGAAGCTCGGTTACTATAATTTTAAAGCGGTTGTTCTTAGCCTCGACTATCTCAGTTTTCGCCCTGACAATAATTTTTCCGCGTCCCGTTGAATAAGCGGCTCTTATTCCGCTACGTCCCATTATTATTCCGCCTGTCGGAAAATCGGGACCGGGGATACACTCCATAATCTCGGAAATCTCCGCCTCGGGATTATCGATAAGCAGTTCAATCGCGTCGATAACCTCGCCCATATTGTGCGGAGGAATATTTGTCGCCATACCTACGGCAATACCGCTCGAACCGTTTACTAAAAGATTCGGGAAACGGCTCGGGAGAACGGTCGGTTCTTCGAGTCTGTCGTCATAGTTCGGAACGAAATCAACCGTCTTTTTCTCAATATCCGTGAGCATTTCTGTTGAAATTTTGCTCATTCTCGCCTCTGTGTATCGGTAAGCGGCAGGCGGGTCGCCGTCTACGGAGCCGAAGTTTCCGTGGCCGTCAACAAGCATATATCTCATTGAAAAATCCTGCGCCAAACGTACTAAAGCGTCATAAACCGATGCGTCGCCGTGCGGATGGTATGCTCCCAAAACCGCGCCGACTGTATCCGCGCATTTATGGTACGGCTTGTTCGGTTCAAGTCCTCTTTCGTACATTGTATACAGAATACGTCTGTGAACAGGCTTTAAGCCGTCGCGGACGTCAGGCAGCGCTCGGCTTACAATTACCGACATCGAATAGTCAAGAAAAGATTGTTTCATTTCCTTTTCGACATCGACGTCAATAATTTTTCCGCTAATCTCTTTTATCTCATTTTCGTTACTCAATTTATTCACCTCATCGGTACTTTTTAATTCTTCGTTCAATTATAAATCTTTTATAAGGTCGCTTTTATTTTAGCGTAAAGCTCGGGCATTCTCTTTTTTATATTACAGGGACGGAAAGTTTTGCTGTCTACAAAGCCGTGTTCGGTTGTTCCGTAGCCGAGCTCCTCCTCCGTACCATCATCGTTGACTTTCTTGACCGTATAGGTAAACTGTATATGAGCGGCTCTGAGTTCAATCGCCCACGTTCTCACTAAAATTCTGTCCTCATACATAGCAGGAGCTTTAAAATGACAGGTCAAATTCGTAAGTGGCATAAGCACGCCCGCGTTTTCCATTTCGCTGTAGCTTACGCCGAAGCTTTTGATATAATCCGTTCTTCCCACTTCATACCATATGGGATAATTCGAGTGATGCGCGATTCCCATTCTGTCGGTTTCGGCATAACGAACGTTCAGATATGTTTTTGAATGCATAATTACTTCCTCTTATAATTTAAAATTAATATCAATCTGTTTAAATATCAAGATTTTGAACAAACTTTGCGTTTGTTTCAATAAATTCTCTTCTCGGCTCAACCTTATCTCCCATAAGAATACTAAAGGTTTCATCCGCCGCCTCCGCGTCGCTTAACGTAACCTTCAGCATAAGACGGCTTTCGGGGTTCATTGTTGTTTCCCACAGCTGTTCGGAGTCCATTTCGCCGAGACCTTTGTAACGCTGAATTTCGCTTTTTCCCTCAATTGTCGAGAGAATACGGTCGCGCTCAATGTCGGAGTACGCGTATTTATGCTCCTTGCCCTTTGTAATTCTGTAAAGCGGAGGCTGTGCAATATAGATATGTCCCTCCTCAATAAGAGGTCTCATAAAACGGAAGAAGAACGTAAGCAAAAGAGTTCTGATGTGCTGTCCGTCAACATCGGCATCCGCCATAATAATTACTTTTCCGTAACGGAGTTTTTGAATATCAAACTCCTCTCCTATTCCCGTTCCCAAAGCTGTTATTACGGGAGTGAGCTTGTCGTTTCCGTAAACTCTGTCAAGACGGGCCTTTTCTACGTTAAGCATTTTTCCCCAAAGAGGCAGAATCGCCTGTATTCTTCTGTCGCGTCCGCCCTTGGCTGAACCGCCCGCGGAATCTCCCTCGACGATAAATATTTCTGTTTCTTCGCTATCCTTAGACTGGCAGTCAGCAAGCTTTCCGGGGAGCTGTGCGCCCTCCAGGGCGGATTTTCTTCTGACGCTTTCCCTCGCCTTTCTCGCCGCCTCCCTCGCTCTCGCCGACGCCAAAGCTTTATCAAAAACAGCTCTCGCTACCGCGGGATTTTCTTCGAGGTAAACGGAAAGCTTTTCGCTTATAAGCTTGTCCACCATTGTTCTGACTTCCGTGTTTCCGAGTTTTGCCTTTGTCTGACCCTCAAACTGCGCCTCTTTCACCTTTACGCTGATAACGGCTGTCAGACCCTCTCTCACGTCCTCGCCCGAAAGGTTTTTGTCGTTTTCTTTAAGCTTGTTAAATTTGCGAGCGTAATCGTTCATAACACGGGTTAACGCCCTGCGGAAGCCCTCCTCGTGGGTACCGCCGTCAACCGTGTGGATATTATTTGCAAACGAAAGCATAAGCTCATTGTAGCTGTCTGTATACTGCATTGCGACCTCGACGGTTACGGTATCCTCGCTGTTTTTGGAGGCGAAATAAATAACCTCGGGGTGAATCGGGTCAACGTGCTTTTTCTTGTTAAGAAAATCAACGAAACTTGAAATACCGCCCTCGTAAACAAAATTCTTGCTGATTATTTCTTCCTGTCTTTCGTCTCTTAACTCAATATGAACGCCTGCGTTTAAAAATGCCTGCTCGCGGAGTCTTCTTTCAAGCACTTCATATTCATAGACAGTTGTTTCCTTAAATATTTTTGCATCCGCCTTAAAGCGTACTTCCGTACCTTTTACTGTGCTTTTTCCTATTTTTTTAAGGTCGCAAACGGTTTTTCCGCGCTCATAGCGCTGGAAATATATATCTTCACCGTCGCAGATTTTAACCTCTACCCATTCCGAAAGGGCGTTTACAACCGAGGCGCCTACACCGTGAAGACCGCCCGATACCTTGTATCCGCCTCCGCCGAATTTTCCGCCAGCGTGAAGTACCGTGAATACGAGCGTAACCGCAGGAATACCCGTCTTTTCGTTTATTCCCACGGGGATACCTCTTCCGTTGTCTTTTACCTTAATTATATCTCCTTTTTCAATAACAACGTCAATCTTCGAGCAGTAGCCCGCGAGCGCCTCGTCGATGGAGTTATCGACAATTTCATATACAAGGTGGTGAAGTCCTCTCGGACCTGTTGAACCTATGTACATACCCGGTCTTTTTCTGACCGCCTCAAGTCCCTCTAAAACCTGTATGTCGTCAGCGCCGTATTCGTTTTCGACTTTCGATACCTTTACTTCTTCGTTTTCCATTCAATTACCTCCAAAATTATTCCGTCCTTTTCTTTACGGAACGTTTTTGTTTTCCCGACGGCACGCTGATGATTTTCTCCGACGGGATTTCTTTTATTTCAGAATTTTTTTTCTTTTTATATTTAATAAAATACGGAGAAAAAAGAGCAAATAATAAAACCGCGATAAAGCTTACCGCCAAAATCGGAACGACAGATGAAATTATATCGGCGGTCAGATTTAAAATTACCGTATTTACAATTACTGCGGAGAATGTAATTATAAAAGCCAAAATTAAATATCCTTTTACTCTTGCATTTTTAAATTTGTTTTCGCAGTGGTAGCACTTTATTACTTCTTTTTTCTTGTTTTTTCTTACCTCTTTAATGCCGTAAATCGTATGGCAGTAAGGGCAGACGGGAAGTCTAAACATAATTACAATTTCCTGTTAGCCGTATATTTTGAGCCGTTCGGTTTTTCAGGCGGTTTTTTTCTGTAATACGGCTTTTTTTCTTCAAAAACGACTTTTTCTTCATAATCTGAATGATTAATATCAGGGTTTGTAACCTTTTTAAGCGGAACATCAGAAGATGACGCGTGGGATTCCGTTACGTCGCTTATAATCGGAATGTAATTTTTATCCGCTATTTTAGTTTGCTCAATACTGTCTGAATTTTCCGCATTTGCGCGGGTAATTTTTGAATTTCTCTTTTCTTTAATTTTATCGAAAATATCGCGGTTAAAAGTATAGGAGCTGTCAAATTCAGTTTCTTCCTCCTCTGACAGAGGCTCGTATTCATACTCATATTCTTCTCTTTCATATTCCTGTTCCCTGTACTTTTTAAGAGGAATATATCTTACAAATATCGGAGTTGAAAAGTAAAAAGCAATTAAAATCAGCGCTGTAATTATAACTCCCGAAAAGCTGTTATAATTTCCCGAGCCCATCCAAATTACCATAAACATAAAAACAACTAAAACCACGGCAATAAAAGCGATAATTAATCGAAAATCGGTTTTGATTTTACTTTCTCTTTTACAGCGCGGACAGGTATGTATTCCCCTGTTTTTTTCGTGGAATGTTGTAAAATATGAAATTCTTCTTCCGCAGTACGGACAGTTTTTTCCCATTCTTCTGTTACCTTTCCGCCCACAAAACGTTTTTCATATACTTTTTTACATATAACCAGAAGTTAAAATTTTCTTTGACCTTACCGTGGGCGGATAAGGCTAAAATGAAAATTTTCCTTTCGACCTTTTAACTGAAAATTAACTTTGTCGTATAATATTAAAATTCAAAATAATTTTCAAATTTTTATTACTTATTACTTAAAATTCTCTTATAAAGAGTATTGCAGGAAATCTGGCTTATATATACTTTCCTGCCTTCTTTTTCCAAACAAACTATAAAAGACTTAGGAAGTTCGTAGCTTACGTTTACAACCTCTTTATTTTTTTCTGCTTGAGTAAGAAAATTTCTTGTGTGCTTTGATATTGTGCTGTTATCAAGGTCAAAAATTCCTATTATGCTGTCGGTTTTTACTACAGTTTTTTCCCCTAAATGAAGATACATATCAGCTTATTTTTCCTTCTTTTACAAAAAATTTCTTACCTTCCATTAAAACCTCGTTTTCTTTAAGTTCGCACGTAGTAATAAAAACCTGATATTTCTTAATTTTATTAAGCAGAAAATCTCTGCGCTTTTTATCAAGCTCTGAAAGTACATCGTCAAGGAGTATAACAGGATTTTCCCCGGTAAGAGAGCTTAAAACATTTGCTTCGGCAAGTTTCAGTGATAAAACCGCGCTTCTCTGCTGACCCTGAGACGCGAAAGTTTTGGCTTTTTTTCCGTTTATAATAATATCAAAATCATCTCTGTGAGGTCCTATATTTGTAAAACCGCTGTTTATATCCTCTTTTTTTGAGTTTTTTAATCCTCTTAAAAGCTTTTCAAAAATTTCCTCTTGCTCATCGCCGAATTTCGCTTTGCAGTTTGAGTTATAAACTATTTCCAATTTTTCCGTATTGTCGGAAATTCCAGAATGATATTCTTCAGCGTCCGATGAAAGACAATTTATATATAAAAGTCTGCGGAATATAATTTCAGCACCGAGCCTGCATAAAGTATCATCCCAAATTTCAAGAGTGCTTTTAAGCTCCGGGTGTCTGTAAATATCTTTTAAAAGAGCGTTTCGCTCGTTTAAGGTTCGACTATATTTTGAAATTAAGACCGCGTTTTTTAACTTTTCTCTGCAAATTGCGCCATCAATAAATTTTCTGCGCGCCAATGGTCCTCTTTTAACTAAAGTTAAATCCTCGGGAGAAAACACAACCGCGTTGAATTTCTCAATCAGCGAAGCGGACGATTTCTTTTTTACTCCGTTTATAATTACTTCTTTTCTTGCGCCGTTAAATATAATTTCCGCGCTTTGCTCTCTTTCCTGCGAGAAAAAATCCGCCTTTATCTTGGAGAATTTCTCTCCGAATTTTATAAACTCGTTTTCCTTTGAGCCTTTAAAGCTGTGTCCTCCGCAAAAAAGCCAGAGCGCCTCCAAAATATTCGTTTTTCCCTGCGCATTATCTCCGTAAATCACGTTAATTTTTTTGCAGGGATTTATTTCTCCGTCAAAGAGGTTGCGGTAATTTTTTAATTGTAGACGTGTTACATACAAAACGCATACCTCTTTTTGATTTAAACTAAAATTATTTCTATCTCTTTACCGTCAAATTCGGCTATATCTCCTGTTTTAAGCTTTTTTCCTCGCATCGTACAGACTTCTCCGTTGACTTTTACCTCACCGTTTTGAACGGCAATTTTCGCGTGTCCGCCTGTCATACAAAGTCCACTGTATTTTAAAGCGTCCTGAAGCTTTATAAATTCACCCTGAACCTTTATTTTTTCTCTACGCATTTGAAAGCCTCATCGGAACAACAAGACTGATAAAACCTTCTCCTTTAACAGGAGCAATAATCATCGGAGAAAGTCCTCCGTTTAATGTTATTTTAACCTCGTCCGCGTCAATATTCCTAAGCGCGTCCAAAAGATAACGATTATTAAACCCGATTTCAACTTCCTCTCCGTCAATCGAAGCCGTAATAACATCGTTTGCTTTTCCGATTGACGAAGTGCAGGATAAATTAATTTTCCCATTTGCGAAATTACATCTGACGGGACTTTGAATTTTATCTCCGTTTAAAAGCGACATACGGTCAACAGCGTTTATCAAAAGCCTTGTGTTGACAGCAGCCTCCGTTTTCTTGGTTTTGGGAATTGTACTGTTATAATCGAGAAATGTTCCTTCAATAAGTCGTGAAATTACATAGTAACCGCTGATTTTAAACATAATATGTCTTTGTCCTACAATTACCGATACGTTTTCTTCATCGTTTCCGATAATTTTCAAAACTTCCTGCTGGGTTTTTCCAGGAACTACAAACTGCGCGTTTTCATCACTGTCAATTTGCTCCTTGCGTATAGCCATTCTGTAGCCGTCAACCGCGACAATTTTTAAAGTTTTATTTTCAATTTCAAAAAGCGAACCTGTATAAATAGGTTTTGCATTATTATCCGAAACGGCGTAGACAGTCTGTCTTATCATTTCTTTTAGAAGATTACCGTCAATTTCAAATTCTTCGGTCTGTTCAAATTCGGGAAGGTCAGGATACTCCGCGCTGTTCATTCCGACAATCTGATAATCAGCGTTACCGCTCGTTATATACGTTATCATTCTGTCATCCGTTTCAATGAACACCACTTCCTCGGGAAGTTTTCTTACAATTTCAGAGAAAATTTTAGCGCTTACTACAACCTCTCCCTCATCTGTTACAGTCGCATCAATACTTGTTTTTATACCAATTTCAAGGTCGTAACCCGAAATTGTCATTTTTGAGCCGTAAACCTTTATTAAAATTCCCTCCAATGCGGGAATTGAGGCTTTATTTGAAACCGCTCTTGAAACAACAGAGACAGCATTTGCCAAATCTGTGCGTAAAACGTTTATCTTCATTTCTTCCTCCTTTTATTTTGAACATAATTAAAATTGGTAAGATGTACTTTATTAGAATTAGTAAAATGTGCTTTTATTATCTGTCTGCAAAGTATTTGCAAATAAATGTATAAATGTTATTAATATATTTAGTAGTAGTAGTAGGGTATGAGGAAATGTTGAAAAAATTTTTATACGGGATAAAATATGGTAAAATTATGAATTTACTTTCAACACCTTAATGTTGAATGTGTTTAAAATTTTTTAGTCTTTTTTAATCTTTCCTCATAAAGTTAAAAATTGGATGTTAAAAGTTGAAAAAATTGTTAAAAGTTATTTTTATTATGAACTGCAATTTTTAATAATATCTTCGACTATTGAACGGAGATTTGAGTCCTTTTTCATTCTTTTCGCGGTTGTGTCAATCGCGTATTTTACGGTTGAGTGGTCGCGTCCGCCAAATTCTTTTCCTATACTTTCTTGTGTTAAGGTGGTAAGCTCGTTTATAATGTAGATTGCAACCTGACGCGGTCCGCTGACATATGCGCTTCTGCTCTTTGAGTTTTTAAGCTCGTCCGCGGTCACGTTAAAGGTTCTCGCAACCTCGTCTGTAATTCTTTCGACCGTAACTTCGGGAGGAGTGTCGTTATTTAAAATATCTGCTATAATTTTCTGAACCGATTTTACGGACGGTTTTTCTCCGTCAAGGTTATTTTTCGCTTTTATTTTTTTAACCGTTCCCTCTAACTGGCGGATATTGCTCTTTACGTTGTTGGCGATATATTCGCAGACGTCGTTCGGAATTTCTATGTTCATAATTTCAGCCTTGCGTTTTATAATCGCAATTCTTGTTTCAATGTCGGGGGGCTGAATATCTGCGATAAGTCCCATTTCAAATCTTCCTCTTAAACGGTCGTCTAAGGTTTTTATTTCTTTCGGAGGTCTGTCGGAGGTTAAAATTATCTGTTTTTTGGCAAGATAAAGAGTTTCAAAGGTGTGGAAAAATTCCTCCTGCGTACTCTCTTTTCCGCCGATAAACTGAACATCGTCAACCAAGAGAACGTCCGCGTAGCGGTATTTCTGTCTGAATTCGGACATATTTGCTCTATGCAGAGATTCGATTAGTTCATTTGTAAAATCATCGCCCTTTACATAGCATATGGATTTTGAGGAATCGTTTTTCTTAATCTCATTTCCTATAGCGTAAAGCAGGTGGGTTTTTCCGAGTCCCGAGTTTCCGTAAAGAAAAAGAGGATTGTATGCCTTTGACGGATTTTGAGCGACCGCCAGGCACGCGGCGTGGGCAAATTTGTTTGAATTTCCCACAATAAACGTATCGAATGTGTATTCGTATCCGTTGTCTGTTATTTCATCGTTTTCTTCCTGTTCGGGTTCTTCGCTCGGAATGATAAAGATAATATCAATGTCCGTGTCAAAAACAGCATTAAAGGATTCTTTTAAAAGGAGCTTGTAGCAACGCTCCAGTGTCTGTCGGTGAAAATCGTTCGGGACAAGTAAAGTCGCCTGTTTTTTGTCAAAATTCATATTAACAGGCTCAATTTTACTAATCCAGGTGTTATAAGCTACATCGGTCATCTGTCTTCTGCAATAGTCGCAGATAACCGACCAGGCTTCATCAAAATGTTCCATAAAATTCCTTTCCTATTTTTAAACAGCCTTAAAAACCGTCTAAAAACAAATCAAAACTTCTCCACTATAATCAATTTAATTATACCAAAATTTAATAAAAAATGCAATTAAAATTTTGTAATATATAGTATATATAATACATATAAATATACGCCCGAAAAGAGTCGAAAAACATAAGATTTATTGTAGTTGAAAAACAGCATAAATACTATATATGGTATATTTTAAGATAAATTCAAATTATTAAAAAAATAAGTTGACGAAACAGGAAAATTATACTATAATGTTTGGGTGCAAGTATTTTGTAATGCTTTGTCCGAAAGGGGGTAAATAAAATGAAAAGAACATATCAGCCCAAAAAGCTCCACAGAAAAAAAGAACACGGATTTATGAAAAGAATGTCAACTCGTAACGGACGAAAGGTATTGGCGAGAAGAAGAGCTAAAGGTAGAAAAAAGTTGTCATATTAAACGGTACTAATCTCTAATTAAAAGGATTTTTGTAAAAGGATTTTTGGCTTTTCTGTTTGAACATTTTAAATGTTTGGATAGGAACAGCTTAGTGCTTTTGTCCTTTAATCGGAGGTTAGTATAAGGACCACTTTTTTTGGTGGTCTTTATTTTACTTTTCGGGGAATTTCCCGAGCAGACTTTATTCGGGCGGTTATTGAAATGAATAAGGTTTTAACCTTAAAGGAAAACAGGGATTTTTCACGGCTTTACCGTAAAGGTAAAAACGAGGTTTGTCCCGTCCTTGTTACTTATTTTCAGAAAAACAGAAAAAATACTATCCGTTACGGAATAACCACCGGTAAAAAAATAGGAAACGCCGTAAGGCGCAACCGTGCGAAAAGAATTATACGAGCGGCTTTCAGAGAGCTTTTACCAGATATAAAAAACGGATATGATTTTGTATTTGTCGCGAGAGTAAAAACTCCGTATGTAAAAAGCTCCGATATAAAAAAAGCAATGCTTACGCATTTTAGGAAAAATAATTTGATATGAAAAAAATACTTATCGGCTCTATCAGATTTTATCAGAAAAATATTTCCGCGAGGACCGCTCCTAAATGCAAATATTATCCAACTTGTTCAAATTACGCGGTAGAAGCAATACAGACGCACGGCGCATTTAAAGGATTTTTTCTGTCAGTTTGGCGGATTTTAAGATGTAATCCTTTTTCAAAAGGAGGGTTTGACCCTGTTCCCGAGAAAAGGATTTCAGGAAAAAAAGAGAGGTAACTCTTAGTGCAAATTTTCGGTTTTTTCGGCAGTATCTTAGGATACTTGCTCTGGGGTTTGTTTTATATTTTTCAAAACTTCGGAGTTTCGATTATATTTTTTACAATTATAATTAAGGTTATACTGTTTCCTTTTTCAATTAAACAGCAGAAAAGTATGGCGAATACCGCCAGACTTCAGAAAAAGCAACAGGAAATAAGAGAAAAATACGCAAATAATAAGCAAAAAGCAAATGAAGAAATGCAAAAGCTGTATGAAAAAGAAGGCGTAAGCCCCACGGGAGGCTGTCTTACAAGCTTAGTTCCTATGTTTATTATGCTCGGAATTTTCTACAGCGTTGCTTATCCTCTTACAAATACACTGCATATTGATTCAAGTTTTGTAAACAACGCGATGAGTTTTATCAACAGTATTCCGGGATTTTCTTTTTCAAACGTTTCTACGGTTGCGGCATATCAGGAAATCTCGCTTGTCCGTGTTTTGGCGGATTCAAAAGAGCTTGTTGCGCAGTTGTTTACCGCGGGAAACGACGCGGCAAATATCGAGGCTTTCGTCAACGGATTTAATTTTTCGGGATTTAATCTGCTTGTAACTCCGAGCAGTCAGGGTCTTTTCTCTGTTTATATTTTAGTTCCCGTTTTATGCTTTGTTTCTTCCGTTGCAACCTCGCTTATAACTATGAGAATTAACGGAAACGCGCAGGCTCAACAGGGCTGTATGAAAATTATGTTTATCGGACTTCCCCTGTTTTCGGCGTGGATTGCGTTTTCAGTACCCGCGGCAGTTGGTTTTTACTGGATTTGCAACTCGGTATTTTCACTTATACAATCGCTCGTTATGGGCAAGTTCTACAGCCCCTCGGCTCTCATAGCCAAGGGCGAGGCGCAGCACGTAGCTTTGCTTGAAAAGCAGGAAGCTTTGGTAAAATACGAATACGCTCCCGTTTATACGGGTGAAAATCATACTAATAAAAATAATAAAAATAAAAGTAAGAAGAACAAAAAGAAGTAATAATAAGAGGTATAAAATGATTAAAGAAGTTATCGGTACCGGCGAAACAGAGCAGGAGGCTTTGGAAAACGCGAAAGCTCAGCTCAATTTAGACGAGAACGCCGAATTTGATTTTGAGGTTATTCAGAGAGCCGAAAAGAAAGTTTTGGGACTTTTCGGCGGAAAACAGGCGCAGGTTAAAATTTCCGTAAACGTAAACGAGAACCCCGCAGACGTTGCGGAGGAATTTTTGAAAAATGTAATTAATGCTATGAATTTAGAGGGAATTTCTGTTGAATCGGAAAAGACGGAAACAGGAGCAACCTTTAATATTGAGGGCGATGACGTGGGATATGTAATCGGCAGACGCGGAGAAACGCTCGACGCACTGCAGTACCTCACAAGCTTAGTCGCGAATCACGTTGACAACAGCTATTTCAAAATTACCGTTAATACGGGAAATTACAGAGAGAAAAGAGAGAAAACTCTTGAGATTCTCGGAAGAAAGCTTGCGTTTAAGGCGGTAAAGACAGGTAAAAAGACATCTCTCGAACCGATGAACCCGTATGAAAGACGCATTATTCACACCTCCGTTCAGAAAGTAAAAGGAGCAACCTCCTGGAGCGAGGGTGAAAACGCGGGACGTCACGTTGTTATCGGTCCTGACCCGAAAGAGAGAAATTACCGCAGAAATTCAAGAAATAAACCCAGACCGACAGCAGACCCCGAGCGCAAACCGCTCGACGAGAGCAACGGCGCGGGCCTCTATGGAAGAATAGACTAAATAGGCTTAGGGGCTGTATCATTTTTGGTACAGCCTCTTTTTGATAAAGAGTGAGTTATATGAAAAACAGCACAATTACCGCGATCTCGACCGCGCAGGGCGAGGGCGGAATAGGAGTTATAAGAATCAGCGGAGACGACGCGATTACTATAGCGGACAAGGTTTTTAAATCCGTTTCGGGGAAAAAGCTTTCTGAAATGAAAGGCTACACCGCCTGTTTCGGAGAGGTTTTAAAAAACGGAGAAAAAATAGACGAAGCGGTTGCAACGGTATTCAGAGAACCTTTAAGCTATACGGGAGAGAACGTTGTCGAATTGTCGTGCCACGGCGGAATTTTTATAACGAGAGAGGTTTTAAGAGCCGTAATTGAATCTGGCGCCCGCCCCGCCGAGGCAGGAGAATTTACAAAGAGAGCTTTTTTAAACGGAAAGCTTGATTTGACAGAGGCGGAAGCGGTTATGGATTTAATCGGCGCAAAGAGCAAAACCGCCGCGAGAACCGCTGTTTTGGCTAAAGACGGCGCTTTGTGGAGAAGAATTGAAAAAATAAAAAACGCCTTAGTTACTGCGGACGCCCATTTAAGCGCGTGGGCGGATTATCCCGAGGAGGATATTGAGCAGGTGACGGAGGAAGGGCTTATAAAGACAATTTTAGAAATTATGTTCGATTTGGATAAGCTTATTTCAACCTATGACGCAGGGCAGACGATAAAAGAGGGAATAGATACGGTCATAGCAGGAAAACCGAATACGGGCAAAAGCACGCTTATGAACCTTTTATCGGGACGAAACCGAAGTATAGTGACCGATATTCCCGGAACGACAAGGGATATTATTGAAGATACGGTTACGGTCGGCGGTGTAATCCTCCGATTGAGCGATACCGCGGGAATGAGAGAAACCGACGACGCGGTGGAAAAAATCGGCGTTGACATTGCTAAAAACCGCATAAAAAACTGCGGTCTTGCGCTTTGTGTTTTTGACGCAGGCAGAGAGCTTGACGATGATGATAAAAATCTCATTGAAGAAGTAAAGGACGCGCAGGCAATCGCGGTTATTAACAAAATTGATTTAAAATCAAAGCTTGACGAAGAATATATTAAAGAAAATATAAAAAACACGGTTAAAATCTCCGCAAAAAGCGGAGAGGGTTTTGACGAGCTTTGCGCTCTGATTGAAAAAATCGCGGGAACGGAAAAATTTAATCCGAGCGAGGGTATTCTCGCGAACGAACGGCAGAGAAACGCCGTTGTAAACGCCCGAAAATCATTAGGCGAGGCGCTTGACGCGCTGAATTTGGGAATGACCTTTGACGCCGTTTCCGTAACCTTGGAGGAGGCGATTGAAAGTATCCTTGAGCTTACGGGCGAGAGTGTGAGCGATGTTGTTGTGGATAGTGTATTTCACAATTTCTGCGTGGGGAAATAAGGAGATTTTATGAATTACAAGGCGGGAAAATTTGATATAGCCGTAATCGGCGCGGGCCACGCGGGAATTGAGGCGGGGCTGGCGGCGGCACGGCTCGGTTTAAAAACCGTTATATTTACGATTAATATGGACGCTGTCGGAAACTGTCCGTGCAATCCCTCAATCGGCGGAACGGCAAAGGGACATTTGGTGCGTGAGATTGACGCGCTCGGCGGAGAAATGGGAAGAACTGCCGACGAATGTTTTTTGCAGAGCAGAATGTTAAACAAAGGAAAAGGACCGGCGGTTCATTCTCTGCGCGCGCAGATTGACCGCAGAAAATATTCCGATGTTATGAAGCACAAGCTTGAACTCCAGAAAAACCTCGAATTACATCAGGCGGAGGTTACAAAGCTTGAAAAAATTAAAGACGGCTACATTGTCACTACGCGAATGCTCGCTCAATACGAGGCAAAGGCGGTAATTATAGCGACGGGAACATATCTTGGAGGAAGAATTTTTATCGGTGAAGTGAGCTATGAAAGCGGGCCCGACGGAATTTTCCCTGCAAGTTTTTTAGGTCAGAGCCTTAAAGATTTGGGAATTAAGCTGAGAAGATTTAAGACGGGAACACCTGCGCGCGTGCTCAAAAGCAGTATAGATTTTTCAGAGCTTGAAGAACAGCTCGGCGACGAACCGCCGATACCGTTTTCCTATGATACGACATCCTTGGGAGAAAACAAGGTGAAGTGCCATATAAGCTGGACAAACGAAAAAACAAAGCAAATAATTCTCGAAAACATACACCGCTCCCCGCTCTACGGCGGAAAAATCGAGGGAATAGGCCCGAGATACTGCCCGAGCTTAGAGGATAAAATCGTGCGTTTCAGCGAGAAAGAAAGACATCAGCTTTTTATTGAGCCTTGCGGACTTGACACGGAGGAGATGTATCTTCAGGGAATGAGCTCCTCGCTCCCCGAGGAGGTACAGCTGAAATTTTATCACACGATAAAGGGACTTGAAAACGCGGTGATTATGAGGCCTGCATACGCGATAGAGTACGACTGTATCGACCCGACCGAGATGAACGCGACCTTAGAGTTCAAAAAATTTGAGGGACTTTACGGCGCGGGTCAATTTAACGGAAGTTCAGGCTACGAGGAGGCGGCGGCGCAGGGGCTTGTCGCGGGAATTAACGCGGCTTTAAAAATTCTTAAAAAAGAGCCGATGATACTCGACCGTTCAAACTCGTATATAGGAACGCTCATAGACGACCTTGTAACAAAGGGAGCGAACGAGCCGTACAGAATGATGACCTCGCGGAGCGAATACCGTCTGATTTTAAGGCAGGATAACGCCGATGTGAGATTAACCCCCATAGGCAGAGAAGTAGGGCTTATAAGCGACGACCGCTGGGAAAGGTTTAATAAAAAACAGGAGCTTAAAGCGCAGGAATTAAAACGTATTGAAAAAGAAGTCATCGCTCCGGGCGAAACGATAAACGAAATACTTGTTTCACGTGGAACATCTCCGCTTAAAACGGGAGCAAAGCTTATTGACCTCTTGCGCCGACCGCAGATAAGCTACAGCGATTTAACACCGATAGATAAATCCCGCCCCGAACTCGACTGCAATATATTCGAACAGGTTGAAATTGAAGTAAAATATGCGGGATATATTGAAAAACAGCGCAAGCAGGTTGAGCAAATGCAAAAGCTTGAAAAGAAGAAACTGCCCGAAAATTTCGATTACAACGAAATAAAGGGTCTGCGCCTCGAAGCGAGGGAAAAGCTCAATAAAATAAAACCGCTTAATATCGGACAGGCGTCAAGAATTTCAGGCGTTTCTCCGGCCGACATCAGCGTGCTCTTAATCTGGCTTTCGCAGAAAAGATGATTGTATGAAAAATTTAGTTAAAAAAGCTTGCAAAAAAATTGAAATCAGCCTGAACGACGAACAGGCTCAAAAATTTGAAAATTATTATAATCTCCTTACAGAGTGGAACGAAAAAATTAACCTCACGCGTATTGTCGAACCGCAGGAAGTGGCTCTTAAACATTTTGCCGACAGCTTGACGGTCTTAAAATACTGCGATATTCCCAAAAACGCGTCTGTTATCGACATCGGCACGGGCGCGGGTTTCCCGGGGATTCCTCTTAAAATCTACCGCCCCGATATAAAACTAACGCTTTTGGACAGTCTTAACAAGAGGGTGAATTTCCTAAATGAGGTTGCAAAGAAAAATAGTCTTGAAGTTAAAACTCTCCACAGCCGTGCGGAAGATGCAGGCAGAAAAAAAGACGAACGCGCAAAGTATGATACAGCGCTTTCAAGAGCAGTCGCGAGGCTCAACGTCCTTTGCGAATACTGTATTCCTTTTTTAAAAATCGGCGGAAATTTTATAGCGATGAAAGGTTCTGACCTGTCGGAGGAATTAGACGAGGCAAAATCCGCGATAAAACTACTGGGAGGAGAAATAATCTCCGTTAATGAGTTCAACCTCGACGGCGCGGGAAAAAGGACAATTGTTGTAATAAAAAAAGTAAAGCACACGCCAAACGCATACCCCCGAATTTCTGGAAAGATAAAAAGCAAACCGCTTTAAAAAATAAACAGAATTATAAAAAGAAAGGTTTTGCCTTTCTTTTTTTATGTCCTTTAGAGTGTAAGAATAAAGCTCTTTAAAATAAAAGAATAAAAAGCTTTAAAAAAAGAAACTTTCGGATATAATTTTAAAAATATTAAAAAATAACAGCTTGTGACCCCAAAAAAGCTAAAAAACAGCAAAACATTCTAAAAAAATCGCTCAAACTTCGACACACTCCGCGCCGTCAAGGTGATATTATATAGTCACAGGGCAAGACAAGCCCACTTCCTCAAAGCGAGGTGAGGTATTGAATTACCTTAGCAAATCCGAAAACAAGATAACCGAAATTCCGACTATTAAAATTCGTCCGAACAAAACCCAGCCCCGCAAAATTTTTGACGAGGACAAGCTTAGAGATTTGGCGAAGTCGATTGAGGAAAACGGAATTTTACAACCGCTGACCGTTCGCAGGGTAAGTCAGTCGGAATACGAAATTATTGCGGGAGAACGGCGTCTGCGCGCCTCCGTGCTTGCAGGGTATTCAAGAGTTCCGTGCATTGTTATTAAATGCAACGACCGCGAGTCGGCAATGCTCGCTCTGCTTGAAAATCTCCAGAGGTGCGACCTCGGAATGTTTGAGGAGGCAAGAGGAATTTCAAGACTCATAAGGCGCTACGGAATAACTCAGGAGCAAGCAGCAAAAAAACTCGGCAAAAGTCAAAGCACAATCGCAAACAAGCTCCGTCTTTTAAATTTGAGTTACGATGAACAGGACTGGATAGTTCAGGCGGGACTTTCCGAACGCCACGCGAGAGCGCTCCTCAGAATTTATGACCAGGAGCTACGAAAAGAGGCTCTTTCAAAAATAATAGCGGAAAATCTCAACGTCGCGCAAAGCGAGGAGCTTATCGAGAACATCCTGTATAATTCAATGGTACCCGAACAAAGCAAAAAGGGTACGAGAAAAATTGTCATTAAAGATGTAAGAATTTTTATTAATACGATAAATAAAGCTGTCAGCACAATGCAGCAGGCGGGCATAGACGCGGTCTGCAAGCATAAGGACAGCGGGGATTACATAGAATACACGGTAAAAATCCCAAAACAACAGACCGAAAGGTCTGCCTGAAAAAGCTTTCCAGATGGACGCTTAGCGTCCAATCCACTCATACCCATTTCCTTATCTAACCCCTTGCCAAGACCGCACAGTAAAATGTGCGGTCTTCGGCATTTTTTATATTTCTACGTCAGACATTTCAGCTCCTATCTAACAAATCATCTCCCCCAGATGGTTCTGCCTCTATTTCACTTTGGATAGTAAGGATAAGTTCTGCTATAGACTTTTTAACTTTTCCACATCAGTCCGTGCAGTTCCTTTTTATATCTCCACGTCAGACATTGCAGTCCCTCTTGGACAATTCATATTCCCCAAATGCTTCCTCCTCTGTCTTGTTTTGGATAGGGAGGACAAGTTCTGCGGTAGAATTTTTAGATTTTCCACATCAGTCCGTACAGTTCATCTCGGATAATTCATATTCCCCAGACGTTTGAGCCTCTGTCTTGTTTTGGATAGGGAGGATAGGCTCTGCTGTAAACTTTTTAGATTTTTTAGAAACTTTTCCTTTAAATCCGATTTGAATAGGAAATAAAAGGTTATCTATAATTTAATTCTTAATTTTTAATTTCAAATAACCTCCTTATTATTTGTTTCACGTGAAACTTTTTTATCTCCACGTCAGACATTTCAGCTCTTATCTAACAGTTCATCTCCCCCAAATCTTTCTTCCTCTATTTTACTTTGGATATTAAGGACAGGTTCTGCTGTAGATTTTTTAGATTTTCCACATCAGTCCGTGCAGTCCCTCTCGGACAATTCGTCTCCCCCAAACCTTTTTGCCCCTGTCTTATTTTGGATATGGAGGAACGGTTCTACGAAAAATCTTTATATATAAGTTATCTCCCTATCTAAAGTTAGATAGGGAGATTAATTTTTCTACTATATAGGTTTTTAAAAAACTTTTCCTTTCTATCTTTTTTGAATAGGAATTAGAAAGTAACCCATAAATCCAATTCTTAATTCTTAATTTTTAATTAAAAACCCCTTTTATTATTTATTAATTTATGGTAAAATCTTTTTAGATATTTTTACTAAGGGATTTGATAATTTGGCAAAGGTAATTGCGGTTGCGAACCAAAAGGGCGGAGTAGGAAAGACAACAACCTCCGTTAACCTTTCGGCTTGCCTGGGAGCAATGGGAAAACGCACGCTCCTCGTTGACGTTGACCCGCAGGGAAACGCGACAAGCGGAGTGGCAGTTGATAAAAGACAGCTTAAAAAATCAACCTACAACATTCTCGTTGACGGAATAAAGGCGGAGGAGTGCCTGTTTTCAACTCAATATAAAAATCTGCACATTCTCCCAAGTTCGCTCGATTTAGCCGCGGCGGAGCTTGAAATTGTAGAAAAACCTCACCGCGAGGCGCTTTTAAAAAACGCTGTTCTTCCGATAAAATACAACTACGACTATATAATAATCGACTGTCCGCCCTCGCTCGGACTTATTACGGCGAACGCGATGACGCTTGCGGACACGATTTTAGTCCCGATACAGTGCGAATACTATGCGCTTGAAGGACTTTCACAGCTTATGAGTACGGTAAGGCGGGTAAAACGCCAGTATAATTCAAGCTTGGAGCTGGAGGGCGTACTGCTGACGATGTATGACGGAAGGCTTAATCTCACTCAACAGGTTGTCGAGGAGGTTAAAAAATTCTTTCCGCGCAAGGTTTTCAAAACGGTTATCCCCCGAGGAGTAAGGCTTTCAGAGGCGCCCTCGTTTGGAATGCCCGTAATTTACTACGATAAATCCTGCAAGGGAAGCTTGGCGTACACGGAACTTGCAAAGGAAATAGACGGAAAGAACAGCTTATAACTATTGATTTATTTGTTTATCTTAAAATCAATGAATTTTATTTAAGCTTTACCCGTTCGGGATAAAATTTAAGGATTTTAGAAATTTTAAAATCATAAATTTATAGCTTTTATTTGTGAAGAAATGTAAAGAAAGGTTAAAAATGGCAAAAAAAAGAGGAGGACTCGGACGAGGTCTGGACGCGATTTTTATTCAGAACGAAACCGAGGACGGAGGAAGTACCGTAACTTTAAAAATTTCGGAAATAGAACCTAATCATAATCAGCCGAGGCGTGATTTTGACGAAGAATCGCTCTCAAAGCTTGCGGAAAGCATAAAGGCGCACGGGCTTATTCAGCCGATTGTTGTAAGACCTCTTCTCGGAGGAGGTTATCAGATTGTAGCGGGAGAGCGCCGTTACCGCGCGTGCAGGATTGCCGAATTAACGGAAGTTCCCGTAATTATAAGAGAATTAACCGAAAAGGAAACAATGGAAATCGCGCTTATAGAAAATCTCCAGCGCGAGGACTTAAACCCGATAGAGGAGGCGCTCGGCTATAAATCTCTTATGGACGAGCACGGATTAAGCCAGGAAGAAGTATCGAGCGCGGTCGGGAAATCCCGCCCGGCGGTCGCAAACACGCTCCGGCTCTTAAAACTGCCCGAAAAATTGAGCGCTTTGGTGCGTGAGGGAAAGCTGAGCGCGGGACACGCACGAGCGTTGCTCTCAATTGAAAACGAGAAAGAAATGGAAAAGCTTGCAGACGAGGTTATAAATTCTGACCTCTCTGTTCGGCAGATTGAAAGAATAGCAAAACAGCAGATTAGAAAGCCTGCCGTCGAAAAATCCGAAAGAAAGCCATCGTATTACAGTATGGTTGAACAGACGCTTTCCGAATACCTCGGAAAAAAGGTGAAAGTTGCTCCACTCGCGAACAAAAAGGGAGGAACTCTTTCAATAGAATTTTACAGCGACGACGAGCTAAAAGAGCTTGCGGGCAAGTTAGAGGACAAATAAGAAGAAATTAAAAAACAAGAAAGGCAAAGAACAAATGATTGATATTAAATTTTTAAGAGAAAATCCCGAAGCGGTTAAGGAAAATATAAGAAAAAAATTTCAGGACAACAAGCTTCCGCTCGTAGACGAGGTTATAGAACTTGACAAAAAAAGCAGGGAGGCTAAAGGAAAAGCGGATATGCTGAGAGCCAACCGAAACAAGCTTTCAAAACAGATAGGCGCCCTTTACGGACAGGGAAAGAAAGAAGAGGCGGAACAGCTGAAAGTGCAGGTTCAGGCGCAGGGCGAGGAGCTTGAAAGCCTTGAGGCACAGGAGGCGGAGCTTTCCGAAAAGGTCACAAAAATTATGATGGTTATACCGAACATAATTGATTCGCAGGTGCCTATCGGTAAGGACGACAGCCAAAACGTCGAGGTTGAGAGATTCGGCGAGCCGATTGTTCCCGATTATGAAATTCCGTATCACACGGAGATTATGGAAAAATTTGACGGCATAGACCTCGACTCCGCGCGCAAGGTTGCGGGAAACGGATTTTACTATCTTATGGGGGACATTGCGCGTTTGCACAGCGCGGTGATTTCGTACGCGAGAGATTTTATGATTAACCGCGGATTTACCTATTGCGTACCGCCATTTATGATACGCTCAAACGTCGTTACGGGCGTTATGAGTTTTGCGGAAATGGACGCGATGATGTATAAAATCGAGGGAGAGGACCTTTATCTAATCGGTACCTCCGAGCACAGTATGATTGGAAAATTTATCGACACGATGATAAATGAGAACGAACTCCCGAAAACTCTCACGAGTTATTCGCCCTGTTTCAGAAAAGAAAAGGGAGCGCACGGAATTGAGGAGCGAGGAGTTTACAGAATACATCAGTTTGAAAAGCAGGAAATGATTGTCGTTTGTAAACCCGAAGAAAGCAAAATGTGGTTTGATAAGCTTTGGCAGAACACGGTTGATTTGTTCCGCTCGCTCGATATTCCCGTGAGAACGCTTGAATGTTGTTCGGGCGATTTGGCGGATTTGAAGGTGCGTTCAATTGACGTTGAGGCTTGGTCGCCGAGACAGAAGAAATATTTTGAAGTCGGCTCCTGTTCTAATTTGGGCGACGCTCAGGCGCGCCGTTTGAAAATCCGCGTAAAATCTAAGGACGGAAAATATTTTGCGCATACGCTTAACAATACGGTTGTCGCTCCGCCGAGAATGTTAATCGCGTTTTTGGAGAACAACCTGAATGCTGACGGTACGGTAAATATACCCGAAGCATTAAGACCTTATATGGGAGGACAGGAAGTTATTAAATAGGAAGGAGAATACGATGAAAACTGAAAACAAAGCGGTAAAAACGGTTTTATGCGCCGTGCTGTTTATCGCTGTTTCTCTGATTTTTACGTCCTGTATGCAAGTACGGAGCGCGGAAGATACTATTAACTGTTTTTTTAAAGAATTTGAAAACTCCGACTTTGAAGAAATGAAAAAGTATTGTACGGACAGCTTTATAAAAGGGTATTTTAACGACGGCGACGTTTACAGCTTTAAGAACGCGACGCTTAAAGAGTGCGATAAATACAGGAAACCCTACGATTACGGCGATAACTTGGAATGTTACTATGTCACCGTAACGGGAACGCTTACGGATAAAACATCGCTTGATAAAAACAGCAAGGAGCAGTCTTTTTTCGTAGTTTTGGAGAATAAAAAAGGCGATTGGAAAATACGGAATTTTTATTCGGGGTTATGAGAATTAAAACCGATATTCTGATAATAAAGGGTTTATGTTTTACTTAAATAAGATGTTTTAAGATAAAAAGGATGCATTGAAAAAATATAGAGATGAGCCTATTCTCTCTATCCAAAGTGGGGTAGAGGAAGAAATGTCTGGGAAATTTTCAAATTAAAAATGAAGAATTAATATTTTAATCTTACCTATCCTCCCCATTCAAAGTAAGATAAAGCAAGAAACGTTTGGGGAAGATGAATTGTCCGAAAGGGAATGCACGGATTGATGTGGAAAATCTAAAAATTCTACCGCAGAACCTGTTCTTCATATCCAAAGTGAGATAGAGGAAGAAACGTCTGGGGGAGATGAGTTGTCAGATAGGAGCTGAAATGTCTGACATGGAAATATAAAAAAGGAGGAAAATTAATGGAAAGGTTTAAAAAGTACATTGCCGAATTTATCGGCACGGCTATGCTGGTAGTCGGCGGCTGCGGAACAGCGGTGGGAATTAACACTGTTTCCGCATCTCACGGCTCATGGCTCCCGACAAGCGGAACGGTTTTAGTGATTGCGCTCGCGTTCGGACTTTCGCTTGTCGCTATGGCATATTCAATCGGCAATATTTCAGGCTGTCACATCAACCCTGCGGTTTCGCTCGGTGTGTTGATTAACGGCGGTATGGATGTTAAGGATTTCATCGGTTATGTCATAGCCCAATTGCTCGGAGCGACAGCAGGCGCAGGCGGTCTGTGGCTTGTTTTCGGAAGCAACCAAAGCCTCGGCGCAAACAGCTACGGCGAGTTGAACAGCGCCCTCGGAGTAGGAGCTGTCGGAGCAGGAATTGTCGAGGTTGTACTGACGTTCATTTTCGTATTGGCTGTACTCGGAGTTACATCTAAGGCGGAAAACTCGGCGGTCGCAGGCGTAGTAATTGCGTTGACTCTCGTTCTGGTTCACATTATCGGCATACCGTTTACGGGAACTTCGGTTAACCCTGCGAGAAGTTTTGGCCCCGCGATTTTACAGGGCGGTCTTGCAATCCGTCAGCTTTATGTATTTATACTTGCTCCGCTTGTAGGCGCGACCGTGGCAGGACTTGTGCATAAATTCTTAAACAAAAAGTAAGCTGAAGGTAAGCTGAAAAGCAAAATTTTCGGGAGGACAGCATAAACTGTCCTCCCGTTTTTTGTGCTTTTAATTTTTCAGGGTAAATAGAAGTCAATTAAGAATTAAGAGTTAGATTTGAAGATAACCTTTTAAATCCTTTAAAAAATCGGATTTAGAGGAAAGCCTCCAAAAAATCTAAAAAGTTTACCGCAGAATATATCCTCTCTATCCAAAGTGAGATAGAAGAAGAAACGTCTGGGGGAGATGAATTGTTAGAGAGGAGCTGAAATGTCTGACGTAGAGATATAAAAAATAAGAATTAAGTATTAGATTTGAGGATAACCTGTTATTCCTTTAAAAAATTGGATTTAGAGGAAGAAATAATTAAGAATTAAATTTTGAAGATAAACGTATAATTCCTTTTCAAATTGGATTTAAAGGAAAGTTTTCAAAAAGTCTAAAAAGTCTACCGCAGGACCTGTCCTCACTATCCAAAACAAGATAGAGGTACAACTGTATGGGGGGATATGCATTCCCGAGAGGGAATGCACGGACTGATGTGGAGATATTAAAATAAAAACTTTTACAAAAAAAGTTCTCTCTGTTTGAAAGCAGATAGAAAGGAAAAGTTTCTAAAAAGTCTATAGCTGAACCTTTCCTTGCTATCCAAAGTGAGATAGAGACAGAAAGGTTTGGGGGAGATGAATTGTCCGAGAGGAACTGCACGTACTGACGTGGAGATATAAAAAATTAATCTCCCTATCTAAAGTCAGATAGGGAGAAAGCTAATATATAAAGATTTTTCGCAGAACCTTTCCTCCCTATCCAAAACAAGACAGAGGAACAACTGTATGGGGGATGTCCATTTCAGAAAGGGACTGCAATGTCTGACGTAGAGATTTAAAATTGTTTGAATTTTGTACCGTTGATTATAAGATTACCTTTTTTGCAGGAATAATCAAGGCTTATCTTTACGTCTCCGCCGTAGTTGTAAATTGCGTTGATTTTTCCGTTTTTCGCATTGTAGGAGTAGCAGGTTTCCATACTGATGTTGTTTGAATACATTATTCCGTTGTCGCTGAAAAAGTAAATCTGCTTGTCCTCACTTTTCCACCAGCCGAGAATTTTACTGTCAATTTCGGGTTTTTTCGGCGCCTTTGGAATGAGGTTGTAGTCTTTCTGTTTTATGAGCTTAATTTTTTTGTCTTTTGAAGTCAGCGTAAGCTCTTTTTTATCTTTTGATAGCTTGTAGGAATAATCGCCGTTAAGTCCGAGAACGAACGAAACGGAAAGAGTTTTGTTTTTATCGTCAACAGAAAGCGACGCGAAATCCGCCTCGGTTCCCATAACCATTTGGGCGAGATTATCGTTTCTGAAAATAAAGCTTACCACATCGACCCCCTTGATTTTCCAAGTACCGTAAAGAGGATTTTCACCCTTTACAGGCTCTAAAAGATAGCTTTTAAGCTCGGATACAGAACCTTTTTTTGAGGCGGAGGTCTGAGCTTTGTCAGTTGTTTTGTCAGTTGATTTGACAGATTGTGTTTTATTGTTGCTGTCACAGCCGTTTAAAAATAAGGCGGAAGAAAAGAGAAGAACCACGGTTAAAATAGAAACAAATTTTTTCATATTTTCACTCCTTATAAATTAATTTTATATTCAAGGCTAAAATATGTCAACAGATTTAAAAATTTTCTGAAAAGAGTGAATTTTCTCTTGCAGAAAGGATATAAATTTGGTATAATAATCGTTAATATTATTAATTTGTTGAAAGGGGACGGCAAGATGTTGAACAATAACTTTGATGAAAAATTTGGAAAGCAGGGAATTACGTTTGACGATGTACTGCTTATTCCGGGAGAGTCGGACGTTGAGCCGAGAAACGTATGCGTTGAAACTGACCTCACAAAGAAAATTCATCTCAACACACCGCTGATGACGGCGGCTATGGATACAGTAACCGAAACGGCTATGGCAATCGCAATTGCGCGTGAGGGCGGAATCGGAATTATTCATAAAAATATGACGATTGAACAGCAGGCGGATATGGTCGACCGTGTTAAGAGAAGCGAAAACGGAGTTATAGCTAACCCCTTTTATCTTTCCCCTGACAGCACGGTCCGTGACGCGGACGAGCTTATGGCGAAATATAAGATAAGCGGAGTTCCGATTTGCGAGGGAGGAAAGCTTGTCGGCATTATCACCAACCGTGATATGCGTTTTATAAAACCGAGCGAATTTAAAACTAAAATCAACGATGTTATGACTAAAGAAAATTTAGTTACCGCTCCCGTAGGTACAACTTTAGAGCAGGCGCAGGAAATATTGCGTGAGCATAGAATAGAAAAACTCCCGATAACTGATAAAAACGGTATTCTTAAAGGACTTATCACGATAAAAGATATTGAAAAGTCCGTTCAGTATCCTAATTCCGCGCGTGACGAAAGGGGCAGACTCCTCTGCGGAGCGGCTATCGGCGGAACGGCGGACGTGCTCGACAGAGTTTCCGCTTTGGTTGAGGCGGGCGTTGACGTTTGCTGTCTTGATTCCGCTCACGGTCACAATATAAATATTGTGAATTCAGTAAGAAAAGTCAAAAAGGCATTCCCCGACCTTCAGCTTATCGCGGGAAATATCGCAACCGCAGAGGCGGCAGAGGCGCTTATCGACGCAGGCGCGGACGCAGTTAAGGTCGGTATAGGACCCGGCTCTATTTGTACGACAAGAATTGTCGCGGGTATCGGAGTTCCCCAGATTACCGCAATTTACGACGCCGCGTGCACCGCGTCAAAACACGGCATACCCGTTATCGCTGACGGCGGTATAAAATACAGCGGAGATATTGTTAAGGCTCTCGCCGCGGGCGCGAGCGTTTGTATGGTCGGCTCGCTTGTTGCAGGCTGTGAGGAAAGCCCCGGAGATAACGAGATTTTCCAAGGCCGTCAGTTTAAAACCTACAGAGGAATGGGCTCGCTCGGAGCTATGGGACAGGGAAGCTCGGACCGTTACTTCCAGGCGGCGAACAAGAAATTTGTTCCCGAAGGAGTTGAGGGCAGAGTACCTTATAAAGGACTTCTTTCCGATACAATTTATCAGATGATGGGCGGACTAAGAGCAGGTATGGGATATACAGGCTGCGCCACAATCGAACAGCTCCACACGAAAGCGCGCTTTGTGCAGATTTCCGCGTCCAGTCTCCGTGAAAGCCACCCCCACGATATTCAAATAACAAAAGAATCTCCGAACTACTCGTATAATATATAATGTACCGCGTCGGTACGGTTTATAATGAAATGACTGAATCTTTTAATGGTTCGGTCATTTTTTTTGGAAACAGAGAGTTTTATAAAATAAAATTAAAAAAGTGTTGACAAACGAGTTAGTCTATGCTAACATAGTTGAGGTTAGTGTTATCTAACCTATAATATTTACAGAAAAGGATAGGGAGAAATGATGCCTCTGGTTTTTGCTAATAAAGGGGAAGAAAACATTATTAAAAAAATCGGAGGAAACAGCGAAACAAAACGGCACCTTGAAAGCCTCGGTTTTGTTACGGGGAGCGCCGTAAGCGTTGTTTCTGAAATAGGGGGAAATCTGATTGTCCAGATAAAAGAGTCAAGAGTAGCTATCGGCCGTGAAACGGCAAAAAAGATAATGATATGATGGGGGATTATAAATGAAAACATTAAAAGACGCTAAAATCGGCGAAAATCTCAGGGTAACTAAAATCCACGGCGAGGGCGCGGTAAAACGCAGAATTATGGATATGGGTATCACAAGGGGAACGGATGTGTATGTCCGCAAGGTTGCTCCCTTGGGTGACCCTGTTGAGCTGACCGTGAGAGGCTTTGAGCTTTCGCTTAGAAAGGCTGACGCTCAGATAATCGAGGTGGAATAAAGCCTGTTTTATCTGACAGGAGCAGACCGTCAGATAATTATTTCTTTGTGCCGTTTACATAGCGGACACGCAGAGATGTACGAAAAAGGCGCTTGACGCGCGCTTTTTATTGCAAACCAAGTTAGTTATAACTAATCGTTTAGAAAGGAAATATTTATGGAGATTAAAATCGCCCTCGCGGGCAATCCGAACAGCGGTAAAACCACGCTGTTTAATGCGCTTACGGGTTCAAATCAGTTTGTAGGTAACTGGCCCGGAGTTACTGTAGAGAAAAAGGAGGGAAAACTCAAGAAGCATAAGGACGTTACAATTACCGACCTGCCCGGTATATATTCGTTATCCCCTTATACGCTTGAGGAGGTTGTAGCGCGCAACTATCTTGTTGACGAGCGCCCCGACGCGATTCTTAATATTATAGACGGCACCAACCTTGAGCGCAATCTGTATCTTACAACACAGCTTACGGAGCTTGGTATTCCCGTTGTGGTCGCGATAAATATGATGGACGTAGTGAGGAGAAACGGGGATAAAATTAATATCGAGGAGCTTTCTCGCGCTGTCGGTTGCAAGGTAGTAGAAATTTCGGCATTGAAGGGTACGGGAATCACTCAGGCGGCTGAAGAGACCGTCAAGGCGGCGAAAGGGACAAGGACCGTTCCGCAGCACACGTTCAGCGGTACGGTTGAACACGCTTTAGCGCATATAGAGGAGGTTACGGTACATAATCTTCCCGAAGAACAACAGCGCTGGTACGCGGTAAAGCTGTTTGAACGCGACAGCAAGGTTCTCGAAAAAATGGCTCTGGATAAGAAAACGCTCGAACATATTGAAAATGACATTAAAACGGTTGAAAAAGAAATGGACGACGACGCGGAAAGTATCATAACAAACGAAAGATATATTTACATAGCGTCAATTATCAAGGGGTGTTACAGAAAGAAAAATGCGGGAAAGCTTACAGTTTCTGACAAAATTGATAAAGTTGTCACCAACCGTTTTGCCGCTCTGCCGATTTTCGCTGTAATAATGTTTATTGTTTATTATATTTCCGTTACAACCGTCGGTACGATTGCTACCGACTGGGCAAATGACGGCTTGTTCGGCGACGCAGGGTGGCACTTGTTCGGTATCGGTTCTTCCGCGTATGACGACGCGATGACGGATTTCGCCTCGGAAAATATCTGGACAAAGGATTTTGTAAAGACCGTTACCGACGCAGAAGAAGCGGAAGTTATAGGCGCAGAGGATATTTTAAGCGCCATAGAGGATAAGGATTTCGGCGGATTTGACGAGGCTTTTGGCTCCTACGCGGATTCCCTTGAAGAAGAAGGATACAAAGTTTCTGAATTTTATAATGACGACATAATGGAAAACGCTCCCGACCCTGCGGACTACGGCGTTTGGGTGCCGAGCATACCCGTGATTATCGAGGACGGTCTTAATGCGGTAAACTGTGTTGATTGGCTTCAGAGCCTTATCTTAGACGGTATTGTCGCAGGCGTTGGCGCGGTTTTGGGATTTGTTCCGCAGATGTTTGTTTTGTTTATTCTCCTCGCGGTACTTGAGTCCTGCGGTTATATGGCGAGAATTGCGTTTATAATGGACAGAATTTTCAGAAAATTCGGACTTTCGGGAAAATCGTTTATCCCTATGCTAATCGGTACGGGTTGCGGTGTTCCGGGGATTATGGCATCGCGTACAATTGAGAACGAAAGGGACCGCCGTATGACAATTATGACGACAACCTTTATCCCCTGCGGGGCAAAGCTCCCTATCATAGCTCTCATTGCGGGCGCTTTATTCCATAATGCGTGGTGGGTTGCTCCGAGCGCTTACTTTATCGGAGTTGTCGCTATAGTTGTTTCGGGAATTATGCTCAAGAAAACCAGGATGTTTTCGGGCGACCCCGCGCCCTTTGTAATGGAGCTTCCGTCCTACCATTTGCCCACTGTGGGAAACGTGCTCAGAAGTATGTGGGAGCGCGCATGGTCCTTTATCAAAAAAGCGGGAACAATTATTCTTTTATCATCAATCGTAATCTGGGCAGGCTCGGCTTTCGGAGTAGTTGACGGCTCGTTCATTTTTGACCCCGAAATGGATATTGAAAACAGTGTTCTCGGTATGATAGGTAATGCAATCTGCTGGATATTCGCGCCTTTAGGCTTTGGAAATATCAAGGCGGCAATCGCTACAATTATGGGTCTTGTCGCTAAGGAAGAGGTTGTCGGCGTGTTCGGAGTGCTTGACTTTGAGGGAATGACACAGCTTGCGGCATACGCTTTCCTTATCTTTAACCTGCTTTGCGCTCCCTGCTTTGCCGCAATCGGAGCTATCAGGAGAGAAATGAACAGCGCCAAGTGGACGTTATTCGCAATAGGCTACCAGTGCGTATTTGCTTACGCGGCGGCGCTTATTGTGTACCAGTTAGGCTGTCTGTTTACAGGTACTGGAAACATAATCGGTTCGATTATTGCTTTTGCGGTATTGGCTTTCATCATATATATGCTTGTAAAACCGTACAAGGCTCCCAAAACCTTAAAGTCATTTGCTAAACAGAACGCATAGGGGGCGTGCTATGCTTGACTTTTTAATGAAAAACTTAGGCACTATTATAATTTTGATTGTTCTTGCCGTAGTAGTGTTATTAATTATTTTGAGAATGTATAAAAATCACAAAAAAGGGAAAACCGCCTGCGGATGCGGATGTGATAACTGCCCGTCGGCAAAAATATGTCATAAAAAATGAAATTTAAAAAGGAGCGCAAAACCGCGCTCCTTTTTTTTCCGATTTACCGTAAAATCTGCCTGAATATGATATATTTGTGTTTCGGGCGAATTTTAGAGTTACAAACTCGTTTTATAAATTACAATATTAATACTTATCTTTTTTCTCAAGCGGGTTTATACTATAATCAAAGTGGTGAAAAATATATTTTATACAGAAACAGGGGGTTTTTATGAACAGACATACTGTTTTCGTAGCAGGAAAGAGATTTGTTCTTTTAAGCGACGATAGTGAGGAATATGTAAAAAAGCTTGCGGGCGGGGTCAGCGAAGCAATAAATAAAATCAGCGAGGAAAATCCTACCCTCGATCGCCGTGCAAGCGCGCTGTTGTGCGCTCTTAATTACGCGGACGACAGGGAAAAGGAAAAGCTTAGAAACAAAAGTCTTTCGGACAAAGCGAAGCCCCTTATTTTGCAGGCGGAAAAGCAGTCAAGGCAAATTCGCGAACTTAAAGAACAGCTTGTAAAAAAGGATGAGGAGATAAAAAGGCTTAACGAGATAAACGAAAAGCTGAAAAGCGACCTGAAAAACAAGGATAATTTGAATACGCCGAAGAGTGATACACCTGTAGAAAAAAATCAGTCGTTTTCCGACAACAGACAAGGCGATAATAAAAAGCAAAAGGGCTATCAGCCGAAAAGACAATTTTCGCTTTTTGAAAATGAGTAAAATTGAAATTCTCTCGCCTTGCAAAAATTTTGAGACCGTAGTTTCTGCCGTTCGTAGCGGAGCGGACGCGGTTTATCTGGGCGCAAAGGAGTTTTCCGCGCGCGCGGGGGCGGATAATTTTGACAAGGACGAGCTTTCTGAGGCGGTGAAATACTGCCATATACGAGGCGTTTTGGTTTATCTTACAGTCAATACGATAGTTTTTGACAATGAACTTGAAAAGGTAAAGGAGTTAATTTTATCCTCGGCTGAAGCGGGAGTGGACGCGCTGATTGTTCAAAATATGGGAGTCGCTATGCTCGCGAAAAAGCTTGTGCCAAAGCTTCCCCTGCACGCGTCAACCCAAATGAGTATTCATTCGCCGAGCGGTGCTAAGCTTTTATGGGAGCTTGGTTTTAAGAGGGTCGTTTTGGCCCGCGAGCTAAGCCGTGAGGAAATCAGGGGAATTGCCGAGAGCTGTCCCATTGAACTTGAGGTGTTTGTTCACGGGGCGCTTTGTATGAGCGTTTCGGGGCAGTGTTATTTCAGCGCCGTGTTAGGCTCGCGCAGCGGAAACCGAGGACGATGCGCCCAGACGTGCAGACTTCCGTTTACCGCAGGAAAAAGTAAATACGCTTTAAGTCTGAAAGATAACAGCATAATTGATTATATCCGCGATTTGCAGAGCATAGGGGTTGCGTCCGCGAAAATCGAGGGAAGATTAAAACGTCCCGAATATGTGTCGGCGGCGACAAAGGCCTGCGTTCAGGCGCGGGACGAGGGTTTTATAAACGGAAAAACCCGCGAACAGCTCGAAAAGGTTTTTTCAAGAACAGGCTTTACGGACGGTTATTACACGTCAAAGCGCGGATATGAGATGTTCGGTAGGCGCCGAAAGGACGACGTTGTATCGGCGACCTCAAAATTATTAAGCGAAATAAGAAACGGATACAAGGACGAGCAGAAAAGAGTAAATATAACAGCGGAATTTTACGCCGAGGTTAATAAAAAGGCGCGCCTTATTCTCTCTGACGGAAAGCGCGAGGCGGTTTGCTGCAGCGAAAAGTTGTGTGAAACGGCAAAAAACAAACCGCTCGATGAGGAAAAATGTGCAAGACAGCTGTTAAAAACAGGCGCAACGCCCTATAATATAACTAAGCTGAAAGTAACGCTCGACAAAAAAGCGGTAATTTCCGCGTCCGAGCTGAACAAGCTGAGGCGAAACGGACTTGAAATACTGAGCAAAAAGAGAGCAAACGACAAAATATATGAAATTAAAGATGTAAAATCAGATAGAATCGTTCCGCATAAAGCGAAAGAAAAGCGGAGATACGCCCGATTTGTATCAACAAAAATCGGAGCAGGCTTTAAAGACTTCGATTTGTGTTTTATTCCGCTTGACAGCGAAATATCCGAGGCAAAAAAACTTGCCGAAAACGGCTTCAATATAGCGTTGGAAATTCCGCGCGCGATGTTTTCAAGAGAGAAGATAATTCAAAAAAGGCTCGAAGAATTTAAAAAAATCGGAGTTGAGGACGCGCTGTGCAATAATCTTTCCGCCGTTTATATCGCAAAAAACGCGGGGATGAAGATTCACGGCGGTTTCGGGCTGAATTTTACCAACACGCTTGATTTAAAGTGGGCGCAGGAGTATGGCTTTGAGGACGCCGAGTTAAGCTTTGAATTAAGAACAAATCAAATCGAAAAACTCGGCGGTGAGATTCCGCGCGGAATAATAAGCTTTGGTTTTCTTCCAGTTATGCTGACGAGAAACTGCCCGAAAAAAAGCGGTAAGGAAAGATGTAATAACTGCAAGGGGTACGGGGAAATGCAGGATAGAATTGGTAAAAATTTCATTTTTTATTGTGACGGATACTCTGTGGAAATCCTCAACAGCCTGCCCGTCGAGGAGATAAAATACGCCGAAAGCTCAAAAAATCTCGACTTTGAAACCTTTCGCTTTTCTGTGGAAAACTATGTGGAAAACGTGGAAAACATTCCCGATTTTATCAGTCGTTGCCTTAATTCTGCCGAAAAAACCCACGGTTTGTATAAGAGGGGAGTATTTTAGGTTATTTTTCCGCGAGGGAAAAATTAAAAATTCTCTGTCGGAAAATTATATTTTTAGTTATAAGAAACATAAAAAATTTATAAATATCGGTTTTATGTATTTTTGCAGGATTTTTTGAATTTTGCAGGATTTTGAAAATAACGGAAAGGGAAAAAAGTGGAACTAAAAATAAAAATGGTGCAAAACGGCGCAATCCTCCCGACAAGAGCGACCGCAGGGAGCGCGGGAGCCGATTTATACGCCTGTATAAAAAACAAAATTACAATTAATCCGGGAGATTTAAAAATTATTCCCACGGGCATCGCAATCGAGATGGACAAAGGCTTTGTCGCCTATCTTTTTGCGCGCTCGGGACTCGGAGTTAAGTACGGTATCTGTCTTTCAAACGGCGTGGGAGTAATCGACTCGGACTACCGCGGAGAAATCTGCGTCGGACTCTGCAATGTAAGCGATACGCCCTATACTGTTGAACCGAATGAGAGAATCGCGCAAATGGTCATCTCACCCGTCGTTGTTCCCGAGGTAAAAATCGTCAGCGAATTACAAAAAACCGACCGCGGAGAGGGCGGATTTGGCTCAACGGGCAAAAAATGACAAATTTATGTTGATTTAAAGGGGACAATGGGCTATAATATATAAGATATAGACTGATAAAATCCGAAAGGAGTATCGAATATGTTTTCGTTTTCAAAGGATATAGGAATTGATTTAGGTACGGCGAATACCTTAGTATGTATGAAAGGCAAGGGTATCGTAATGCGCGAGCCGTCTGTTGTAGCGGTTGATATCCGCAACGACACGGTCCTCGCCGTAGGTCAGCAGGCGCGCGATATGATAGGCAGAACGCCCGGTTCTATCGTTGCCGTCCGTCCGCTGAAAGACGGCGTAATCGCTGACTTTGATATTACCGCTACTATGCTTAAACATTTTATAAGAAAGGCGGCAAAGCCCGCGCTTTTCAGCAAGCCCAGAATTGTTATCTGTATGCCGACGGGAGTTACCGAGGTTGAAAGACGCGCGGTTGAAAACGCGGCGGTACAAGCAAGCGGAAGTAAGAATATTATGCTGATAGAGGAGCCTATGGCGGCGGCTATCGGCGCGGGACTTCCCGTTGACGAGCCGACAGGTTCAATGGTCGTAGACATCGGCGGAGGAACATCGGAAGTTGCCGTTATTTCACTCGGAGATATTGTTACAGCCTGTTCTGTGAGGGTTGCGGGCGATAAATTTGACGAGGCAATCGTAACCTATATCAAAAAAACCTACAATCTTCTTATCGGCGACCGCACGGCGGAGGAAATTAAAATTGCTATCGGTTCCGCGTATCCGTATTCTGACGAAAAAGATATGCTTATAAAGGGAAGAAGTCTTGAAACGGGACTTCCTAAGGATATAACAATCACTGCGGAGGAAATCCGCGACGCTTTGGCGGACCCGCTTATGATAATTGTTGACGCTATTAAAACCACCTTGGAGAAAACTCCGCCCGAGCTTTCCGCGGATATTATCGACCACGGTATTATGCTGACGGGAGGAGGCGCCTTGCTTAGAGGTTTGGACAGGCTTGTTATGCAGGAAACGGGAATGCCCGTTCACGTTGCCGAGCGTCCTCTCGACTGCGTTGTTGAGGGAACGGGAAAACGTCTCGGCTCGGCAAGAGCTGAGTATAAGCATAACAGAGAGTAAGCAAAGCAGGGGTATGAGCGCTTTCGGTTTAATCTTATTGGGCTTTATATTAACCGTGTAAAGCGCCTGAAGCCGTCTGTTTGAAAAAGGGGTTGTCAAATTTCGGGACAGCCCTGTTCGTTTCTTTAGGTAAGGGGCGTTGCTCCGAATCGGTGCAACGTAAATCAGGTTATGACAAACGACCGTTTTTGGGGGATTTTTAGAGATAGTATTAAATTCCCGTAAATCGTAAATGGAGATAAAACTATGAGAGAAATTTTTTCAGGCAAAAAAGCAAAAATTATTTCCGTGACAGTCGTAGTGTTTATTGTTTTCGCGATTTTAGGCGCGTCGGGGTATCCCGTTGTATCATCGGGGGTCAATTTTCTTACCAAAGGACTTTCGCAGGTAAGCGCAGCGGCGGCAAGCGGAGATGAAAAAACCTACGACGAGCTTTTAGAAGAAAACAAAAAGCTGAATAAAGAGGCGGCGGATTTACGCGCAAGGCTCGTTGATTACTACGATATTAAAGAGGAGAACGCGCGTCTTTGGAAATACTACAAGATAAAAAAATCAAACCCCGACTATGAAATTATGCCCGCGTCCGTTATAAGGCGTGACAGCAGTCAGGATTTCTACTCATTTACCGTTGATATGGGAACCTCAAACGGCGTTGAAGTTCAGGACCCCGTTATTACGGAAAACGGGCTTATCGGCTTTGTAAGCTCTGCAAGCGCCGTGAGCAGTAAGGTGACTACGATTTTATCCCCCGATTTGCAGGCAGGGGCAGTGGACAAGCTTACCAAGGACAGCGGAGTAATTGCGGGAAACGCGCTGTATACTGACGAAAATAAAACAACGCTGACAAAAATCGACGCCAACGCGAAGATAAAAAAAGGCGATATTATAACAACCTCCGGAATCGGCGGAATTTATCCCGCTAACCTGATTGTGGGAAAAGTTACGGGAATAAAATATAATAAGTACGACGCGACAAGGTATGCGGTTATCGAACCGTTTGAAAAAATCAAAAATATTACTGATGTCGTAATTTTGACCGATTTTAAAAATAAGGGTGAAATTAAGCGTATCTCCGGCAAGGAGGATAATTAATGGACAGGAAATTTACCGCCGCGCGTTATTTTGCTTACGGTCTGGAGATTTTACTGCTTTTTATACTTCAGTCAACTCCGAATCTTTTGCCCGAACTTTTCGGCGGAAAACCGCTTTTACTGCTCCCCGCGGCAATTACAATCGCTCTCTTTGAATCCGAAATCCCCGCGATGTTTTTCGGACTTGCAAGCGGAATTTTACTCGATTTAGGCTACGGCGACAACATCGGATTTTATACCGTAATGCTTGCTATAGTCTGTTTTTTGCTCGGCTGGATTTTCAGAGATTATATGGTCGTAAACTTTTTAAACGCGACTGCTTTTACGGCTGTTATTACCGCAGGTCTTATCTGCCTCTATTTTCTTTTGTTTTACATCTTTTCGGGAAAAAGCGGGGCAGGGTATTATTTTATAAACCATTATGTTTCAAAAATTGTTTATACATTTTTGTGCGGAATAATTCTTTATTTTCTTAACAAGGGACTTTTCCGAAGTTTGCTTGACTATTAAAGCAAAGCATATTATAAACTGATAAAAAATTCAGGGGGTGATTTTATGCGCGTGACCGACGATAAGGAAAAACAAGCCGTTGAAAAACGGTTTCTAAAAAAGCGCATTGTTATCTGCATAATCATAACCCTTGTTATTTTTTCGGGCTTTGTGTGCAAGCTTTTTGTGTGGCAGATTGTCGAGGGCAAGGAATACGGCAGGCTCGCCGACACTTCAACCGCCTACACGGTAACGACCGACGCGACACGCGGAGAAATTCTCGACTGCAACGGAGTCGGTTTAGCCGTCAACCGAACGGGGTATCAGATTGTTTTGGATAAGCTTTATATAGACCCCGAAAGGCTCGACCAAACTATACTCTCGCTCATCGGCCTTATGGAAAAACGCGATGAAAAATGGATAGATAACCTCCCGATTAAGCTTAATTCAAACGGAGAATTTAAATTCAAAAAGAATATGCAAAGCGAAATCAAGACGCTTAAATCCAAGGATTATCTTGATTTAAAGGCGTCCGACAACGCAAAAACCTGTATTAAACTGCTTATAGAGCGTTACGATATTGATACCAAAAAAATTAAAAACAAAGAGGATTTGAGAAACCTGCTTTCCGTCCGTTACAATATGCAGCGTATGTGGTACTCTAACACAAACCCGTATATTTTTGCAAAGGGTATAAGTTCCGATATGCTCGCTATTGTCAGCGAAAATATGCAGAACGTAAGCGGTGTCGAAATTCAGACCTACCTCACGCGCTATAATCCCGACGGAAAAATTGCGCCCCATATTTTAGGCGCGCTCGGAAGCATCACGCAGGAGGAATACGAGAAAAAAACCGAGCAGGGAAAAAATTACGGCTTTAACGACAGTATCGGAAAATTCGGACTGGAGCTTGCCTATGAGGACGAGCTTAAAGGCGTAGGCGGAGAGCGGATTGTTCAGAAAAATTCCGACGGTAAGGTGACGAAGGTTGTCGAGTCCGTAAACGCAAAGCCCGGAAACACCCTATATCTCACGATTGACAGCAGGCTCCAGAAGGTCGCTAATGAGGCGCTTGAGACGCAGGTTAAGGCGGCGAGGGCGTTCGGAAAAGGCGAGGCGTATTATAAGGGTAAAGGTCAGGGAGAGGACTGTGAAACAGGCGCCGTGGTTATGCTCGACGTGAGAGATTTTTCCGTGCTTGCCGCGTCAAGCTACCCGACCTATAATATAAATAAATACTCAAAATACGGCGACTACTATGTAAATCTTGCCGAGGACGAAAACGCTCCTATGTATAACCGCGCGTTTGTCGGTTCGTTCGCGCCGGGTTCGGTATTTAAGCCTTGCGTTGCGGCGGCGGCTCTCCAAGAAAAAATAATCGACGAGGAAACACTCATAACCTGCACGAAAAATTACGATTATTATCCCACAAATCCCGTAGCCTGTATGGGTACTCACGGCTCAATCGGACTCAGAACAGCGATTACAAAAAGCTGTAACTACTTTTTTGCGGAGACGGGACGCAGGCTCGGAATTGACACGATGTATCTCTATGCGGAGAAATTCGGGCTCGGCGAGAAAACGGGACTTGAGATAGAGGAGAGCAACGGAACATTGGCAGGGCGCGACAGTAAAATCTGGCAGGACGGTAACACCGTTCAGGCGGCAATCGGTCAGTCCGACAACACTTTCACACCCGTTCAGCTTGCGACCTATACCGCGACAATTGCCAACAACGGCACCCGTCTGCGCACTCATATTGTTAAGGAAATTAAGGACTATAAAAAGACGAAAACGGTCTACAAATACGATACAAACAAACCCGAAGCGGAGGATACCTCCGGCGTTTCAAATTATAACCTGTCTGTTGTTCAAAGTTGTATGAGAAATGTTGCAGCCTCTCCCGAGGGAACGGCCTATTCCGTATTCGGAAATTACGCAACGCCCGTTGCGGCAAAAACAGGTACAGCCGAAAACGCCGGCTCCGACCACACCGTTTTCATCTGTTATGCGCCCTTTGACAAACCCGAGGTAGCCGTAGCCGTGGTTTTGGAACACGGCGCTCACGGAAAATACAGTATGAATGTTGCAAGGTCGCTTTTGGACGAGTATTTTAAGAAAGACAAAAAGAAGAGCGATTGAAATTAATTATTTAAGTTTAAAGAATTTAAAGAAAAGCCCTCTCTGCATAAGATTAAACTTCCCGGAATTATACTACAGACAGCGAAAAATTTACCGTAGGTAGCATATTGATGAACGCTCTATTGACAAACTATGTGAATACCTGAATTGCCAGTCTGCGAACAAAATGGAATATGCGGAAGATTAAACCGTTGCAAAAATTAAAATGTTAAAACGAGGAAACAAATTATGTTTAAAGATAAATTTAAACTGACAGCCGAGCAAAGTTTATTTCTTGCTAAAAAGAAATGGGATGAAAATGTATATTGCGGAATGAAAATGGAGAACAGAGTCGTTACATTTCCGCAGACAAAAACAATTTTAAGTGGTGTTAATGTACCGGATGTTCAGCTTGACGATATACAGGCAATTTTGAATATGCGCGACGCGTGGAAATATCTGATAAATACGATAGATGAACCCATAACCTTTAATTATTGGTGTAAACTTAATGAGCTTATCGCAAGAAATGAAGCGTTGGAATGGGGAAAGTTGCGCACAGGTTCAGTCGGTATCTCTGGCACAGATTACGAGCCACCAATACCAAGGCGAGAAAAGGTCACAGAAGAATTATATTCTATAATTTTAAGTGACAAATCAGCAACAGAAAAAGCGTTAGAGGCGTTTGTGTGGGGTGTAAGAGGACAATTCTTTTGGGATGGTAACAAAAGAACAAGTCTCACACTTGCAAATAAAATTCTTGTTATGGCCGGAGCCGGTATTTTGACGATTACTGACAGCTGTATGACAGAATTTAATGCTTTGTTGATTGATTACTATAATACAGGTGAAAGCGAAACATTAAAAACATTTTTGTATGAAAAAGCAATACAGGGTATTATTATTAAGAAAGAAAGTTTAAAAAGGTATAATCCACATAGCTATGCGGTTTCTATCGAGCATTTGTTTAATCTGCCTTATCAGAGCGCATATGAAATTGAGGAAAATCCTCTGGGGTATTTGAAAAATATTCTTGATGATTTGTATGAGCAATCTGACGAAAAATCAAAATTGATTGATAAGTTTGACGATAAGTATAATAAGTATAAGCATACCCATTTGCGCGATTGGGATGAAGTTGACGCCAGTCAAATGCTTAAAGATTTGAGACAAATAAAAAGCAAATAATAAATACCCCATACTGCCCGTAATTGGACTGTATGGGGTATATACTTTTGGTAAAATTTTTAAGTAAAACGCTTTAATGGGAAGTGTTTATGCAAATATTTAAACACGCGCATAAAAAGCATTATTTTATAGAAACAGAAAAACCGCCTTGTAAAATGCCTGCAAACGGCTTTACAATGCGGTTTTCTTTTTGGAGCTGATAGGCAGGCTCGAACTGCCGACCTCATCCTTACCAAAGCATTTTTATACTTTTTGTGTGTATTTGTAATCTTTAATAAATGGCTTTGTTATGCGACTTTTTGACATTTTACTTTTAGTAATCATTTGTTATTTTTTGCCGTTTATTGTGTGATTAAGCGGCAAATAAGCGGTAAAAAGCAGCGGTTTATTCCGCTGCCTTTAGTGGTTTAAGTTTGCCGTTTACAATATCAAGGTTTTGCACCTGATCGGAGTAAAATTTTGCATAGTCCCTAATTGCCATTAGCGTAAAATTTGCTATGTCTTGATTTTCGGGTGTGTTAAGCTCGCTATTATCAACAACATAGTCAAGTAATATATTACTTAATGCTTCAATGCGTGTAAATGCCATTTCTATATCAAATAAGTCTTTTAAACTGTCAGTTATTAAAACGTCTTTCTTTTTATCCATTTTGTTTACCTCACTTTTATTATACTTCGTGTATTATACAGATAGTTATTTTTAATTTAATGCTTCCTGCTGTAGTCCCTGCCCCTTATACAACGCTAAATCGACGGCTTGTTATCTGCTTTATGTACTGATTGTATAAGTCAAGATGTGTTTTCTTGAAAGCGGTTGTATCAAATCGGTTGCTTACAACGGGTGTAAACCTGATTTTAAATGTGCCTGCTTTCATTTCCTCGACGTTTTGCGCTGTCAGAACTGCCTTTAATTCGTCCTGAATAGCGGTTATTTCGTCTTTCAGCTCCTCGGCTTTAGTTTGTAGCCTTTTCAGCTTGCGAACCTTTGCGGTTAATTCGTTTGTACTCATTTGTTTTATCTCCTTTATTTCTTTATTTGGGCGGTTTAGCCGCCGCCCTCGGCATTGTCGAGTCGCCTGCCTTGCCCTGTCTTATACTCTGTCGGGTGTATCGTAATCGCAGGATAACGGATTGTTTATTTACGGGTATCTCTCCCTCATTACAGTTATTATTATACACTAATTTATAGTGTTTGTCTATTGGCAGTATGCACAAATATTTAGTGCATTATTTGTTTATTTTATACACTTGAAAATAGTGCATAGATATATTATAATGAGTATAATGAAAAAAGTATGCAATAAAAACGCGCCCCCAAATTAAGGGAAAAGGAGCTTTAAACAATGGCGATAAAATATAAAATTGATGTTATAGAAGCCTTAAAAAGCAAAGGGTATTCATCATATCGGATAAGAAAAGAAAAAGTTTTCGGAGAAAAGACCGTACAAGATTTTAGAAACGGTAAAGTCGTATTGTCGGCGGAGTGTATCGAAAAATTATGTAAAATCCTCGGTTTACAAATTGGCGACATAATGGAATATGTGGAAGATTGAGCCAATAAATTAAATAGTTATTAAGGATAAAAATTCGAGCATAGAATATACTGAATATAAAATATCAAACAATATAAAGTGGAGGTTAAGTTATGAGCAATAAAGAATTAGCAATTCAACTGATAAATCAAATACCCGAATACAAAATAGGATATGCCGTTGCTTATCTGCAAGGGTTGTATGCTGATGAAACAGCAGATGATGAATTTTGCGCAAAACTTCTTGAAGATTATCAAAACAGCACAGACAAGGGAGAATTTGTAAGCTTTGAGGAAGCTGTAAAAATGTGCGGGGTAGATATAAATGAAGTACAGAATTGAGATTGACAAAAGGGCAATTAAATTTATATCTAAACAGCCAAAGCCACAGAGAGAGCGTATATTAAAAGCAATATATCAATTACCTAATGCAGGCGATATAAAAGCTATGAGGGGTAACGAGGGATATTTTAGACTTCGTGTTGGCGATTATAGGATAATTTATACAGTTAATGATAATGTTTTAATTGTCCGTGTAATTGAAGTCGGCAATCGTGGCGATATTTACAAATAGGGTGATTATATGACTTTTCATAGAGTAAAAGAAGTAAAGTCGCTTGTTAAGAACAGGAGCGACACAATGAAATGGTTAAAAAACTTAGAAAACATTATAGACCATAATAAACCCGAAGATTGTCCCTGTTGTGGTAGTTTAAATACTGAATATAGCGCAAAAGAAGTAAAAAACAACTATGGTTTTTGTGTCATTTGGTGTAATGACTGTAAAAACGCTTATAATGTGTCAAGAATGAAAATCAACGACAATTTTATAACAGACAAAAAATTCCTGACGGACTTAATTTTTAATTGTTACCGCTCTGCTTCGGCAGGGCGGTTATATCATAAAACCGATTTTCAAAACGGTTAAATTTGTTTCCACGGCTTAAAACAGTCCCCATACTTGCCCGTAATTGGCTTGTATGGGATTTTCTGCTTTTGGTAGGTACACACATATTTACAGTTAAACGCTTAAATGAGGGGCATTTATGCGAATATATACAACACGTCCATAAATAGCCTTATTTTGCCTTGTATGCGATTTTTAGGTTAAAACGTATCATTAGTTGTTTTTTTGAATAAAAGGGGAAACAGTTGTAAATGGAAGTCAAAGCATATAGACATTTTAGCCACCCTAAAAAATAGTGGGAAATAGTGGTACAAATATTTTTTAATATTTTAGAGATTTTAGAGCCCCTAAAAAGGGACTGAAAAATGTTAGATTGAAAAAGTATTTACACATTTTACACACCCTAAAAAAGAAGTATTCGGACATTTCGGACGCCTTAAAAAAGAGGGCAAATATTCTGTCATTTCTGCTACCCTAAAAAAGAGAAGAAAAGCCCGTAACCTCTGTAAATAAGTCACGGGCGTTTATAAACAACCGAAAACAACCGATTGTTTATTTGCTCTTTTTTAGGGACTGACAAATCGGATAATAAAATTTGGCTCTATCGTGTATGGTATAAGGGTTATACCACACTTGGTATAACTTCGGAGATATTGGCAATTTGGGTTATACCATATTTGATATAACTGTATAACATTTTTCCCAAATAGGGTTATACCATATATGATATAGTATATTAAATTTAGCCATAGCTACTGGCTTTTTGTTCCTGTTCCTCTTTCATAGCTTTTTGTTCTCGTTCTTTTTCCGACTTGTTCTTTCTTTTCTTATCGCTTGGGATCTTATCGTGTCGCAAAGATGTTGACATTTCGTTAAACTCAATCTTAAAAGCGTTAGTACCGTATTTTTGCCATTTGTCCGAAAATTTATAAATGGTTTTCTTTTGAGAAAAATAGCCGTCAGCGACAACAGCGATCAAGCCTTTTTCAATGAGTGCGTCGCGGTCTTTTTCAAATTGTTTTGCGTTCGTATATAATTTGTATTCGTTTTTCCATAGCCCCTTATTGAAATAAAACAATTCTTGTTTATTTTCGGGGTGAGCCTTGAGCTGATAATACCTATCTTTCATAGTTAAATATAACACTCGTTGTGGCTTAGTTAAAGCGAGCCACGCAGCTGAAAGTAGCATAGAGTGATAAATATTAGCTGATGTATCACTTGATACGCCGCTACTTTCAAAAGGCTTTTTTTGATATTTTTTCTTTGCCATAGCTTAACTTAATACCCCTATATTTTTTAAGTGCCGCCGCAACGTCTTAACAGTAGAAAATGCTTGAATAGCTCTCTTATCCTGTGAAGATAGGAAGTGTGCCGCTTCATCAGCGTTCAGCGGTAAATAATAGCCGTGTGACGTGTCGGAAAGTATGTAATTTTCTATTCCGTCCACCTCTCGCCATTGGCGGCGGTACTCCTGAATTTCAGCCGTTAGATTACGGCTGTTTTTGCTTGTCGGGGTTAGTCCTAACAGCATTAGTATTTCCCTTACCTTGATACCGTTATCTGCGCCGATATTTCCATTGTCGTGTAATAGCTCGGTAATTCTATTTGTCACAAAAAACACCGCCTTTATGCTTTTATCGCTCTTATTCCGCTGCTCGGTTGTGGTTTCTGCTCCTGAATGTCACCGTTTAAATATGCAAGAAGTTTATCAAAGTTGATAAGCCTTTTACGCCCTGCCATAATGCAGGGAACTGTACCCGACATAGCAAGCCGACGAATAAAATATTTTGATACGGCTGTATTAGGATCAATCGCTACAAGCTCGTTATAACATTCGTCAAGCGTTCTCATTCGTGGCTGTGTAGTTAATTGTGTCATACTTCCTCCTTTTTCAGAGCGTCTATGATATTGGTATATTTGCCTGTACCCTCATAAGTTTTAATAAAGTGATCTTTTAGTCGTGCGCGGTATTCCGTAATCTCGTTAAGCATATTTGTAGCATTAAATAACTCTACAAGTAGTGGATTTGATTTGTACTTTTTTTTAAAAAAACGCAATATTACAACCTCCTTTATTCTTCCGCTGCAGCGGTTTTACTTTGGGATATGCTTTCGATAATGCCAAATATCTCGGCTTTTTCGCTGTCGGGTAATTCTTTTCGGAGCTTGCGCGAAAAATTACCGTCGTTAATATTAAGCCTTTCGGCAATCTCCCATAAACAAATCCCTTTTTCTTTTGCTTTGATTTTAATGTCATTGTTTGCTGTCATTTTTTCATCACTCCTTGTATAATATTTTCAGCAACACAAAGATTGTTGTTGACATTTAACCTCAAATGTTATATTATGTTGATAACAATCTGTTGTTGTGGTTATTATACAGCAACAAATTATAAAAATCAAGCGTATTGTTGCTATTTTTATATTATAGCAACAAATATATGCACTTTTTAAAAGGTGGTTTAAAATGGCAACAATTGACGTGTTCCCAAAGCGATTAACGGATTTAAGAGAAAAAAAGGGGTTAAAAAGGCAACAAGTAGCTGATGATTTAGGCATTACAAGAGCAAGCCTTGAATTCTACGAAAAAGGTAAACGAAAACCCGATATAGAAATGACAGCAAAAATAGCAAAGTATTTTCAAGTGTCTGCTGATTATTTGCTTGGATTGTCAAACACGCCAACAACTGACGAAGATCTTAAATTTATCTGTGACTATACGGGATTGAGTGATACAGTTATTAACTCTTTGTTTCATAACAAGAATAATAAGCCGTATAATCTCTCCCATATTCTAAATAGCATTGGAGCAGATAAAGACGGAATTATCAAATTATCGTTTTTTATCTCACATATTGTTGAATATGAAGTTGCAGCTAAGCATTATTATTCTTTGGCTGAATGTAGCGAGCGTGAGAAAGACGAACAACTATTAGAAAGCATTGAATTACAGGCAGACGCACGCAAGGATATAATGGAGTTAAAAGAGTTTAAACTATCAAAAGAATTTTTTGAGATTTTAAATGTACTTGTAAAAAACGGAGATATAGACAATGGCAACAATACGCAAGAAGAATAACAGTTACGAAATTGCCGTGTCTTGCGGTTATGGAGCGGACGGAAAACAGATCAGGCGTTATTTAACATATAAGCCCGATAAAGGAATGACAGAAAAACAGATAGAAAAAGAAGTGCAGCGGCAAGCTGTATTGTTTGAGGAACAATGTTTATACGGGAAAACCGCTGCGGACGGTAAAATCAAATTAAGCGATTATATACCGATATACTTTGAGAACGCTAAAAACACGCTATCCGAATACAATTACAAAGCGTATCAAAGGACAGTTAAAAAATATATTCTGCCTGCGTTGGGACACTTCAAACTGAAAGATATTACCCCCGTACATATTCAGCATTTTATAAACGAGCTTCAAGAAAAACCGTCACAAACAAAATCGGGTAAGCTCTCACCGTCAACTGTTAGGCGTTATTATACGGTTTTACAGTCAATTTTTCATAGTGCGTATAAGCTCGGTATAATAGGCGTAAATCCTGCCGACGGGGACAGAATAACCCTGCCAAAACTACAGGAGCAAAAGACCGATATTTTTACTCCTGAAGAAATAGCGGACATATTAGACTATTTGGAAAGTGAGCCGCTGCAATTTAAAACACTAATTCATTTGGCTTTAAATTCGGGTTGTAGGCGCGGCGAGCTTGTAGGGCTGAAATGGTCTGATATTAACTTTTATACAGGCGTTTTAACCGTTCAGAGAAGTAATTACAAGGTTAAGGGCGAACCGATAAAAAGCAAGGAAACAAAGACGGGTAAACGCCGTTATATGACATTGCCGCCCTATTGTATAACTATGCTAAAGGAATACAGAGCGGAACAGGGACGGCAACGGCTTGCTATGGGCGATAAATGGCAGGGTGACGAATGGGTTTTTATACAAGCAAACGGACAGCCAATGTACCCGTCAACGCCTACATTGATGTTTAATAAGTTTCTAAAGCGTCATAACCTTAAACACCGCAAATTTCACGCGTTGCGGCATACATCTGCAACGCTCCTATTAGGCAGCGGAACGAATATAAAGAACGTAGCGGACAGATTAGGACATACACAGCTAAAGACAACAAACCGCTATGTACACGCTTTAGACGTTGCAGACAAGCAAGCGGCAAAAACCTTTGAAATGATGTTTAACAAGGAGCGAAAAGGAGCATAACAAAAAGGCTGTACATTACCCCTCAAAAATGGGTATGTATAGCCTATTTTTAAGGCGATAAACGGCAAATAAGCGGCAAAACGCCTTTATATTCCTTTTTAGAAATATAAAAACCGCCTTGTAAAATGCCTGCAAACGGCTTTACAATGCGGTTTTCTTTTTGGAGCTGATAGGCAGGCTCGAAC